>JAKQHM010000044.1 GCA_029572935.1 Bacteroidota bacterium
GTCCAATTATGAAAGCCGGTTTTCATGTATTTTGAATGCGGCCTAAGACCCCGCAGCTCGGGGCCCAACCAGCGAATGTCGCGGCCATGCTAAAAACTGTATGAGCCCAACTGAGCAGCTTAAACAAATACCGAGTTGACGCAGTGGCGATAGAAATGCCCTGAGGGAGGACATAACGGCGAGTTTTTTTAGCATAGCGACAAAGCTGATGTTGGGTTAGTGAGGTGAGCGTAGCCTAGTATCCTGCGGAGCAGGATACCATCGTACGACAGTGCGATGGCGAAGTGAACCGCGAAAGCGGATGGATGCGACCAAACAAATGAGAGGGTCTGCGGGTAGCTCTCTCCATGCCAATCAAAGGATTGATTGGTTCCCTTCGCTATGGAGTGCCTTTGTGGCACTCCATTCACACTATAGGTGTGACCGCTCGGTCAGGCCAAAAGAAAGTAACATACATGTATTTCTAATTTTGAGGAATTGACATTAAAGGTAGGGGATCAATTCCAAAATCGCAATATTTCAAGAGGTAACTTATTGGAAATCAATTCTGCATTTTTAAAATAAAAATTATTTAGGACAGGTGTGTATTTACAATATGAATTACTTCCGACCAACAATCCTGCTAATTTTGCGTTTTATTCGCAACAAATCAAATTATCCAATATGCATTTCTCTTTCAGGCTTCTTACACTTTTGCTGGTTTTAGTTTTCTCTACTTTTCTCTCTGCCCAACCCCAGGTTCCTAAAAATTGGTTTCACCTGGATCCGTCGAAAGATGGTTACAATGGGGTGGCTTCAGACCGGGCTCATTCCGAATTATTGAAAGGCAGACCGGCCAGGCAAATTGTTGTGGCTATTCTCGATTCCGGAGTCGATGCAGAGCACGAAGATCTGAAGTCTGTCATGTGGGTCAATCCGGGTGAAATACCGGGAAATGGCATCGACGACGATAAAAATGGTTACATCGATGACATCCATGGATGGAACTTCATAGGAGGCAAGAATGGCAATGTGGGCCCGGACAGCTATGAGACCACTCGGCTGTACGCCCAGATGAGGTATAAATACGAAGATGCGGATCCAGATAAGTTGACACGAAAGCAAAAAAAGGAATTCGCACAATACCTGAAACTGAAAAACGAAGTGGAAGGACGCCGTAGCAGCGCCTCCTCTAATCTGGAAGGCATGTTGGCTTCACAAAATCAGGTGCTCTCCGCCATCGATGCGGTGGTGCAATCACTGGGCGACAAACCTCTTAATCCTGAAAACCTGGATGCGATCGGCGACAACGATTCCAAAAAATTGTCACTGGGTGTGACCATCGCTAAAAATATCATCAGCCAGGATCCTTCTATTGCCTCTGCACAGGCCCTCAAGGATTTTGTATTGAATGAATACAAAGAAGGCACCCAACATTTCAAAAAGGAGTTGGAGTATAATTTCAATCCTGATTTCGACAGCCGTAAAATCGTAGGCGACAACTACAATGATGTAAATGAGCGGTATTACGGAAACAACGACGTGGAAGGTCCTGAAGCAAGTCACGGCACGCACGTGGCAGGACTGGTGGCAGCTGCCCGAAACAATGGGCTGGGTATGGACGGCGTAGCCGATCAGGTCAGGATCATGAGTGTGCGTTGCGTGCCGGATGGCGATGAACGCGACAAGGACGTGGCCAATGCGATCCGCTATGCCGTAGACAATGGAGCTTCTGTCATCAATATGAGCTTTGGTAAAGGACACTCTCCGAACAAAGAAGCAGTGGACGAGGCGGTGAGATATGCTGCTTCAAAAGATGTCCTCCTGGTACACGCTGCAGGAAACAGCGGAGCCAACATCGATGAGGTGGAAAATTTTCCCAACCGGTATTACAAGAAAAAGAAACTTTTTTCCTCCAACAAGGCTAAAAACTGGCTGGAGATAGGCGCATTGTCAGCAGAGCAGGGAACCAATATGCTGGCTGGATTTTCCAACTACGGAAAGAAGAATGTAGATCTCTTTTCTCCTGGAATGGTGATTTACTCCACCGTACCGGACAGCAAATACCAGAATCTCCAGGGTACTTCCATGGCCAGTCCCATTGCTGCCGGTGTGGCGGCCATGATCCGCAGTTATTTTCCTACATTGACTGCCGTACAGGTGAAGGAAATTCTGAGAAATTCCGTAGTAAAAACCGATATCATGGTGAAGGTGCCTGGAAAATCCGCTGGACAGAAGAAACTGTCTGACCTGTCTTCTACGGGAGGATTCATCAATGCTTACAATGCTGTCCTTCTCGCTTCCAAAACCAAAGGCAAGAAGAAAGTAAAAGATTGGAAAGACCTCGGCCCCATAGTTCCGGGAAGTCCTTTAAAAGACATCAAACCCTGATGTCCGGGCCAATGGCACTTTCCAGGTTGTTTCGCTACAGTATTCATCATGTCGCTACCCAATAAAATGACCCAGCATCCCTGGCATGGTCCGTCTCCAGACTGGGACGGCCACACGGTCATGGGTGTAGTGGAAATCCCGAAAGGAGAGCGCTGTAAGTTTGAAATGCACAAGGATTCGGGTTTGCTGATCCTGGACCGAGTGCTGTCCACGACTTTTGAGTACCCGATCAATTACGGATTCATCCCCGGCACCATAGAAGATGATGGAGATCCTCTGGATATACTGATCTTGTCATCCTTTTCCTTGCCTTCCCTTTGTCTGGTGCGGTGCCGGGTATTGGGTATGCTTCAGATGGAGGATCGGGGTAAACTGGACAGAAAAATTCTTTCAGTCGCAGACACAGACGTCACGAATGCCCACATCCAATCCCTGGATGATCTGCCGCGTACTTTTTTTTCGGAACTCAGGCACTTCTTCGAACAATATACCATCCTCGAAAACAAAAAGGTCATCATCAGGGATTTCAGGGATAAAGCTGAAGCTTCTGGCGTGATTGAAAATTGCATCCGTGACTACAAGCTTAGCTTCAGTTAATCTGGTAATTTCATCCATCGGGAATCATTGTATTGATTCAATTATTTCGAATTTTTGGAAAGGACCCGTATTTCTATATCTCCATGCTCTCCACCAGCTTTTCTTTTGTGACTGATAGGTCCTGCTGTAGGACAATGGATTCAGAACCTCCCTCGGAGAGTGCAAGGAAGATATCTTTCTGGTGGAGGGAGTTTCTTTTTTCGAGCAGTTCCTCCAAAAGAATGCGCCCGATGATGTACTGGTAGCCCGGACTGGAATAGCTCTGTTCGATCTCCGTGAATTTCAGATCCTTTATTTCTTCACTGTGCCGGAACCGCACATAAACTTTGATGGATGCCTGGTTGGTGAAGGTCAGGTGTTCGTTTTGACGGTATTTCTTGTACTCGTATTTATAGCCGTAAGACAGAGCAGACAGATCTGACAGAACCGCGGCGCCTGTGGGCAGACTGCCCGCTCCGCGTCCCTGGAAAAACTGCTGACCGGAATACCGGGCCTCCAGCGAGACGGCGTTGAATTCCTGTTCGACGTAGTAGATGGGATTCTTTTTGGACACAAATTGAGGTAGTACGAAGGCAACTAAATTATTTGCGCCCAGTCTTTTGACCACGGGAGTCAGTTTGAGTTTTAATTCTTTTTCCCTGAGGTAATCCATGTCTTCCGATCCCAGCAGGTCAATGCCCAGATTTAAAACCTGATCCGGATGGACGGAGAGGCCAAAGGCATGCCAGCACATGATGAGCGCTTTGTATTTGGCATCGTAACCTTCCACATCATTGGTGGGATCGCTTTCTGCAAAGCCCAGCTCCTGCGCCTGTCTCAGAGCTTCCGCATATCCGATCCGGTCCTGCGTCATCTTGCTGAGAATGTAATTGGTGGTTCCGTTGAAAATGCCTTCCAGACTTTGTATGGGTTCATTGTCAAAATATTCTTCCAGTGTGCGGATGATGGGAATACTGCCGCAGGAGGAACCTTCATACAGAAGGGATACGCCATACTTCTGTTGCAATTGGTATAATTCTTCAAAATGATGGGCAAGCATTTTTTTGTTGGCAGTCACGACATGTTTGCCATGCATCAGGGCAGTTTTGACAATTTCATAAGCCGATTGGGGATCATCTATCAGCTCAACCACCACATCGATATCCGGATTGTTCAGGATGTCATTTTTGTCATAGCTGATCAGGGATGGATTGACTGGTCTTTTTTTGTCAGGATTTTTCACCACGATGCGTTCGATATCCGCCCTGAATCCGGTGCTTTTGTTTAATACTTCGTAAAGTCCCTGGCCTACGCAGCCAAGTCCAAACATTCCGATTTTGATTTTTGAGTTCATGATTGCTTTTGAATGATTAGAGTTGATTTTTTAAATAGAATGGCCTGATGAGTTGGCTGATTTTGTCGTTCTCAATAAGGAATCCGTCATGTCCATAGAGGGATTCAATTTCCGCGTATTCGGCTTCGGGTATATGTTTGGCCAGAAAGATCTGTTCCTCTGTAGGAAAGAGCAGGTCTGAAGATATCCCGATGACAAGCGTTTTGGCTCTGATCCATCCCAACACCTCTTCTGCAGATCCTCTGTTTCTACCTATATCATGACTGTCCATCATTTTGGTCAGATACCAGTAGGAAAAAGCATTGAATCTGGAAGCAAGTTTATCCCCCTGGTATCTTTGATAAGAGGAAGCTCTGAGCGGACCCAGGTTGCCGGAATGCTGTTCAGCCTGGGTTTGCTGGTACGTGTGGTAGCTTCTGTAACTCAGCAGAGCCGCAGCCCGGGCAACTTTGAGTCCCTCCAGGCCAGCATCTTCATTTTCCTCCGGCCAGGTCGGGTCCATTTCAATCGCCATTCTCTGTGTTTCATTAAAGGCCACGCCCCAGGGTGAATGTATGGCGTTGGTGGCCAGCAATACCATGTGTTGATGCAATCCCGGCGCGTGGACGGACCACTCCAGTGCGGTCTGCCCACCCAGAGATCCGCCGATCAGGGTGTGTATTTTTGAAATTTTGAGTTCGTTCCGGAGCAGTTCCAGTGCGCGCACCACATCCCGGATCGTGAGCAGGGGAAAATCCCGGTAATATCTTTTTGCGCCTTCCTTGCGCATGGAAAGAGGCCCGGTAGAACCGTAGCATGAACCCGGAATATTGGCGCAGATGATAAAGTAATTCTGGGGGTCAAACAGTTTTCCAGTTCCGACCATTCCTGGCCACCAGTCGGAAGCGTCTGCACTGGCAGTCAGTGCATGACAGATCCAAACGACCGGTTTGTGGCTTGAATTGGAGGGCTCAGAAAGATAATAACGGATGTCCAGTGCATCCAGCCTGCCTCCCTGTTCTGTTTCAAAGCTATGTTTCCATTCAAATGTTTTTTCCATTCTTTAAGCTTTATATACTTTTCTAATTTGATTAAAGATGTCTCGTCGCTTTGGTTCGACCGGTACTTTGTTTTTTTGATGTGTGTATAGAGAATGAATCAAAGGATGCACAGGAAAATAAATTTATAAATTGGATGAATGGAAATGAGAACGCCTGTAAGCACAGACCTCAGAATTCAAACAGCAGAAAAAATAAGTTGAAAAAATCTAAAAGGACACCTGCTGTCTTATTGCATGCAACAACAACAATGCATCATTACCGGAAGGGTAAAAGGAAAAAAAGGAAAGGGTGTGGACAGGTTTGCCAAAGAGTTCTTTTGCGCGTTCATTTTCTTTTTCATTGTCGTAACCAATTTATATTTCTCAGGCTCACATGAAGCTGAGTAGGTGGGCACCATAATTCAGTTTGATTTCTCATACCGGATTGGGTTGCCGGAGGGTCATCGAGCCTATTCTCTCTCCTCGCTCTTTATAAATCCGCTACCTTCAATTTTTTGAGGCAAATCGAATTTCGTACCACAATGATAGAATGCTTTGGGCTTTCGAGGGTATCCCACGGCTTTTAAAATTTTGTTAAGTATTGCGGGATTAATTTTTTTTACATTTTTTGTTTTGAGTTATTTCACTTGTTTTCAATTCATTACCACACATGGCTGATTTTTTAAAAGGCCTTGTTTGTTATCATGGAGAACTGGATTATTTTCGGATCAGCGCCAGGTGAGTAGTTTTCCGTAAAGTAGGGTCCGGAAGGGATTATGCTCTTGGGAGTGTATCTATTTGTGTAATTTTGAACAAATTTTTTGCATGAAACAATTGTTTCTACTGATTGTTATTCTTGTTTTTTCTAATGCATTACCTGCACAGATCCAGAGACTTCAGTCATATATTGAAGAGGGCCATAGCTTTGAGGAAATTTACAGAAGGGCCGACCGTATGGTGCGCAGACACCAGCTGGAAGACCAGTCCTACAAAGAGGAGTTTCATAAAAATCTGCACAAGAAGGATAATCAGGATAATGAACGCCTGAGGCTCGAGCGCTGGGCCTGGTACTGGCGGGATCGCTTGAATGATGATGGATCTTTTCCTGATCTGCAGCGGCAGCAGCTGCTTTACAAGTCCGTCAAAAGCCAGTCAGCCTACCGAATGGGATTGGATTGGAAACACGAGGGACCTGTCCGGAATACGGGCGGCTACTGGGGCATGGGACGGACTACGCATATAGATTTTCACCCTACCCAAAATGCTACCTTCTTCGTCGCGGCTCCCAATGGAGGTTTATGGAAAACCACAGATGGCGGTCTGACTTATTTTTCTTTGGGCGAAGATCTGCCCCAACAGCCAGTAGGTGTGGTGATCGTGGATCAGAAAAATCCAAATAATATTTACATCAGCCTGGGAGAGAAAGAAGGATGGTGGCAGTATGGTCTGGGTGTTTATAAATCCACAGACGGAGGGGCGACCTGGAAGACTACCGGGCTCAGCTGGAGGCTGACTGAGAGCAAGGTCCTCTTCAGTATGGTCATGAATCCGCGGAATTCTTCCATTTTGATAGCAGCCACCAACAATGGTTTATATAAGACTTACAACGGAGGAACCACCTGGCAGAAAGTTCATAACGATCAGTTTTCAGACGTGGTGTACAAGCCGGGAGATACTTCGGTCGTATATGCCGCCCGCTATGATTATTGGGGAACCAGTGAGGTCTTTCGTTCTGGAGATGGCGGAGCCAGCTGGTCTCAGGTCTCCAGCTTCAATACGCAGAAAGCCTTTCTCAAATTGGCCGTTACTGCGGCAGCTCCCGCATTTTTGGGAGTGAATGCATCTCAGGATAATGCCAAAAAGTTCTTTCGGTCAGATAATTCAGGCACTTCGTTTTCTTTTGTCTCCGATATGCCGGAAAATCTTGTATTTTTTGTTTCTCAGCAAAACCCATCTGTCATGTATTGCGGATTTGTCAACCCATACAAGTCGACGGATGGAGGAGTCAGCTGGAATCAATTGGCCCATTGGCATGGAGGAACCGCTTTGCCAGAGATCCATGCGGACCAACGATACATCGGATTTCACCCTAGACAAAAACAGGATATTTATTTTTGTAACGACGGTGGAATCCACAAGTACAATGAAAACACCAACCAATGGACAGAGCTGGTGAACAACCTGCCCATTACACAATTTTACAAAATGGCCGTTTCAACGACGAATCCGCCTGCTATGATCGGTGGCAGCCAGGACAACGGAGGTTTCATCAGAAGGGCCAATGGTTCTTG
The DNA here is from genome assembly GCA_029572935.1 of Bacteroidota bacterium. Lineage (GTDB taxonomy): Bacteria > Bacteroidota > Bacteroidia > Chitinophagales > Saprospiraceae > Vicinibacter. The sequence goes on from JAKQHM010000044.1 coordinate 7,610, forward strand.
GGGAAATACCAACGGCGGGGATGCGATGTGGCAGGAAATCGATCCGGTCAATCCCAATATCGGGTACACGGAATATTGGGGAGGGACCGCGGTTTATCGCACAAACAATAATTTTTATAACCTCACGGAAATAAGCCAGAACATTCCCGGGAAACCCCAGGGACAATGGGTCACTCCTTTTGGCCTGAATCCTAAAAATCCCAAGACCTTCGTAATAGGCTACCACGATGTTTTTGTGAGCCATAACAGGGGGGATAATTTTTCCAAACTCAGCAACAATCTGACGGGAGCAGAGGATCGCGATCTCAGGATCGTGCGATTCAGCCCCCTGGATACAACCACCATCCTGACATCCTATGCCAACAATGTCTATCAGACACGCGATTATGGAAAAAACTGGACGCGTGCTACCGTGGCCCTCAACCACGATGTGACGGATATTTGTTTTCACACCAGGGACACCAACAAAGTGTGGCTGAGCAGGGCAGGTTTGGGCTCAATCAAGATTATGGAATCACGCGACCGCGGCAAAACCTGGATTAATGCAACGGGTAATTTTGTCAATACGCCCGTTTTGGCACTTTGTTACGATGAGGCCTCCAATGTGCTTTTTGCAGGTACTGATATCGGGGTTTTCTTTGCAGAGCCCGGAGTGTGGGATTGGAAGTATTATGGTGCCGGTCTGCCCAATACCTCAGTGACCGATCTGGATATTCATCACCCTACACGCAGACTGTTTATCTCGACCTATGGGAGAGGTTTCTATTCTATTGATTTACCCGATTGCATGCCGCTTTCCGTCGATGCAGCACTTCGTTCCGGGGACGGACCGTTCATCAGCAAGGATACCCTGAATGTCTGTATGGGCCAAACCCTTTTTCTCAAATGCGATAATGCACTGACACAGGGAGTTTTCAGGTGGACAGGTCCTCTTGGACTGGATACCAGTTTTTCTTCGAATGAAACTCTGAATGTGGGTGTTGCCAATCTCTCCAGGACGGGATTATACCAATTGACCTACACTTCACCCACAGGTTGTACGCGAAGCGATGAGATCTACATAAAGGTCAATAACAATCCTTCCGCTCGCATCAGGTCAGACCATCCTTTTTTGGATTGCAAGCACGCATCAGTCACATTGATATCATCCAACACTTCAGTGGATTTCAAATATCTGTGGCAAACCCAGGGTAATCCTGTATCCGACAGTTCTGCCCTGGTGGTCAGTCAACCCGGTTTGTATCACTTTCAACTGACCAACAATCGGACTGGTTGTTTTACAAGGGATTCATTCAGGCTTACCGAAGCGCTCCCACCGGTGATCCAGTGGACTAGCATGGATCCGCTCTGCTATGGGGACAACAACGGCGCAATCGAATGGACCTTGTCTGATGGTCGTCCTCCTTTTCAGTACAGCTTTTCTGATCAGGCTCTGTCTTCTTCGCGGACCAGCTTAAAGGCGGGCGCTTATTCCATCAAGGTAGTCGATTCCCTGGGCTGCGAGGCTGTTATGGAAGTCATATTGCAACAACCCGATTCATTGGACCTTCAGGCAGAAGTGGATTTGAAACCGCCTTCCGGCTCTTCCATCAGGACTAAGGTGAATGGAGGTGTGAGGCCTTATTCTTTCAAATGGACAAAGGATGGATTTGAATTTTCAGTGGACAGCACTCTGGAAGGATTGGAGACCGGTGAATACAGGGTGGAGGTCACGGACGCCCACAATTGTAAACTAAGCCGGACTTTTATCATATCTGAGCCTTCCTCTTCGGATAATCAGTTTTTGGATGGAATCAGGTGTTATCCTGTGCCGGCGAGAGATCATTTATTTTTGGAATTGCCGTTTCAATCCAATCGTCCATGTGTCATCAGACTATTGTCCTTGACCGGACAAGTGATCCTCGAAAACAGGGAAGTCGTGTCGGTCAGACAACACAAAATCGATTTGAAAAAAATACCATCAGGCAGCTATATACTCAGAGTAGGAGATGGTTCGCTCACCCGCGACATTCCGGTTCAAATTATTCAATCTAAATAACCTTACATGATCCAAAATCATACGTTCCGTAGCATACCATTTTTGTTTCTATTTCTCTTTGTGGGCCAATATCTATGGGCAGGAGAGGGGATGTGGCTGCCTCATCTTCTGAAAGCACTCAATGAAAAAGAAATGCAATCCATGGGCATGAAAATGAAGGCCGAGGATATTTATTCTGTAAACAAAGGTTCTCTAAAAGATGCCATCGTTCATTTTGGCGGGGGTTGTACTGCGGAAATCATTTCGGACCAGAGCCTGTTGCTCACCAATCACCATTGTGGTTATGGTTATATTCAATCTCATTCCACCGTCGAAAAGAATTTATTGAAGAATGGCTTCTGGGCATCCGATCGAAAATCAGAACTTCCCTGCAAGGGATTGACTGCCACCTTGATCGTCCGTATTGAGGATGTTACCAGGGATATGCTCAAAGGCATTACAGTGAGCATGAAGGACAATCAGAGAAGATTGATCTACGATCAGAATCAGAATGAATTGATCAAAAAAATAGCAAAGGAAAGTTATCAGGATGTAGTCATCCGTGCATTTTACAATGGAAATCAGTTTTTTGCTTTTATTACCGAAACCTATAAAGACGTTCGTTTGGTAGGAACGCCTCCGGAATCCATCGGAAAATTTGGAGCGGATACGGATAACTGGGTTTGGCCAAGACACACCGGAGATTTTTCACTCTTTAGGATATATGCAGGTAAAAACAACTTGCCGGCAGAATACAGCGAGAACAATACTCCATTGAAGCCGAGGCATTTTCTTCCTGTATCGATGAGTGGGGTGTCAGAAGGTGATTTTACAATGGTATTTGGTTTTCCGGGCCGGACCAATGAATACCTGACCCGGGAAGGAGTTCGGCAAATCACCGAAGTTCAGAATCCGGTGCGCATAGGCATTCGCGACCGCGTTCTCAAAATCATGGACAAGTACATGCGCGCGGATGAGAAGACCAAGATTCAGTACAGTTCGTTTTATGCAAGTATAGCCAATGCATGGAAAAAGTGGATTGGCGAAAGTCAGGGTGTCAAATTTACCGGAGCTTTGGACAAAAAGCAGAAGGCAGACGATGAGTTTCTCAGAAAAGTCAATTCCAATCCGGCATGGTCAGGATATAAAAATATCATTTCAGACCTGGAGGACAATTATGCCAAACTCGAACCCCTTGCCCTGGCCAAGGATTATTATGCGGAAGCTTATCAACGCAATACCAATTTGTATGGCTGCTACCTTAGATTTAAAAGACTCGCTGAAGCGTATGAGGGGCGTGGCGAGGAAATATACCTCAAACGCCGACAGGAAATGACCGATCAGGCAGAACAATTATTCAAGGATGTCCATATTTCCCTGGAAAAGGAGATCATTGCTGATGTAACCCGGATACTGATCGATGGAATCAAAACTGAATTGCTTTTGCCTTACTTACGGGATCAAATGAAGTTGTATAACGGGGATTGCAATAAGTTCTCGATGGAGCTTTTTGATCGCAGTATGTTTACCTCAGCAGAAGGCATTCGCAAAATTAACTCCCTTCCTTATGCAGAATGGAAGAAGGCTGTGGAGGCGGATCCGGTCTATAAGTTTTATGAGGAATTAAGTTACTTTCTGAACTATGGTATACAACCACAGGCAGGACTTTTGGAAGAGAATATTGCCGATCTGCGCAGAACACATATGGCGGCCCTGATGGAGCTTTTTCCTGAAAGGCGTTTTTATCCGGATGCCAATTCGACCTTGCGGGTCACTTATGGCAGGGTAGAAGGATTCCGGCCCAGAGATGGAGTCTGGTATCAGCACCAGACCTACCTGGATGGCGTCATGGAAAAGTATGTTCCCGGAGATTACGAATTTGACGTACACCCCAGATTGCTCGAGCTATATAGAGCAAAAGATTACGGACCGTATGGAGAAATGGGTAAAATGCCCCTTGCATTTATTGGTTCCAACCATACGACAGGAGGTAACTCGGGCAGCCCGGCCATCGATGCTTATGGAAATCTTGTGGGACTCAATTTTGACCGGGTATGGGAGGGAACCATGAGCGATATCAATTATGACGTCTCCATTTGCAGGAACATCATGGTCGATACGCGGTACATTTTGTTCGTGATTGATAAATTTGCCGGTGCAGGACATTTGGTAAAAGAAATGAAGCTGGTCTATCCCAAAAAGAAAAACCAAAGAAAAAATATGAATGCGATGCAAAAAGCATCCTGATCGTTAATATATAGTTCAAGCCCAACCTACCAAACAGAAAATGAAAGATTTAAAATCAGTAAGGTCTTTGTTTATTTTTGTCTTGTTTGTTTTTACCACTGATCTTTTCTCTCAGTGCGCAGGATTGAATGCCGATGCCGGTCCCGATCTTTTTACCTGCGATCCTGCCAATATGATCATGCTCCAGGGAAATGTTCAAGGAACGTATACCAAGATCATGTGGAGTCCAGCGGCGGGTTTGAGCAGCACAGATGTTTTGGATCCCATGGTCATGCACAAGACTCCGGGCCGATACACCTATAAGCTTACAGCTGAAGGTCAAACCACGACCAATCTGATCAACAACGGAGATTTTGAATCCGGCAATTCAGGCTTTTCTACTCAGTATGTTTATGGTGTTCCTGGAGGGCCCTTTGGTCCTAATAATTATGGAGTTGGGTCAAATCCTCAGGCTTATAATGCCGGCTTTAGCCCCTGTGGGGATCATACTTCAGGAGGGGGTCAGATGATGGTGGTGGATGGCTCTACCACTCCTGGTCGTGATGTCTGGTGTCAGACCGTTCCGGTGGTTGCCGGGCGCACTTATTTATTTGAATTTTGGGTTCAAAATGTTTTTCCGGTAGCCCCATCACAGATGAGTGCGACGGTCAACGGTACAACTTTTGCCAGCGGATCTGCGGGCTCATTATGCGATTGGATTAAAGTGGAAGGATGCTTTAAGGCAACCGGGTCTTCCGCCCAGTTGTGTATTATTGAAACTTCTGGTGTTGGTTATGGCAATGATTTTGCGCTGGACGATATCGCTCTTTTTGAGAAATGCGTGGATGAAGATGAAGTCACCGTTGAGATCGTGGACTTGAAAGCCAAAATTGATGTGCCCATCAAACCAAAATGTGGTTCAGAACCATTCGATTTATTTGGAACAGGTTCTTCATTCGGTCCCAATATAACCTATGAATGGTCTACGGACAGGGGCAAGATTTTGTCCACAAATGGATTGATGGCCAAGGTGAGGGGTTCCGGTATTTATACCCTCAAAGTAAAATACAAAAACGGAACGGTGGAATGTGAGGCGGAAGCACAATTTGAATACGAAGCACCCGATAACCTGGTCGGGAACATGCGTGCATCTGGAAAGGTGACCTGCGCCAGGGATACCCTTGAGCTTAACATCGACATGGTTTCGGGAAGCGGTAATTACCGATATTTATGGGCACCTGCTCCCAATATTATAGAAGGACAGGGTACCGAAATGGTTTCTGTAGTAAAGGCGGGGAAATATACCGTAACAGTTACAGATGAGTTTTCTGACTGCAACCTTATTTTGGATTTTGACCTGACAGCAGATACTGTGCGACCTTCCGTGTCCATATCCGGGGATACGTTGCTGGACTGTCTTAAATTGGAGGCACTTTTGAGATCGGCACAATCCGATACGACACGTTACAGGATCCAATGGACCAACCCGGCAGGTATTGATACTCTGGGACGGGAGCTGAGGTCTTCATTGGCAGGCATACACAAATTGACGGTCACCGACAAGCAAAACAGTTGTCTGGACAGCGCGTTTTGGTTGGTTGCCATCGATACAATGAAGCCATCCTTTGAGCTTGGATCGGACCTGTTAGTGGATTGCGTCAACAACGGCGTTTCGGTGATTCCCACAATCTCTGATTCATTGAGTAATAAGTCCTTCATCTGGACGATTGGCGGAGTAATACAAACCGCAGAAGATTCACTGACCCCTCGATTTGTGATGAATGCGGGCAAGGTACATTTGAAAATAGTCAATCTTAAAAATGGTTGTGAATCGGAAGATTCTTTGAATATTACAGATCAACGCAATATCCCTGCATTGGATGCAGGCTTAAATCAGCTGCTCACTTGTTCAGTGAGACAGATTACCCTCAATTCATCCACCAATCCGCAGGATACGCTCTTATTCGATTGGAGTACACCGGACGGGAATATTTTATCAGGTGCCAACTCTCCGTCAATTCAGCTGGATCGCAAAGGCTGGTATTGGGTGAAAGTGACCAATCCATCCAATGGTTGCAGCAATCTGGATTCTGTATGGGTGGATGAAGATATGGCAGCACCTATAGCTTTGGCGGGTCCAGATCTGTTATTCCGATGCCTGGATACTTTGCTGACGATCGATGGATCTGCCTCCAGTGCGGGACCCGAGTATCAATACACCTGGACTACATCCGGAGGAAGCATAGTCTCAGGTCAGATGAGTAGCGTGATCACGGTCAATGCGCCCGGAGTTTATCAGCTTGTGATTGAAAATACCCGCAATGGTTGTCGCGATACTGCATCTGTTCGTGTAGATCCCGATCAAAATTTGCCCCTGGTCAGTTTGGCAATTCCCGATACGCTCAATTGTGTCAGGGCTATGGTGGTTCTTTCTGCCATTGCCCGTTCGCAGTCGGGTAATCCTCTTACTCTTTCTTGGACCGGACCGCCTAATGGAACCATCCAGGCACCGTCTTCTCCTTCTACGGCCGTTGATGCACCCGGAATCTATATGTTGACCGCTGTGGATCCGGGTAATGGATGTAAGACCTCCGTTTCTGTGGAGGTTGCCTTGGATACCCTTCGTCCGCAGGTTTTTGCGGGCGCGGATCTGATCTGGAATTGTGCTACGACATCATTGAGTCTGACTGGTTCTGCATCATCCCCCTCCAACAGGTTTACCTATTTGTGGACCACACCGGATGGATTGATCCAGGGTCAAATGAACAGAGCTGATGTGACTGCAGTAAGAGAGGGTACTTATCAGCTATTGGTGACCGACCTGGCCAATGGATGTACCCATACCGATCAGCTTCAGATTACCTTGAATACCCGCAAGCCCATAGTGGTCATTCCATCTGCTGACAGTCTCACATGTACCAAAACCGAAATTGTGTTGAACTCTGCCGGATCGGATCAGGGACCCAATTTCATCCATACATGGAGCACAGTCGGGGGCAACATTGCTTCCGATCCGGCTGCCCAGTCTATAAGGGTGAATAAACCGGGTCAATATTCTCTGACCATCCTGGATTCCTCTAATTTCTGCAGTACCAAAGTAGATATTTGGGTTTTCGAAAACAAGAATCTGCCCGTTCTTTCACTTAGCGCCCCCCAGCAGCTTACCTGTACCAGGAGAACGGTCACGCTGAATGGAGCTGTGAGCACTCCTGTATCCGGCTTTTCCATTTTATGGACCACTCAAAATGGAACAATTGTATCAATGCCCAATTCTCCCTCCTGTACCGTTTCCTCACCGGGAATATACCGGATTACCGTGATCGATAATTCCAATGGTTGCCAGTCCTCAGATTCTCTCACGGTCACCGAAAATACCAATGTGCCAGTCGATGTTTTATTGGACCTCGCACAGCCTTTCTGTAGTGGAGATGAAGCCTCTGTCAATGTGCTGAATGTGATCGGTGGTGAAAGGCCATTAACAGTTTTTCTGAACAACAATCCACTGTCAGGCACCTCGGCTTCAGGTCTCAATCCTGGTCCACACAGGCTCCGCATCGTCGATGCAAATGGTTGTATTCTCAACAAAGACTTTGATGTGGACACTCCTTCTCTGGTTTCCGTGACCATCATACCGGAGGTTAAACTCGACGAGGGACAATCCTTCAAATTAATGCCTGTCTTTGGCACACCCAAGGATTCAATCGCATGGATCCAATGGTCTCCTTCTGATTTCCTTAGTTGTGACGATTGTCCGGAACCGGAGTTGATCAATCCCGACAGGGATTTGGAATATACCGTCACCTATGCCAATCTGAACGGGTGCATCGCCAGTGCCCGGGTCAGGGTTTCCGTTATTAAGAGAGGGATTTGGTTTCCAACAGCTATCAGCCCCAACGGGGATGGAGTCAATGATTCTTTCTTCCCCGTAGTGACGGAGGACAGCTATAAGGAGATCCGGATGATGAAAATATTTGACCGTTGGGGTGGTCAAGTGTTCTTCAGGCAAAATCTGAGACCCAATACTCCTGAGGACGGATGGGACGGAACTTACAAAGGTCAGTTGCTCAATCCAGGTGTCTATGTCTGGCTGGCAGAGATTGAATGGAAAAATGGGGAGACCCAGATTCTGCAAGGAGACCTCACCATCCTGCGTTGAGGTATGGACCTGGAGGTGATTTTTGAGGATAAAGCACTGATCGGCATCAACAAGCCTTCCGGCCTTGCTTGCGAACCCGGAAGGGCAGGAGAGGAGGATTGCGTGCAATCCAGAGTGCTGACTCACTACAGGGAATCAGGCCAAAAGGCAAAAAATCTGATCGCTGGATTGTGTCATCGGCTGGATAAACCTGCTTCCGGAATTTTGATTTTGTCCAAAAAACCCTCTGTACTCAAAGTGATGAACGAGTATTTTGAGAAGGGACAGGTCAAGAAGGAATATCTTGCACTGGTGGAAGGTGCCGCTCAACATATACCATCTTCTCCCAGGCTTTGGCATAAAAAGATCGACAAACATTTCAGGGCTGAAATCAGAAATGAACCCGGATCAGGATTTAAGGAGATCAGAGCCGGTTTGGAATGTCTGCAAGCCTCTCCTGAATATTCTTTGGTCAAGGTGAAACTTTATACTGGCAGATACCACCAGATCAGAGCTACTCTGGCTTTTCTCGGTCACCCTGTCTGGAATGATGAACATTATGGAGCAAGTAAGCGGGTGGAAGAAATGCGGATCGGCCTACATTCTTCGCGGCTTGAATTTAAACACCCCATCAGTTCGGAACCAGTTATCCTGGAGAGTCCGTGGGCCGGATTCGAATTCTGGGGGCTGAAGCCTTTGGTTTGAGTGGAGAGCTTATGCTTTTAGATAGGCATGTCTTTTGGTGAGTGAAATCTATTTGTATTTAAAATTGCTCTGACCTGATTTTTTGAATTTGGCTCTTTGACTTGGGAAATATGGGTATTCTCTGAGAAATGAAGCCACAGTTGCGGATTTATGCTCATACAGTCTTAGATTTGCCTCTCTTTTGCAGAGATCTATCATGGCATTATATAAAATTAGAATTGGCGCGTTTGAGTATGAAGTTTCTGATGAGGACATCAAAATGCTTGATATCTCAAAGCTCGGCCAGGCACAGTATCATTTGATCTATCAGAATCTCTCCTTGCAGGGAGAAAGGGTTCATATTTCTGAAAGCGAACGTACCCTTGAATTGCGCGTGGGCGAGAGTGTATACCAGTGCGCGATAGTATCTGAGTTGGAGCAAATGATATCAGGCCTTAATCTGACAAAAGGCGATGCCGGAAAGGATCAGAATCTGAAGGCACCCATGGCAGGATTGATTCTCCATGTCCATGTGGATCCGGGCCAGAAAGTCTCTAAAGGAGATAAACTGGTGACCCTGGAAGCCATGAAGATGGAAAACATCATCAGGGCCCAGGCGGATGCACAGGTAGAAGATGTCCTGGTAAAGTCAGGGGTGAAAGTGGATAAGGGTAATGTATTGCTTAGATTGAAATGATGACCAGCATGATTTCAGGAAATTATTCTTCCCGTAAAGATTGGATTGAACTCATTGGAAAGGATGCCGGGGGGTTGATCCATCATCCTGCTTTTGGAAACATTCAGGGAAATTCTTTTCCGCATGCAGAGGATCTTCAGGGAATAAGCTGGCCGGAGATATCCGTTCTTCCTGATCCTGCACGTCTGTCTGGCATTGTGCTGGACAAAAGTCAGGGATTTTTTTCAGCATCGGATTTAAGGGCCAGGATACTATATGCATTGACCCACGGAGCCGAACATCTGCGCTTTCATTTAAATCCGGAAGGGAAACCGGAAGATCTATCCTTTTTGTTGGAAGGCGTGTACCTGGATATGGTTCGATTGTCTTTGGTCCTTTCTGCGGATTGGTTTGTCAGGACAGATAGCTTGTCGAAGGCTGCACTTCAGTCTGTGGCAGGTCCATTGAATCTGGAAATGGGGCTGGAAGACTTCTGGAACCATCGGGAGGATTTTAAAAATTTGGTTTCCACCAATTCCTCCATCACTTTGACTCCGGTCTTGGAATTTTCCTTGAGTCATGCCGATTTATGGGCAGAAACTTTGAGTCGGGCCCTAATCAAATTCCAGTCCATTCAGGCAGAATTTCCAGAGGCCAGATTCGTTCTGAGACTTCTGCTTTCCGATGATTTTTTGACCGGTATCAGTGCGATCAGAGCGTTTCGCATGTGGTCGGCCCAAACCGGTCTTTATCCCTTCATTTTTGAAGCAGGTCCTGATTCAGCCCTATTGGGATCAGAACCATTCTCCAATCAGATTTACCAAACGACGGCTGCCCTGGCAGCTGTTTTGGGTGGTTCGGAAACGGTTTGGATGCTGCCTTCTGATTATAATTTGGAAAATCCCTCACCGGATTGGATGCGGACAGCCCTGCATACCATGCACATATTGAAACAGGAATCACATTTGGATCTTGTACGCGATCCTCTTGAGGGATCATACTACGTAGAAGATCTGAGTTTAAAAATAATGGATCACCTGATGACTGCTGTTTAACCATAAGAAATAGAAATTGATAAAGAAAATACTGATTGCAAACAGAGGAGAAATTGCCCTGAGGGTGATGCGCACCGCGCGCGATCTCGGAATCAATACGGTTGCGGTGTACAGCGACGTGGACAGAAATGCGCCCCATGTTTTGGAAGCAGACGAAGCGGTCCACATAGGAGCTGGGCCTTCCCGCGAGTCATACCTGAATATGGAAAAAGTACTGAGCGCTGCGCTTAGAACTCATGCCGATGCAATTCATCCGGGATATGGATTTCTCAGTGAAAATTCTGAATTTGTAAGAAAAGTGCAGGGGGCCGGATTAATTTTTATCGGCCCACCTCCCGAAGCCATGGATCAGATGGGATCCAAAATTGCTGCGAAGCAGACTGCGGCCAAACTGAAAGTTCCATTGGTGCCGGGAACCGATCAGGCGATCAGCTCTCTGGAAGAAGCAACAGAAATCGCCGCCAAAACCGGATATCCTTTGTTGATCAAGGCCAGTGCCGGAGGTGGCGGAAAAGGTATGCGTCTGGTCCAGAAATCTGATGAGCTGGCAGAACAGATGCGTCAGGCATCCAGCGAAGCGCTCTCTTCATTTGGTGATGGGGCGGTCTTCATTGAAAAATATGTATCCAGGCCCAGGCACATCGAAGTACAGGTTTTTTGCGATACACATGGCCAGGGTGTTTATTTGTTTGAACGAGAATGTAGTATCCAAAGAAGACACCAGAAAATCATCGAAGAGGCACCTTCTTCCTGTCTGTCGCCACAAATCAGGGAGCAAATGGGTAAGGATGCAGTCCGGCTTGCTCTTGGCTGCGGATATGTGGGGGCAGGTACCGTGGAGTTCCTGGTGGATGAGAATCTGAATTATTATTTTCTGGAGATGAACACGCGCCTCCAGGTGGAACATCCCGTTACAGAAATGATTACGGGACTTGACCTGGTGGAATGGCAGATCCGGATCGCTGAGGGAAAACCATTGCCCCTGAGTCAGGGCCAGATCCAACTTAAAGGTCACTCTATGGAAGTCCGGATATGCGCTGAAGATACCCGAAATCAGTTTTTTCCAAGTATAGGGACATTGGTCCGATATCGTTCCCCGGAGGCCGCTTGGATTCGGGTAGATGACAGTTATCGGGAGGGTATGACCATACCGGTGGAATACGATCCCATGATCGGAAAACTGATTGTTCATGGTTCAGACAGGCAGGACGCCATCCGCAAATTGATCAAGGCCATCAGAAGGTTTGAGATACAAGGGGTGGAAACTACCTTGCCGTTTTGCGACTATGTGCTGAACCACGATGAATTTGTATCTGGTAATTTTGATACCGGTTTTGTCGGACGCTGGCATGACGATTATTTGAAAAGTCAATTGCCCCGTAATTTGGGCGAAGGGATCGCCCGGATGGCTTTGAAGGCCTGGCTGGACTACACCGCTCAAGCAGCTCCGGTGCAGATAGAGGATACAACCTGGCACGATAGAAGAATAGAAAAATAAACCACCATGGAAGGAGCAACCAAATGGATCAGTCCCGAAGGTATGCCGGTTAAAGATCGGTATCAGGCTTCCAGTCTGGATCCTGAGTGGGCCGGTTGGATCGCGGGCAAACCTCCTTTTCTTCGTGGTCCTTACCCAGCCATGTACGTGACACAGCCCTGGACCATTAGGCAATATGCAGGCTTTTCCAATGCACGGGAAAGCAATGAATTTTACCGCAGAAACTTGGCTCAAGGGCAAAAGGGTCTTTCCGTAGCTTTTGATCTTGCTACGCACCGAGGTTACGACTCTGACCATCCCCGTGTTGCAGGTGACGTAGGTAAGGCAGGAGTAGCGATTGATTCCGTCGAGGACATGAAACTTCTGTTCGACCAGATCCCCCTGGATCAGATGTCGGTGTCCATGACCATGAACGGAGCTGTTATACCCATCATGGCCTTTTATATTGTGGCTGCAGAAGAGCAGGGCGTACCTCCCCATTTACTTTCCGGGACCATTCAAAATGATATTCTCAAAGAATTCATGGTGCGCAACACGTATATCTATCCTCCGGAACCTTCCATGCATTTGGTATCCGATATATTTGCCTATTGCGCCCGGAATATGCCCCGTTTCAATTGCATCAGCGTCAGTGGGTATCACATGCACGAGGCAGGCGCTCCAGCCGATCTGGAACTTGCGTATACGCTGGCCGATGGCCTGGAATACATTCGGGCGGGACTGAAGGCTGGGTTGAAAATTGATGACTTTGCTCCCAGAATTTCATTTTTTTGGGGAATTGGCATGAATATATTCATGGAGATTGCCAAGATGAGGGCAGCCAGGGTGGTTTGGAGTGAGTTGGTCTCAGGCTTTCATCCGGAAAATCCCAAATCTCTTGCCTTGCGTACCCACTGCCAGACTTCAGGTTGGAGTTTGACGGAGCAGGATCCCGTGAACAATGTCACCCGCACTACATTGGAGGCCATGGCAGCCGTATTGGGTGGGACACAATCGCTGCATACCAATTCCATGGATGAAGCCATCGCACTTCCTACCGATTTTTCAGCAAAGGTTGCACGGGATACCCAAAAATACATACAGCAAAAAACCGGTGTAACAAGAGCGGTGGATCCTTTTGGGGGCAGCTGGTATTTGGAAGAGCTGACAAAAGAATTGATCCGTAAAGCCAAAATTCATATCGATGAAGTAGAATCTGTAGGTGGGATCGCAAAGGCAATTGAGCGAGGACTGCCTAAACTCAGAATTGAGGAAGCAGCAGCCCTCAAACAGGCGCGTATAGATTCTGCCGAGGATCAGATCATCGGCGTCAATGTTTTTCGCGAAGAGGCTTCCTATGGATTCGATATTCTTGAAGTGGACAATCAGGCAGTCCGGAATGATCAGATCCAGAGACTTCGCGATTTGCGGTCTAAAAGGAATGAATCAAGGGTGCAGGATTGTTTGCAGGCTTTGACAGCTGCAGCAGGTCACAGGAAAGAAAATATTTTAAGCCTGGCGGTTGAAGCAGCTCGGGCTAGGGCAACACTGGGAGAGATCAGCCTCGCGCTTGAAAAAGTATTTGGCCGTTTTCAGGCAAATAATATGGTGGTATCAGGGGTTTATTCAGGAGCATTTAAAAATCAGAATGAGGTCAGTGAAGTCCGCAAACTTTCAGATCGGTTTGCTGAAGCGGATGGCCGGAGACCCCGGATTTTAATCGCTAAACTGGGGCAGGATGGGCACGATCGCGGGGCTCGTATCATCGCATCCGGTTTCGCAGATTTTGGCTTTGATGTGGACATTGCGCCTCTCTTTTTGACTCCGGAAGAGGCCGCCATGCAGGCTTTTGATGCAGATGTACACGTATTGGGCATTTCTTCTTTGGCTGCTGGCCACAAAACACTGGTACCGGAAGCTCTGGCGGCTCTTAAAAAATTGGGTCGGGAAGATATACTGGTGGTAGTAGGTGGAGTAATCCCGCAAAAGGACTATGACTTTCTTTTTGAAGCAGGAGCATCTGCCATCTTTGGTCCCGGAACCCCCTTGCCTCAGGCTGCCAGAGATGTATTAGAGAAGATGTTTCATAGATTCCATCCCGAGCTGGATCTGAATCCATGACCGGAGCTGTATTTTTTTTGCCTACTTCGTTTTAGATAAAATAAGCCTGCATCATACCTCTTAGTCCTTATTCTTTTTCGATCTCATCTTGTATTTCCCTCAGGGTTTTTCGGCAGGAGTCTACCAGGAGTCGTGCTCTTTGCAGTTTTTCCTGAAGGCGGTCCACAGGAAAATCAGGTTTTCGGATTTCTTCCAGAATGTGATGGATTTCTTCTAACGCTTCTGAGTACTTGGGGCTGTTTTTTTTCATCGATGGAAAATCATTTATTTTGTGGATACCCTGTCTGAATCTGAAGGTACCATTTTGCTTTTAATCACGCCATCTGAAAGCACCGTGCTGATTTCAGCCATGGGGTGCAGATCTTCCATTTGTCGGATCAATCGATTGTTTTGAATGGTTATGCTGAATCCTCTTTTAAGAATCACCTCTGGGTCAGACTGATCAATTTTAGATTCCAGTTGGATAATTTCCTCCTGAGCGGTATGAACGAGAGAGGTGGAGGAAGTGCGCAAATTCTGTTGGGTTCTTTGCAGATCGTGCTGATGTTGGGCCAGACTTTGCAGGGCGGTCATACGGATTTTTTGATAGCTGCTTTGAAGCATCAGGGTTTCCTGCTGACTGATTCTACCTGCTTCCTGATTTATTTTTAAATGAATGTCTTGAAGTCTGCTTTCAAATTCCAGCATCCGGTAAATCAGGAATTCAGCGACTGCAGTTGGAGTTTTAAAGGAAAGGAAAGCGCTGAGATCTGCAATCGATTCATCGGTTTGATGTCCGATTCCGGACAGAACCGGTAAGGGGCACAAGCTGATGGCTTTTGCGATACCATAATGGTCAAAATCATGCAGATCGGCTTTTGCTCCTCCGCCCCGGATCAATACTATGCAGTCGAAGGAAAAGCGGTCCATGAGGATATTTTCCATAGCCAGGGTCACTTCAGGACCTGTCATTTCCCCTTGCATACTGGCGGGAAACAGGACCGTTTTAAACTGGTAGCCGGGCTCATTGGTATATAACTGATCCATGAAATCAGAATAACCGGCAGCAGTCTTGCTGCTGATAATGGCAATGTTTTGAAAAACCAGCGGCGCGGCAGCTTGTCGGTTTCTCTGCCAGAGTGATTCCTGCATCAGGCGTTGGATGATTGCCTGTTTCTTTTGAAGCAGTTTCCCTTCGGAATATGCCTCATCAATTTCCTGAACGATCAGTTTCAATCCGTATCTGGGATGAAAGTCCACGTTGACCTTGAGGCGTACTTCGTGTCCTTCCCTGAGGATATCTATGGGATCTTGGCTGAGCTTCGGCGTTATAAGAGCCAGTTGGGTTTTCCAGAGAACGGCAGACGCCTGTGCCAGTATATCTTCGTCCGACCCTTTCTCCGCAAGCTCCAGATAGATATGCCCTCTTACCTTTCGGGCTTGAAGGATTTCTGCGGTGACGTATAAAGAGTCATCAAAATTCAGGGCGATGACCCTGCTTATGTATTGGTGTAACCGGTAAAGACTGAGTGTTTCCAAAAAAAACTCAGGCTAAAACCTGGGAAACCAGGTCTGCGGCCTCCTGCAAGGCAATGGCAGAATGAACCTTGAGGCCGGAAGAATCAATGATGTTTTTGGCTAGTTCAGCATTGGTGCCCTGAAGTCTTACAATGATGGGCACCTGGATGTCGCCCATATTTCTGTAGGCATCCACAATACCCTGTGCGACGCGGTCGCATCGTACGATTCCTCCGAATATATTGACCAGAATGGCTTTTACAGCCGGATCTTTCAGAATGATGCGGAATGCCTGCTCTACGCGGGCAGCATCCGCCGTACCACCTACATCGAGAAAGTTGGCCGGATTGCCTCCTGCCATCTTGATGATATCCATAGTCGCCATGGCGAGTCCGGCTCCATTTACCATACAACCTACGTTGCCATCCAGTTTGACATAGTTCAGATTGTTGATGCGGGCCTCAACTTCTGTGGGATCCTCTTCGGTATCATCTCTCATGTTCTCGTAATCGGGATGACGATATAAAGCATTGTCATCCAGGGCAAACTTGCAATCCACAGCCAGGATCTTGTCATCACCTGTTCTCAGGCAGGGATTGATCTCGATCAGTGTGGCGTCGGACTCTACAAAAGCTCTGTATAGATTTTTTACAAAGGCGCACATTTCTTTATAGGCCTTGCCTTCCAGTCCCAGATTAAAAGCGATCTTCCTCAGTTGGAAGTCCTGGATACCGAGAGCCGCGTCGATAAATTCCTTGTGGACCAAATCAGGAGTTTCCTCTGCAACTTTTTCTATGTCCATGCCCCCCTGACTGGAATAGATGATCACATTCTTCTGGGAACCTCTGTCGGTCAAAACAGAGAAATAATATTCCTTACAGGCATTGAAATCAGGAGCATAGCTGTCTTCTGCGATCAAAACCTTGCGTACGAGTTTTCCGGAACCATCCATACCACCCGGAGTCTGAGGTGTCTTAAGCATCATGCCCAGGATATTCGAGGCGTATAATTTCACCTCATCCAGGTTTTTAGCGAGTTTCACCCCACCGCCTTTACCGCGTCCACCCGCATGGATCTGGGCCTTTACGACCGCAAATTGGGTTCCGGTTTTTCGCTGTAAGGTGACAAATGCTGACTCAGCATCTGATGCATTTTCGATCAATATTCCTTCCTGGACAGGCAGGCCAAATGATTTTAATATGGATTTTCCCTGGTATTCGTGTAAGTTCATTTTCTATGGTTTCTGTTTTGATATTTCATTTAATAAACAACTATCTTGGCGGTAGTCAAGGCATTTTCTTTCTGAGACCTGAGCAAATAGATTCCCGGAAGGGATTGGTGCAAACGCATTTGCACCTTGTCCTGATCCAAAATGGTAATATCATGTTCTATAACTTTTCCCATTTGATCAGTGACCATTAGGATATGGGTCGAAATGTCTTTTTGAATGATGACCATTTCTGCACCTTTTCCCGCTACAGGATTGGGCAGGATCTGAATGGGACCTTCTTCAGAAATTTCATGATCCACTGAAGAAAGGACTTCGGTGGAAAAGCTAAGCGTACCAGTTGTAGGATTGCAAAACTCGAATCGGTTTACTGCTTTTACCCTCCAGTAATATGTGCGACCCGGCAATAAATTATCCACTGTAATTTCATTGGTGTTCAAAACAGAGAATCTGACAGGAAGTGTGAAAGAGGCATTTCGGGATAACTGGAACAAATATCCCTCGGCTCCATCCGCGGCGGGCCAGTTGAATTGAATGCTGGTGCCGGGAACGCTGGATGAATCTGGTGGAAACATCGCAGTCCGGTCAATGGTGCCCAGGCTTACGGGTATGATCCCTGTTCTTTTTAAATCATTGCGTCTGGTATTCAGGAAGTTTCTCATGCCTTCCGATTGATCGGCGGAGAAGCGGGTCATACAGCGGTCATTGGAGTAGGACATGAACAAACTTCCATCCGCATAAAATTCGTCTCCATTAACATCCTTCATAGGCGAATTACTTTTCCTGTCTTCTGTGCAGTTCCAGCGATTGCTGATATAGTCAGGATAGGTTTCACAGAAGCCATCCGCCTGATTGGTGCAATCATCCCTTTTTACATTCTCTATTGGACGCCATACCCGAGCCTGAAATTCGATTGTGGGTTTACTGTAATTGTACGCGGTACCTTCCCATCCGAAAAAAGTATGAGGGAGAGAAAAATAATGTCCCAGTTCATGGGCCCAGGTATGTGTGGTTTTGCCCAGGCAGGATTTACTAAGTGCAACTGCATCTCCATCCCAGGCAAAATATCCGCAGTTGCCCGCAGGATTTGTCACGATATAACAGTTGACTACTCCTGGTTTATTATTGGTTTTCATCATTTCGATCCCATCGTCGAAGTTTTCATGATTATCCCACTTGGTACTGCGTATATAGTTGATCTCATTTTCCATGTAAAACTGGAATCCGGTTTCGGCAAAATCGTTATTCAAAGTACACATGGACTCCTCCAGAGAGAACATATTGTACAATCCGTTGCCCTGATCAGTAAGCAACATATGGATCTGAATCGGAACATAGATGATACCCCCGTTCTCAGCCTTGGGCATCTGGCCCAGGGCTAAGCGCTCTTTCAGGATTTGGTTTTGAGAATGATGGCTTGTGCCGCAAAATTCCTGCTGTGCCTGCACATTAGAAATGTATAAACAGGCCATAAGCATCACAGCCAGGTGAATACCAGGTAATAATTTCATCTAATTTCTTGATTTTAGGTTTATTGTATAAACACTTTTCCTGTGATCGATCCTGTGGAGTGGGTAACGCGGTAAACATAGGTGCCAGCAGCTCCCAGGTCTACCTCTACAGCATTGGATCCGACCTGTAGCCTTCTGGAAAATTTTGAACAGGATTTTCCCTCCAGATTGAAAAACTCAAAATGAGATTCGGATTCGATCGGAGAGTTTACTTCCATGACCACCTGACCATTTCCTGCCTGGTACCAATTGACGCGGGCTACATCAGCACCGGGATTGTCGCTGGAGACCGGAAAGCGGCCCGTAGTAAAAGTAACGGGATTGGGCTGGGTATGACAAAAGCTGTTGGCATTATAGGCAAATACCCTCCAGACATAACGTTTGTTACTTACCAAATTGGTCAGGGTGGTATCGGTTCTTCTTGTGATGAATCCTGTGTTCTTGATGGTCAGGGAGCCTTCGCCCATTTCCACCATGTAGTGGGTGGCATTGGGGACCGCCTCCCATTCGAGTTTTACGATGTTAAACCCTTCTGTTAGGTCACCATCAGTGGGCGCGATGATTTTAACAGCTTGATTTACATCAGCCTGAGGTGTGTAGGTAACAGTCCTCAGATAAGACCTGGCGGTGGAGCTGTAGTCCCTCAGAATGGCAGCTTTTTGCTCTGCGCTGAAAAACTGAAGGCAGTTCAGGAAATAGCTCATGATGTTTTTTTCTTCCGGATCCAATGGCAAATTATCCGGATCCTTCGCGCAGCCTACATAGGCACAGTTTCCTCCCACCCAGCCAAAGCCGAGGTTGTAGTCAGCTGGGGTATCGCAGAAACCATCTGATGATATTTTGCAGGATAGCTGGCCATTGATCCTTTTGTTTCTATCTGCATATTCCACATTGACGACTTGGCCACCTAAATTGACAGTAGTTGGGGTAGGAGTATTGCAGGTGTAAGTGGTGGCTTCCCATCCAAAGAAGGTATGTGCCAGACTGAAGAAGTGGCCAATCTCGTGGGCCAGCGTCGTACCATTGCCATTTACCTGAGCATTGCCGGAAACGATGTAATCCCCTCCGGGGTTGTAAAACGCCAGTACACCGGGCTCCGCTGCATTGGCCTTCGAAGCACAGATGATGTTGACAGCATTGCGGTTGTTGTTAGCCAAGCTGGTTGCCCACCCTCTGCCGAGGTCGCTGCTAGGATTGTCATAAAGGAAGTCATTATTGACAAAATTGATGTTCCGGATATAAAACTGTATTTCCTGATCTTCGTAGATTTTATTGATCGCACAGAGATTGGTAAAAACATTGCCAATTCTGAGGCGTCCAGTTCTGTCTGCCTTCGCTACCAGATGGTAATTCACTGGGATATAACGAATGGCACCGGTACGGGTTTGGACAATATGTCCGAGCTCTTCCCGGTTTTTGAACATTCTGTCACGGATCTGGAGTTGATCTTCTGCGGAGGTTCCGCACATGCCGGTTGGGGCCTGCTGGCCGGTCAGGAGCGTACTGAAAAGTACTGCCATTGAAAATGTGAGTAACTTATACATTCTGATTAATTTATTTCAAATTGGGTTCAAAATTACAACAATTTCACCTCTCTACTGATTAGTTTTGCGGCGATTTTACTATCAATTCATCACTATAATAACGTTTAAAAATGAATAAAGTTACAGTCATAGGTGCGGGCAATGTTGGGGCTACAGTAGCTAATGTGTTGGCTCATAAGGATTTCATAAAGGAAATTGTTCTTGTGGATATCAAAGCTGAGATGGCTCAGGGCAAGGCTTTGGATTCCTGGCAACAGGCTCCTGTGGATTATTATTCGACCCGGTTGGTAGGTACAGACGATTATGCGCTGACTCAAGACTCTGATGTTGTGGTGATTACCGCCGGATTGCCCCGCAAACCCGGCATGAGCCGAGATGATCTGATTTCAACCAATGCCGGCATCGTCAATAGTGTAACTTCCTCAGTATTAAAGTATTCAAAAAATCCGATTGTCATTGTCGTCTCCAATCCTCTTGATGTCATGACTTATGCGGCTTATAAAGTGAGTGGTCTCGACTCCAGCAGGGTATTTGGAATGGCAGGTATTCTGGATACCGCTCGTTATAGAGCTTTTTTGGCAGAAGCCATCCAGGTTTCTCCAAAAGATATTCAGGCCATCCTGATGGGAGGGCATGGTGATTCCATGGTTCCGCTTCCCAGGTTTACCACCGTTTCGGGCATTCCGGTTTCTCAGTTCATTGATGAGGACAGCCTCAACAAGATCGTTGAAAGAACCAAATACGGTGGGGGAGAATTGGTCAAACTGATGGGTACCTCTGCCTGGTATGCCCCGGGAGCTGCTGCAGCCCAGATGGTGGAAGCCATTTTAAAGGATGAGCAAAGGATATTCCCCTGTTGTGCCCTCTTGAATGGGGAGTATGGGCTCGACAATGTTTTTGTCGGGGTGCCGGTTAAGTTGGGTAGAAATGGTATCGAGAAAATAATCGAGCTGGATTTGAATGAATCCGAAACCGCCCTGCTCAATCAATCCGCAGAGGAAGTGACCGCCATGATGAAGGTATACGATTCTCTCTGAACCGATCCACTTGAACTTATCAATGCTTATGGTGTTTTTAGACCATGAGCAGCATGCAGGAAGAACTAAAAACCATGCAGACCCACAGCGGCAAAAGCGTTGTGGAGTTAAGTAAAAAGAAGCAGGTATTGCTTGTCTTTCTACGTCATTTTGGCTGCACTTTTTGCAGGGAAGCCCTCGAAGAGATCAGTGAGTTGAATAAGACCACGGATCCTGAGTTGGCTGAGATCATTTTGGTGCACATGGCTGAACCGAGCATTGCCATGACCTATTTTGAAAGATACAAGATTTCTCATCTGGAACATATATCCGATCCTGGCTGCCGCTATTATCAGGCCTTTGGTCTGGTGAAGGGACGTTTTAATCAGTTGTTTGGATTCAGATCCTGGATCAGAGGTGTGGACGCAGGTATTTTAAAAGGCCACGGATGGGGCGTGCAATTGGGGGATGGTTTTCAAATGCCGGGTGTGTTTACTGTACTCGATGGCAAGATCGTTTCTGAATTTCGCCACCAATACGTATCAGATAAGCCGGATTACAGAAGTATGATATCTTGCCAACCGACACAATAAGCTGCCATTACAGGCGTTTCGGAATTGGGTCGTTCATAATTTTTCTAAAACATTTGCTTTGAACCGAATTAGCTTACTAGCCTTCGTTGCGTGTTTCCAGATTTCCGTCACGATGCCTGTTTTTGCTCAGTCTGGCCTCAACACCCATCTGGATAGCTTGAAATTTTGGGGAGAGGTAATGGTACATTCTGTAACCCCTGCCTACAGGAAAATGGCTGCCGGGGAGGTCTCAAAACACATTGAGTCCGTCCTGTCTGCCGGATCATTGGATACATCCGTACAGATTCCGGGATTCATGGCTCTTAGACCGGTTGACCAGTCTTTTACCTTGTACACTTGGCAGTATGAAACTGAAAAAGGGTTGTGGAACTATAGGGGTATGATAAAATTGGCAGATGGCAGCCTGATTAAGTTGGCCAACGAGAAGAGGGACTATCTGAAAATCCGGAGGGATCCTTTTGATCAGGATCACTGGTATGGAGCGCTGTATTATCAAATATC
This sequence comes from Bacteroidota bacterium, assembly GCA_029572935.1. Classification (GTDB taxonomy): domain Bacteria; phylum Bacteroidota; class Bacteroidia; order Chitinophagales; family Saprospiraceae; genus Vicinibacter. The sequence goes on from JAKQHM010000044.1 coordinate 29,891, forward strand.
GCCAAGATTCTATGGCAATGCCGATCCTTATTACGTCTTGATCGGTTATGCTCAAAACAACAGGAAGGAAAAATTCAAAATCATTGATGCTATAAGTATCCGGAATGGTAAAGTGGAGTTTGGTTTCAAAGGTCTAACCCTGGAAGAAACAAAAGGTGAGGAATATGAGGCTTCACGACAGGTTATCCGATATTCCCCGGAAGCTTCCTGCGCCGTCAGTTTTGATGGAGATCAAATCGTGTACGACCATATGACCAGAGTGGATGATCTGCGAGGTGGTGGGCCTGCCTTATATGTCCCGGATGGCACCTATGAAGCCTTAGAGTATAAAGATGGAAAATGGCGGCACATTTCTCAACTTGAAAACACACAGATGAATGAACCGCCCAGGGAAAAACCCATCCTGGACAGCAGACCGAAAGATCTTTTTGGCAGACCAGGTAAATAGCTACACCACACACATGTTGCGATCCCACATTACACGGGTATGAACTATGGGATTATTGTTACCTCAGATTGTCTCTAAATTCTTTTTGAAGTAAACAAAATTAATCTCCTTAGCTCAGATGGAGAAGGGCACTTGGGGCACATGTTACATTTATGCTGAATTCTTTCTGCCTATTCTCTTGCAGGTCCACAGCATAATTTTTTCAGATTCTTTGTATCGGCTGATCTTTTCTGAAATGGCGTGTCCGGGAACCCAAAGCATTTCATCGCCAGACCACCAAAGGGGCAATTCAGCTCTTGTGAGCAGGTCGGTACCATTTTCATTGAATATTTTTTTTAGTTTTTTTTGCCTCCCTTCCATACCCGGTATTCTTATTCGGTCACCGGGTGAGAACCGACGAATTGTTAATGGGAATTTTATATCCGAACAATCAGCGAGGATTGCCCACTCGTTGTTTTTGAAATCAGGATCGCTGCTTACAGGCTTTTGTATTTCCAGTTCAAAATTTCCAAATCTTACTTTCCCGGAATCGGCATAGATTAATATTTCAGTACACGAAACTTCATCGGATTCTTCTGACAGAACCCAAAAGTCTCTGGCTTTAACCAAACTTAATCCATTGGGGGACCGGAAAGTTCTTCCGGGAGAATTTGGGTCTCTGCAAATATTTTGAATGGTGTCATAGTTGAATCCAAGTCCCGATGCGTAATGGCGAAACAGAGCTAGATCCGATTGGGGAAAATCCAGGATCAGGATCCTGTCTGCATCCTTTCGAACATAAGTATCTTTCCATTTCTCCAACTTCAGATCCATATAATTTCTCAGTTCGCTGATTAGTTCCATGGAGTGGGACAGAGAGGAGCTAAATCCTGGTTTTACCTCTGCCAGGATAGGAAATACCTGGTTCCTTAGTTTGTTTCTCGCATAATCGTTTTTCAGATTTGAAATATCTTCCCTCCATGGGACTTGATACGACACGGCATAATGATAAAGATCCCTTTTACTCAAATACTGAAAAGGTCTGATGGCGCGCTTGTTTGCGTTTGACAAAACGTCCAGTCCTCTCAATCCTGAGCCACGGATCAGGTTCAGGATAAAAGTTTCTTCCAAATCGTCCCGATGGTGTGCTGTGAGTAAAATGTCATAGCCAAATTGATCGCTTAGTTCCTTAAAGTAATCATAGCGTGCTGTTCTGGCTGATTCCTGGATTCCGCTTTTTTGTCCTGTCAGAGGGAAATGGCCTGTATGACAAATTATACCGTGGGTAGTCGCCCAGTCTTCCACCAGCTTTTGATCTGCATCGGAATCAGCAGCTCTCAGATGAAAATTACAATGCGCTATAGCAAAGTCAGCGGATACCTGATGTAAAGTATGGGCTAGTACCATGGAATCCATGCCTCCACTTACTGCAGCCAGGATTTTTTTATTGGACCAATGCCGCAGCAGATTTTCCATCGCCAGGAGGACAGGATCGTGACTTTCTTTCTTCAAAAGTTAATTTTTTGCAAGTTTCAATAAATCACTGCTATTTTTCAACGGGAATTGATTTTTTTGCATGATTATTCTTTTAAAACCATTGAAATGAGCCGTTTATTTTACCTATTGATTCTTATCGGGGCTGCATTTTCCTCCTGTAAATCCGATTCCAAAGCAGATAAGCCCGCGCCAGCTCCCAATGACGAAACCGGTACCGTGCGGAAAATTCAGACCACCGGAAAAATTTACGGCAAACTGGATGAAGCATTTATTCAGGCATCCAAAACCCAAAAGCCTGAACCTAATCTGACAGATAGTATTTGGCATATCTATTTTGCCCTGTCTATTGCAGAAGAAACCCCTAAAAGCAATATTTACCAAGGACATTGGATTGACTTGCTCGAGGATGGCAGTTACAAGAAAGGCATTTATAGTGAAACCACAGATGCAGGAAGGTATCTCTACACATCTGCAATAAAAACTTTGGAATTGCGCTCAGAAAAGGACAGTTCCAGCGAATGGACAGTCAAGGTCGACCCGGATGCCATGCTCCTGGTGGGTACCCAAAAATATGGCAACAATCCCTGGCAGATCAAGTTACTCAGAAGAAGTAATCCCCCTTCGAAGTAAATTCTCCCTTAACTTGGTCAATGGATGTTTTCATCATTGAGCCACTTTCGGTAAATTCTTGCATTTTCAAAATGTTGCTCAGCGTTCTGTGCGAACGCATGACGACCTTCGTAGCCTGGTTTGGCGCAGAAAAACAAGTATTCGTGCTTTTCGGCCTTAATTACAGACTCCAGGCTGTTTAAGGACGGCATGCAGATTGGTCCCGGCGGCAAGCCGTCCACCTGATAAGTGTTGTAAGGGGACTGAATAGATAAAATTTCATGAGAAACCCTTTGAATGCCTTCCAGTCCGCTGGCAAAAACCGCGGTGGGATCGGCCTGAAGTCTCATCCCCGATTTCAGGCGGTTCAGGTAGACCCCTGCGATGGCAGGCCTTTCAGGTTCGAATTGGGATTCTTTTTCTACGATGGAGGCAACAATGTATATCTGCTTCGTGTCCAGGCCCAGCTCTTTCAAAGCAATCGCCTTACTTTCAGATGCCCAGTATCGGTCGTGTTGGGCTTTTAATTTTTTATAAAGCTGCTGGGGGCTGCTGTTCCAATAAAATTCATAGGTATCCGGTAAGACAGAAGTGAGGATGTTTTCTGCGGTATAGCCCAGGCTGTCCAGCAAAATGGTGTCCAGCAGGAATGAAACCAATTCCATAGAGTCCATTTCCATCTGAGCAGCCACTTTGCCACTGAATTGGTAGACGTCCCTGACCTCCTGAATGACCAGCCTCACGGGATCCTGCGCCCCTGACCGGAGTTTTCTGTAAATATCCAGGTTGCTCATGCCGGGACGGATCAGGTACCTTGCCGAACGCTTCTCGATGGATTCTTTTGGGAGAATGGAAAGGAGGATCTGCAAAGTGCTTCCATTTTTCAATATAGCACTGTCTTTCAGTGTCCGGACAATGTTCCCTACCGGAGTTCCGGAACGGATTTCCAATGGAAAGGGTTCCGCACGGGCAGTTACATTGTCTTTGAATATAAAAAAGTAAATGACCAACAATAAGCCTGCAACTGTTGGAACCAACAGCAAGGCTATCGCTCTTTTTTTCATCAATACTGTTCTTTTTCGTTGGGAAAACTTCCGGATTTCACATCCCTGGAATATTGGTTTACCGCCTCCAGAATTTGACTGTGAAGATCCAGATATCGTCTCAAAAACCTGGGATGGAATCCTTTATTAAGGCCCAGCATATCATGGGAGACCAAAACCTGGCCATCTACACCGGACCCAGCACCGATTCCGATGGTGGGTATGTTGATGGATTGAGTCACCTCGGTGGCCAGATTGGCCGGAATTTTTTCAAGGACCAGGCTGAAACAGCCTGCCTGTTCTAAAATTTGGGCGTCTTCTTTAAGTTTTATAGCCTCGGCTTTTTCCTTGGCCCTTACGTTATAGGTTCCGAATTTGTATATGGATTGGGGTGTGAGTCCCAGGTGCCCCATGACAGGTATACCGGCTGTGAGGATCCTTTTGATGGAATCGGCGACCTCTGCTCCTCCTTCGAGCTTTACCGCATGGGCTCCGCTTTCTTTCATGATCCGGATGGAAGATTCCAGAGCACGCTTTGTGTTGCCCTGATAACTGCCGAATGGCAGATCCACCACCACCAAAGCCCGGGAAACACCCCTTACCACCGATTGGGCATGGTATATCATCTGGTTCAGGGTGATGGGCAGGGTGGTTTCATGTCCTGCCATTACATTGGAAGCGGAATCGCCCACCAGTAAAACATCTATTCCCGCTTCATCCAGGATTCTGGCCATGGAATAATCGTAGGCAGTCAACATGGCGATTTTCTCACCATTTATTTTCAGCTCTTGAAGTGTCCTCGTAGTGATTTTTTTTAATTCTTTGTGGACTGACATGGCGTAAAGATAGGCATTGAATTTGTTTTTGCAGCGGATCGAATTCATTCCCACAGGCAGGATTATGGCAGTAAGGATCCTGGGTTGCAATTCATTTGTATTTACAGATTAGGAGGAAATACATGTAGTACCTCAATAGGCAATCCGAAACGGATGGGATCGGGAATCAGGCAGTTGCCATTCTGAGGATTAATGGATGAATATCAACCCCAGGCAAGATTACTAAGAATAAAAGTCAAGATTCGGTTGGTGACTGAAATATTCCTGAACCAGCTAATTCAACCCTTTTTGTAATTTTGCCTTATGATGCGCAATTTGATTTTAGCGGGTAGCCTCCTTTTTTTGGGATCCTGTACTACTGATTTTGTTCTGACGGAGGAGTGGAGGGATGTTCCGGTAGTCTATGGGTTCATTAATCGCACAGATACGGCGCATTATATCCGGGTGGAAAAGCTCTTTGTAGATGAAAACAGATCTGCTGTGGAGATTGCCCAGATCGCAGATTCGCTGTATTATCCCAATGCAAAAGTGAGCCTGTTCAATATCACAAAGAACAGATCCCACGGTTTGATCCGTGTAGATGCTAACCTGGAGGGTTATCAGAGAAAACCGGGACCGTTTGCGACAGCGCCTAATTTCATGTACAAAATCAAGGCTTCCGATATCCCCCTGTCTGCTGGTGACAGCCTTGTCTTTCAATTGGATCGGGGTGACCAGAAGCCATTGGTAACAGCCCGGATCGCCCTGATCAGGGATTTTGCTTTTACTTCCCCTGCCGATCAGACCCGTGAGATAAAATTTGATCCGGCTTTAAGTCAGAACTTTTCCTGGCGCGGAAGTGGATTGTCGGCATCGACCATTTATGATTTTGAGATTCTGGTCCAGGTGCAGGAGGAAAATACAGTGACAGGAGCCATACAGACTAAAACTGTTCGCTGGGCACTCCAACAAGGGGATATCAAGACCTCAGTAGCTGTTCAGGGTCTTTCTTTCTTTTCCTTGCTCAAAAATAACCTCACTGTAGATCCGGCCATTTCCAGAAAGATTCTGAGCCTTGACTTTCAGGCTCGTGCAGGAGGACCTGAAATCACAGACTTCAATGCCATCATCAATGCCAACACAGGGATTACCGCCTCTCAGGAGATTCCACGTTTTACCAATCTCTCAGAAGGATTCGGCCTTGTTTCAAGCGTTCATACCATACGCAGATCACTGGGTATTACCGCCGAAACCCGAAACCTGCTTCGAACAGTAGAGGAAACCCGTCTCCTGAATTTCTGACATTTTTAAGGAAAGCCGGCCTGTTTGTCATATTAATTGAGGCCAAATTTTAAAGGTTGTCAGGTTTTTACTGACATTATTACCGTTTTTTGCGTTGGCACACAGATTGATGCCCAGGAGATATATAAACAAATTAAAATGGGAAAAATAATAGGTATAGACTTAGGAACAACCAACTCTTGTGTGGCGGTCATGGAAGGAAATGAGCCGGTGGTCATCGCAAATGACGAAGGCAGACGGACTACGCCATCGATTGTGGCATTTTTAGACAATGGTGAAAGGAAAGTAGGCGATCCCGCCAAAAGGCAGGCCATCACCAACCCAAAACGCACCATTGCTTCTATCAAGAGGTTCATGGGGCAGAGGTTTAGCGAATCAGGTTCTGAAATCGGAAGATCTGCTTACAAGGTAGTCAATGGCGATAACAACACCTGTCGCGTGGACATAGACGGAAGATTGTATTCCCCACAGGAAATCTCAGCTATGATCCTTCAAAAAATGAAAAAAGTGGCAGAAGATTTTCTGGGACATGAGGTCACAGAAGCTGTCGTAACAGTTCCAGCATACTTCAACGATTCTCAGAGGCAGGCTACGAAGGAGGCTGGTGAGATCGCCGGATTGAATATCAAGCGGATCATCAACGAACCTACTGCGGCAGCTTTGGCATATGGTCTGGATAAGAAGCATAAGGATATGACCATTGCGGTCTATGACCTGGGAGGAGGTACTTTTGATATCTCCATCCTGGATCTCGGTGATGGCGTATTTGAGGTTAAATCTACAAATGGGGATACCCACCTGGGGGGAGATGATTTTGACCAGGTGATCATTGATTGGATGGCCGACAATTTCAAAACTCAGGAAAACATCGATCTGAGAAAAGACCCGATGGCCCTGCAAAGACTGAAGGAAGCCGCTGAGAAAGCCAAAATTGAGCTTTCTTCGGGTAATGAGACGGAGATCAATCTGCCTTATATTACAGCGGTGGACGGGGTTCCCAAGCACCTGGTGCTCAAACTGAGCCGATCAAAATTCGAGCAATTGGCTGATGAACTGGTTCGCAGAACCTTGAAGCCTTGTGAAGACGCTCTCAGGGATGCAGGATTAAGCAAGAATGATATTGATGAGGTCATCCTGGTAGGAGGCTCTACGCGAATCCCGAGAATTCAGCAAGTGGTAGAAGAGTTTTTTGGCAAAAAGCCCAATCGTGGTGTAAACCCCGATGAGGTGGTGGCCATCGGTGCGGCCATCCAGGGCGGGGTGTTGACAGGAGAAGTGAAGGACGTTCTGTTGTTGGATGTAACGCCACTCTCATTGGGTATTGAAACAATGGGAGGAGTTTACGATGTAGTCATCGAATCGAATTCCACCATACCCACCAAAAAATCAAAAACATATTCAACTGCTGCAGACAACCAGCCTAGTGTGGAAATTCACATCCTGCAGGGTGAAAGGCCCATGGCAAAGGACAATCGCACGGTCGGAAGATTTATACTGGATGGAATTCCTCCTGCACCAAGAGGTGTGCCGCAGATCGAGGTTTCCTTTGATATGGACGCCAATGGTATCCTGAGTGTATCCGCACTGGACAAGGGGACAGGCAAGAGTCAGAACATCCGTATCGAAGCATCAACGGGTCTGTCCAAGGAGGAAATCGAAAAAATGAAGAACGAAGCAGCTGCCAATGCCGATGCAGACAGGAAAGCTCGCGAGCGGGTGGACAAAATCAATGAGGCCGATGCAATGATCTTTCAGACAGAGAAGCAAATGAAAGAATACGGGGATAAAATACCGGCTGATAAAAAATCAGCCATTGACAAAGCATTATCAGATCTCAAAGCAGCCCATCAGGCGCAGGATTTGGATGGAATCACCGCTAAGCTCGAAGTGCTCAATCAGGCATGGATGGCAGCATCCCAGGATATGTATCAGGCTTCTCAGCAGGCGGGTCAATCCAATGGAGGTAATGCAGCAGATGGATCAGGTGCATCTGAGCCGGTGACGGATGTGGAATTTGAAGAGGTCAATAAAAATTAAGACCTAAAATAATTTCAATTCCGTTCAGGAAAAATAATATAAGAAAAGGCGTCATCATGACGCCTTTTTTTTTGAGTAAGAACCAATATAAGTGCTTCCAGAATAGTATGATGACTTATTAGATCAATATTGACCATTTGATAAAATAAGAAAAAACGATCAGCAGATCAATGGAAAGAGGAACATTTAGCCCATTCTTAATTTTGAATGCCTGAGGTGGTTTTGAAAAATCCAAATAGTCTATAATTCACAAACCCGTTGGATTTGATTTTCAGTATGATGGGTCCTGGTGGCTTGAAATCTTAATATAGCTTAAGGAATGTTTAATTATCAAACGATTACGAAACAAATCTCCTCTCCATGCAGTTTACCGTTCAAACAAAAATTACTGAACGATGAAATTATTTGCAACATTGAGTCTGGTAGCGCTCCTTTCTTTTAATGCTACCGCAGAAGTAACTCCGGCACCGGGTAAAGTTGATATTGCCAAGAGTAAAATTGTTTGGACGGGTAAAAAAGTAACCGGACAACACACTGGTAATATCATTTTGAAAAGTGGAAGTCTGGAATTCAATAAAAACGTACTCACAGGAGGCATGTTCGAAATGGATATGTCAACGATCACTTGTACAGATCTTACGGGAGAATACGCTGGTAAACTGATTGGTCATCTGAAAAGTGACGATTTCTTTAGTGTTGAGAAGTTTAGAACCGCAAGCTTCAAAATCACCAAGGTGATGCCAGGATCTAAGGCAAATACGTACAGAGTAGAGGGTAATATGACCATCAAAGGCATTACCGCTCCTGTTAGCTTTGAGGCAATGTTGGATGGTGCAAAGGCTTCTGCCAGGATCGTGATCGATCGCACCAAATACGATATCAAATACGGCTCCGGTAGCTTTTTTGATAACCTCGGAGACAAGGCCATTGACAACAACTTTGAACTGGACGTAACGCTTGCATATTCTATCTAATATTGTAAGTCTAATATTTTCAGAATAAAGGGGGCGGGCCAATTGGCTCGCCTTTTTTTTTGCTCAAACCTGACTGCAAGAATACATTATGGAGATAGGAGTCGGGTTTTGATTTCGAGATGGTTTAATTGATTTTAACTACCAGGGATTTGGCGTAAAGTTCACCTTGGTTGATTGAGAATACATAATTCCCCGCAGGCCAGTTTTCTGAAAGAACCCTTAAATAATATTTGGATTTAAGTGAATGAAGACTTCCGGAAGCCCATTTCCTGCCCATCAGATCGGTTACCTGCCAGGTAGCCATCTGATCGGGAATGAGATCAATTTCTGCCTGGAATTGTCTGCTGAAAGGATTGGGCAACAAGCGAACTTTTAAGTCTATCTCTGACGCTGTTTCATCCAGGTTGTCTGATATGATGACCTCTTCGGCTTCAAACATCACTTCACCCAGACCATAACAACCGGATGCTCCGAAATTTTCCAAAGCAGTCAAAAGGATATACTTTGCTTCGGGAATGGTCAGCGATTTCCAATCCATGCCTTCATACCGGTTGTGTCCGGGAGCAGGGTCCAGATCCAGGTCGCGGTCATGGTACCATCTGATGGAATCTCCTGAATAATGAATGGACAGTTTGGAAATGCCTCGGGCCAACAGGTCCGGATCGTTGTAGTTCCATATGCGGATACCTCGGATGCTGTATCTTTTACCAAGATCAAAGAGCAACCAGTGACCTGCTTTGAGATTTGGGTCAGGAGAAGCTTGAGGATTACAGGACATCCACCCGTCAAACCAATTTGTGGAGTGACGATCCGGAAAACACTGTGCGTTCAATGAGAGGAAAGTGGAAATCCCTAAAGCAATTGTGAAAATGATTTTTTTCATGTCTTGTAACTTCAAATATTCAGGAATCCGAGAGGTGGCTTTCCGGATCGGATGTCATAAAAATTACCAATATTGGGCAGTACATAAGGCAGGTCAGATGGCTTAACGCCCATCCACAGTGCGAGTTCGGCAAAATATAGGTCAACTGAGGTTTCGGGGATGATCACTCCTTCGTAGACATTGAGGTCTGAATTCAAATCTAGATCAGGGTATTGTCCGAAAATATTCCCTCCTTTCACATCTCCGCCCATAACAAACACATTTCCTCCCCAGGCATGATCTGTTCCATTTCCGTTCGAAGTGAGAGATCTTCCAAATTCAGAAATGCAGAATAGTGTAACTTGGGATCCCAGACCCAGTTCTTGGATGGCGGCATAAAATTCGCCGACTGCATCGGAAAGCTGACCCAGCATCTCAGTTTGGTTATTCAATACTTCGTCGTGGTGATCCCAGCCATAAAAATCGACATAGAAAATTTGCCTTTTAAATCCCAGTTTTTCGTGAACAGATATGGTCTTTGCGGCCATTTGCAGAGATTCTGAAAGGTAGTTATCGGAGAATGGGGTTTGGATTACAGGACCATGGTCGAGGGCATCTTTGAATTTCAGATGTCCGTCCCTGGCATTGCGGATGACATCCGTGTAGGTTTTTTCAAAGGCATCCGAATAGTTTTGAGCCAAAATGCTGTCAATGGCCTGTGACTTGGCGATATTGAACTGGTCGTACATATTGTCAGGCCTGTAATCCCTGATTCCAATGCTGCCCTGTCGGCGGTCGATGACATATTCGATCACCTCATTGCCTACTTCCAGGATATTGGAACCGGAGAGGGAGATGTTCATGGAGATTTTGTCCTCTGTGTTCATATCCCGGATCAGGTCAGCCATTCTGCCCCCCCAACCAATGTTGGATCTGTTTTGGGGGATACCGGTCTGCCAATGTTGAGCCTGGTCGGAATGAGAAAACAATCCCAAAGGCAGTGCCGTGCGATCATTATAAAAATCATCGCGCCTGGTAGGTTCCAACAGCGTGCCAATGTTGGAGACAAAACCCGCTTTGCCCTGATTGAAAAGATTTTGCAGGCCGCTCATCGATGGATGCAGGCCAAAGGTTCTACCGGGTGTATTGCGAACCTGAAGATTAAGCAATTCCTGCCTAGATAGCGCGAGGTTGGAACGGACCTTCTGATAGGTTTGATATTCATTCGGGCTGGTAGGTACCAACATATTAAAGGAATCATTTCCCCCGGATAGGTTGATACATACCAGGGCTTTGTAATCCTTATCCAACAAGCCTGCAGAGGCAGCCAGTGCATTTATTCCTTTTAGGTTGAGCAGTGAATTGTACAGGGTAGTATATCCTACGGCCGCACAGCTTATCTGCCCTAAAAACTTCCTGCGTGAATATGAATTCATGGTGGTTTATTTGAAAATGGCGTAATCAGGTGACATCATGATCAGGTATAAGGCAAGTCGCGACCTGTCGTTTCGGAAATCTCCTCTTCTTAAAGTATTCATAGCGGTTTTAATATATTGTCTGTTCCGGTCAGAGAGCCGCCCATGGGTCAACAGGATGTCCAGCCGGTTGAGCAATGCCTCAGGGTCGCGTGCCAGCCGGTCCAATTCCTGTAAGGTCAGCACGGAAGATACGTCGTTGTTTTCCCAGGAGTAAAGCACATAATCATAGATCCAATTATTAACCTGGTTCAGAAATCCGATCCCCGTTCTTGCATTGTGAATCTGAAATTCCGGTCCAACCAGCTTCTGATCTGTCAAAGCCCCTTTGGGTTGATGGGAGGGTAGGAAAAAATTGAAGACAGTCGGAGCATGGAGGGGGTGTTGTCCGGCATTGTCCAGAAAATCGTAACCACTGTTCCAAAGTCTTCCATAATATTGTTCTACGCCTACCGCCTGGACAAAATGTGTATACCGCAATAAAGGTTCTCTAAGTTGGCCGTTGTCCGGATGTTCCAGCCACTCGCAGGTTCTGGCTTCATCGTCCATCAAGATTGCTTGTATGACGGACGCCAGATTGCCGCGCTCTCCTTTTTTGTTTTTTTCAAATACCGATGAAACCCTCGCTACATAGGCTGGACTGGGATTGGATTTAATGAGTCGCTGTATAAGTTGTTTGCAAATAAATGGCGCCGTATTCGGATGGTGAAAAAGGACATCAATCGCATCCTCAATATCTTTCATGCCGCTTTGTCCGGAAGGTATGATGTGGCCGCCCAGAATTTGCTTCGGTCCGGGTTCGTGCCATTGGTCAAACATCCTCATCGGCTTTGTCGGGATACCCAGATAAATATTTACACCAAATTGTGGCGTGTCAATCCATTGATTGGGCATGATCTCTGAAAAACTTAGCCCTGTAAATACTTTGGCAAGCTCTTGAATATCTCTCTGGGTGTAAGTAGGAATGTCTCTTCCCAGACTGTCCTTCTTTCGGGTTCCATCGGGATTCAGTTCATACAATCCAATGGTGAATAATTGCATGATTTCACGAGCGTAATTTTCATCGGGGCGTATGTTTTCCCGAGGGTTTGATTTTGGATTGTTGAGGTGGGATAAATAGATCCCCATAGCCGGGTGAAGGCTGACATCCATCAGAAGGTCTCTGAAGTTTCCAAATGCATTTCGGATCAGCACGTCGTAGTAACTGGTCATTCCTCTGGCATTGCCCCCGACATCGGAATTGGCAGAAACGACCAATATTTCACTAAGGGCAAGGGCGACTCTTTGTCTGAGCTTATCCCGGTTGGTCAGGTTCATTTGCCACCATGCATAATTGAAATGAAGGGAATAAAAATAAGAAGGTTCGTCTATCGAGTCACCGCCATTGACATAATACCAATCGACCACCTCATCAAGCACTTCGTCCAGTTGTTTGCTCAGATTGGAAGCGGGGAGATTGAACTGTTCCGTGATCCAGTTTTCAAACCCCATGGAAGCCGTTCTCTTTACCTCATCCATGTTGGCTCCCAGAGTGGCCTGATATAAGAATCTGCTGGCATTATATAAGTCGTAATTCAAACCGGAACCATCAAATACAGATTGGGCCAGAGCAGAGTCCTGCCAAAAATTTTGATTCCACTGATCACTGGCAGTAATCCGCACCTCTGGGTTTTTACCTGCTCCTAAAAATAAGGTTTGTGCTGGTAACGGGCGGCTGTTAATGAACAAAAGGAAGAAAAGAAGCAATTGGAAACACTTTAGATAATTCATAAGCATGGCGCTGATCGCCCAAATTTAATTGACTAATTGGAATAAAATGTATTGCGGCTGAATTTTCTGTAAAAAATAGGTGTTTACCCTGAGTTTTAATAGGAGTTTTATCATGGGAATCCCTGATCTTTTAGGATGAATCATCCTGCACAGGAGGAAAGGGAATGGCTAAAATGTCTTATCTATGTACTCTCAAATAAGTGAAATGCTATGATATCGATCATTTCCCCATCCAAGGATTTGAATTTTAATCTGCCAGGTCCGGCTATTGATGCTGAAATTCCCAGACTATGGGATAAATCCTGGCAAATAGCAGAGGCGCTGAAGAAAAAGAAGGTCAGAGATCTTCAAAAATTGATGGACATTTCTCCCAAGCTGGCAGAGGAAAATTTTAAAAGAAATCAGGAGATGCAAAAGGAAATGTCTCCGGACAGGTCATGTCCTGCTCTTTTTGCATTCGACGGAGATGTTTACAGGGGACTGGATGCCAGAAGTCTTGATCAGTCGGAGATCAGTTACTGCATCAAACATCTTAGAATTTTGTCGGGATTATATGGACTGCTCAGACCCCAAGACCTAATCCAGCCTTATCGGCTTGAAATGGGTACAGCTCTGAAGTTGGGACGGGCAAAGGATCTTTACGCGTTTTGGAAGAAGGAAATTACCGAATTGTTAATCAAGGATCTGTCTGATACCGGATCTGAATGCCTGGTCAATCTGGCTTCGCAGGAGTATGCAGCAGCAGTGGATTTTGGAAGATTGGGTGTGCCGGTTATAGAAGTTCATTTTCGCGAATTAAGAAACGGTAAACTTCAGTTTCTTTCATTCAATGCTAAAAAAGCCAGAGGGGCCATGGTGCGCTATATGGCAGAGATAAAGGCCCTGTCCGCTTCAGATTTGCATGGTTTTGACCGCGATTCCTATTCATTTGATGAAAGGAATTCAACTGAGCACTCTTTCATGTTTGTTCGTTAATTCATGTTTATGAAGAAGTACTTTGGCTTTTGTTTCAGCGTTTTTTTGTGTTTTTTCTGGGGTTTTATAATGAATCATTCCTGGAAGGTAGAAGGTAAATATCTCCCCGCCATCGGGCCTTTTTTTGGTCTGTATGAAGGTTTTTGGAAAAATGTTTACATGGCTGGCAAGATGCCTACCGTGTCAGCTGAATCCTTTTCAACCCACGGTAAATTATATCTGGACGTACGCGAGGTCCCCCATATCGTCGCGGATGACCTGAAAAGGGCATATTTTATTCAAGGATATGTCCATGCCATGCACCGGTTATGGCAAATGGATTTTTCCACAAGAGCTGCTGAAGGAAGGGTGTCAGAAATTGTGGGCCCGCTTGCGTTGGATTTTGACAAGAACAAAAGGAGAAAAGGATTAGCCGAATCTGCAAGATTGAGTATTGAGACCTGGAAAAAATTTCCCGAAACCTTTAGTCTGGTGGAGGCTTACAGTGATGGAGTCAATCAATATATCCGCGAACTCGATCCTTCTGAATATCCGGTGGAATATAAAATCATGGGTTTTTCCCCCGAGCTTTGGTCTCCTTTCCGTTCTGCCTTGTTTCACAAATCCATGTCCGAAGTGCTGTGTGGTCGAGATAAGGACATTGAGTTGACCAATGCCCGTCTTTTCTTTGGTAAAGATTTTGATCTTCTTTTTCCTGAGGAGAATGATTTGATGGATCCAGTCATTCCTGCCCAAACGGAATGGGCTTTTAGTTCAGATTCCATCAGAGATCTCAGTCCAGGAAATTTCGGGTGGAAAGACACCGGTATTGGATATATCCCTTGGCAAAGAGAGCAAGGCGAATCCGGTCTGGGATCCAATAATTGGGCTGTAGCTGCTTCTAAATCAGCCTCAGGTAATCCCATTTTGTGCAATGACCCTCACCTGACTCTAACCCTGCCTTCCATTTGGTATGAGCAACAAATCATGACTCCGGATTTGAACGTTTATGGAGTGACTTTTCCCGGAATTCCCGGGGTCATCATTGGATTCAATGAATCCGTAGCCTGGGGTGTGACCAACGGGGGGTGGGACGTGATGGATTGGTACAAGATACAATGGCGGGACAGCAGTCAGACTGAGTATCTGCTGGATGGAAAATGGGAGAAAACTGAATTCAGGATCGAAACGCTCCAGGTGAGGGGATGCGAACCGGTCTTTGATACCATCCGGGTTACCCATTGGGGTCCAGTGGTGTACGATGATCCTATGCACTATAAATACGGACTCGCCATGCACTGGGTGATCAGGTATGGTTCACAGTTTTGTGAGTTGGATATGTTCCGTGAAATGAATAGCGCAAAGAATTTTCAGGACTACCGGAATGCAATCCGCAAGTTTCCCTATCCTGCACAAAACATAGCCTTTATTTCCAGAGAAGGGGATATAGCCCTAACGGTGCAAGGCGCCATGCCCATTAAGTCAAAAGGTCAAGGCAGATTTGTTTTGGATGGTGCGGAAAGTAAAAATGCCTGGAACGGTTTCCTCCCCTATGAATGGAATCCGTTTACGCATAATCCTGAAAGAGGATTTGTTTCTTCAGCA
Organism: Bacteroidota bacterium; assembly: GCA_029572935.1. Lineage (GTDB taxonomy): Bacteria > Bacteroidota > Bacteroidia > Chitinophagales > Saprospiraceae > Vicinibacter. The sequence continues at coordinate 45,261 of JAKQHM010000044.1, forward strand.
AACCAAAAATCAACAGACTCCAGTTTTCCTGTTTACTACAACGACGGGGATTTCAGAGAATACAGAGGAGCAATTTTGAACAGGTTCCTGCAATCAAGAAATGATTGGACGATACAGGATTTAAGGGATCTTCAATTTAATTCCTACAGTCTGAAAGCAGAAACGGCTCTTCCTCTCATGCTGGCATGTACGGATACACTGTCTGATAAAAAGAACCGACCCTTTTTAAACTCGCTCAGGGAATGGAATTTTCATTATGATTCTGCCGCAATACAACCAGTAGTTTTTGATCTCTGGTTTGATTATCTTCACAAGCTGGTTTGGGATGAAATCACCCTGGATACGACGCGTAAGGCCATTTCCGTGCCTTCTGACCAGACCACCATTCATCTGATGAAGAATTCTGCAAATTTGACTTATTACGACTTGGTTTCAACATCCCAAAAAGAAAATTTGGCTGATTTGATAAGCATCGCATACGACAGCATGGAGATTTTTTTGGGTAATGATGAACTGAAAAACTTAAATTGGGGCAGGTATAAATCTGCTTCCATTCCACATCTTGCAAAAATTCCCGGTTTTGGCTTAAGCAATCTATCCTCTTCTGGAACGAAAGATGTACTTAATGCTCACGCCCGCACTTTTGGTCCGTCCTGGCGAATGGCAGTAGAGCTGACCGAAGATGGGCCTGTTGCTTACGGAATTTATCCGGGAGGGCAAGACGGTCGGCCTGGAGCAAAGAATTACAAATCCATGATAACGTCCTGGAGGGAAGGCAAATATTATGAACTTCTCTATTTGAAAAATGGCAACGATCCCAGGATTCAACAACTAAAATCTTTTTGATACATGAAGTTTAATTCTAAAGTGCTTTTTTTTATCGCAATGGTTTTGGGTGCAGGGGTCAGTGCATTGTTTGCACCTTGGTGGGTGCTGATGCCTGTGTCTGCAATCCTGGGTTGGTTTTTTAAACTGAAATGGTGGAGTGCCGGAATCCTGGCCTTGGTCTCTGTGTTTCCGGTTTGGTATCTGATCGCTTGGGCTTATCAATATTCTTCCGGATCAGAGCTTGCCGTCATGATTGGTGATATGTTCATGGGGCTTGGCATAAATCAGCTGTTTATGCTGACAGCACTCATTGGGGGCATCTCTGCTGCCCTGGGGGCAATAGCTGGTTCAACCTTTGGTCACCTTTTTAAAACGGCCCGGTGAGAGTATTTAACTCATTTTGTTTTTTCATCTGCCTGTATTCATTGACAGGACAGAATGCCAATCCGTCTTTTATGGTGTACGACCGGGGACAGTCAGATGTACGTTTTTTTACAAATACCTATCTGGAAAAACCCGAGAGTGGTCCGGATTATTTATTTCATACACTATTTGCAGATGTCATGGCTGGTACATCAGGTCGGGTCAATGTTGGCTTGAGGATGAGATATCGTACCGTACTCAGAGGAGAAGGTTTGGGACCTGCTGATGCCTGGACCTTTCAAAATAAGGATTTGGATTCTGTGGGCAATTATAAGAGACACGGACTGGCAGGCGCTGAAATCTTGATACGCCATAATCTGCTTGGTTCGCTTAACTGCTTGAGTATGCAGCATTCACTGGGGGTTCCGGCGGGAAATCAGCTTCAACAACATCTGAATAAAGGATTTTTGGATTGGGATGGATTGACCTGGCACAGTCAGTTATTTCTGAATTATATAGCAGGCAAGTTTCAGTTATTTTCAGATCTGGGCATTCGCTTTGAAAATATTCATAGACGCATTCTGGATAAAAACAAACCTGCCTATTTTACTATAAGCTATCCTTGTTCGGTATTGCCTGGAATTCTGCCTAATCCCCGGCACTATTTTTATGCTCTGATCCAGCTCATTCCTGGACATTCTTTTCAACGCAATGGATCAGACCGATCATTGTCTCCAGATTTTAATTTTCAGCACCAATGGGGAATGGGCTATAAATTTTTCTTTGGCAAAAGATGGGAGTTGGAGGCAATTGGAAGTCTATTCAATCCGGATGCAGATAATCGGGCATATACACTCAATCTCGGAATCAGACATTATTGGGGCAGAGTGTTGTATTGATTTAGTTAAAGTCAATTGATAAATTTCCATTGGATGGTCACCCTCATCCCAAAATCGTAGATGGGGTAGCCGGGCAACCAGCTGGGTCGGCCATCGGTCCAGAATGAATCGATCTGGTCAAAGGACAGGACGAATTTGAACTCTTCAATTCTCAAAGAAATGTCAGCTCCTACCAGCGGAATGATTGCAGGTTTGCTCGTTTCGCCGCTTTTGAAATATTGTCCGGTCAAAGAGTGATAGGCCATATGGTTTCCGGGTTTCAAAAGCCTAAGGTTGGGTGCGATACCCAGTCTGCTGAACTTACCAAAGAAACGGGTTTCAATTCCCATATCGTGATAAGAATACCAGGCTGACCAACCTGCCGGATCTGGATTCAGGATGTGCACATTGAATTCATGGTGGCTGCGAAACCAACCCCATTGCAAAGTCTCGCTCCCGCGTAAATGCAGGTGTCTGACAGATGCACCCTGTTGATTAAAATTCCGGCTGGTGTCCATAAAGATGAATCCTCTGTAATCGTGAAAGGATAGAGTAAACACAGGCAGAAATCTTTTGCCGGGATTAAAGTTGACAATATGACTGATGACTTTTACATTCTCAAAATCAGTTTGCCAAATATTCCTTTGATTTGCATAGAAAGTTTGTTCTACCAGGGACGGAATTCTGGAATCAATGTTCATCTGGTAAGAAATTTCGCTTGCTTTTGTTGATTTCCAGGCAAGTTTTGCATGCAAATGACTGCCCGATCTTCCTTTTTGATCAATAAGCTGTCCCTGTAAACTCAGATGAAAGGGCTTTATATTTAAGTGGGAGTTAAATCCTGATTTGACAAAGGGAATGTTCACATAGATCCCACTATCGAATTGTACACGGTTAAAATCATACGCGGCATAGAGTTGGATTTTGAAATCCGGATGGCTGGTGAGATCCAAAGCAGCATGAGACCAAAGTCCCTGAATTCTGTGGTCGCGAGTGACCAAGGTGCTGTCTAGGCTGTAAAATCGGCCATATTGACTGAGGGATGATACAGGCTGCCTGTCTTCAAACCGCAGTGTCTGAAAATGATAATAACTACTCAGGCTCAGGATGGGAGCAAACCATCTGTTACTTTTTGCCAATCGCAACCAGCCAGAAAAACCGTATTGTCCGTTTTTTAATCGGGTGTTGGCTGAATTACTGATAACCGGTATGGTTTCGCGGATTCTGAAGCGGCTTTGAGTGAGAAAGGAATCTGAGACGATGCCGTGGTTGTGTTCCAGTTTATCAGTATTGCTTGCCAGACTAATTTCAAAACCACTTTTTCCGGAAGGAGAGATCCTGAATATTTTAGAGGCCAGGCTGCTTAGGAAGTTTCGGTTGTGTTGATAACTTCCTTTAAAATTAATCCGGTCGTAAAAAAAGTTAAAATGGAAATGGTTTCGGAAAGGAATGCTCAAAAATGTATTGACGGTTAGATTGTCTATCAATCCGGATTGTGATCTGCCTGGGAAATTACTTTGGGTGATGGTCACTTCGGACATGGCTTTATTGGAGCGATAGAGACCCAATTGGTCTGCATGCCGGTGAAAGAAAAGAGTCTGTGTGTAACCGTCCTGCAGGTGATTTCCTCCTGCCATTGCTTCCCTTAAGGTAGATCTGGGAGAGCCATAATTATTAGTCTGGATATATCCTTTCCAATCATGCGGACGGGTCATGTATTGAAAGGTATCTGTTGGCTGCCAGTTCAGTGGAATCAGAGTTTCACTGTAATCGAGCTGAAGTGGCTCCCGCTCCAGAGCCAGCTTGAGAGAATCTCGTTCTGATTTTAAAGTAGAGTCCCCGGGACTGGATTGCGCCAGGCCATGAAGGAAGCTTGAGATCAAAATAGCTGAGATCAGGAAAATCCTCACAGTCATTTTTTAATCCAGAATGTGGATTTGCCTGACCTTCCGGCTACCGTCTTCACTGTATATCCGGACGAAATACAAGCCCTGATGAAAGCTGCTTGCATCGATTTCAAGCACTTCACTCCTTACAGGATACTGGATGCTTTTCAATAACTGACCTTGCGCTTGAATGATTTCTACTTTTATAATACTTTTTATACTTCTGATCTGGATTAGATCTCTGACCGGATTGGGGCTGATGAGGAGGTCTGAATCAATTTGGGAAGTTGCATGGTCGGTTTGACTGATCTGGTCGCAAGATCGAACCGTATTGCAGGGCTGTTCGACTCCTTCAAATATGAACAATCCATCCTGCATGTCGGCTACGGCTATCCTGCCTGATGGAAAAAAGGGATACACACCCCATGCACCTTCATAACTTCCTTTATTCGCAATTTTGGATGTCGGGTAGTAATATTTTCTTTCCGGTGCATCGGGGTTTCGAATGTCATAAACCTGAACACCATCGTAATAGTAGGCCACATAGGCGTAGTCACAACTCACCAGGGGATTGTGCGGAATCTCGAGTTTGCTGCGATTGACTCCCAAGAGGCCGCTGATGCGAACATCGTCCCAATCAGAAAAATCAATGAGTTTCATAGGCGCCCCATGCGTTTCATCAGCCATCACATATTTACTGCCATCAGGAGTAAGCCAACCTGAATGGTTATATCCGGGAAACGGGTACTCAGTAGGTTTTAAAGTGTAAAGCGTTCTAGGTAGGGCAGGATCCCGGAAGTCGACAATGGCAAAACCATCGTTACCACAATTCAAGTAAGCGGTATCGTTACGTACAAATGCATCGTGCACATGACCTGCCGTAATGCCGCCAAAACGGTTGTAATGTCCAATGAATTGAGGTTTGACCGGATCGCTGATGTCATATAATCCTAGGGCAAAAAAACCGTTGGCCCCTCCTTCTGCACAAGTGTACAATCTGGCCTTTGGGATGTCGATGTAAATATTGTGAGAGCGGATAAAGTGCTCATTGGAATCATAAACGACCGTGACTTTTTGTGGGAGTTGGCTGAAATCGATGATTTGAAGGCTGCTCCTGGATCCTTCGTCACAGACTGCATACAGGTAGCACTGATAGTCGTCATAATCGCGATGGATCACCTGAGGTCCCGAAGTGCCCCCGGCTACTCGTGCCACTTCTATAGGTTTACCGGGATCGGTTATGTCGATAAAGTGGGTCCCGTAGGTGGATCCGATCACCGCATATTCCCTACCTTTATTCCAGATGCCCCAGACCTCGTTGAATGCATTGTTATAGGCAGAGGAGCCCACGATAGAGGAATCTCTCCAATGTCCCAGAAGCTTGAGCTGATCGGGTTGTCCCATCAATCTGATGGCGAGTATTAAAAAAACAAAAGTGTTGAAATTTCTCATTTTAGAGATTTAGCAAGGCCGGGCTCATGCCCATGGAAGAAAATCCACCGTCGTGGTATAGGTTTTGCATGGTGACCATCCTGGTGAGATCTGAAAACATCACTACGCAGTAATCAGCGCAGGAATCGGCGGATGCATTGCCGAGCGGACTCATTTTGTCGGCATAATCAAAAAATTCCTTGAATCCTTTTACGCCGGAGCCCGCGGTTGTCCAGGTTGGGGATTGCGAGATGGTATTTACCCTTACTTTTTTTGAAATACCGTAATGGTAACCAAAGCTGCGGGCAAAAGATTCCAGCAAAGCTTTGGATTCGGCCATTTCGCTGTAATCCGGAAAAATCCTCTGTGCCGCGATGTAGGTGAGTGCGAGGATGGATCCGCCATCCTGAATGGCATCCAACTTGTATGCCGACTGCATGAGTTTGTGAAAGGAAATGGCTGAAATGTCAAAAGTCTTTTGCATAAATTCATAGTTCAGATCGGTGTACGATTTTCCCTTTCTGACGTTTAGGCTCATGCCTATGGAGTGCAACATAAAATCGATCTTTCCACCAAGTTCTTCCATGGATTTCTGCAAAAGATTGTCAAGATCTTCAACAAGCGTGGCATCTGCAGGGATCACAGGAGCGTTGAGCCGAGTGCCCAATTCAAATATTTTTCCGAATCGCATGGCCACAGGAGCGTTGGTAAGCGTGATGCGAGCACCCTGTTCTACGCACTTTTCAGCTACGTGCCAGGCTATGGATTGCTCATCGAGGGCGCCAAAAATGATTCCTCTTTTGCCGGCTAAAAGTTGATTTGACATATCAGTATTTTTAAAAGTTTCACATTCAGTTTAACGAAATTAATTCTTTTGCATTATTCATGGCTGTTTCTGTGGGAGGATCTCCGCTCAGCATTTTGGCAATCTCCGAAATTCTCTCTTGCGGGTCCAGTGGGCGGAGACGAGTAAGGGTATGGTCACCTCTGGAATCCTTGTACACATAGAAGTGATGCTGTGCCCTGGAGGCTATCTGCGCCGAGTGGGTGATCGTGATGACCTGGTGGTGATCGGAGATCTCCTTTAATATTCTGCCCATCTGAAGAGCGATCTGGCCGGATACGCCACTGTCTATTTCATCGAAAATCAGAGTGGGCAGCAGGGTTCTGCTGGCTATGATCGATTTTATGACCAGATTCAATCTGGATATTTCACCTCCCGAAGCCTGATTCTTAATGGCTTTTAATTCAGAACCCTTGTTGGAAGAAAAGAGGAATTCTATTTTATCCATTCCATAAGGTCCCGGAATAGTATCGGGTTTTAACTCGACCTCAAATCTCGAATATTCCATGCCCAATTGCTTCAGAAGAGCAATGATCTCTTCTTGAAGCTGAGGGCTCATTTTTTTTCTGATGGCTGATATTTCAGATGCCTGAATTTTCAGTAGTTGATTCAATTTCTGCTCCTCCTCCTTTAGTTTTATAAGTTCCTCCCTGAATTGATCCATGGATCCGATCCTTCCGGCCAATTCATCCCGCATCTGGATCAAATCATCTATACCGGTAACTCGGTACTTTTTGAGCAGTTTGCTGAGCAGATCGTAACGCTCCTGCATGCTCTTTAATCTGTCCGGATCAAAATCCATTTTGTCTTTAAGTCTTTCCAGACCGCTGGCCATCACTTTAAATTCTTCACGTATATCCTGGATCTTTTCATAGGATTCATCCAGAAAGGGGTCAATTCTGATGTTGCGCAAAAGTTGTGCACAGTTAAGCAGTTGGTCCAGTATGCCCTTGTCCCCATCGATGAGATGTTGTATATTTTCCGTGTTTTGGAGGATAATTTCTGATTGGGATGCCAGATTGAGTTCTTCTTCGAGACTGCGGTATTCATTACCAGAGAGAGAGGCTTGTTCCAATTCCTGACACTGAAATCGGATAAAATCCTGTTCGGCTTCAGATTTGCTGATTTGGTCCTCCAGGTCCTGGATTTTTCTGGAGAGGGATTGTCTGGACCTGAATGTGTTTCTATATTCCTCCACCTTTGTGCGGTTTCCACAGTAATGGTCCAGAAATTCAAATTGTTTGGAATCGTCCAGCAGGTCCAGCTGGTCGAATTGTTGGTGAATACCGATCAGCAGGGGGGAGATTTGGTTCAGTGATTGCACCAGGGCTGGAGAATCATTGATAAAGGTTCTGGATTTTCCACTGGGAAGTATCTCTCTTCTGAGGATGACCTGGTCGGAAACGGGTTCTTCCAGGATTTTTTCAATTTCCTGAGCGAGGGGCCCCAATTTTTCAAAACTTACTTCGACAATGCATTTTTCTTCCGGATTGCGGAGTACTCTGCCATCTGCACGTGCACCCAAAACAAATTGGAGTGCTCCGATCATAATGGATTTTCCGGCACCTGTTTCGCCCGTTATAGCGATCAGTCCATCCGGCCACTCAATATCGAGCTGGTCAATGATCACGTAATTCCGGATGGACATTTTTTTAAGCATAAATATTTATTGGGGGCTTTTGCTGGATGGTGATTATTGATTGATGTTGATTCCTAAACTGGACGCCGTGTTAAGGTCTTGCAAAGCTTTTTCTTCCTGTCCCATTGCCCTCAGAGTTCTGCCTCTTTCCAGATAGGCCTGGCCCAATTTTGGATTGTGGCGGATAGCGGTACTAAAATATTCAATGGATTTGGGAAGGTCATTCAAAGCTCGGAGGCATCTGGCTCCTTCATACCAAAGATCGGCATTTCCGGGTTCCAATTTCAGATAACTTTCGATGTCGGCCAGCGCTTTTGCAAAGTCACCTTTTACGTTGTACAGGATTGACCGGTTCAAATAAGCCACTTTCCAGTTGGGATCGAGGATGACGGCCTGATCCAGATCGGCCAGAGCCTTGTCATACTGTCCCGTTTTTGCGTAGGCGGCTCCTCGGTTGGTGTAATATTCAGCTGTTTTAGGGCTTTTTTGAATGGCCACATTGTAGTCCTCAATGGCCTTGTAGTCTTCGTTTCTGTTAAAATATAATTTTGCCCTGCTGTTGAAGGTGGCATGGCCTGCGTTCAGAGAAATAGCCATGCTGTAATCATCCAACGCCTTGTCAAATAGTTTCAGATCGCGGTAATAATTTGCGCGGTTGTTATAGGGAAGCGGGGTATTGTCGTAGAATTCGATAACCCGGGACCATAGGGTACCGGAATCTTTCCAATATTTGCATTGTCTGTAACTCAAGCCTGCCAGTACGATCAGGTAGGCAATTATAGCATAACGTATCAGGTTTTTATATTCGGATTGATAATAAGCCTGAGCGTAGTGTCCGCCGATAAAAAACAAACCCAGATAGGCAACGTAGGTAAAACGGTCTGCCAGGTATCCCTGTCCTGCGCCCAAAATCTGGAGCAAAAAGAAGACATTGACAAAGAAAAATGCAAAACCAAAAACAAGGGGTTTTAAATTTTTACGCCAGGCCGTCCAAAATAAAAAGAGAATTCCACCGGCCACAGGAAGGGATAAATAATGCCAAATCGTCAACTTTTCGGGATAGGGATATAGCGGCAGGGTCATATAAGGGACGATCCACTTGATCAGGTAGGTGATCAGACTGTAAGATCCTATAAAGATCCTCTGAAAGCCAGCATGGGTCTGGTTTGCCTCCAGTGAACCTTCCTGTTGCAGCATATAAATACCCAACAGTCCAAAAGCGAGAGAACCCAGGAAAAATGCCCATTTTTCAATTACCAGTTTTATTCCTAGAGGACGCCCTTTCCAATAGTCAGCCACCAGCATGGCGAGGGGGAGACTCACCATTTGGATCTTGGCAAATAAACCAATCGCAAACAGGGAAAAAACAAAAAATGAAGTCTTAAATCCCGGCCGTTCCGGGGCTCTCAGATAGAAATAGAAGGCGGGTAAGAAAAAAGCTGCAAAGAGGACGTCTTTTCTTTCGGTGATCCAGGCTACAGATTCCACCCGCATCGGATGGATGCCAAAAAGCAAGGTGGCGAATGCGGCAAACCAGGGATTTAACCCGAGGGTTCTGAATATCCGGAACGCAAAAAACACACATATCAGATGAAGGATCAGATTGGTCCAGTGCATGACCTGAGGGTTCATGCCTGCAAAATGATGCTCGATGGCAAGTGTCCAGTTGCTGAGCGGGTTATAGTTTCCTATGACCGGAGTCGTGAATATTTCCCGGTGCAAGATCTCCTTCTGATTCTGTATCAAAGGGTTTTCATACACATTTCGGTCGTCGTCCCAGTTGACAAATCCGTTTTTGAGGGAAGGGGAAAATACCAGAAATGTGATGGCCAGGATAGCAGCAAGTAACCAGGAAGGTCCTTCCTGATTTTGTTTTGCAGAATTGGACTTGCCGGAGTCCGTTTTTGTAATTACCTCCGAAGACTTCCTGGTCTTGTTTTTATTTCCCATCAGTTGATACCGGCAAAATTAGACCATTTTACATTATTTCCTAAAGCCGCTTTCCAAAGGGTGAATCAGGTCTGCTTATGGTCCTTGGATGCACAATATGGCTTACCTTTGCACGATGAAGATATCTGCCGGGCAACTGGCCGCTCTGGTAAGCGGTACTTTGGAAGGGGATCCTGAAATTCTTTTGGAACGTCCCAGTAAGATCGAGGAAGCAGTTCCGGGTAGTGTATGTTTTTTGGCCAATCCAAAATACGAGCATTATTTGTACGACTCCAAAGCATCCCTGGTCATTGTACAGGATGATTTTGTGCCCCGCTCGACCGACCATCCTGCATTGTTGAGGGTTCCAAATGTTTATCAGACTGTGAGTCAGTTACTTGGGATGTTTGAAGAAGGCCCGGGAAATGAACCCGAGATTCATGCATCCGCCGTCATTCACCGGGGGGCAAAGCTCGGAAAAGGGTTGTCCATTGGCGCGTGTACCGTAGTGGAAGAAGGAGCAGAAATAGGGGAAAATTGCCGGATAGGGCCTCAGGTTTATTTAGGGAAAAATGTTAAATTGGGTCACTCCGTGACCATACACCCGGGAGTACGGATATACCGGGACTGTGTTATAGGAGATCGGGTCATCCTTCATGCGAATTGTGTCATCGGGAGCGATGGCTTTGGATTTGCACCCCTCGAAGATGGAAGCTTTAAAAAGATCGCTCAGATTGGCAATGTCGTTATAGAGTCCGATGTAGAGATCGGGGCCAACACCTGTATCGATCGCGGAACCATGGGCTCTACGCTCATTGGACAAGGATCTAAACTGGATAACCTGATCCAGATCGCACACAATGTTCAGGTGGGCAGTCATACAGCTATTGCCGCACAGGTAGGAATAGCAGGAAGTGCGAGGATTGGCAGCCGATGCATGATTGGTGGGCAGGTGGGCATAGCGGGCCATCTGACTATTGCTGACAGGTCCGTTATTCAGGCTCAAAGTGGAATTGCCTCCACAATTGAAGAAGAAGGCAAGAAATGGTATGGTTCGCCGGCCATGGATTATTTTACTTTTCTGAGAGTATATAACGAGTTTAAAAAATTGCCACAGATCGCTAAAAAATTAAGGGAAATGGAGGCGGATTGGCAAGAATACAGCAAAAATCATAAGGAAGATGAATCAAACCACCATCAGAAATGAAACCACAGTAACCGGTGTCGGTTTACATACCGGCAAAACGGTTCAAATGACCATGAAACCGGCACCGGCTGATCATGGTATTGTGTTTGTCAGAACTGATTTGGTGGGTCAGCCATCTATCAAGGCGGATGTTTCCAAAGTAGTCTCAACTAACAGAGGCACAACGCTTCAGGAAGGTGAGGCGCAAGTGTGGACGGTGGAACATACCTTGTCTGCACTGACCGGAATGGGAGTGGATAACCTTATCATTGAGCTGGATGGACCTGAGATTCCGATCATGGATGGTAGTGCCAGGCCTTTTGTGAATATGATCGAAAAGGCAGGAATTCAATCTCTCGAGGCACCAAGGGAATATTACATCATTTCGGAACCTTTTTCTTTCGAAGATGAGCTCACTGGAGCCAGCTACATGGCCTTGCCAAGCGATCATTTTGAGCTGACCACTATGATTGACTTCAACTCTTCGGTTTTGGGGCAGCAATATGCCACATTAATCAATTTGAAGGATTATAAGTCTGAGATTTCTCCGTGCAGGACTTTTGTATTCCTGCACGAGTTAGAGAAGCTTCTGGATCAAAACCTGATTAAGGGAGGAGATCTCGATAATGCCATTGTGCTGGTAGACCGCGTAATGAATCAGACAGAACTGGATGCTTTAGCTAAAAAACTCAATAAACCAGCTGTAAAGGTGGAAAAGGAAGGGGTCTTGAATACCATTTCACTTCATTTTGCCAATGAGCCTGCCCGCCATAAATTGTTGGATGTATTGGGAGATCTTACTTTAATGGGAAAACCGATCCAAGGTAAAATTATCACCTCCCGTTCAGGTCACAAATCAAATATTGAATTTGCCAGAGCCCTCAAAAAGAAATTGGCTGAACTTAAAAAGGGGGAGGGGGTGCCCGTGTATGATCCTGATGCTGAACCGGTCGTGGGGATCCAGAAAATTCAAAATATGTTGCCCCACCGATATCCCTTCCTTCTGGTCGACAAGGTGATCGAAATGGGTGAAAATCATGTGGTTGGAATAAAAAATGTCACCATCAATGAAGGCTTGTTCCAAGGTCACTTTCCCGGGAATCCGGTATTTCCAGGGATGTTGCTTTTGGAGGCACTGGCCCAGACGGGGGGCGTACTGGCTTTGAGCAAACAAGATGAGCCTGATCGCTATGATACTTACTTTGTTAAGGTGGAAAACGCACGTTTTCGGCAGAAAGTAGTCCCGGGAGATACCTTGATATTGAAAATGGAATTAATTTCGCCCATTCGCAGAGGATTGGTCCATATGATGGGGACTGCGTTCGTAGGGTCCAAGCTGGTATGTGAAGCCGAATTAACCGCCCAAATAGTCAAACGAGTTTCATGATGTCTCCACAATCCAATGTCAGCCCGATTGCAAAAATAGGAGAGGGCACAATCATCGAGCCATTTGCCACAATCAACGATGATGTTGAGATTGGAAGGAATTGCTGGATAGGACCTTACGTTACGATCATGAATGGTGCCCGGATCGGGGACAATGTCAAAATATTTCCTGGTGCAGTCATCAGTGCCATTCCCCAGGACCTGAAATACAATGGCGAGTATACCACCCTGGAAATTGGCAACAATACCATCATCAGGGAATTTTGTACTCTGAACAAAGGCACAAAAGCAGCAAGTACCACCCGCATTGGCTCCAACTGCCTGCTGATGGCTTATGTACACGTTGCGCACGATTGCGTCATTCACGATCATGTTATATTGGCGAACAATGTCACGCTCGCCGGCCACATTGAAATTTTTTCCCATGCTACATTGGGAGGCTTGACTGCTGTTCATCAATTTGTTAAGATAGGTTCTCACGTCATGATCGGCGGAGGATCACTGGTTTCCAAGGATGTGCCTCCTTTTGTCAAAGCAGCAAGAGAACCCCTCATGTACGAGGGAGTCAACATCATAGGCCTGAGGCGCAGAGGATTTACGAAGGATCAAATTGACCGAATCCACGAAATTTACAGGTACATGTTTGTGAAACACAGAAATGTAACCAAGGCGGTTGAGGATATTCAACGGGAACTGCCCGATAGTCCTGAAAAAACCTACATTCTGGATTTTCTGAAAACCAGCGAAAGGGGGATCATGAAGGGACTTCGCTGATCCTATGGAAATTCATCTGAATCAATTATCCAAACGATATGGACAGGTCCATTGGGTGATCAGAGGGCTGAGTTTTCGTTTTTTCACAAACCGGGTTTATGGTATTTCGGGCAGCAACGGTGCCGGGAAAACTACCTTATTATCCATTATGGCCGGTATGCAGATCCCTTCTAAAGGGGTGGTTCAATACCTTGGTTCCGATGGTTCAAAGATTCCACCCGATCAATGGTATCGATATTTCACTCTTGCTGCTCCCTATGCGGACCTGTACGATTATCTGACCCTGCGCGAGCAGGTAGTTTTGTTTCAGAAATTCAAGGGTTTTATCCAGGGTCAGGATGCCGAAGATGTCTTGAGGGTGGTCATGTTGGATCACAAGGCGGATGATTTTGTAAAAAATCTTTCATCCGGCATGAAGCAAAGACTCAAGCTGGGTCTTGCTCTGCTTTCGAACTCTGAAATTATCTTCTTAGATGAACCACTTACCAATCTGGATGCGGGCATCCGTGCCTGGTATGCAGGCCTGCTGCAGCAGGTCAGGAGTAACCGTTTGATTATCATTGCATCTAATGAACCTGAAGATTTTAAAATGGTCGACGAGATCCTGGACTTGAATAGATGATATTTTGGCTCTCTAAACGGGGTGGTTTTTGATTTCTGGGAATGCTGGTTTGTTTGTTTCGCAGGAATTTTTTTTTCGATCACCTCAAATCCATTCAGGTCTTAATTCATAATCAAAATTCAGGTGAGAAGATTGACAATCAAATCTTATATTCGGTAGCTGGACATAATAGCTTAATTTTACTCAACAAAAGTGTCACTTCACTCCGGCCTATGAGTTTATTTTTCGGGAACTCCAAAAAAAAGAGATACGATTCACTGTTGAATATTTGCCTGGAAGCAAAGCTTGAGCCTCTGGATCCCTCTCTATCAGGTCTTGTGTCCCAGTTGAAGGATATGGAGCTGTTCAGCCGAGGAGGCAGCAGGAAGGTTGAAAATTTGTTTGGGAGTAAGAGTTTCTATTCGGATCAATATCTTTTTGATTATTCCTATGTGGTTTCTTCCGGAAAGTCCAGCCACAAGTTCAGTCAGACGGTCATGTTCTACGATTGCAGGAACCTGGCCTTGCCTGATTTTTTTCTGAAACCTGAGAACTTTTTTGATATCCTGAAAGAGTGGTTTGGCTTTACGGATATCGATTTTAT
>JAKQHM010000046.1 GCA_029572935.1 Bacteroidota bacterium
GACAAGAAGGATGGTAGTGATCGAGTAATCGATTGCGCTGCCCTTTGAAAAAAGCGATTAAGACCGTGAGTCCTCCCTGTTGAAAGACAGGGAGGGACTTTCGGATGAGATAAATCGGTTTTTGGGATGGCCTCTCTTGAATAAGCAGCAATGCGGATCAAGGGGGGCTTTTTTTTTGCATTTGTTTTTACTTTCAATCGGATGTTTATAGACAAGCTTCATTATTGTTCTGAGAAATCCATCCAAATTCATCTCAAGAGATGATCCGCGATCCAATCTTGCTCTTTCAGTAATGATGCTGTTTGAGTCTGGATAAAAGGATATGCAATGAATTTTAATAGAGTTAGCCCATTCTAAATTATACTCAGAACAATGAAAACAGACATCCTATGAACTTTTTGCATCTTAATAAAGAAATATTTCAAGTCATCTAACTATGGATTGGGCGGTCAGGCAGGTCCATAGCATGGGAATACCCACCGTATTTAGACTTATTCCGCAGTGGGGATACTCAGTGCGGCATGGCTTAAAATTTAAAGGACGAACAGAATGGCTTGAAGTAGTCCCATCTGTGAATTAAATAAATCAATTTGCTGTTTGTTTCCTAAAATGCGGAAATCTGTCACATAAATGGACATTCAGCCGAACTGGTATTTCTTTGAAATAGGAAGGGTCAGTTGATATTCAGATCACCAACCTAATATCCAGGCAAACATCAGAGGAGCAACGATCGTAGCATCGCTCTCGATCACGAATTTGGGCGTATGGATGTCCAGCTTGCCCCAGGTGATCTTTTCATTGGGCACAGCACCGGAATAAGAGCCATACGAGGTCGTGGAATCGGAGATCTGACAGAAGTATGACCAGAAAGGGACATCGTGCCACTCCAGGTCCTGATACATCATCGGTACTACACAGATGGGAAAATCGCCGGCGATTCCACCTCCGATCTGAAAAAATCCAACGCCCTTACCGGATGAATTTTTGCGGTACCATTCAGACAACCAGACCATGTATTCGATTCCGGATTTCATGGTACTCGCCTGAATGTCCTGTTTGATCACGTAGGAAGCAAAAATATTGCCCATAGTAGAATCTTCCCATCCCGGACAAACGATCGGCAGGTTGCGTTCGGCTGCGGCCAGCATCCAGGAGTTCTTGGGATCTATTTCGTAGTATTGCTCCAGTACACCGCTGAGCAACATCTGGTACATGTATTCGTGCGGGAAATAGCGCTCTCCGGCACTGTCCGCTTTTTTCCACAATTCGTGTATGTGTTTCTGCAATCTTCTGAAAGCTTCTTCTTCCGGAATGCAGGTGTCTGTGACCCTATTAAGGCCTTTTTCCAGCAGATTCCATTCATCCTGAGGCGTCAGGTCGCGATAGTGCGGGATCCGCTTATAATGACTGTGCGCCACCAGGTTCATCAGATCTTCCTCCAGGTTTGCGCCTGTACAGGATATGATGTCCACTTTGCCTTGACGGATCATTTCTGCCAGCGATACACCCAGTTCAGCGGTGCTCATGGCTCCAGCCAGAGTAACCATCATCTTTCCTCCTTCGCTGAGATGGGTTTCGTAACCTTTTGCCGCATCTACCAGTGCTGCTGCATTGAAATGT
The DNA here is from genome assembly GCA_029572935.1 of Bacteroidota bacterium. Taxonomy (GTDB): domain Bacteria; phylum Bacteroidota; class Bacteroidia; order Chitinophagales; family Saprospiraceae; genus Vicinibacter. The sequence continues at coordinate 1,621 of JAKQHM010000046.1, forward strand.
CTGTAGTGATGCGCTATGAATTGAGATATGGGTCCCTTGTTCATTTCTTCTTTTTCTGTTTGTCAAAATAATAGGCCAGCATTTTGTAATAAAGCTTGGCAGCCAGAAAATCCGGAGCCGGGTTATGGGGGTTGGGTGCCAACTCGACGATGTCAAATCCAACCACCTGTTTTCTGCTAAACACCATCCTCAGGTACTGAAGCACCTGATACCATTCCATTCCGCCGGGCTCAGGAGTTCCTGTGCTGGGCATCAATGAGGAATCAAAGGCATCCAAATCAAAAGTGATGTATACCTGGTCTGTCATCTTCTTGATGGATTCTTCCATCCAGTAATCATTGTCCATGATCTGGTGTGCGAAATATACTTTGGAAGGGTCCAGGTATTTCTTTTCTTCCACATCCATACTGCGGATGCCTACCTGCAGGAGATTGCAATTGCGCTGGGCTTCTGCCACGGCACAGGCATGGTTGTAAGGAGTGCCGTGAAACTCTTGTCTCAGGTCCGTATGCGCGTCGATCTGGAGTACGGTGAGCTTGTCGTATTTCTCTGCGAAGGCTCTGAGGATTCCGATGCTGACAGAATGCTCGCCGCCAAAAAAAGTGAGCAGTTTCTCGGTTTTGAGGAGGTCTTTGGTTTTTTTATAAACCTTTTTCACCATCTCCTCCGGACTGTCTTTTTTGACGTCCATTTCTTTTTCCATCCACACCCCGTGTTTGTAAGGCTCGGAATTGGTCTCTATGTCGTAGAGTTCCATATTTTCTGATGCGTACAGAAAAGCTTTAAAGCCTTTGTCGGCTCCTTTGCCCCAGGTACTCGTGCCATCGTAAGGGATAGAGGTCAGGACGACGGATGCCCGGTCCTTTTTGGCCAGTTCATCGGGGATCCCTGCATAGGTTTTTGTGCTTAGTTTGTATTTACTCATTCCTTGAAAACAAGATTTGGGAGTGATAAGTTCGCTTATTTGTAACCCAGGATTTTCAGCATATCCCTGGATGTTTGTTCGTCGCTGTACAACCAGTCTTTCAGGTTGCCGTTTTCATCGCGATCTACCAGGATGTGCTTGGGTGATGGGATCAGACAATGCTTGATCCCGCCATATCCGGACAGGGCATCCTGGTAAGCACCTGTATGGAAAAATCCAAGATATAATTTTTCCTTGTCGTCCCGCTCGTAACTGGGCAGAAACAACTGCTGGTTTTGAGCTTCCGTATTGTAATAGTCAGAATTATCGCAGCTCAGTCCACCTATGTTCACACGGCGGTATTCGTTGTGCCACTTGTTGACCGGCAGCAGGATGAATCGCTCAGCGATGCCCCAGCTGTCGGGCAGTGTATTCATCAGAGAATTGTCCACCATATACCAGATCTCTGAATCGTTTTGTTGTTTTTGCTCCAGTACGGAAAAAACAGTGGCACCGCTTTCGCCTACAGTGTATTTTCCAAATTCCGTAAAAATATCAGGTTCGTCTATTCCTTCTTCTTCGCAGGCTTCCTTCAGCAAAGAGACGATCTGGTGGATCATGTACTTGTAGTCGTATTCAAATCCGAGTGAATTGCGGATCGGCAATCCGCCTCCGATATTGATTGCCTGCAGCTCCGGAAAACTCCGCTTGAGTTCGATATAGGTCTTGATTCCTTTTTTTAATTCGCCCCAGTAGTAAGTCGTATCCTTGATTCCGGTGTCCACAAAAAAATGCAGCATGTGCAGCTGAAATTTCGTTTGGTTGGAAAAGTTGTCCTTGCAGAATTGAACTACTTCGGAAGATCGGATCCCCAATCTCGAAGTGTAGAATTCAAACATGGGTTCCTCTTCGGTTGCCACGCGCACGCCCATCTTGCATGGCTTTTTCATCAGCTTTTCAAATGCATCAAACTCGTACTTGTTGTCCAGAACCGGTATGACATTTTCAAATCCGTCGTTGACCAGATCTGCAATGTTGCGAAGGTATTGATCGGGTTTGAAGCCGTTGTTGACGATGATCTTGTCCTTTCCGATCTTTCCGTTTTTATAGAGGTTGCGGATCAGGTCTATGTCAAAGGCAGAGGAGGTTTCGATCTGTACGTCGTGTTGCAGCACTTCTTCCAGTACATAGCTGAAATGACAGCATTTGGTGCAGTAGCAGTAAAAATACCTGCCTTTGTAGTTGGTGGACTTGATGGATCGGTTAAAAAAATTTTTAGCTTTTTTGATCTGATCTCCGATCTTGGGCAGATAGGTCATTTTAAAGGGTGTCCCGTATTTTTCTATCAGCACCATCAAGGGGATGCCGTTGAAGATGAGCTGGTCTTTTTCCAGGTCAAATCCCTCCTGAGGAAAATAATAGGACTGGTCAATGAGGTCAAAATACCGGTTGTGCAACATGGGCTATGGGAAAAAGCATTGAATGAAAAAATGGAAATGAGGATAAAAAGAGCGGGTTCGTTCTTTTTTTCTGAATAAGAAGTCAGAAGTTTGTCTGGCAGGATATGGACAGGGTGTGGACATCAGTCGGTCCCGGAATTATTGTGGAGCACCGTTTTGAATCCAACATTCCAGTACCCTGATCACAGAAGCATCGAGCTTGCCGCCTGCTGGAGGCATGGGGACACAGCCGGCTTTGTGTTGGATGGCGCAAAGGATTTTGTCTCCCTGTGCTTTGGCAGCTGCACTGGCCGAGGCGTAGGTCGAAAAATCAAATCCGGCCTGTGGATCCATTGACACGTGACATCCGGTGAGCGCGCAGCTCGCATCGAGATGTAATTTCACGGTGGTACTGTATGTGGCCAGCACGCCGGTGCAGGATTCGCTGTTGCTTTCTTCTTCACAGGAGACGCTGATGATCAGCGCGCTGAGGGCAAAAAAGGCTGCCGGTAAAGTTCTTTTCATCAAGGGTAGTCGATTAAAGGACAAATGTAAATCTTCTGCACAAACCGCGGGCTGAAAATTATCAGATACTGAGTGGAATTTTTATATGTTTACCGCTCAAACAAGAGGGAAAGCATGAAATCAATTTTCAGAAGAAAGCGGACTGAGGACATTCTGGCCGCAAGAGACGAGCACGGCAGCATGCACAAGGTCCTGTCCGTGCGCGACCTGACCGCTCTGGGCATCGCCGCGATCGTAGGGGCAGGAATTTTCAGCACCATCGGCACAGCGGCCTCGGAAGGAGGACCGGGCGTGGTCTTTCTTTTTCTGTTTACGGCGGCTGCCTGTGGACTGGCTGCTTTTTGTTACGCAGAATTTGCCAGCATGCTGCCTGTCTCCGGCAGTGCTTACACCTATTCCTATTTTGCCTTTGGCGAACTGATGGCCTGGATCATAGGATGGGCCCTTATCATGGAATATGCCATCGGCAACATCACCGTGGCCATCAGCTGGAGCGATTATTTCTGCGGATTAATGGAGGGGTTGGGAGTGAAATTACCCATGTGGATGCAAATGGATTACCTGAGCGCCCATTCGGGATTCGAGGAGGCGGAAACCCTCATCCGGGCTGGACAGGATCCGGCCAGTCTGGAGGCAGGCCTGCGTTTGGCCCGGGAGGCCTACCTTTCCGCACCGGTGATCGCAGGTTTTCATCTGGTACTCGACATTCCCGCTCTGCTCATCATCGTTTTGATCACCTGGCTGGTGTATCGGGGTATCAGCGAATCCCGCACGGCGAGCAATCTGATGGTGGTGGTGAAAATCGCGGTGGTATTGCTCGTGATCGTGGTAGGAGCTTTTTACGTCAATCCGGAGCACTGGTCTCCCTTTGCCCCTAATGGTCTGAGTGGTATTCTTCGAGGCGTTTCTGCCGTGTTTTTTGCCTACATCGGATTTGATGCCATCTCCACTACGGCAGAAGAATGCCGGGACCCGCAGCGCGATCTCCCAAGGAGTATGATGTACGCCATACTCATCTGTACCGTGCTGTATGTACTCATCGCCCTCGTTTTGACCGGGATGGTACCCTATGGTGAGTTGGCGGTAGGGGATCCTCTTGCCTTTGTCTTCAGCAAACTCAATATGCCCTGGATGAGCGGCATCATTGCGGTGAGTGCCATCGTGGCGATGGCTTCGGTCTTTCTGGTATTCCAGTTAGGCCAACCCAGGATCTGGTTCTCCATGAGCCGCGACGGGCTGCTGCCTCCGGTTTTTAAGAAGCTGCATCCCCGCTACAAGACTCCTTCCTTTGCTACGATTATAGCCGGTGCCCTGGTGGCTGTTCCCGCTTTGTTTCTCAACCTCACCACCGTGACAGATCTGTGTTCCATCGGGACGCTGTTTGCTTTTGCTCTGGTCTGCGGCGGGGTCCTGATGATACATGGCCGTACGGATCTGCCACCTGCAAAATTCCGGACGCCCTATATCAATTCCCGCTGGATCCTGCCGGTCCTGGTTTTGGCAGGAGCCGGACTGATCTGGCGCTTTGATCGGGAGGCTGCTCGCTCCTTCGTCCAAAACGAGCCCCGTGTGGTAGGCGTCTCCGACCTGCTGTCCGAGCTGGACAGCATCCAGCTCGATCAACTGGGCAACCACATCATGTACTACCATCCCATGGAGTATAAAGCAGCCGGTGCCACGGTGCCCGGATACCTGCAAAGCATCGGGCAGGATGAAAGTATTGCATTGTTCAAAAAACTGGCCCTTCCGCACAAGCTGATCTACGAAAGCGCCTGGGAGAGCTTCTCTCACCGGATACCCATGTGGATCTTTCTGCTGGTTCTGCTGGCCTTTACCTTGCTCGCATTCTGGAAAAACCTCTCACTCATTCCGGTACTCGGTTTGCTCTGTTGCGTGTACATGATGGCTCAGATACCGGTGCACAACTGGCTCGGCTTTGCTGTCTGGTTGGTCACCGGACTGGTCATATACTTCGGCTATGGATACAGACACAGCAGTCTCGCAAAATCCAACCCTTAAAATAGCTCACTAATTCCGGGCAGGTAATTTTAGATCCTGATTTCTCAAGAATTGAATGACCACAGGTCTGAAATGGATTTCATTTGCCTTATACTGCTTTCACTATGATAGTCCTGTCAGGCCTTCGTGGCAGCGATAAATGATTTATGATCTGACCTCAATCAATTCGATGCCTTCAGGACTTTGAGCGTGGCTTGCTGAGTCCTGAGGAAATAGATGCCAGGCTCCAGCGAGCTGATATCGATGTCTGTTGTCTTGCCTCTTTTGATCGATTGGCCGAACAGACCGGTCAGTTCCCAGGGGCCTGCATAGCCATCCAGATGGATGAATTGACTGGCCGGATTGGGCCAGAGGCTGATCTCGCTTATTGATTTCGGGTCGCTGGTGGAGCTCACGGGGCCGCAGCCGTTTTCAATGAACTTTAGGCTCATGCCATTGATGTCCGCCTTAAAGCTATGATCGGCATAGGTCACCTCGAGCTGTTTCAGGACCGCATTCCGCTGTTCCGGAGAGAGACTGAGTATGACTGGAAATCCGGAAGGATTGGCCGCCACGAATACAGCCAGCTGACCAGGGCGTATTTTCAGAAAATGATTGCTGTCCAGGGCATTGTTGTTCTTGATCTCGTTGAAAATTTGAACAGACAGCGATTCATCTATGAGCGGTGAGCGGTCAAAGCGCTGAGCATAAAGCGGTGCCTCTAGTTGTTCGTGCAATCGGGCGCATGCTCCGCGGTCGAGATAGTTTTGCACGTAGATGCGGGCATTGGCATTGCCCTGAGGACCTACACCCGGATTGTTGTCGTTTTCGTTGATGGACACCAGGTAAGGCACTACGACCAGAGGATTCTTGGAAAGGATTTCGTTGCCACTGGAGGTATGGTTGATGGCTGCTTTCCAGCCCAGGGTATTGGCGATGAATTCCGTAAAAGCGCCACCTGCTGACCAGCCGATCGCTGCATGGGGCGTGATGTGGTCAAAAAAGTTGCGATTGATCAGCGTATCGCGGATCGCGCGCACATTGGCGATGTCCACCAGGGAGGAATCGATCCCATAGGACCAGCGCAGGTTCCCGTCGTTGTCAAAGTCGATGTTAAATTCACTTTCTTCGCTGGTCAGGGCCACGACTGCATAATTGTGTACCATGAGCAACTGGATCATCTGCCGGGTATCCGGATCGCTGATCAAACTGAGGGCATTGCCGTTGGTGCCGTGGAAAAACCAGACCACGCCCCTGATGCTGCTTTTATCGGCGGGAGCATAAGCATAAAAACGCTTCATGCGCTCTTTGCCCATGGTGTTGTAAACCTTCATGACCATGTCCGGCTGCAGGTCCGCGTAGTTGGCCGCGACCGTAATATCCCGGTCGGGCATGATCAGGCGGCTGTGGTATTCATTGGGGGTCTCGAGGAAGGAGCTGTCGCCGCTCCAGTGGGTAAACACCTTGCCGTCTATTTGCCTGGACCAGATGTGGATCTCTTTACCCGGTTCGTAGATCCCTCCACCATATCCTTGCTGGGTGGTCAGCAGATTTCCGGTCGGCGTACCGGAGTCCCGGGTATATTTTTTCATCCAGTTCCAGTGTTCCGAAGGAGCCCAGTTGGGATAGCTGTGAGCCAGTCCTTTGACGTAGGTATATTTGAGTTCATGGGAGTCCTGAGGATCGATGGGCAGATAGGTCGCGATGACCACCGTGTTGGTGTCTCCGACGATGCTGTGTTCGGTTTTTAAGCTGAAATTGCGCGTGATGTTCCGGGCGGTGCGGTATAGTTTGCCGTTGAAGAAGGGCAGGTCGGGCGTGGAGATCAGGGAATCAAAATAAGCCAGCGGAATTTCCGGGCCCACATTTCCCGGGCCGTAGTCCATATTGCCCACCTGGTAGAGCAGGGGGATTTTTCGGTTGGGGACATAGACGGTGTCCAAGAAAAAAGAGCCGGCATTCATACAGACCGCTGCCAGCAGGTCGCTCAGTTCGATCGCGCACTTGGCCGCCATCTGACCTCCGTTGCTGAAGCCGTTGAGGTAGATTTTGTTTTCGTTTATATTGTAGTTGGCACTTACTTCGCTCACCACTTTTCTCAGAAATTTGATGTCGTCTGCACCCGTCTCACCCGGCTGGAGATACCAGCTGGCATCGAGCAGGGTATTCCACTTGGTGGTGGTTTTCTCCTCGCCACCATCGACGATTTTGTAGCGGAGGGAGCTGGGGAAGACGGCGATCAGATTTTCCTTTTCGGCCAGTTCGGCCCATCCGGAGGTCTCGTACATCTTTTCGCCGTCGCCACTGGTACCGTGCAGCATAAACACCATCGGAACGGCTGTCTGTCCATCATACGAAGAGGGGATGTGCAGGTAGTATTCGCGGTTTTTACCATCCACCTGGGTGGTCATCCTGATCTTGTTGCCAGGCTGTGCCATCAGAAAACCGGAGACCATGAGGAAGCAAATAAAAGACAAGAGGCTTTTCATTTTGGCTTAGGTTTTTACAAAGATAAAAAAATTTGCCCAATTATTCTATCGCGGGTTCATGGACTTTTGTGTCTTGTGTAAGGCCGGTATTCCAGTATCTGATGGTACACCCATTGCTGTGTTCATCCCTCCACGAATTTCCGGTCGGCTCTACCCGAAAACGTAGTTGCTCAAACTGTCAATCTCGGATCGGGCTTTCA
>JAKQHM010000008.1 GCA_029572935.1 Bacteroidota bacterium
TTTTCCGTTTTCAAACCTGGGAAGGCTGATTTCCGGAAAATAGGAAGCAATAGACTTGTACTCTGAAAATCCGGGGGCACAGGCTTCATACGCAGCAAAGCCCATATACCCCAAAGCAGTAGGAGCAGGTCCGGGACGGTAGCCGGCAGCGTAGCGCTCGATCCTAAGGAAAACGTCATTCCATTCCCAGGCTACGTCATTGGGATAGGAGCTGACCAGGTTCTCCGAAATGGTCTTGTTGTCATCCTTATTACAGCCGGGCGCAAAGACCGCCAGCAACAACAGGGGAAGCAGTAGTTTTAATATTTTCATAGGTTTTGTTTTTTTCGGGGGCAAAGTTAAATGGCACCACTCCGTGCGATAGCCTTGAAAAATTAAAAAGTAATTAAAAAAAATCTCTAAAAATTACTCTAAGTGTCAGATAGACAAATATTTAATAAAACTTAAATATTAAAAAAGAACTTTTTGGCCTATGCGAGTTTCCCCTCTCTTCGACCTTTCGGATTAACTTTACCAAACCAAGCGGTGAAATTTCCTCAATACTCCTCTGTTTGAAAATACTGGTTGTCGAAGATGAGATGAAGCTTTCACAGTCCATTCGAAAGGGACTGGAGGAGAACGATCTGGCCTGTGATGTCGTGGCAGATGGTCTGGTTGCACTGGATCTGGCCCTGAATCATTCCTACGCGGTCATAGTCAGCGACGTCCTTTTGCCTGGCATTTCAGGCTTTGATCTCGTACGTAAAATCAGGAAGGCCGGTATTCAGACACCCCTCATATTTCTGACAGCGTTGGGTCAAATGGAAGATAAGACGGTCGGATTTGAGGCAGGAGCAGACGACTATCTGGTCAAACCCTTCGAATTCAGAGAACTGCTTCTTCGCATAAGGGCGCTGGCCAAACGTCCCTTTGACACGACGGCTACCGCCATTAAGGTGTTTCATAGTTCAGACCTGGAAGTGAATTACCGCACTAAATCTGTTTTCCGCCAAAGGACCGGGAACCGATTTAACCTGACCCCCAAGGAATTTGCCTTGTTGGATTATTTTATCCGGAATCCCGACCGGATCATTTCCAAGGAGGAGCTTTGCGAAAAGGTCTGGGAAATTGACTTTGATACTGGCACCAACATGGTAGAAGTGTACATCAATTTTCTGAGGAAGAAGATTGACAGGGATCACGACATTAAGCTCATCCATACTGTTTACAAATCAGGCTATATCTTTAAGGCCGATTAAATGCAGATAAAAACCAGGCTGACCCTCCAGTATTTCCTGTTGTTTGCAGTGATACTGGGCTTTTCTCTGACCTTCTTCTATTCAAAATATCAGGAGATTCTGGTCCGCGATTCCATTTATAACCTAAAGACCCAAACCTCAGGCCTTGTTGACAGAATTCTTTCGGACTATGACCGTGATTCTTTGGCCATGCGGCATCAGGACAGCAGTCATATGCCTTTTGGGGTTTCCCTGGAAGTTTATGATGATAAGTTTGCCAGGATCTATTCCATCAGCCACGTCCCCATGAAAGTGGGTGATCAGGACCTCCTGAATCTGATGGACAATTATGAATGGTCCCGCGTAAGCAGGAATAATACCATTACCCTGGGCTATATCAAAAGAGACAAAAGGGGGGGGCAATACTTTGTGATCGCGGGCAGGAAACTGGGTGGCGGGGAATTCCTCGAGATCAGAAATCTTTTACTCCTTACCTTTTTGATCAGTCTGCTGGTAGCAGCTTTGGGTGGATTCTGGTACACCCGGCAGGCACTCCGGCCGTTTAAAAAGGTCATGGAGCAGGTGGAGAATATTCTCCCTTCCAGACTGGATTTCAGATTGAAGGAGGGTGGTGAGAACGACGAGATCAGCCAGCTGGTATTGACCTTTAACAGAATGCTCGACAGGGTCCAGGAGGCTTTTGACTATCAGAAGCACTTTACGGCTAATGTAGCGCATGAACTGAAAAATCCCATATCCATCATGAGTGCCCAGCTGGACGTCCTCCTGCAACAGGAGAACCGCAGCGGTGAGGATTACAGGCAGGCCCTCAAATCCGTTTTAAGGGATTGTTACAGGCTGAGCGACATCACGGATAATCTTCTTCAGCTATCGCGGATCTTTTCTGACAGTGGTAAAATGATCACTTCCCCCTGGCGCATTGAAGATCTTTTGATGGAATCCAGGGGCCTGCTGCTCAGATCAAATCCGGAATATAAGATCCTCATCAATTATGTCGGAGAACCGATCCATGAAGAGCAACTGTTCATCGAGGGAAACAAGTCTTTGTTAAAATCAGCATTCATGAACATCATGGATAATTGCTGCAAATACTCCAACGATCAGACCGTAGAGATCAACCTGGTATTTGAAGAGGACGGGCGCCGGATCATTGAAATGAGCGACCGGGGACCGGGGATGAACGTTGAGGACATACCATTAATTTTTAAGCCTTTTTACAGAGATCCCAAGACCCAGCACAAGAAGGGGTCCGGAATCGGACTTACGCTCGTGGACTCTGTGATGCGTTTGCATCAGATTGATATTGAGGTGTTATCAGAAAGGGACAAGGGGACAACCTTCAGATTGAAGTTGCCCCCCTCCGAAGTAAAATAACTACCTTTGGGTTTTGACTGATGGTGTCTCGCAAATTAAACCTAATTCTGGTACCGGCCATCCTGATATCCCTGGGCTTGCTGGCTTATGTGGCATTGCGCAAAGCGTACAGCCGGGATGCCATGTTGACTGACTGGGGGGAGCTAATCCTGAATTTGGAAAAAAATACTGCCGGTTACAGACCACCTGTCGCAGCCAGAATGCATGCCTATGTAAGTCTGGGAGCTTATTCGGCGGGTACGGGGGCGGGTGATCCTCAGGATATCTTGTGTACCCTTCAGGAGTCTATGCACTCGGGGCTGATCGACAGCAGCGGGCTTGATGCGGGCCTGGCCGTGAACAGTTGTATAGCCCGTTTGTGCGAATTGTTTTTTACCACGGCTCCCCCGGATGAAATTCTGAGGATCAAAGAACTGGAGTCCAGATACAGGAACAAACTGGGATCAAAGCTGGACAAAGACAGAAAAATGCGCTCTGTAAGTTTTGGCCTTATCACAGCCCATAAGGTATGGACCTATTCCATGTCGGACACATTGGGGCATGATGCCTTTTTATTTAATTACGACGAAAAGTATTCCGCTCCAGATTGTCCCGTTTGCTGGAGAAAAACCGGAGCGCGACCCATGCCTGCTCTGCTTCCCCAATGGGGCCAGGTCAGGGCTTTCACGGTCCTTCCGGGAGAAGTCACCCTCAGACCTCCTCCAGTATTTAAAGAAGATCCGGGCAATCAGTTTTTCAGGGAGGCCAATGAAATCATCCTGATCCAAAGTCAATTGTCCCACGAAGAGCGGTGGATAGCAGACTTCTGGAGCGACGACCGACCCGGCCTGACCCTGACCCCGCCTGGGAGATGGTTTTCCATAGCCTGTCAGGCGGCGGATCAAGCCGGACTCGGATTTCTGGACCGGCTCAGACTGCATCTTCATCTGGCATCAGCCCTGCATGACGTTGCGATAAAGGTCTGGGAGGGAAAATATCAGTACGATATCATGCGGCCGGAGACTTTCATTAATAAATATCTGGTACAGGATTGGTATCCCTATATCAACTCCCCGACTTTTCCAACGTATCCGTCCGGCCATGCTGCTTTCGGAGCAGTTGGAGCAACTATCCTGACAGAATGGTTCGGCCCAAACTTCGTCCTCACAGACCGGACCCATGAGGGCAGAGGAGAATTTAAGAGTACACCCCGCCAGTTTCATTCCTTCCACGAAATGGCTGTAGAAAATGCATGGTCCCGACTTTTGGCTGGTGTTCACTTTAGGATGGATTGCGATGCCGGGATGGACCTGGGCTATCAGGTCGGTCAGCTCTATAAGAGCAAAGGCATTTTACCTCAAGACAGAGTGCCCGATCAACGGACATCCATGCAGGGAGCAATTCCCTTTCCTTTTCTTACAAAATTGTTTTAAAACAAACGGTTAATGTCAGGCCCCAAGTGGCTATTTTAGTGACGGAGCAGAATCAGTTTTTCATTGAATGCACGCCAACTAAAGTCAGGTGTAGCCGGATTGTATTTCAACAATTCAAATTCCCGGATCAAATTTAATTCCTCTTTGTATTTCTGCGCCTGCTGCTGAAGCTGTGACTTGATCTCGAAAAGCCCACTTTCGCGCTGCAGGTCCGGATATTTGTTTCTTAAATAATTCACCAGATTGAGTTCGGCAAGGCGGGCACCTGTGGGTTCAGATCCGACAGCTGATTTTTCTTCATTCCTTTTACTGATCCATTTGTCCCGCAATCCCGGTGCGATCCACAGTCCCAATGCCAGCAAGGCGGGAAGCATCAGAATGATCCAGCTGATACTTTGCCGGAATAAGACATGACTGCTTTTGCTGAGACGGAAATCGCTGACCACGGTGAGAGGACCTTTTGATATGTCTTTGGAAGGAGCATCATTCAGTATGTTTATGTTCAGCGTATCCTTCCTGGAAATGTATTTTCCGGAATCCGGATCGAGGTAGATGAATTCCGGATAAAGGGTGAAATGGCCGGGACGTTTGGGGGTCAGGAGGTAGCTGATCCGGGTCGAATGGATCACCAGTGAGTCGTCTCCAATCCTCATGGGTTCTGCAGGCTTGCCTTCTGTGATTTGAAAACTGCTGTCCGGAATCATGAGTTGGTGGCGTATGGAAGGGAAGTGCCCCGTTCCGGAAAGGGTCATCTCTATGCTGATGGCATCGCTCATGTTGTATTGTTCCGGAATGTCCTTGATCTCGGTAAAAAAATAACCCACCGCCCCTGTGAATCCATCGGGAACCGGTTTGGGAATATCCAGTACCTCCAGATCGAGGTCGTTGGCTCGTGTTACTTCCGCCCGCCTGTTGAACATAGAGCTCATGCCAAATCCCCAGGGATCATCTTCTCCGAGTATCAGCCTGTACGCAGACCCCTCGATCCTGTATTTTCCGGGTCTAAGGGGATAGAGTGCGAGGCTCCCCAGAACTTTGGTCTGGTATTCCACCCCTTTTTCCACGACCCTCTTAGGATCTCCATCGCCTGTAGCGATATAATCCCGGTAAAAGGGGTCGAGATCGGGAGAAGAAACCACCTCGATGTTGTCTATGCTGACCCTGGTAAAAAGACGGTAAGTAAGCAGAACTTGTTGACCGGTGTATGCCTTTTTGGAGGATAGTTCGGCCCGGACAAAATAATCGGCAGCCTGGCCCGCTTTTGAAGATGGAGACAATATTTCGATTTCCAGCGGTTTCGTTTTCAGTACAAGACTGCCTACCGCTATGGAGGCAGCGCCAATCCGGTATTTTCCCGGTCTGGTGCCGGCGAGAATGTAGACATAACCGGTGGAGTATTGGGTGTGCCCGTTGATGATGGAGGTCTGCATGGACCTGCTGGGACCTGAAAGAAGCTTCAACCCACCGAAGTCAGGAGGAGAAAAATTGCGGCCTTCAGCGTTTTCCAGCCGGAATTCAATCCGAAAACTGCTGCCTGCCAGAGCCTGTTTGGTCTCGGCGTAAACCTTGAATTCTCCCTGCGCGATACTTAGGATGGGTATGGTCAGCAGGAACAGCAGATACCCCAGCTTTCTCAAAGCCGGTAGGTTTTTTTGCGGTTTTGCTGAGCGGGAGCTTTGCGGAGCCTCAGGTCCTGATCCTGGTATTTCAGACGTCCACCCGGATTTTGGATCAGCTGGTCCGGATTGGACCGAACGATCAGGGTTACTTCAGGGGTGTGCATCTCTCTGTTACCGGTTTTCAACGTGGCTGGACCGATGACGTAGCTCCCTTCGGCCTCGGGTTCGATGAAATAGGTATAACTGGAGGATTGTTTTACCTGCCCGTTGATGATGGAATAGGAAGAGGCCTGATTGGGTCCGGTCAGCAGTTTGAATCCACTTAAATCAGGTGGGCTGAATTTACCCTGGACATTTTCGATCGTAAACCTGAGTTCCACGTAATTACCCAGCAAAAGGGTATCATGGCTCAATTCAACCCTGAATTCAGCCTCCTGGGCGGTGGCCATCACAACGGGTAAAAAACAGAGTGCAAGAATCCAAGCTTTCATGGGTGGATGTTTTTTGGATTGAACACGCAAAATAAACCCATGCATGTCAGAAGATAGCTAAATTTTTCTTAAAAATTGGGATATTGATTAGCTTCGCCCTGTATTGTTAAACAATTAAAAACTTATAAAAGCATGTACGATATTTTACTTCTTCTCCATTCCTGGCTCAGGTGGTTTGTTCTCGGTATGGCCGTAGTGGTCATTTACAAAAATTACACAGGTTGGAAATCCGGACTGAGCTGGTCCGATCAGGACAGAAAAATGAATACTTATCTCATGATCCTGCTGCACAGTCAGCTCGTTATTGGTTTCGCTCTGTATCTGGGCGTTTCGCCAATGATGAAAAATATACTGTCTGATTTTGGTGCATCCATGAAAAACAGCGAATTGCGCTTCTGGTCAGTGGAGCATCTCTTTGGCATGGTTGCAGCCATCGTCATCGCGCAGGTAGGTGCTTCCAAGGCAAAAAAGCAGGCCACGGATGCACAGAAATTCCGCACTGCGTTTGTTTATTTCAGCATCGCACTTTTGCTGATCCTGCTGATGATCCCCTTTGGAATCTGGAATCAGGAAAGACCTTTATTCAGAATGTAAATCCAATGCGATGAAGACCGGCCACCTGTTCCTGCAGTTTGACAAGAAGCTGCCTCTGATCCTGATCCTGATTTTTCATTTGATTAACCTGCGCGGGCAAAGCGTACTGGAGGTGGGAGCAGGTAGGACCTATGCGGATCCGCAATCTGCTTCGAGGGCAGCGCGGCCTGGTGATACCATCCTCATATATCCAGGAACTTATCGCGGTACATTCTGGATCGAAAACCTGAAGGGAACAGCCACAGCCTGGATCAGCATCCGCGGTACGGACCGCGACCGGGTGATCTTTTCCGGAGGATCGGAGTCCTTGCATATTTCCGATGGGGAGTATTTGCGGATTTCCCAATTGACGATCACCGGGCAATCCGGCAACGGCATGAACATCGACGATGCCGGCACCCTGGAGACTCCCGCCAAACATATCGTTCTTTCCAACCTGGTCTTCAGAGATATGGCGGCCTCCGGCAACAACGATATGCTGAAACTTTCCGGTCTGGACTCCTTTGAGATCTGGGATTGCAGTTTCACGAATGGTTCTGCGGGTGGTTCCGGGATTGATATGGTGGGATGTCATGCGGGTATCATCCGCAATTGCAGTTTTGTAAATCAGGGAAGCAATTGTATCCAGGCCAAGGGCGGCAGCAGCGGATTGCACATCAGCATGAATTTATTTCGCAACGGAGGACAGCGGAGCTTGAATTTGGGCGGCAGCACAGGAGCAGCTTTCTTCAGACCGGCCGGAGCGAATTACGAGGCAAAGGACATTCTGGTCACGGCCAATATTTTTGAAGGATCGCTTGCTCCGATAGCCTTTGTCGGTTGTCGGAATGTGCGTGTCATCAACAACACCATCATCAGACCCGAGCGGTGGGTAGCCAGAATTCTGCAGGAAAGCCCAGATACCAGCTTTTATCAGAGCTGTGCCTACAATTCCTTTATCAACAACCTTGTGGTGGTGGACAGCAGGCTTTCCACCGATGTCAACATTGGCCCCAACACGCTTCCCTCTTCTTTTACTTTTGCCAACAACCTCTGGTTTCACGAGAACAATGCATCTTACCGGCCTTCGCTTCCCGTCACGGAGTCAGGCAGCATAACAGGCCGTAATCCGGGCTTTGTCAACGATGGGGGTGTCGCCTATGGGATCAATGGCTCATCACCGGCCTACCGGAAGGGTAGGGTCACGGGTTTGACGTATCAGGATTATCTGGGCAGAACCTATGCGTCCACTCCCTCCATGGGTGCTATGGAGTATGCCCTTGCGGGAGGAACGAAAACAGAAGCCGTTGCGAAGGATTTTATTTTGTTTCCCAATCCGGTCACCGATCATATTTCAGTACGCAGCCGTCAATATCCGGTGTACGCGGAACTTCTTTCTCTGAATGGCGAGCATATCAGATCAGTTGTCCTGAAAACTGCCGATGAGTCATGGTCTGTGTCCGATCTGCCTTCAGGTGTATACCTGATCCGGTTTCGTGCGGAGTACTTGAATCACACAGAGAAAATTCTGATCTGGCGGGAGTGAGCGTTTTTGAATGTTGGAAACCTCAGGATACTGTTCAAATTTTATTCCTGCAAAAATTGGTATTCCGGATGTATTGTGTTCCAATACAAGTGAATTTAATTTCCTTCAAGTAGCATCTATTTCTTGAGTTGAAATTTTACGGGAAGGGAATATTCAAAGGCCACGTTTTCGCCTTTTCTCCTGGCCGGCATCATCGGAGGCAAAACAGAGATGAAGCGCAGGACTTCCTCGTCACAGCCGTATCCAAGACCTCTGGTAATTTTTGCATGGTGCCGTTCTCCATGATCATCGACGATGAAGCTGGCAAACACCACGCCCTGGACTTTAGATTTTTTGGCGGTGTCAGGATATTGAATGTAATTGTACAGACAGTCCAGCAGGTATTTTTTGCTGCATTCCTGGGGATCCGGGTCGCTTGCGCAAAGCTTGAACAAAGGCAGGGTATCCACTTTTTTGAATACGGGAAACACGCGAACCATGATGGTTTCCGTCATGCTTGCAGAATCATAACTGATGATGGTGTCCCGGAGTATATAGGCTGTATCCGAACCTGCTGATTGTGCGCGGATGGACAAACCGGAATAAACTGTTAGAACGATCGAAATCACAATTTGGCTAAAGTTCATAGTATTCATGGTTTGTCTTTTCCAGACAAATATAATGAACTCATTTTGGAATCGCCAATTATTATCCCTTTCCGGAAGGCGGGAGCCTGGGCCTGATGATAAGCCGGAGGTTCTGGTCGTAAAAGAGGTAGGACCAGATCCAGTTGATCAGAACGATCAGACGGTTGCGCACACCGATGAGGTAGTAGATGTGCACCAAAAGCCAGATCGCCCATGCCGGGAATCCTGCGAGACGCAATCCTGCAAACTCAGTCACGGCTTTATTCCGCCCAATGGTAGCCATCTGACCCTTGTCGGTAAAGCGGAAGGGTCTGTCCGTGGAGGATCGGAGATAGGAGGCCAACCATCTGGCCTGCTGCATGGCGGCAGGCGCCATCTGGGGATGGCCCTTGGGATATTCGCTGGTCTCCATGCAGGCTAGGTCACCAATGGCGAATACCTGCTGCAGTCCCTGCACCCGGCAATAATCGTCCACGCGGATGCGGCCGCCCGGTGAGAGGGAAGTTTCAGGTACACCCTTTACCAGGGCTCCGGTAATTCCGGCAGCCCAGATCACCTTGCCCGCCCGGATGATGCGTCCGTCGGTGAGTAGTATTTGATTTGTTTCAATGGAATGGACCCTGCTGTTGAGGTGGACCTCGACGCCCATGGATCGCAAATCAGTGAGGGTTCTGTCTGAAGACTCCGGACGCATGGCCGCCAGGAGTCTGTCCCGGCCTTCGATCAGGTGGATGTGCATCCTGTCGTTGTCCAGATCCGGATAATCTTTTGGGACGATGTGTTTTTTCATTTCTGCCAGTGCCCCGGCAAGTTCCACGCCCGTGGGTCCGCCTCCCACAATGGCAATGTCCAGATACGGAGAAAGATCCGAATCGCGCGGTGCCACCACCGCTTTTTCCAGATCCTCGAGGATGCGGTTGCGCAGATACAAAGATTCCGAGATGGATTTCATGGGAATCACCGCCTGCTCGATGTCCTGGCGGTTGAAATAATTTGTCCTGGCACCTGTGGCCAGCACCAGAATGTCATAGCGGATGGCACCCTGGTCGGTAAACAGTTTTTTTTCGCCCGGATCAAATCCTTCCACCTCCGCTACCCGCACAAAAGTGTTTTTCTTTTTCTGGAAGCTGCGCCTCAGGGGAAAGCATATGGAACTGGGTTCGAGACCCGCCATAGCCACCTGATAGTACAAAGGCTGGAATTGATGGAAATTATACCGGTCGATCAGGACAGTCTGGAAAGAAGAAGAAGGAAGACTCCTGGCCAGTTGGAACCCACCGAAGCCGGCACCGACGATCACAACGCGGGGTAACTGTATATCTGGGATGTTGAGGGGCATGGGAGGTGGTTTATATAATCAACATCAAAATGATTTGCTGGTTCCAGAATGTTACCAATCAGAATGAACAGGCTGACTAAAGCTGGAAATAATCTGAGGGAGGAAACAGAGATCAGGGCATCCGGGTCCAGGACCATCCCGTCGTATCCTGTAGCAGCAGCAAACCTTCTTTCAGGCTAAGGTAAACTTTCAGTCCGTTCATCTCTTCTATCCTGCCGATGTAGACATTCAGGAACTCGCGATTGCCCAGACGGAGTGAGGGTAAAATCTCAGGCTCCGGTATCTGGAAGGGATAGTTCTGATCCAGGAGTGGAATGGAAATTATTTCCGTGCCGTTGGGATCGTTTTCAGGTGATGAGACCTTCAGCACCAATAATTCAGCCCGTTCATCGGCCAGTGGTCGGGCGCTGTTGTACAATACTTTCAGTTCGGCCGTCAGCGAACGCAAGGGTGTCGAGGTAGCGAACTGTCCCATCCACCGGTTGCGAAGAATGCGATATCGTACCATTTGAGAAAAGCTGCTGTCCTCCAGGCAGGGGATCGGGTCTTCGCGATATTCCTCCCCGGTTGCGAGTGCTTCCATGCGCAGCTGGAAAACCTGACCTTTTGAATCTGTAAACTGCATGAGCTGTCCCGCAGTGAAGGGCGTCTTTTGCAAGGATCCTACACCCGGCTTCACATCTTCCAGGAGGATGGGGGTATCGCATTCCTGATTTTGATCCGCATCCTCCGTACATTGGAAAAACCCAACAAGCAGACAGAAGCACCAGGATCTAAGGAATTTTCTCATTCCGGGATTAATCAAATACGGGGATCACCACTCCTTCGGTTGCCGATTTCCAGTTTGGCACAAAGAGGCTTCTGCCATTGAACTTCAATTCTATGGATGCCGGGCTGGCTGTCTGAAAATACACATCGGCTGCCTTGAGGAAAGGGAAGGCGGAAAAGAGGCCGACGGGTTTCAGGCTGCTCATCTGATCGCCGTCGTCGTAGAGGAACATGGCAATGGTGGACTGATTGGGAGCAGTGAGGTTGGGCAGGGAAAGGGTCTGTCCGCTGACCAGGAGTTCATCCCGCCCGTTGATCACGGCCTGTGTGGAAGAAAAAAAGGCAAGTACGGATTGGTTGTCATTTTTAGGAAGGCTGGCCAGCAAAAAGCTGATCGTTGAGCCTGCTCCCGGGAATACGCGCAGATACACCCAGGGATTGTTGCGGCGGAAAGGCTCGCGGTAATAGTGTACGGTGCGAAAGGAAGCATCGCCGGGTTTGATCACTTCAAATTCGTAATGATGGGCCGGATTTACGGCGAACGGTCCCCACCATCCGGATGCATCAGGAGTCATAGTGGTATCCGGATTACCGCTCATCCTCATTCCCGAGGAAGGATCCACGCGAAAAATTCGGACAAGTGTCCCCGCCGAAGCGGCATTTTCTCCCAAAGTAACGACCCGGCCTCCGATCGTAGGGTTTGCAGCGTTTTTGATATTCAGATCGGCGGGACTTTCACCCGTAATGAAACGGTACATTTCGCCGAATACCTGAGGATGCGTCGCCACCTGATAGTGGTCCAGATCGGTGTATTTTACATTTGTCGACTGTGGCATGCTGTCGCCCGGTACGATCAGGTCTGCCGTGGACCAGATGTTGAGCGTTGGGATGTTTCCGGTTGGTCCGGCCGGCCTGGTTTGTTTGTTTCCCGCCAGGTGAATGTACCGGCTTACCTTGCCGGCTCTGACAGAATCCGCACAATAGGAATAGCCCAGTCCGCTACCGGCAGAATGTCCTACCAAGATGACCTGCGACTTGCCGGTACGGCTCAGTACATCATTGATGAACTGGTCCAGGAGTCCCTGGGCGTTGCCCTGGCTGAGGGTATTCCAGTCAAAGGCAAACATGAGGTTTTCCGGATAATCGTAGGAAGAAAACCTCTGGAACTGAGAGGCGTAGGTATCTCCGGATGCCAGCGCCCCATGGACAAAGACGATCGGGAGGTCCAGTTTTCTTTTGTCTTCGGGCTGTGGGTCTTCTTTGTCGCAGCAGGAGGCGATCCATGGCAGGATCAGTATGAAAGATAATCTGAGTATTTTATTCCAGTTCATTTATTGGAGTTTGGCTTGATGAATTGAAAACCAGCTACACCAGACAAACGCTTCCTCGTATTTAAAGTAATGTTAATACATCCTGCCCTGTGCATCTGTCTGTCTGATTTATAGAACTTTGTAAACTATTTAAGAAATTCCGATACAGATGAAAATCCAAACCTACGCAATTTTTCTGATTTCAGTTTTGATCCTGTCCTGCAAGAATGACCCTAAAGGCAACGAAGCGGTCCTGGATCCTTCACTCGATCCAATGCAAGGAAAGGCGCTGGCCGTCAACCTGATGGGCGAAAAACTTCAGGAATGGAACGATCCGGATTCCGTGAAAAATCTTCGCATGTTCCAGATCGAAGAAAGCCGCCGGATTTACCTTGGCAAGCTGGACGATCCCAAGGGATATTTGATTTATGGAAGAGCCTTCCTGGCCAACGGACAGGTAGAAAATGCCATCCAGATCTTTTCAAAGGGAACCGCTAAATTTCCGGAAGTACCGGACCTCTATCTGTACAATGGAGAAGCCATGCTCATAGGAAGACAACTTCAGCCTGCGATCGACCAGTTTTGGAAAGCGGGCCAGAATATGGAAAAACTGACCGCTCCGGCCGGTATCTCCGGTCTGAGTTACCGCGATTCCATCGCAGGCATCAGCCTTCAGTTTAAGAATTACCTTTTGATGGGTCTTGCCTTTCAATGCAACCGTGATCTGTCCAGCGCCGATAAAATGTTTGAGGTTTGCGGAGATTTCTCTACGAACCCGGACCTGTGGGTCAGAAGCTATTACTGGCAATACGAGTGCTACAATCGTTCCGGCAGACAAAAAGAGGCGGAGAGCCTGTTGGGCAATGTCAGCAAAACCATGCAGATCCTGCCCGTATCCAGGTCCTACCTCGATGCGATGTTGTACTACAAAGGCGAACTTCAGGAGAAGGAACTGGTTGACCTAAATGCACTGCCGAAATCCAGCGACGAAGCTGAAGACTGGCTGGTACGGGCCTATGCAGTGGGCGTAAAAAACCTCCTCCAAAATAAAAACGAGGAAGCCATCCGCGTATTCAAGACCATCCTGTCCACCGGATTCTGGAACCAGCTGCCCTTTATCGCTGCGGAGGGTGAATTGGCCCGACTGGGCGGCGTAGAGATCAAGCAACCCGAGGTTATCGAGCTCAACACCCAGGATAAGAAAAAGCCGGTCAAGTTCTGATCGGTTTATTTTTGAGATTGGACGGATTTAATGATCATTTAATCGGGAAAACTGGTTGGTCGGGAACTTTATGTTTTGCAGGATAGTTGGTTAGGCAAAACGAAGTTCTATGAAAAGTGAAAATGTACTGAAACCCATTTCCGGCTGGGGTCCTTTGATCCTGGCCATTGTAATGCCCGCTACTTTTTTCCTCTTGCGTCATCCCGTATACTGGGCAACAGGAGGATTGCTCTGGCTTTTGTTATTGAGTGGATTCATCATCGTCAATCCCAATTTTTCCAAAGTCCTGATCCTGTTTGGTAAGTACGTCGGGACCATCCGCGAGGACGGATTCTTTTGGGCCAATCCTTTTTTGGTCAAAAAGGGCATCTCCCTGCGCGCCAACAACTTTGACAGCGAAAGGCTCAAGGTCAACGACAAAAGAGGAAATCCCATCCAGATCTCCATCATTCTGGTCTGGAGGGTAAGGGATACCTTCAAGGCGGCCTTTGAGGTCGAGGATCTGTACAATTTTGTCAAGGTCCAGTCCGATTCAGCGGTCCGCAAGCTGGCCGGGCAATATGCCTACGACCATGTGGACGACCACGACGAGGTGACCCTGCGCTCATCCAGCGAAGAGGTGAACGAGACCCTGGAGCGCGAGCTGCAGGAAAGACTGGAGATCGCCGGCATCGAGGTGATGGAAGCCCGGATCGGATACCTGGCCTATGCGCCTGAAATAGCCGCGGCCATGCTCAAAAGACAGCAGGCCGAGGCCATCGTCTCTGCACGGTATAAGATCGTGGAGGGTGCAGTGGGGATGGTGGAAAATGCCCTGCATCAATTAAAGGAAAGGGGCATAGCCGATTTTGACGACCGGGAAAAGTCCAGGATCGTGGGCAACCTGATGGTGGTCCTGTGTTCCGACAAGGAGACCAGCCCGGTGATCGATATGAACGGGTAGGCAGCCAAATCACGTTTTTACCATTTTTTCAGGCGTATTCATCATGAAAATTCCTCATTTGAACCATTTCTTTACAAAAGGCTTTTCACTCACCTTATCTTTGAATCGTAAATACGGGACTGGATAACCCGAATTTTTCATCAAGATTGAGTTTAAGTTAAGGATAAGAAAGGGCTTCGGACGAAGCCCTTTTTTTTGCCGTTCCCGGGTGATCCTGACCTTAGGTTGAAAGCAGGTGCAATTCCCTATATTTGCATTCCACCAAAATGCAAAAGAATGGCTTACATCAACTGGATTGCGGTTATTATTTCACTGGCCAGCAGTCTGATCCTCGCTTACATCTGGTACGGGACCGGCTGGATCCATAAAAAGGGACAACAGGCGGCTCAGGAGGGCGGAGGCAGCTTTGATGCCGGACATACCCTGAAGCTTACCGGATGGCTGGTGGTGATGATCATGGTTTTGCATCTTCAGATGATCGTGGCAGAGCGCAGCGGGATCACCGATGGAGTCAAATTTGGCTTTATGTGCGCGGTGGGATATTCTGTGACGGCGCTGGGGATCACCGGTCAGTCAAAAGGAAGGACCCTGCACGGCATGTTGCTGGATGCCGCCTTCATGGTGCTGGCCATGTCGGTGAGCGGAGCTGTGATAGGCAGCATGATGGCAAGGATTTAGATAAAGGCCCAGGCCACGAAAAACACCCTTCATGGGGTCTAAGCAGAGCAAGATATTTTTTATGATTCAGACGATCAGGCAGGCTGTCATAGTTGGTTTTGTGCTTCTGGCGGGGGTGGGATCGGTTTCGGATGTCCAGGCGCAATTCTCAGTGGGTGTCCGTGCAGGCGGACATATATCCAGGTATTTGTTTTCGGACCCTCTGTATGAAGAGGCTGTGCAATACCGGGGATACTTTCAGGCTGCCGTTCCGGTGGAGTTGTCCCTGACCGAAAGCCTGAGCCTGCAGGCCGAGCTGCAATACCTCCAGAAAGGGGTGCGACTGTTTTCACGGGACCAGACCGATTACAGCGACTATAGGATCAACAACCACGTCCTGGAGATCCCGCTGCTGATCAAAAAGAATTTCAGTGAGTGGGAATCCGAGCTGTCGCTTTTTGCCGGTCCGGCCCTGGCCTGGTATCTGACGGGCAGAGTCCGGCACGATTACACCCAGATGCAGGTACCCGGAAAGGAAAATGAACGAATCGATTATAAGGGATATAACCGATGGGATCTGGACCTTCAGCTGGGAGGAGAATTCGCCTGGCCGGTCGGAGATGAGATGGAGTTGTTTCTGGATGCCCGGTATCATTTGGGGTTGCTCAATTTTGACTATCTGGCGAGCGTGGAGGCAGACCGGATCCGCGCCCGGGGGATCTCCCTGAGTTTTGGTGCGCGCAGGAATTGGGAGTAAAATTGTGAAAGGACTAAATAAAAGACAGGCAGTAGTATTTATCATGAGCCCAAAGTCAGAGACGTAGTCCATAAAAGGATAGATTGAAAGGGCACAAGTCATGCCACCAACAGTGAGGAACATGAAAGACATGTGCTAATAAGCGCAACCCATCAAATTTTACCATTAACAAAACATTAACATAATATTGACAAAACGTTGATTTTTTTTTTGCGTAGACGTAAATTTGTCTTACTGAAAAGTTGATCAAGGCCTGAACACCAAATCAGTGGGTGAATATTCAAATGCCTGCTAGAATCATTTAAGCGACAGCCACCGAACACATCCTGAAATACAAGGTAGGTGGTGATCTTTTTTTAATAATATTTTAGTATGAAAAATTTATCCAAAGCAAACATCTGTATATTAATTACAGTACTATTCCTATGTTGTAGAAGTGATCACAAATCTGAAATTGATGAAGCAAGAGATGAGGTTCTTAGTTTTGCATCCCAAGATTTTTCATGTTTTAGTTCGCTCAATGTATCAATTGCAGACACAAGTTATAATATATTCAATTATCTTAGCACCTGTTGTATAATGGCAAATGGAATTCACCAAGAAAGACCCTTGGGGTATTATTGCGCATGTGCATCATGCTCCGTAATAGATGAATTTAGTAATTTGTATTATCAAAGATTAAGTAGTATTTATGGACCGTTTTTAGATGTTTCGATGAACCAATCATGCGATAAATATAAGACTATTTATTCAGTTGCAGCAATGTGTCAAGGAATGAGTAGACAAAGGGTAGGTTCTTATATTTTAAATAATCTTCATCACTTTAAAGATTCTTTATATATAACTGATGCCGAACTTTCTTTTTGTGAACAGTTTGTTTCAGAATTTAATTCTGATCCATATGCAATAAATTATTGCAATTATGTTACACTTTGGAATAACATACAAAAGAAAAGCCCTTCAAATGGTCTGATTTCTGCTATATTGATTGCAACAGCACCTTCTTTGCTTGCAAACCGGGCGGATTTAATAGTAACAGCGGGTCTTGGTGGATCTTCTGAACAAGATAAAGCTCAATACATATGGGCGTATGTTTTATGGGCCGGATATCATGCTTGGGCTGGAGCAATGTCAAGTATTATAGAAAAGGGATGTGAGGGTCTCCAAGATGACCAAGCCGGAAAAATGATTCTTAGGGATGCAGGAAAGAATTGCTTTAATAGTATTTAGTAAATTTCAAAATGTGATGACAATATTTGCTTACTTGTCTGTTTATCTTATGATGTTGTATGCATATTCATTTATTTCATACTTGAATTTTATAGAATATTTTAGGAAGGGTTATTCAAAATTGTATAACTTAGGAATGCTTGCTGAGGGATCCATCGGGGCGTTAATTGTAAGTAAGGCAAGTTTATATTATGAAAGATTTAATAACTTACTTCAATTAAATGATTTTACTTTTTACATTTTTTGCTTTGGTTTACCTTTATTGATAATTAGATTTTTCATAATAAAACCAATGGCTAAAAAAAATGCAGCGTGATTTTTTGTCACGTATTTTGGTTTTTGATATAGATCTAATAAGCCTGCATTGGAGCCTGGGCACAAGCGCCCGACAGACCGGCTGCGCCGGGCGGCGGAGAATGGATGATCAAAGAAACAAGTCGTCCCGACAAGGTAGGACAAGAAGACTTGCGCCAACAGATGATATTGATTATTTTTGTTTTTAAAAGGAAGACTTATGAATAATGCCAAGAGATATTTATCCTATCTAGGATTAAGTATAGTAAGCGGATTTGCAATAGCTATATTAATTAGATTATTTAATCCTGAATTTTTGCCACAGCTGAATACATTTCTCCTGGGAGTCCTTGTATTCGCATTGCCCGTGGATTTGATTCTTTTCACCATTCAGGTGGTAAGCATGGTCCGACTGGGATTGCCTTCTTTTGCTTTTCTAAGTAATGATTATTCTGCGGAGAGGTTAAATTGGTAAAAAAAGTCCCCGGAATGGGAAACCATAGTTCAGGAACTTAATCAGAAATTCAGGATATCGAAGGTTCGAATAACCGATGATGGTTATTCCGTCAGCTTAAAACCCAATTCGAATAATCTTTTTGGGGGCACATTGCTTTTTACTTTTAACTCAAATGATGAATGCCAAATAGCCTACCGTAGTGGCCGCATTTTTGATTTGGGAAAAGACGTAGTGACTGTCAGGAATTGCAGGGAGATATTGGAAGCCATGGAGTAAGAGTTCTGCAGGTATTGGATAAGAACCAAACTATTATTCCTGCCACATTTACTTGATTTAGTAAACCACATTTCTTGTTAAGTAATTCTGTTACCTTTCCCTTTGGTGATTTTATTTTCATCAGTTGTTTGGGAAGCAATCAAAGAGCTTGAGTGCTGATAAGTCGTTCCTGCTTATTTTCGCACTGTGATGGACCCGAAAAATTTGGAAACGGTCATAGGCACCGATCTCGAAAAAGTTATTGCACTGCTCCTGGAAGACCAGGTGGTGGCCATTCCCACGGAAACGGTCTATGGTCTGGCGGGCCATGCGCTCAAGCCCGAGGTGATCCGCAAGATCTACGAGATCAAGCAGCGCCCTGGACACAATCCTCTGATATTACACACCCTGAATGTTGAGACAGCACAACAGTTTGTAAGGGAGTGGCCGGAGTGGGCAGAAAAACTGGCAGCTGCCTTCTGGCCCGGGCCCCTGACCCTCCTGCTGCCCAAAAGCGATGTCGTTCCCTCGGAGCTGACCTCGGGTTCGGACCGGGTGGCGATCCGCGTACCTGCCCATGCCTTGACCCGGACGCTGCTCGAGAGACTGCCCTTTCCCCTGGCTGCACCGAGTGCCAATCCCTTCACCTACATCAGCCCTACCACCGCAGAGCACGTGTACCGCCAACTGGCCGGCAAGATTCCCTATATCCTGGACGGTGGCCCCTGCGCCAAAGGTCTGGAATCCACGATCGTCGGCATGCAGGGATCTGTGCCGGTGGTGTACCGCAGCGGAGCGGTCTCCCTGGAAGCGCTCCGGCGCATCCTCAGCCATATCCAGACTGCCACAATGGAGCACCATGCGGACCAACCCGTAGCGCCCGGGATGATGAAAAAGCATTATTCTCCCCGCACTCCCTTGATCTTATGCAAGAACCTGAAGGAGGAAGCCACTAAATTTCCAGAGCGCAAGCTTGGATTCCTGGTTTTTGGATCCGGAACCGGGCTTGAAAATTCAGGAGTGGTGCAGCAGCTGTCTCTGGCCGGAGACCTAGAAGAAGCGGCGACCGGTTTGTATGCAGCATTGCACGCGCTGGATGGTGCTGGATTGGACCTGATCCTGGCAGAACTCCTGCCGGAAAAGGGACTGGGTCTGGCGATCAACGACCGGCTGCGCCGGGCGGCGGAGAATTGATGAGGAAAGGCACAAGTCATCCCGCCAAGGTAGGACAGGAAGACTTGCGCCAATAAGGAGATTGGAATTATTTCAAGAAATTATTTTCATCTATCGAATTTTATTTATATTTACCTGACGAACGGAGAATCCACAAGTTAGTCATTCAATCCATGGGCATTTTTAGATTGATCATGATCTATAAAGTCATATTCCCATGAGTAAAATTGTATTTTTTTTAGCTTTATTGTCTCAGGCTATTGCCACCATAGCTCAGGTGAAGTGTGATCCACCTGCTGCAGATTCTGCATCTGGTGCATCCGTATTGTGCGATATCAGGTCGCTGAATGGTTTTTGCTGTAAGAATACTGATTACAGCAATCCAAGCGGCTGCAGCCCGCTCTGTCCGGCTGGCGGTGGGCCTCATAATACCGGATGGTGGGCCTTTGTAGGTCGTAAAGGTGAATTTACAATTCAATGTACGTTTTCAAATTGTTCAGTCAATGGAACAGGGGTACAGTTTGGAATTTGGGGTGATCCGTATTGCTCTGAATCGATCGTTTGCAATCCTGCCTGCAATGGCCCTGGTACTTATACCATGAAAGGAATTTTGCCTCAGACGAAGGTCTATTATTTTTTTGTGGATGGTTGCAGTGGAGATGTATGTGATTTTTGCCTAAGCACCCAGGTTTCGGGATTGGATAGTCTGAATTTGGAGATAAAAGAAATCAAAGGACTCAGGACACAGTGTCCATCCAATTGTCCTAGGAAGTATACCGTGTCCGGAATTTATGATTTGGATCCATCCTATATATGGGAACTAGATGGAAATTTTATACCTTTCACAGACAGCATTGTATTTATTGATTTATTTCAGAGTGGAATCTATGAATTGTGCGCCACAGCATACATTGGAAATATTGATAAAGGAGAATTTTGTACCAAATCTGCCAAATATTGCATACAAATTGAAGTAAAACCACCAGAAGAACATCTTGGTAAGGATCGACAATTGTGCCCCTTGAACCTTCCTTTCTATTGGCATAATTTACCCATCCTAAGTTCTGGAGTATATCGTAGGACTTTCTTTTCAAGACCTGATTGTTGTCAGATTGATTCAGTGGTTTATTTTAACGTAGTGGATGATTCTGATTGGCCTGTTTACTACGATATCTTGTGTGATTCTTTGGAGTTTTTTTTGGATACAATTACCCAAGAACGCCATTATAATTGTCTGGCCAAGGTTCGTAAGAGTTTCGGAGTAAAAAGTTCGAGCGATGAATGTGATTCAACCTATTCTATCAAACTGATAAAACCTGAATATGCCATCAGATTTTTTATGGAATGCAGGGATTCCGGCAATTTCTTAGGTACACAAATGACCAACAAAACGCAAAAGTGTACAGATATTGAATTCATACCTGGTTTTCGATATAAATGGTTTGATTCAAAAGACCCTCTGCGTAAAAGCTTAAGTGATTCCTCCTATTTGAAAGTAGATAGTCCCGGAGAATATTGCCTTGAATTGACTGTGTTTGGAAAATTGGGTCCCATACAGAAATCATGTGAATTTACTTATTGTGAAAACCTGGACGAACGTTACTTTTATCCTTATCGCCTTTGTCCCATCGGCAGTAAAGTTGCCATTGCAGGCCAAACATCTGTGTATGTTCTGGATAATCTTATTCCCAATTATTTAAACTCCTTTCATTGGAGTGTGCAGGGAGGACGTATTGTCAATTCAGCTGGCCAAACTACATCGGAATTCGTCAAAATTATTTGGGATCCAGATGTAACAGAAGGTAAAATCTGCTATCACTATCTGACCCAATGTGCCAGCAGTGATACCTGCTGTCTCAATTTAACTATTTTGACGGGCAGCACAGACCAAACATCTCATATTTCGATCTCCTTATTTCCTAATCCAATCATGGAAGGAAGTTCGCTGTTGATTAAATCAGAAAGTAACATGAGTGAGATTGTAATCCGCAATGGGAATGGTGCAATGATGAAGGTCGATAAGCTTGTGGGCAAAAACAATGGTTCGTTTTACAGAGTGGATATACCAGAGCATCTACCTAATGGATTATATTTTGCACAAATAAAATGTGAGAATGCATTTACAACAAAGAAATTTGTAGTAATGAGATAATGAATTGTCTTATGATTTGCCTTTGCAACATAGATGGCAATAAAATAGTGAGAAATTACCTCCTCTGCTTGCGCAAGTTTTTTAACTTGTGCCATTAACAATCCTAAAATAGAATCGATCTATTATTAAAATACCATATTTTTACAGCAGTGCTTGGGATAATACTGGCCATAAAGGATTGATTGATGTGCATATTTTTAATTTGCCGGGAAGTTTGATTGGATATGTGTATGTGGGTTGAAATTGGAGATAGGTTAGGGGCACAAGTCGTCCCGCCAAGGCGGGACAGGAAGACTTGCGCCAACAGGGGGGAAAATAAGTATTGAAAAAGAAAAGGCACAAGTCATCCCGCCAAGGCGGAACAGGTAAGACTTGCGCCAACAGGGAAAATAAGTATTGAAAAGAAAAGGCACAAGTCTTCCCGCCCAGGCGGGACAGGAAGACTTGCGCCAACAAGGGACTTGCGCCAACAGGGCATTAGTATTTTTTCTTAAGCCACTCCATGATCTGTACGGTCATCAGGAACATCAGCAAATTGTACATGCTGTCTTCGATGGGGATGGTGATCATGCGGATGCCCAGGTTGTGTGAGTTGTTGTACCAGACGATGGGTTCGTCGAGGAGGCTGCCGGTGAGGATGCCGTTGACCATAAAAAAGGGTAAGAAGGATACCAGCCAGGCCAACAGAAACATACTCAGCCAGGCGGTCCGCCGGCACAGATGATACAGCAAAAAACAAGCCGTCAAAAGAAAGACTACGGAAGTGTAAAGGCGCTCTGCAAATACCAGACCCGTGACCAGCAAGATCAGGCTCAGGATCGCCACAAATGGCCTGTGCACCTTCTGCAGCGGATCTCCGGGTATATAGGCCTTCAGACAGGCGAAGATGAACACCAGGGCATAGGGCACCACCACAAAAAAGAGCCATTCCTCCAGGGGGAGTCCCAGAAGGCGAGGCCCCAGCAGGTAACGGTCGTTGAATCCCCAGATCCCCCATGCTGCGAATACGGCATCTTTGGCTATGAAAAAGGCCCCCATGACCAGAATGGCGGGAAACAGATACTTCCAGCTCTTGTAAAAAGCCACCTTGCGGTCAAAACTCAGGATGAATGGACCGGAGAGGGTAAAAAGATCGAGATAGAAATAGATGGGTTGCATGCCGGCTTTTGGTTTAAAGTTTCATTCCGTTTTCCACTATTTTCCTGATTTACGATCCGATCCGGAGTCCCTCCAGGAGGATCAGGAATAAAAAGAACAGTGCCTGCACGCCCAGGATCCATCCTGCCATTTTGTTCTTCAATCCCAGCTTGCTGCGCAGCAGGCCTCCAAACATACAGAAGGATACAAGCCACCAGGCCAGATAGTTTTGAAGGGGAATAAATCCCAAATCCCAGGACCAGAAGTCAAAGCGGATGGCCACGGGCTCCAGGAGCAGGTCAAAAGCCACCATCAAACTGGCACCCAGGGCGGCACGAATCCAGACTGACCTGTTTATACCTGACAATAGTGCTGAGATGCAAAATACGAGTAAGGCCCAATTGAGGCCGATGATCAGAGGCACGCCGGCCAGCTTCACACCCAATCCGGACCCATATCGGTACGCGCCAAAGATAAGCCCCGTCCGGATGCCGGCCAGCTCGATGAGGTAACCCGTTACTGCGATTCCCAAAAACCAAATGACATATTTTGTGTGGACTGCAGGGGTATTCCAGAAGAAAAGAAATACCGCGAATATCAAAATGGCAGGGGTCAGTTTCATCATGGCATCGGCATCCCAAAAGGCTGTCCCTGCAAAGCCGACCAGATAAACGATCAGCAGAAGCACGACACCCAGACGGGATCGGTCGGTTATGAAATTCTGGAAGGATCCGGACATAATGCTGTGACTATTTTAGCGGACAGGAGGCACAAAGGTATGCCGCCGCCCGGATGGACACTGCCTCCGCAGAAATACAATCCGCGGATGCGCGAACTTTCATTGGCATGACGGAGAAAGGCTGCAAAACGGCTGTTGGAACTGGTGCCATACAGAGAGCCACCCAGGGAAGAGGTTTTGGCTTCGATCTGATACGGCGTCAGTACGGATTCGTTTTCGATGGATGCGGACAGATCCGTTTGCAACAGGGGGTTCAGTTTATTTATGATCGCCTGGCGATACTGAGGGATCAGGGCCTGCCAGTCCTGGTCCCTGTGCTGGGGTACGTTGACCA
This sequence comes from Bacteroidota bacterium, assembly GCA_029572935.1. GTDB lineage: Bacteria > Bacteroidota > Bacteroidia > Chitinophagales > Saprospiraceae > Vicinibacter. Next base: position 23,647 of record JAKQHM010000008.1, read on the forward strand.
TGACAAACCAGTTTTCGCAGCCGGGGGGGGCATCTTCCGGCACATCTTTGGAAGTAATGTTGACATAGACCGTGGGATCTTTTGAGGGAACGACCCCATTGAAAATATCCGAGAATTCCCTCTGATAATCTCTGTTGAAGAAAATATTGTGAAGGCCCAGGGCAGGATATTCTCCCTTCATTCCCCAGTAAAATACCAGAGCGGAGCTGGATCTTTCCTGCCGGAGGATTCTTTCCGGTGCCTGATGTTGGGGCAAAAGTTTTCTGTAGGTCGGCACCACGTCCATATTGGACAGCACAAGGGATCCGGGGTAGAAATCTTTTTCGGTTTTGACTCCGGTCGCTTTCTGTTCTTTCACCACAATTTCGGTCACCTTTTCGCTGAAGCGGAAATCAACCCCCAGGTCGAGTGCCAGCTGGTAGAGGCTCTCGGTGATCTGATGCATCCCTCTGAGCGGATGAAACACACCGGTGTGGTGCTCGAAATGCGGGATGATGTTGAGCATACCCGGAGCGCGGTAGGGATCGGATCCGTTGTACGTCGCAAAGCGGTCAAAAAGCTGGACCAGATGCGCCTGTTTGAGTGTGCGGTCATTTTCTTCGTGCATGGTGCTGAACAAGCCCAGGCGATGCAGGAAGGGCAGCGCAGCCAGGACATCGCGGCTCAGCCAGGTGGAGCGTTTGTGCAGGGGATTTTCCAGAAAGATCCTGCCTGCCTTTTCATACATCAATTTGCTGCTGTCGAGTTTTCGAAGGATTTTTTCGGGCGGAATGCCAAACATCCGGCCGGCATCTTCGGCAAATTTGGCCGGATCTGCTGAAGCAGTCAGGCGTGAGCCGTCGGTCCAGAAGTAACGACAAGTTTCCTCCTTTCTCTTGTATTGAAAGGTGGAGCTGGGATCCTTGCCCGCCAGTGTGAACAGCTCGTCGATCAGATGCGGCATGGTCAGCAGCGAGGGGCCGGCATCAAAGCGGTATGCTCCCTGGTGAAACATGGTGAGCTTGCCTCCCGGATAGCTGTTTGCTTCAAAGACGATGACCTGGTAACCCTTCAACCGGAGCCTGATGGCAGATGCCATACCTGCCACACCGGAACCGATGACGAGGGCTGTGGGTTTTTTCATGCCGGATTAACAGATGAGTCCCGGACAGGTTGACGCAGGGGATCAGTGGATCAAAGAAATTTCCAGACTGGAATTTTGGTCGTCGAATACAAAACTGCAATCCCGGAAGGTGGGCACAGTAAACAAGGGTCTGTAGTTGCGGCTGAAACCGTAGGGTTCCTTCGGGATGCCCAGGAAATTCTTGTCCAACTTGTCGTTGTTGTTGAGGTCGTGATAGAGTGCAATCGCGTAGGTACCATAAGGGATGTCTGCAAAGAAGACTTCCGTTTCTTTTCTGGCTTCAAAGGCCAGACCCTTGTAAGTCTGATCTTTTGGGAATTCGCCATCCGGTTTGTAAAAACCAATGAACACTTTGTGTCCGTCTTTTTGACGGATGTTCTTGACCACGATGGCCAGGCGCTTGTTTTGATTGGCATTCAGGGTAGTAGCCAGCAGCAGGGCCAGTGCAAAAAAAGATATCCTCATGATTTGAATGGGTTTCCAGGGGATGGGAACAGAGGAAGGGGTCTTAAGGTTTAAGTGGCCGGTGCACCTTGCTTTTTGGTGGTAATTTGCAGATGAGGTCTGGATTTGTTTTTTGAAAATTTAAGTACGCCCTATTCAATCCTTGTGTTTGCAGATCAGGATGCTGATCTGCCAAATAAAAAAAAAGGGTTTCCGAAAAGCATCCGGAAACCCTTCTGTTTTTTGAAGGCAATTATTGAACTACCCAGATCTTCAGGGTAGGATTCCCTAAGAAAACTCCTTGCCCGGAGGCGTTGAAAATATTTACCCTTATCGTGTTGGGTGAGATCACATAAGCACTCATGATACAACCCCTCAGATCGGTATCCAGAGCGGCCACGACAATGTTGCCGAGGTTCACACCCTGAACGGTGATTGGAGGAGAAGTAAAGGCTTGTTGGTTGCTGATGGTGCCAATGTTGAGGGTACCGGTAGAAACTCCACCGGCGGAGATCTCGATGGATCCCGGTCCGTTGGTCACGATGATCCCCTTGCCTGCTTTGATGTTGGCCAGCACCGGAGCATCGTCTGTCACCCCAATAGGTATCTGGCCATTGGTAGCGGCGCCGATCGGTCTGACATCGGCTGTCCCCTGGCCTACGATCAGGCTATTGACCGGAAGCACAGCTCTACCGGTTCCTCCGTTTTTCACGGGCAGGACCTTGGTTACTTTTGCAGTAAGGTCTATGGTCTCGTTGGCGATGTCCTGGTTTCTAATCTCAAGGTCCCGGACTTTTTCAGTCGTGATCGCATCATCTGCGATGTCATCGGAATAAAACGCGTAAGGCACGCTCATAAACTGCTGGTTGCTGACAAGCCTGTATATACTGTCATTGCGGGAGGAGATTTCCACTTTTAAAAACTGGTCCGCATCGATCCAGGGGATATCGAGCAATTTGGTATAAGTACTGTTTGGCGTGCGGTTTCCCTTGCCTATGATGAGCGAGAAAAGGCCATAAGCATCGGTGTTGGTGGTATGGGTCTCTTCCCATTGTATGGTTCCGTTGAGTCCTTTGGTGATGGTAAATCTCACTCCAATGGCTTTGTTGTAAAGTGGTTTTCCTTCCACGTCCTTTCCTACGATTTCTTTGCCGTATTCATCGATGGCTACGGCCTGATAATAAATACCGTTGAGGTCGCCGATCCTCTGTGCCTGAAGGGAGGGCAAAAAAGCGAGGAGCAACAAAATGAGCATGTATGTTGTGTTTTTCATATACTTCTGTTTTAGTTGAGTCATTTGGAAATAGAAAGTGCCAGGCCAAGAGTCAGTCCCATACCGTTGTTTTTGGTGGTTTGTTCTTTGTCTTTCTCGATGTTGGCCAAGCCCAACAGGTAATTGAATTCTGTAAAGACCTTGATCCGGTCGTTGATGCTTATGTTGGCACCCGGAGAAAAGATCATTCCAAAATCGGATGTCTCCATTAGTTCAGATTCTTTGATATTGAAATGCTCATTGTTCAGGATCTGATGACCGCGCAACAGGTTGCCATAGTATCCGGATACCATCAGGTAGGGGCTGATGCGGTTTAATTTGTATTGGTATCCGACACCCAGTCTGAGGTCGAGATATTGCAGTCTCCAGGAATAATCGCTGCCATCGTATACGAGGTTGGAACCGGAAGATCGCATCCCCACGGTTGTTTTGATCATGAGTCCAAAGTCAAAATCGTAGCGGTATCCGATCGAATAGGCACCTGCGAAGATGCCGGAGTAATCTTTATTTTGTTTACCTCCATCGCTGTCCTTGAAGCTGAAATTGGCATACCATTGTGATGCCTCCAGGGTCAGTGAGGACTGTGCTTGCAGGATTTGTGCACTGCAAAGCAGAAAGAATAACAATGCAATTGGTTTCATATTCGGTTTGTTTTGATTAACGAGAGATGATGATTTTGATGATTTGTTTTTTACCGGTCCTGTCTTCGATGTCCAGCAGGTAATGGCCGGGAGGCCAGTGGTCGCAATCGATCTGATGTCCCAGCATCCGGCTAAGGTTACGGGAATAGAACAGGCGGCCCTGTGGATCCATAATGCGGATATTGACCTGATCCAATTCTTCTTTGGTTTCCAGTATGATCCTGTCCTGAGCGGGATTGGGATAAAACTGTAAGGAAAGTGATTGGCCCGACTGAGGATCAGATCGCTCCAGGTGGATCCTGGGAGCCTGCTGGAATCCAGGTCTGATGGTCATGCCTTCTGTGACACCACTGCTGGTGTGATAGGCTTGCCCTGCCGTCGAGGATACATGCAGGGATTCTGCCCGAGAAGAGGATCCGAAAGGGGAAATACTCTGACGGATGACAGATTGCGACTGGACCGGATCAACCATCGCGACCAAAAAAGTCAAAACCAGCCAGGGTGGTAGTTTGGGTTTAAAAAAAATCGATCTTTTCATATAAGATTAATTTAAAAGAAACGAATTTGAGAATAACAAAGAAAGTGTCTGAGAACTCGGTCAATAGAATGTACCATTGAAAACAGGGTGAAAAACAAATTCAATCAACAAACGCCCATCCGGGATCTCATTGGGAATATGTTCTGAGGCAAATGTAGAATCATTACATCCGAAATGCAAATAATTGAGCCATTATTTTTTAAGTTCTGTTACACAGTTCTTTATTTTTAAGAACTATATTTGCCTATCTGGTATGAGGCATTGGTCATATGGGTTAAATGAATAGCCGGACCGAACCAAAAAAGATGACCAGTCAGGTCTGCGTCCATGCGATCGGAAAATTTCATTTCGCAAGTTAACCGCTAATATTCTGCTTGATCTATTTGACCATTTGATTTTTTCTGGGGGGTCTTCCCATAGGTCTCTTGCCCTGGTTTCTAGATCTGGATGGATCGCTGACGCTTCTCAGTTCCTTGCGGATCTCTGATTCTGACCTTTCCGTAAAATCATGGGTACGGATGACCTCAATTTCCTGCCCGATCAGTTTTTCGATTTTAACCCAGTCGTTGTATTCTTCTGAGGAACACAAAGACAGGGCCTTGCCTTGTGCCCCTGCCCTTCCGGTTCTGCCTATGCGGTGCACGTAGGTCTCCGCAATATCCGGTATATCGAAGTTGATGACCTGCGACAGGTTGTCTACGTCCAGTCCTCTGGCGGCAATGTCGGTAGCCACCAGGATTTTGGATTTTCCTGATTTAAAATTTTCTAGGACGGTTTGTCTTTCGCTCTGCGATTTGTCTCCATGAATAACCGAGGCGTCAATCTTGTTTTTGCGCAGAAGTCTGGTAAGCTTGTCTGCGTCAATCTTGGTTCTGGTGAAAATCAGAGTGGAATCGGACTCGTCCTTTAACATGTAATGGATCAGGTAATCAAATTTATTGAGATGCTCTACATAACAGACCGACTGATGGATGGTCGGCACGGTTGTAGAGGCTACGGTGGTATCGACGCTCTCGGGATTTCTGAGGATGTAGTTTGCCAATCCCAGAATATCCGGAGGGATGGTGGCAGAAAAGAGCATGGTCTGACGTTTGGAGGGAGTCATTCTGACCAGTTTGGTGACATCCACTATGAATCCCATGTCCAGCATCCGGTCTGCCTCGTCCAGAACCAGGATTTCGACTGATTTGAGCTGGATGAATTTTTGTTTGACCAGGTCCAGAAGTCTTCCCGGGGTAGCAATGAGGACATCTACCCCTTCGCCGAGCTGGTTGGTTTGTTTTTTTTGTTTGACCCCACCGTAGATGACGGCACTCTTTATGTCCGTATATTTTCCATAAACTGCAAAACTGTTGGCCACCTGGATGGCGAGTTCCCGGGTTGGGGTCAGGATGAGGGCCCTGATCTGTTTTTTCTGATCGGTTGCTGGTTTTCTTTTTTCGAGCAGTTCCAGGATGGGGATGGAAAAGGAAGCCGTTTTTCCTGTACCGGTCTGGGCACAGGCAAGCAGATCTTTTCCCTGCAGAGCGATGGGAATTGCTTTTTGCTGTATGGGAGTGGGGCTGGAGTATCCTTCATCCTCAACCGCTTTGAGGATCGGTTGGGTGAGATTTAAATCGTTGAAAGTCATTTCGGACAAAAAAATTAAAAGCCGGGTGTGTGTTAACAGCCTAAAGGTACGAAAATATAGCTTAAAAGGGCCCGACTAATTTTAAGCTGGTCGTTCCGGCCTGGGTATTCCGAATCAATGCAGCTCGATTAAAGTAAGGAATTAAAACTATTCAAGGAAGAACTAGGCTCATTTACACTCATGCACAAAATGCAGATTGGATCCGTTTGGAATTCCCAATGTGCTGGCATAAAGTGATTAAGAAAACCGGAATATTGCCCTTGGAACTATTCAAACGCCATGAAAAGATGGATCATTCGTTGTCTCTTTCTACATGCAGGATATGGAGGATCCGATGAATGAGTGGTGAGAACATCACTGCCGTGATGGTTAGGAAGGCAAGACCGCTGTACAAGGCAAAGAAGGATGAGAATAACTTGGCTTCCGTACTGGTCATTTCGGCAGTAGGACCCATACCGGTCAGGATCATGCAGCTCATATGGATGCTGTCTATCCATGATATTCCCCCAATAAAATGATAGCCCAGCGTACCCATTAAGACGGAGCAAATGGTCAGTAAGACAGCAAAAATCCCATAACGTGCGAGGCGAACGAGGAATTGATTAAAAGTAACAACGTTTTCAGTGCGGTGCTCCAGTTTCATTTATTCTTCAGTTGTTTCATGAGGTCTTCCAGGTAATCGATCTGCACTTCCTGGATCTCCAGCAGTTTTTTGTTTTGATGGACCAGAAGATGGTCGATCTTTTCGCTCAATAGTTTAATTTCCAGTTCAGCTTTGAGGTTTATTTTGTAGTCGTGTTCTGCCCTTTGGCGGTCCTTTTGTTCCTGACGGTTTTGGCTCATCATGATGATCGGAGCCTGAATGGCTGCCAGACAGGACAAGATCAGGTTGAGCAGAATAAAAGGGTAAGGGTCAAAGGCTTGGGAGGACAGAAGCCATATGTTGGTGCCCATCCAAACCAGAATGAATGTAAAAAAAATGGAAATAAATGCCCAACTGCCTCCGAATGTAGCAATTTGATCTGCCAGTTTTTCACCCAGACTGAGTTCAGCTTCCGGGTTATCGACAATTTTTTCAGAAAGGATGGAATTATTTCTTATTGCCTCCATGACATCCTGATCGATCAGGGCAATTTCTCCCTTTTCCTGTTCAACCAGATGGGTGAGGTAAAGCCGTCTATAGGTGTTGAGTTCATCCAGAGAAATGTAACTTTCGATGGTGAAATCAGGATAAGCTTTCTGGATGAGAAAAAATATACCTGACCTGATGTCTATCCCTCTGACCGCTTCGCCTTTGGATATTTCCTTTTTTGTAATGTGGCTGATATACAAGAGCTTCGGATTTTGTTATTTTTATTATTAAAAAGACCAGGAAGTTTGAGTTTATTCAAATCATCCATTTTATTCGCAAGCATTTTTATATCCGGTCTGCCTGATAGAATGCAGGAGGTTCGGAAGGTGTAAAGTTAGTGAAAGTTGTAGGGACAAAATATAAATGTAGGAATACTGAAGAATTCATTTTGAAAAATATTACAAACTAAGAAAGGAAACTGGTCTTTCAACCGCTTCATTGGGCGAATTTGAATGTGCCGGTTTGAAGTTCCGGCAGCTCCCATGATTTTTAATTCCTCCTTTTCATTCAGATTTTTCAGTAAAAGCTTTGAATTTATTAGGATGGATACGCCATGTCTCCCTTAGTGGCAATGATCATGGTCGGGGATACTTGCAGAATGCAAAAGGCATTAACCGGTCCGCATCGGGTGGAGTTCAGGATGATGATAATCAGGCTGACCAGGTATTTAAAAAGTTTGCGCCAGGGAGAACTCCTTTCTTCAAAATGGCCCAGAAAGATATGACTCAGATGGATCAGAACAGTGACTACAGAAATTTCAAACCAGATCGATTCGGTGGACCACATGACTGAATAGTTTTAAATGTAATCTGAAATCTGATAACGCAGTTTCATCCGCATCTGTTTCAAAGGACATCTTCGCGAATAGTGTTATTTCTCTATCAGATCCCACAGATTTCCATACAGGTCTTCAAAAACTGCAACCGTACCCCATGCCTCGGTCGAAGGCTGTCTGACCACTTTGACCTGATTTTCTTTTAGTCTGTTGAAATCCCTCCAAAAATCGTCTGTATGTAAAAATAAAAAGACCCTGCCACCGGTCTGATTGCCGATCCTGCTCATCTGATGGTCATTTTTGGCTTTGGCCAGCAGCAGCGAGCAGCCGGATTGTTCCGATGGTGAAACAGTGACCCATCTTTTTTCGTCATCCAGCACAGTATCTTCGGTCAGAACAAAACCCATGGCGCGGGTATAAAATTCTATCGCTTCGTCGTAGTCGCGGACCACGAGGGCAACGTGAGCAATCTTTCTTTCCATGAGGGACTTTATATTTGCTATGGGACAATGTTCAGATTCATTATTTTATGATTTTAGCAGATTCGGTTTTTATATCCGAATGGATCTCCAAAAGGTTTTGAATGAATTCAGCTTTATTTTTGGGAGAAAGAAGAATTCTTTTTGAACCTCCATACAGAATGGCAATCCGGTCCAGTGAACCTGCTGGAGAAGAAATGGGATCGCGTGTATTTTTTATTTCTTTGATCGAATGGATATCGATGGATTTGTATAGGATTCCGGCACAGAATATCATCAGCTTATTTTGGTCTATTCTGTATTCAATGCTGAGAAAAACCCAACTGATCGCGGCAGCGACCAGCAGAATGAAGAACAGCCCAAGCCATGCTTTTGTAGTGATCATCAGGATCCCGCATCCGGATAAAATCAGTGCAAGCGGAACGATCAGTTCTGTACCGATTTTGGATTTGAATACCATCATAAGGCAGATTGGGAGTGGAAATGAAAGATATAATCAGGCTTGAGACTCTGCAAATGCTTTAAAGGCATCCAGGTATTTCTGGGATTGCTTTTTGAATGCCCCAGGCATCAAGAAGGCAATAAACTTCATGAATCCCTGAAATTTAAATTCGTTTTCCGTGTAGTAACGGGTTTGATTTTCTGAGATCCTTTCAAACTTGTTGCTGATAAAATTGACCACGCCATTCATTTCATACGTGCCGCTGAGTTCGTGAGGCAGGTGGTTTGCCGTAATGGTTTCGATCATGTCCATTTCCCGGCCCCCCATTTTGAATTTAAGTCTTGCTTTTGCACCAGGCTGTCCGGGCGTTCCGCTCAGATGTTCATAACTCTGAAGCCCTTCCATCCATTTTGGCAGGTTTTCAGCGTTGTCAAACAGCGTCACTACTTTTTCAAGCGGTAGGTTAATGATGTTTTCGTTGGTATATTTCATAAGTTAATTTTTATCTTGAAAATCATGTAAAGGTAGTATTCACTGATCTTTTTGTTCAGTTGAATGAATTAAAATGAGATTGATTCAATAAGTGCCTGTCATTTCCGCATCGACGCAAATGATAAAGTCAGCCTTTCCTATATTTTCCTTATCCAGTTTTTGCACATTGGCCTGTTGAACAGTGCTGATGGTTCCGTAGGAAAGTTTGGGCGCTTTTTGCTTCAGATACCAAAGGATCCCTTCGTAGTTGTCAGAGTGGTAGGCCCCGTTATAATGTAAAAAACGTTTTCCGCTTTCGAAATGAAGGAGGATAAAGTGAGCCATCGTCGCATCTTTGATGGCCTGTGCTTTTGGAAAGTTGACGTTGGCGTGGTCCCCCATCATGGTCATCATATTTTTGTAACCAGGCAGTTCGGGATCGTACATAATGGGCAAAGGCGCTATCCATGATTTTTCTTGAGTGGTCAGGGTATCCAGAATTTCGAAGCCTCCTTTGGAAACCATGGAGGCATATTTTCTGGGGATGTTGGTAGCAATGAATTCCAGTTTTCTTTCCTTGGCGAAATCCACCAGTGGGGCATAATCCGTTTTGTAATTTTTCCAAAGTCTGGCGGTGCTGTCCAGGCCTTTTGCTGTAATCTCGCCGGCCAGATATTTATCGAGTGCTTTTTGATTGTCTGCTTCAAACATTTCAGCCCCCAGGATCAATCCTCTGTCGCGGTTTAGGGAATTCGTTAGTTCGTATTGAAGCCAGTGGGAAATCGGGTTGTTGTGGTATTCTCCAAAGAGTATGATGTCATTTTTTAAAAGCTGAGCGAGCATTTTTTCATAAGTCACTCTTTTTCCTTTTTTGTCGAAAATGACATATCCTTCCACTTTCTGGGCTTGGGCCAAATAGAAAGTCAGGGAAAGAAGGAGGAGCAATGGAATTTTCCTTAACATAAAGTATATGGTTTGATGTGGCAAAGCTAAATGATTCAGTTGTTTTCGGTGATCAGATCAGCCTTTTTAATCCCATAAAAGTTTGAAGGTACATGTTGGATTAAAATATAGTTCATTATATAAGTAAAGACAAGCAATTATACTATTCATGACGATCTCCTTTCAGGACTTTAAACAGATGCAGCACATGAGGAAAGACGGCCCGCATCGCATCTGTGACCCCTCCGGTGGATCCGGGTAGTGCCATCAGCAAGGTGTCGCCTGCCATGCCCACCACACTTCTGGAAAGCATGGCGTAAGGCATTCTATTCTGGCCGTAGGATCGGATGGCTTCTTCGACCCCGGGTATTCTACGCGTGATCAGGCTCCCAATGGCCTCCGGAGTATGGTCCCTGCTGGACAGGCCTGTGCCACCGGTCAGGATTACCAAATCTGCACCTGCCTGACAATAATTTTCAGTCGTTGTTCGGATGGTCTCCGGTTCGTCCGGAATGATCTTCAGGTCCATGATGGTCACCCCAAGAGATGTCAGTTTTTCCGAGATGAGTTTTCCGGATTTGTCCAGCTCGGGATGCGCAGAGGCTGTATCGGAACAAACGATGACCGCAGCTTGTAATGTCCTTTCAAGTTTGAGCTGGAAATCGGATTTGCCGCCTTTCTTTTCTAATAATTTGATTTGTTCAATGGAAATGTTTTTGTCCAGCGGTTTAAGCATATCGTACATAGTGAGGGCAACTACCGAGGCAGCATGCATGGCTTCCACTTCCACTCCTGTTTTGTAAACGGTTCTGATTTCTACCTGGATGAAAATGTCCAGATCCCTTATATCGTATTGAATCGCGGTGTACTCCACCGGTATCGGATGGCAATCCGGGATCATGTCGCTGGTCCTTTTGGCAGCGAAAAGCCCTGCTGCTTTCGCCATTTCAAAAACATCGCCTTTGGGAATCCTGCGTTCCCGAATGGCAAGGATGGTTTCTGTGGAGCTGACCCTTACAATGGCCTGAGCTGTGGCGCTGCGTTGGGAGAAATTTTTAAATGTAATGTCCACCATTTTTGATCAGCTGTTTATTTTCCAGGAATGATTTTCTTGATCAGTGACCTCTTTACCCCAAATAGGCAGCTCTGATTTTATGCGTTCCACCATTTCTTCGCAGGCTTGGATGGCCTCTTTGCGGTGTCTGGCTGAAGTGAATACAAACAGGCATATTTCTCCGGTATTCACCCTTCCCAGGCTGTGGTACACGTGGGCGCAGGTGATGGGATATTTTTCAAAAATATCTTCGCGAATCCGATGCATGGCTTCCAGTGCCATGGGCTTGTAAGCGGAATACTCAATGGCCTGTACGGCACTTCCGTTTCGTTCGTCTGCGCGAATTTGTCCCAGAAATATACTGTGCCCGCCAATATCTGTTTTGGACTGATGCGATTCAATGGATCGGGAGATCTTTTCAGGACTGATCGGCCCTTCTACGAAAATGTCCTTTACCTTATCTTTCATCAAATTGAATTTTCATTGTCTTTGCATAGGCATCGATCCCTCCTTTAATGGAGAAAATATTTTTATCCGGAAAAATCCGATTCAAAATGGCAGCGGCTTCCCGGCTTCTGCCTCCTGACTGGCAAAAGATCAATATGGTATCGGCCGAGGCCAATAGTCTTGCCTGTTCTTTTAAGAACTGGAGTGGAATACGGATGCATGCGGCCATCTCGAGTTCCGGTTTTTCATGCAGATCGCGGACATCCAAAATCACATGTACTTTAGGCTTATCGATCCACATTTTTAAGACCTCTGCCCAATCCATTTCCTTGCTTTGAATGCAAGGCAAGTTGTAATCCCTGGATTCGAGTTCCTGAATCGTGTGGGGCATCTTTTTTCTTCCCTTTTCGTTCTGACCGATTTCTAATTCGTAAAAAGATGTCTGCTGAAGATTGTAGTAGAGCATCTTGCCGGCAAGCGTCTTTCCATATCCCGTTGCGATCTTGATGGCTTCTGACGCCATCATCAGGCCGAGGGTCCCGGGGAGCACGCCAAGGACGCCGTTTTGCTGACAATTGGGGATTTGATCCCTTGAGGGAGGATCCGGATGCAGATCGCGATAATTGAATATTCTGCCCTTTTCATCTGCATGGTGAAATACTGAAATTTGTCCTTCGCTTTGGTGCACCGCTCCAAAGACCAAAGCTTTGCCCAAAAGCGCACAGGCATCGTTGATCAGATAACGCGTTTCGAAATTATCGCTGCCATCTAATATAATATCGAATCCGGAAAGGATGGGCACCACATTTTTCGTCCGGATAAATTCGTCAAAAGCAATGAATGAACTGTCTGGATGGATGTGGCTGAGCAACCGGCTTGCAGTAGATGCTTTTGGTTTACCCAAATCTCCTTCAGAAAAAAGAATTTGCCTGTTCAGATTTGAAATTTCAACGCGATCCCCATCTGCCAATCCGACCCGACCGAATCCGGCAGCGGATAGATACTGCAAGGCCGGACAACCGAGACCACCGACACCGATCACCAGGACTGAAGATTGCCGGAGTTTCCTTTGGGCCTCCTCACCAAATCCGTTCAAATTGACTTGTCTTTCAAACCTGCTTTGCATCTGAACATTTTTATCCTCCGGAAAACGGGGGAAGCAGGGCAATCTCGTTTTGTGCACTGACGGGAGTATCTGCATGGGCCAGTTTTCTGTCCACTGCTATGGAATAGGGAATGCGTGAAACTTCCGGGTACAGTTCTTCTATTTTTTTCTGCAATTCAGAAACCGTCCGCACAGAAGGAATGCTGCATTCCGATGCATTCATTTTTTCTGCCAGGATGCCAAATGCCATGACTTTGATTTCCTGGGATTTTAAATTTTGATCCTGAGTATCCATTTTATTACTGATCAGAAAATAGATTTAAGTCTTACCCGGGCTTACTTGTTCCAAATGGTAAAAGTAGGGATTTCCAAACAACCGGTCCTTGGGTCTCCCAGGACTTTTGGTGCGGGCTCTCAGCCGATCACCAGCTTGATCGCCCCAAACATAGTAACCAACGCCAAAAGGTACCTAAGGGTTTTGCTGTTGAAGTGACCGGCTCAGACGGGCTCCCAGGAAGCCACCCAGAAGGACTACGGGAAGGATCGAAATCAGCCCCGGAGGCAGGTCAAAGGCCTGCATTCCCGATCCCATCAATCCGGCTATGGAGTTGAGGAAAATAAACAATGCGCTGATCGCTGCCGTCTGTTTAAGGCTGGTCCATCCCAATAAGAGCAGCAGGGGAGAAAGAATGATGCCTCCTCCGATGCCGATCAACCCCGAGATCAGACCAATGGCCAGTCCCATGGCTGCGGCAGCTCCGTGTCGGATCCGGTCCGGATCGGCCTCCTTTACCGGAAAAAGCCCCAGCAGTCTTAGCGCAGGGATCAGAAGCACGCCTCCCAGAATTCTTCGGTAGATGACGGGGTCCACACTCAGGCTGCCGCCCAGAAAAGATGCCGGAATGGAAGTCGCGATGAGGGCCAGGAAAAGAGGTTTTGGAAAATCTTCGGCTTTTCTGAACGACAGAAAGGAGATCAGCGAGACAAAAATATTGAGAACGAGGGCCGTCGTGCGGGCTTCCTGCGGGGGATATTCCAGTAAGTTCAGCAACATCAGGTAGCTGCTGGCCCCTCCATGGCCTACTGAGGCATACAGGAAGGCGATGACGGGCATGATCAGCCAGAGAATCCAGGGCGCGGCCATCACCAGAACCGGATTTGAACCGGGGCACCTTCATCCAGTGAGATGCAGGCTTCCGGTATTTCGACAAAGCAATTGGCCTTTTGGAAGGCCAACAGGTTGTAGGATTCCTGGCCATCCAAAATGCGCACCTTCCCTTTGTCCCAATGTCCCTTCAGGAAATGCGTCAATCCCGCTTTTTTTTGCCAGGGATGGGTCAATGCGGCCTCTCCATCGGGCTCAAATGCATTTTTATGACCCATCAGGCTCAACAAGGCAGGTTTGATGTACTGATTAAAGCAACAGATTACAGAAGAGGGATTGCCCGGTAAGGCGAAGACCCATTTGTTTTGATATTTTCCGGCATAGAATGGCTTTCCAGGTTTTTGGCGGACTTTGTAAAACAAGGTTTCCACCCCGAGGCCGGTCAGTGCATCGTGAACGAAATCGTATTCCCCTACGGATATTCCACCTGAAATGAGGATTACATCCCGATCCCGAAGGAATTGAGCCAGTGCATTTTTCACTTGTGCCGGATCGTCGCCCACCGTTTGATGCTGATAAGTCGGAATGTTCAACTGTTCCAGGAAAGACAGCAGGGTTGGCAAGTTTGAATTGTAGATCTGTCCCGGTCCCAGGATTTCGCCTGCGGGTATCAGCTCATCTCCGGTGACGAGGATGCCCACTTTTGGAGTAGAATAAACAGAGATCTGGTCCACTCCCACCGAAGCGATCAAACCTACGAGGCCCGGACTGAGGAGATCTCCGGCCTCTGCCACCAGGTCCCCGCATTTGTTTTGAGAACCCCGGTACCGGACATTCATGCCCGTGCGGATCCGATCTTCCGGAATTTGTATCTGACTTTTATCCCTTTGGACCCATTCCTGTTGTACCACCGTATCGCAGCCGCCAGGAAGCAATGCACCTGTAAAGATTCGCACCGCTTCGCCTTTTTCAACAGATTCGTGGCCTGGTTCCCCGGCCTTTTGTTCTCCGGCCAGACGATAGGTATTCCGTCCTTTCTCATAAGCCAGAGCGTATCCATCCATGGCGGAATTGTCGAATGGAGGGACGTCTATTTTCGAAAAAACGGATTCGGCCAGTACCCTGCCCGATGAACCCAACAGACTGCCGGTCACCGCCTGGAGTGGTCTGAGCTGGCTGCGCAGTAAATTCCTGGCCTCATCCACCGAAATCATATAAGGGGGCTGGCTCATCCGCCTATGGATATCATACTCCTATTTGCAATGGCATCCGGATTGACTTTTTTGAAATCCCGGTCAAACTGTCCCCCCAGCTCCTTGTGTTTTAGCTGAAGGGATTCCTGTATGGAGGCATGGAGATCTCGTCCGGACCTTAATAATTCGAGCAGGGGGATCTCGTCTTTGCCGAAAAGACAGTTCTTCAGTTTGCCCTCGGCGGTGATGCGCAGACGGTTGCATTCGTGACAAAACTGGTTGCTCATGGTTGTAATGAAAGCAAAACTGCCCTTGTGTCCGATGGCCATGTATTTTCTGGCTGTTGCGTGCGGTTCATCGAGCAGTTTGACTACGTCGTAGCGCTCCATGGCTATTTCCAGAAGTTGTGATGCGGTCACCACCTGGTCTCCGGCCCAGTGGTTGCCGGTAAAGGGCATAAACTCAATGAAACGGACGTGCAGGGGCAGATCCCGGGTCAAATCAATGAAGTCAAGAACTTCTTCCTCTATGATCCCTTTGATCGCCACCACGTTGATTTTCACCCGGAGCCCGTGGTCGAGCATCAGGTGAATATTTTTCCACACCCGTTCAAATTTATCCTGACCTGTGACCTTAAAGAACACTTCCGGCCTAAGAGAATCCAGACTGATGTTGACCGTTCGGATGCCCGCCTTGAGGAGATCAGGAAGATGACGATCGAGCAGGAATCCGTTGGTGCTGATGAGAAGTTCGGCGTTCAGAGGCGCCAGCAGGGAGAGTATCTCTGGAAAATCCTTGCGGATCAGGGGTTCGCCACCGGTCAGTCTGATCTTATTGACCCCCAGGCGCACAAACTCTTCTGCAATGGCCCGGATCTCTCCGGCCGTCATCAGCTTTTCATGAGGCGTAAATTCGTGGTCCAGGTCCGGCATGCAGTAGCTGCACCTGAAATTGCAGTTGTCGGTCAGCGAAATCCTCAGATAATCGTGGATCCTGCCGAAGCGGTCAGTCAGAATGTTCGCCTTGTTTTTTTCAGTGGTTGTCAATCGGGCTGGGTTTTTATCCGGAAACCGAGACAAATTTATGGAAAGTATCCAATGCGGTTCAGATTAATGGACTGCAAAAGCCCAAGCGTGGGTTTAAAGATAACTTAGCCACCATTGCTCCCGGTGTGTCGTTTTGTACCGATCATACCTCAGGCATAATGGGTAAAGGAGCGCTACAACCGCCATCCAGACCAGATATACAATGCCGAGGCTGCTTCCTTCACCGGGGATCAGAAACAGGAATGGAAACTGTTCTCCGAATTTCCAGGCATCCGAGAGCACATGTCCCCGTGCAAAAAAGGCCAGGGTACTCAAGGTATGGATCAGGTAAAGGTGCAAAATATAATAAAAAAAAGCCGTTCGGCCAAAGGTGGTCATGATGCCGGTGAATCGATTTTGGAATTTTTCCACCCAGGCAAGCAGCAGCATGGCCGGTCCCAGGATCATGCAAAGAAAAAGCAGGGAAGGGGGATACTTATTTGTGTTGATGAACGAAAGCAGCGTATAGAAAAAGTCTTTTTGGGTGGTCCAGGGTTTGGGATCTCCGTACAGATTCGCGAAGCGCAGCAGGATGAAAAAGACAATCAGACCCAGTCCGGTCCGGATCAGCAGATTTTTTCTTTGGTCAGGTGTAATTTCGGGTCCAAAAAATTTACCCGCTGCAAAACCCAGACACATGACCGCGGTCCAGATCGGAAAGGGATAGACCATCACGATATAGTGTTCTGGCAGAAATTCGTAGGGTTTGAAGACCCCGTGGTGAAGCAGGTCCCACCAGAAACCGGCCTGAAAACCCGCAGCAGACTCCGGAATATCGAGCAGATTATGGCCTGCCACCACCGTCAGTCCGATCATCAGGATCCAGCGCCAGGACAAGCCTGCCAGCAGCATCAATCCGAGAACCACCATGCTGATGCCGATGGCCCAGATGACCTGAAAGGGAAGGACGTTGAAAAATGGATTGAAGGTCCAGGCGAATGCGATGAGGCTCCACTCCATCAGGATCAGCCATAATCCGCGCTTCAGCACAAAACTGCCTAGTTCCTTTCGGTCTTTTCTCAGGCTTTGCAGATAGATCGAAGTCCCGGAAAGAAATACAAAAACCGGTGCGCAAAAATGCGTAACCCAGCGCGTGAAAAACAAGGCAGGAGTGGTCGTCTGCAGATCCAATGGATCTCCTGAGTGAGCTGCAGCGTGGAAATAATCGCGCACGTGGTCCAGTGCCATCAGCACCATGGCCATGCCGCGCACAATGTCGATAGAGTGGATTCGATTGATTTGATTCATTTGGGGTTTTGGAGTTTGAATCAAATGTAAGGACAAGCAGTTTTATATGGAGGAAAATCTGCAGGAAGAGGATGGAGTAAGTATGAATTAAAATTTCAGATTCATCCAGATATTGCATCCCGAGTGACCGGATGCACCCATGGGCTGATCCAGGAAAACAAATCCCAGTTTTTCATAAATCCTGATGGCTGTCTTAAATTGGGGAAGACTTTCCAGATAGATTTCTCTGTATCCCATGGATCGGGCAGAAGCGAGGGATTTTTCCAAGAGCATCCTGCCGAGACCCTTTCCTCGGGCGGAAGCAGCGAGGTAAAATTTGACCAGTTCAGCACAATGAGGCGGTAAATTCGGCGTAGGGTAAATGCCACAGCACCCGATGGCTTCGCCTTGCAGTTCAGCCACCCAAAGTATGGAATTTTCTTTCCGGAAAAGTTCAAACAGATTGTCTGTGGTCGGATCTGAATAGACGGTGCCTGCATTTGGTGCTCCATGTTCGTCAAAAACCTGGCGTATCATTTTAGCCAGAGGAGCATTGTCCCTGACTTCAACCTCCCTGATGGTGAACTCTGCCGACGGCATCATGGATGCAAAATTACAGATATGGCCGTGTTTCTTTGTACCAATTTTTCGTTCTTGAAATGGGATCAGGTTCTGATTTTTTTGAATGGCTGTTTCTTCCAATACGTCAGTGATCTCCATACCCATTCCATGGGTCCAAAATGGAAATGTCGCATCCAGACCGGACTGATGAGGAGTTGAAAAATCCAAACTCCGGCGACGATGTAATACAATTCGTATCGTTGCAGTTTGCCATACAGACCGAAGCCGAATCCCAGGAAGATTGTGTTGCAGATCACGGACTGCATCAGGTAGTTGGTAAAGGCCATTTGTCCTACAGCTGCCAGTGATCTCTTTAGCCAGGGCAGAAAACCTGATTGGATGAAAAGCATGATCAGACCGATGTGACCTATAGTGAGCGGTACTCTGCCCAGATTGTAGCTGATCCAGCCTTCGTGTAAGGACATCAGGGAAAATTGGTTTTCCATGATGTTTTGTAGCTCAAGGTAATTGACGGTGAGCCCGATGGAATATCCGGCTAAAATCATGTAAACGTAAAACCTTGTGGATCGTTCAGCTATGATCACACCCGATTTGTACAATGCCATCCCCAGTAGCATCATCGCCAGAATGTCCCAGAAGTTGATGCGGTACAAAAATGTGGTTTGCATGTATTGGTTTTCAGGAATCTTGTGCACCAGTATGCTGAAATAGTCCTTGCTGCGGGCATCGATCTCTTCCTGTAGTTGCTCGGGGGTAGCTTTCATTTCTTTCACTTTCTCATCCCAGGCTTCGATCGACTTTTCATCTTCAGATGTCAGCTTTTCACCTCTTTCTTTTTTCTCATGTGCGGTCAGGGAGGATGCCTGAATATTTTTTAGCTGATACCATTCAGACACACTGAACGCCGTTGCGACCAATAACACCAGGGTCGCAGCCGCGATCAGGGAACGGACGGGCAGCATCCGGAAACTATATGCAAACATGCCTACGATGGCATAGGCGTACAATATCTCACCGTCCCATAGCAGCACGTAACAGTGCAATACACCAAATACCAATAGCCAAAGCAGCCTTCGAAAGAATAGGTCCGATATGCTGACCGCACTTTGACCCTCCTGGGTTCGTCCCATGAAGATGAGGATGCCAGCACCAAACAGCATGGAAAAAATACCCCGCATGGTTCCTTCGAAGAACATAGAGTTGATCCACCAGACATTCAGGTTCCAGCCCGTGGAGCCGCCGGAGTTGGTAATGTCGTCATAGGCTTTATACAGGCCGAACCCCGGTATGTTCATCAGCAATATGCCCAGCAGTGAAATTCCTCTTAGGATGTCCAGTGCTGTGATCCTGTTTTTTCCGGCGGTGGGTTGTAATCTGTCGGTATCTTGCATAGACGAGCATTTTAAGATTAAATTGGATCAGACTTATAAATAGAAAAAGGTCGCATAGCGGAATTCTCGTGAGGCCCTATGCCAGAAGTATATCCGTTGTGCTTTATTCAGGCATGAAAATAGTGAAAAGACAGACACGATCAGAAATAAATCAGAAGATGGTGCTCGTTCAATGGAAAAGATGCTCTGTTATTTTAAATTTAGCTTCATCATGAGGTCGGTCTGAGGCTCATCCCCCAGAACAAAAATGTGTCGGTCAAATTCAATAAATCCATTTTTACGGTAAAACTCGATGGCCTTGAGGTTCTTTTCCCAGACACCCAGCCAGATAAATTCCGCATTTTTTCGTTTGGCAATATGGATGGCATGATCCAGCATGGCTTGTCCCAATTTTTTTCCCTGATGTTCCTTTAAAACATAGATGCGTTCGATCTCAATGGAACTGTCGCCTTTTAATTCCGTTTGTGCGGTTCCATAATTCAGTTTCAGGTAGCCGGCCAACTGATCTCCCTGAAAGATAAAGTAAAATTCAGAGTTGGGATGGTTTATTTCATCGGACAGATTCCCGATGGAAAACTGGAGGTCCAGGTATTTATTCAGATTTTCCGGAGTATTCCCCTCCGAAAAGCTTTCAGAAAAAGTTTTACGGCTGATCTTCTGAAGCATTTCCAGATCCTGGGAATTTACTGCCACCATCCTGCTTTTTTCCATCGCAAATTCTTTTTACAGCTTTTTTCCAATTGCTGTTTTATTTTCTTTCAGGTTTGCCGTACTCTGTCTTGAATTTTTGTATTTTTTTTTTACAGTGAACTGACACTGTCTCAAAAATCAACTCTGTCATTTTTAAAAGGCAGAAAATAAAACTTGATCCAATGGTCAATCGTTTAAGACCCTAGCGTCATATCTCGATTGGTATGTTTCAATCTTTTAAATTCTTTTTGAAAAAATCCACCGTACGCTTCCAGGCAAGTTCTGCTGCTTCCTTATCGTAGCGTGGCGTGGTGTCATTGTGGAAGCCATGATTGACTTTCGGATACATATATGCGGTGTAATCTTTCTGATGTTCTTTCAGAGCCTGCTCATAGGCCGGCCATCCTTCATTGACCCGGGTGTCCAGCTCAGCGAATTGAAGGAGGATTCTGGCTTTTATTTTCGGCACATCCTCCGCGGCGGGCTGACCTCCGTAAAACGGAACGGCTGCCCTGAGATCGGGGATGCGGACCGCCATCATGTTGGCGATCCAGCCGCCGAAGCAAAAACCAACGACTCCGATGCGTCCGTTGCATTTTTGATCTGTCTTTAGATATTCGCAGGCGGCGATGAAATCTTCCAGCATTTCGTTTCGGTCGCGTTTGCTTTGCAGGGCACGTCCTTCATCGTCATTACCTGGGTAGCCACCCAAAGGCGTCAGGGCATCCGGAGCTATGGCCACAAATCCCGCGAGGGCTACCCTGCGGGCCACGTCTTCGATGTGGGGATTGAGGCCGCGGTTTTCGTGTACCACGACGACTCCACCGAGCTTCCTTTTGCCTGAAGAAGGCACGCACCGCAAGGCTTTGATCTTTCCTCCTCCTTTGGGCGATTCGTACTCAATATATTCTGATTGAATCCGCTTGTCATCAGCTGCGATCCGCGAGCCTCCCTGGTAGTCCGGCATGAGGTAATTCAGCAGGGAAGGCAGCGTCAGCCCTCCTACGGTAAATAAAGACAATTTTTGTACAAACTCCCGTCGGTCCACCCTGTTGTGCGCATAGTCGTCGTACAGATCAAAGACCTCCTGGGGTATCTGTTCTTTGCGGATTTGGTTTTGTTCTTCCATTGGCATTTTTTATAAAGGATATTTTCAGATCTTTGGATCCCAAATCTAATTGAATTTCCAGGGATATTTAGTACCTTTGAAATGAAATATATCCGGTTTGATGGCCAAACTGAATACAAGGCCTGCAGCCATTTGTGCCCCACCCGCGATCAAAAGATTTCTGGAGCGATTAGGTTGAAAGATAAGGGCGTTCAAAGAAGTTGCTGCACCACTCATCATCAGGATAACCCCTGTCGTAAATAAGTAGTTTTTTGTATTGATTTTCTTTTCTGATTTGTATCTTTCCATGGAAATAATTTCATGTAGTGCAAAAGTGGTGGTATCGTTATGAAACAGGTTCATATCAATGATCTGATTTTTGATTCTGAAATCTCTAATGATCATCAGGCTTTTCATGATCATCTGGATACTGTCTGGAGTCAGGTTTATGATCTTGCCTTCCAGTTTTTTACTGGGGCAACAGGCCATTTGCTTGTCATCTAATTCACCCAGTCTCATTTGAATAAAGTCTGTTTTTTTAATCTTTCTTGTGGACCGTTGATTGGAGATTGAAAAATCCTGACCATGCAGACAAAATGAGGTGGCCATGAGAAGCAATATCCATAAATTGATTTTAGAACAGCTCATCATATTTTGAATTTTTTAGTGCTGAAAAATAGTAATTTTATACTTAATGGGAGCATTGCCCCATAAATAAGGGAATTTTACCATGGATCTTCTGCTCGGGCTGGAGTGTGAAAAATTTATAGCGGTGAAACCCTCAGGGCCCTGATGATACAAGCTCTTTATTTCCAAATTCAACATATCCCTCTAAATAAACTCAAGGTTCAACCAGACCGAAAGAGCCAGTAATAAATTATAAAGGATTCCGTTGCCTTTTTACCTATAATATGATCTGAAAGCAATTTCGTCCGGAAAGCGGCGAATTTTACTTTCCCGGTTGAGGGACGATGCGCAAATAGGGTTTAACGGTCTTCCATCCCTCCGGAAACTTTTCCCTGGCTTCCTCATCTGAAACAGAAGTGGCGATAATCACATCATCTCCTTCGTTCCAGTTGGCAGGTGTGGCTACTTTGTAATGGCTGGTCAATTGCATGGAGTCGATGACGCGTAGGATTTCGTAGAAATTTCGTCCTGTGGTCATGGGGTAGGTCAGCATCAGTTTGATTTTCTTATCCGGGCCGATGATAAATACCGAGCGTACTGTTTGATTGGTCACCGCTGTTCTGCCCTCAGAGGTTCCCGATTCCGAGGCTGGCAGCATGTCAAATAATTTTGCTACAGTAAGGTCTGTGTCTCCGATCATGGGATATTTAACCGGATATCCCTGCGTTTCCTCGATATCCCTTTCCCATTTTAAATGGCTTTCTACCGGATCGACGCTTAATCCTATGATCTTGCAATTTCTTTTGGTAAACTCTGGTTCCAGTTTGGCCATAGAACCCAATTCGGTGGTGCATACCGGGGTAAAATCCTTGGGGTGGGAGAACAGGATTCCCCAGCTGTCTCCCAGCCATTCGTGAAAATGGATCACACCATGAGTGGTTTCTGCCTTGAAATCTGGCACAGTTTCGTTGATTCTTAGTGACATGACGGTATCATTTGGACAAATGTAGAAAAACATTTCTACTGTGCGAATTCAGTGCAGGGTATGATTCATGCTTTCATTCCGGGTTTTGATTCCCTTTCGATGGGCGCAAGATTGACCTATTAAGCAATCAGGAAAATCCATCATCCCTTGTTGCCATAAAGTTCTTTCGTTCCGAAAATTTCTATTCCCTAGGCTTTAAAACAATGTAATTTAATAGAGCGGATCGTGTTAAGGAATTTAAGGCCGATTCTGGATTTCTATTTCTTTATTTTTTGTGTTCAAATTATTTATTGCCCTTCACGACGTACCAGTCCACCCAGCTGGCCAGTTGACTGACGGAGTGCGGACGAAGAATGATTTCGCGATTGCTGTTCAGCAGGTAAATCGTGGGTGTGGAAAACACGTGATAGTTTTTCACAATTGGGCTTTCCCATTTATTATAATCGCAGATGCTGATGAAAGGAAAGACCGAAGCAAAATTATTAAAAGCTGAAGCTGTTTCATCCAGAGAAGCAAATACAACCTCAATCTGATGACTTTTCAATGAAGGATATAATCTGACTAGTGTGGAAAGTTCCGGAGGACACTGCGGGCACCAGCTTGCGCCAAATACGATCGCGGTATATTCGCTTTTTAGGTCTGAAAGTTTTTGCGGCATCCATTCTTTTTGGTACATAGGTGCAAAGACATCGCCCCTGAAATCAAAATCGGGTGCGGTGTTTCCTATCTTCATGGCGCGGTAGCTTTCAAGCTGAGCGGACAGGTCATGGTCCAGAGTGCAGGATTTTTCATTTAAAAGCCTGAGTGCAAGATATTCCGATGCTTTAAACACACTTCGCTTTTCCAGAAGTTGAAACAGGTATTCGCTGATCTCGTTCAGTTTATTCTGATCCGGCAAAAGATTTTCTATGATTCTGTCTATGGATATTTTCATTTCGATGTAAACAGAATCTAATGATCTTCCGCCGTTCTCGATCAGCCAGAAATGACTTTCAAGGGCATCCCTCAGCAAGCCGCTTTTATAGAGACGTGCATCGCGATAATCCAGTGCTCGGAAGGCTGCAAGGGAGGGATTGATTTCTTCCGTTCGCTCCCGTGCAATGACCCCTGCCGATTGAATGAGCTTCCATTTGGGCAGGTACCAGGCTATATAAAAGTCTTTAGGTAAATTCGAAAGGAAGAGATTGTCTTCCTCCTTGATTCTTTTTTTCTCCTTCAGAATGGATTTCACAGCTTCTGCCTGCGGCGTGAAGAGCTTATCCAGGCTGTACATTCTATAAAGATAGTTCCAGGCACTCAGGGCTTGCTCGCGACGCGCATGTTCCGTGAGATAAGTTCCAAGCCTTTTGTTTTCTTCTCCTTCTGCTGCCAGCATAGATTCTGTAGCATCAGATGTGCTGCTTCTCAATTTAATTTGCTCGCCACACAAAACCACCGAAAAGGGTTTGAGATTGGGTACAAGCAGAAGGCCCATTCCGTAGTCCCCGCTTTTAAAGGAAAGCTGAAAGCTGCCGTTCTTCTGAATCCCGGTGCTGTCAATGAGGTAGCTGTCCAGGCCCTTGAAACCAATGAGTTTAATGGGCTCTCCCGAGAGTCCGGGCAGATGACCTGATAGGGTTTGAGCATTGACCTGGAAAGACATCAGGCAAATGAAAAAGTTAGTTATAATTAAATGGGCAATGGAATTGAGTTTCATGATGATCCTATTGGACAGAAGGGAATTTGAGCATAGAGGGTAAATTTGGTTTAATTGATTAGTTATTTAATTCATTAATAGAGGACAATCGAGAGGTTACATTTCTTACGCTGGCTGCTCCATTTTCTGGCAGAAAACCAGATTGACCATTCTTATTTTAACACACAGTCCTGGAAGACCTATAACATTGCAAGAATTGATTTTAATTCTATCTTCAATCTATAAAAGAAATTTTATTTACCCTATCTTGTTGGACTTGAATCCATGCGACTTTCTATCTTAGTTAAAATAGTGGTATCCTGATTTATTTGGTTTATTCCTTTATACAACGTACGGATCGTCCGCTTGCTCTGTTTCCATCTGTATTGGTACCTGCATTTTTAAGAACAGGTGCAGCGTTGTTGAAATATACGTAGACTGAGTTGCCTCCACTGAAGGTGCTGGTCCAATACGCCCCGCTTGTGCCAACATTCGTAAGGTCAGCTGTAACGGCATGGCGGTATCCAGCCATAGGTAGCTTGAGGACTGAGCCCAGGGCCCCTGCAGGGTTTTCACTCCGCCAACTTAATATCTCGAACTCCCATTCTGATTGAGTTGGTACCCGATACCCCGAGGGACAGGGGTTGTTGGTACCGCCATAATGCCATAAAAGGGCGTTTGGTGGATCGCGCCAGTCGTAAGGACTGCTGCTTACCGTAATAAATCTATCATGGCCCGGTGTGTTGTCAGTACTTAGCTTGTTGGTGGTATTTGATGTTCTTATCTGGTGTCCGTCTCCATCGCGTCCCCATTGATACAGATAGCCATAAGATCCTGCATCCGTGCTGGATGTGGCTACATGAGACGCACCGAGGTTGCGATCCATCCAGACTCTTCCGGTGGTTGGATTTACTACAACGTTTGATCCAGAGGCCTCTGGCCACCAGGTAGGCTTGCCATCCTTAAAGACCAGAGATTGCCCCTCTATGCCCGGAGCCAAGCGGACCCATTGGGTACCACTCCAATAGAGCATTTCTCCTTCTGTTGTTCCGGCCATAGCCTGGAGGGTTCCTCCCAATCCCGTGGTGATGATGCGTCCGATTGCCGCTCCTATCTGGCCATCGTCTGAAATATTTCCATGGGTATGGTTGGCAGCTCTGTCCCAAGTAGGCGTCCCGTTTTTGAAAGCAAGGGTTTGATCGTTTTGACCCGGTGACAATTTGGTCCAGACTGTTCCGTTCCAATAGAGCATTTCTCCCTCTGCTGTTCCGGCCATTGCCTCCAGGGTGCCGTGATTCGTGGTGATGAGGCGGCCCGTGGCAGTGCCGATCTTGCCATCATTTGTGATGTTTCCGTGGGTATGATTTCCTGCTGCCAACTGAGTGGCACCTTGGCCAATATTCAAGGTAATGGTAGGATTGCCTCCTGTTCCGTCGCCATTGGAAATGCTGATCCCGTTTCCACTTGTTGCAATCGAGCGCGCGGCAACCATTCCAGCTGCTGTCCTGGCGATAAAGCCAT
This sequence comes from Bacteroidota bacterium, assembly GCA_029572935.1. Classification (GTDB taxonomy): domain Bacteria; phylum Bacteroidota; class Bacteroidia; order Chitinophagales; family Saprospiraceae; genus Vicinibacter. The sequence goes on from JAKQHM010000008.1 coordinate 49,332, forward strand.
TATTATTCAGATTGTGCAAGGCCAGGGCCTGTCCGCTTAATCCGATCGTGCCTGTTGTGTTGATGGGTCCTCCGGTAATGCCGTCATGGGTGGTGATGCTTGTGATGGTACCGTTTCCGGAGCCGGCACCAATGGCATTGCGAAAATCAGAAGCATTCAAAGCGCTCACGCTGTTGTCGGCATTGATCCGCAAAAAGCTGACGGACGAAGGGTCTGTCAGTCGGAGCAAATTACTTCCTGCCACGGTAGAGCCATGCACGGAACCTGAGATTATGTTACTATGGTTAAATGCCGATTCCCAATTTGAGATATGATCTTGTGTAATGCCAAAGGAAGGACTCACTTTCCAAAGAGGATCGCTTTCATTAAACCCCGTCAAATACCCGGCATTCGCATGATTTCCCCAAGAAAATGCACTATTCCAGTTCGAAATATTATTTTGTGTAATGCCGGAAGAAGGGCTGGCTTTCCAGGCAGGATCCGATTCTCCACCGACGATGGCCTCTGCTTTTTTGGCATGCAGTGCATAAGGCACGCTCAGCAACTGGCTGGTCCCGGTGATGGTGTAATTTGTGCCTCCGTCCGGATCGGTCTCCGTTTTGATGAAATAGGGCCCTCCCGACCAGTCAATGTTTCCAAAGCTTCCACTTAGTGGAATGCCGCTTCCAATTTCCACACTGACCAATCCGTTGGCATTTGTGACCGGGTTGGGGTTGAATATTTCCACATATACCGGAGAACCGGAAGCAGTGCCCTGCAAAATACTTATTTTCATTCCCACCTCCTTATTGGCGAGTAATTGGTTACTGGTATTGCGGATCACAGCCTGGTAGCTCAATTTGTCTGGTGTTTGAGCAAAGGCGGCTGAAATAAACAAGTAGCTAAAAAAGAAAATCGCTGTGGTGTAAAACAAATTACTTTTCATCATATGGTCCTCCTTAATTTTTAATGATTTTAAATTCCTTGATCGGTTTAATTTCTGAAAACACCTTTAAAATGTAAGATGCGGGGATATAGGTACTCACGTCAATCTGGGTTTCCGTGTTGCGTATCTTTTCAGTTTTCAGGACCTTTCCCTGCATGTCGTAAATCTGAAAGGATAATGCCACCCACTGATCGTTTTCAACTTTCAGCAACAACAAATTATCGACCGGATTGGGATAGACCTTTACTGAAAGGCTAATGTTCCCGCCATTTTCGGTCTCTGTCACAACGGATATCTCATAGGGTTGTTGCACCCCCTGCGCGACTGATCCATTGATTCCGGTTTGTGTATGAAAAACCACCTGCCCCACGGAGTAGCTTACTGACCCATTGCTGCCGTTTGCATTTCCCCCTGAACTGTGGATACTCTTTTGCGCTGAAACTGAAAAAAGAATCAAAATATTAAAGAGCAACAAAGCGGCGACTCTGCTGCCCAATTTGACAATTTCGTAAATTGAATATTTCATACTGAATGCTTTATCGATTCATTTTGGTTAAGCGATCATTTTTTGATTTTGTCCCAAGCATCTTTTATCCTAATTGCCCGGGTTAAAAAATTCAACTGTCTCTGGCAGGCAATAATATTCGACAAGAATGCTTTCGGAAGGAACCGAAAGCATATTACTTACCTGAAAATCCCCAGCCTGGAAACTGAAACCCAAGCTGAAAGTTAAACCGATAACGACTGGGTCGGACACAAGATTTGAAATGACCATTCTCTACTTGGATAATGATATGAAAGAACATTCAGTTCCACCCATTGGAAAAAGAATCAGATCTGCAATGTGAAATGCCCAAATCTGTTTTTTTAAGCAGAAGGAGTGTTCAAGCAATTGATGGGATTAATATTATAAACATCACATATATAGCGACATATGAATATGTAGATGCCATCATAGATCAGATCACTTTAAAAAATGATTTTAGTCATCAACTTGAATAAATGGCCTCTTTTTGCAACTATCCACTCATTGTCGAATAAGGTAGACTATTCCTTTCAGCCAGTCTGAGGTGCATATTTAATGGGATGGGTCCCTCATTTCTGATGTATTGAGGTCGTGGGTGGATGGCCTTCGGGTAATATCAGACTGACATCCCAAAATTGGACTCCGAATGACAAAAGGGCTGCTCGGGTGGAATGCTGGGAACATCTTGTTTCCCATATTGTGTATTGCTGCCCGACATCCTCTACCAATGGCTTTCGTTGTTCCCTGACCAACATTTTAGAATGGAAGCAATGCATAGAGGTTTATTGTGCTGTTGACTTTGTCCCCAAATGTATGCAGCAATGGTCAGGTTTTGAATTGGGTCGTTCGTTTGCTTTTTTTCGGTTTATTGGAAGACTTTAGGTGCAGGCTGGTTTTTCGATCCATTATCCTCAATTCAGATTTGCTCTAAGAGGAGAAGGTAACTGTGGTTTGGGAACTTTGAAAGTAATTTTCTTTCTTTAAGTTTGATATAGTGTCTAGTTCTGAGACACCCGTTATTAGGCTTGATTATTTTTGAAGGAATAATTTTAGGAACAACATTAACTATTTTGATTTTGGTAGAAATTATTTTACGACCTTTTTGTTTTTTTGTTTTTCTTTCATTTCATTACTTTTTTTGGGTATTTATTTTTGATCATGAAGACTTAGGAAAGTGAAACTATTACTCTTATCTGTATTGTTATTTCAATTCAATCTTATGGCACAGTCTGGAATTCAGGGAACCTATGCATTCAGGAGGCAGGAAATGGTCTCGGCCTTTCATTTTTCACTGGATGGAAAGTTTACATTTTTTTACAGCTACGGAGCTGCAGATCGCAGTGCAACGGGCCGCTTCACCGTCGAAGGGGATACCCTAAAGTTGAAATGCGATAAGGAAGCGGGAAGCGATTTTACGATTGAGAAGCAGTCGAAATCAGGCTCAGGCTATCAAGTTAGCTGCAAAGCTCCCAACCCTTATCTTTTGTCTTATATGGAATGTTTGGTTTTTGTAGGCGACCAGGAGCTTTCTTTTGAATCGGATCAAGACGGTATGGTGAACATAGACCTGCCTCATTGTGATAAAATTTATGTGAGGAATCTGATTTTTCCGGATATTCCTACTCTGGTCAAGGATGAAAAAAATCAAAATAACAGATTTGAGGTCATGCTTCTGGAATCAGTGCAGCAAGTGAGTTTTAAAGGAATTGATTTTCAGATATTGGATGAGAATACGATATCCTGTTATCCAAATTATTTTATACCTTTGGAGGGGATTACATTTCGTAAGGAGTAGTGTATTTTTGCTAAATGACGTTTCACTGCAGGACTGTGTTTTTCCTTGATTGTAATTTATATTCATGATTCATGTTGCTTAAACTCTGTTTGCACACGATTTCAATTCATTTAGTGTATACTTCAGGTTATCATTTGGTGTCCCTTTTGTGGGAGATAAATTCAAACAATTGTTACTTTAGTGTGGCTTTCGGGAAAGATGGGATCCCGGTATGTGATATCAGATTACAGGCGATCCTTGCTTGACCGACTTATGGACTTTATTATAAACAGGGGCAGTTAAGGTTTGGAAACCACATTATAGACTTCTTTCAGTAGCCAGTTTTTCTCTATGACCTCGGTCTCCTTATTGAGTTTTTTGAGCAACTCTTTGCTCACAGAGGATTTCTTAGAAGTATTTCTCAACTTATTCAGCTGATTGGCATATTTACAGAAGTTGTTATAGTATTTTTTATGATAGCCTAGTTTTTCCAGTTTATTGATAAATTTTTCAGTGGACTGTACTTGGTTTGTTAGAAGGGCATCTTCCTTAAGTTCATAATAGATTTTGATCATTTCTATTCGTGCATGGATCTCGATGAGGGAGTCCTTGTATCGATTGGAGTAAAGCAAGATCAGGGCATCTCTGATCTGACCCTTTTCTTTGAGTATTCTGGCCTGATTGAATTGGAAAATACTTTCTCTGTCTTTATGGTTTACGAATTCCTTATATTGGTTCAGTTTTTGTTCGGCCAATTCAAATTGGCCCAGCCGGATACACAGCGTGATGATATTTTTATAGGTTACCTGGTTCATCACCCCATTATCCAGTAACCAGCTGTTTTTTACGCCATCATCGTATAAGTCCAGGGTTTTTTTAAGGAAAATTTCATCCTCTTTATTGATTTTCCTGATGCAGTAATTTAAGGCGAGGGAGTAGAGTTCCTTTTTTGTTTCCAGATCCAGGGACAGAGGCTGGAGTTGTGAAATATATTTCTCGTAGTGGTTTGTGTTTTCCGGATCTGTAAACAGTTTGACCACGCTTATATACAGATTTACCTCAGGAATTTGAGACCAATCCGTTTTCATAGCCTCATGAATTCTGGATTCCAGTTCGGGAAAAGTATTCAGCTCAGAACCAAATTGCCTGAAGGACAGGTGCTCCAGGTATAATCTTAGTCTTTGGATAAGTACGTGTGTTTCGAAATTTGCCAGGATTTCAGAAAAGTTGGTGGGGTTGTATCGGCTTTTCGTGGATTCATATTTCAATTTTTCCAGTTCCAGTAAATAATGATGGTGATATTTGTTTTCATCCCAAAGGGTATGATGGTTCAGTTTTTCTTTTAATTGTGCGAATTGATTCTCAAATGCGCGTTCTACTCTTCTTTTTCGGTAGAATTTTAATAAGTCTATTTCCGAATCCCATTCAGAGGAAGCTATCTGTTGATGAATATATCGTTTTAATTCTTTCAAAAGATCGGAGAACAGTAGCCTTACTCTGACATCTTTGTAGGGTAGCTGAGGATAGAGATCCCGGTGGATCTTTGTTTTAAGCTCCTCCGGATCCTTTACTTTGGGTTTAATCAGGTGCGAGAGACAGACTAAAAGTGCTGGATTGGATCCATCTGACTCCAGAAATTTTTCAAAATTGGAGATTTCTTTATCCGTCAGATGCTGTAGCAGCTCTACAATCTGGATGTTTTTTAGCTTGTTGAGGTACATTTATATGCTATAAATAATAGAAAATCAATAAGAAAGATTAATATAAATTAAAAAATAAGCTACAAGATACAAAATATTAACCGACTGTTGCCTGGGCATACTTTTACTTTTGTTCCGTTATTCAAACAGAGATGAAATTTAGTGTTATGAAAAAATTTAGTTCCTTTTTTGTTTTTTGCCTGGTCTTGCCCTTTTATGCTGCTCAGCTTGTCGCTCAGGCAGATTCTTTTGGTTTGAGATGCGCGGATGCCCCCGTTTATTCCATCAGGGAGCTCAATGGATGGAGGGATGCGAATCCTAACTTTTTCAATGGGAATGATGGACCTTCTCCCTTATGTCCGTCCGGAGGTGAGGCTAATAATCTGGGTTGGTGGAGTTTTTACACACCTGGAGGAAGATATAATTTTGAAATCGAATTTGACAATTGTACAGTAAATGGTACTGGTGTGCAATTTGGGATTTATACTGATTGCAGCTTTACAGAGAGTGTATTTTGCGACCCGGCTTGTAATGGTCCGGGTAAGAAATCTTTCAGTGCGGATCTGGAGCCATTCAAGTTGTATTACCTTTTTGTGGATGGTTGCTCTGGTGATGTGTGTGATTTTATTATTAAGACGGATGAGCCCAGGGATTCTCTGAATGTTCAGGTGTTTATTGATGAAAATAGTGATTGCCTGTATCAGAGTTCAGAGTCAAAAGTGGATATACTGACCATTGTCCATGAATTTAAGGGAAAGAAATATTTTTATCCATCCAATATTGGTAAGATCCCTCTTTATGAAAGGGATTTGGGCAAGCATAAATTCTACATTAAGGAAAGATCTTCCGCATTTTCCGGATGTCAGATGGATTATGAAGTAGATGTTGATTTTACTCAAGTCATTCCGGATCTGAATATGGGAATAATCAGTAATTTGGATTGTGAGCAACTTCAAACCGAAGTGATTACGGATCGATTGAGATTTTGTGACAGTGTGGAATATACAGTTCATTATTCAAATGTCAGTGTGGATGATATTGGAAATGCCTATATTGAAGTTACCCTCCCTGATGTCTTTGGTTTCCTAACTTCCACCCTGACTCCTTCAAGTATTAATTTGCCGGTTCTGCGATTCGATTTGGGAACGGTAAAGGGGATGTCGCATGGTAGTTTTAAAATTCTTGTTGTGACACCTTGCGACCCGGTTCTCCTTGGAAATACTTATTGTGTGGAGTCACATATATTTCCGGATAATCCATGCCCTAATGGGGAAGATTGGGATAAAAGCAGCCTGAAACTAGAGGGAATTTGCGATAAGGCCAACAATCTTGTCAGATTTAAAGTGACCAATATAGGTGTTGGAGATATGGAATTGGAATCTGATTATGCCATCATTGAAGATGAAATCATGCCTTTCCTGAAAGGAAAGGTCAAGCTGAAAATGAAAGAAGAAAAGATATTCGAATATCCGGCCAATGGCAAGACTTACAGGATGCTTCTTCAGCAGTCAAAGAATCATCCGGGGAATTCCCGACCTACAAAGTATGTGGAAGGATGTGGGCTGAATCCGATGGGAGAGACCAGCAAGGGATTCGTCACATCTTTTTCCAATGACGAAGAGGATAAATTTATTTCCATCGATTGCAAGGAATTGAGAGGTTCCTATGATCCGAATGATAAACTGTCAGAACCAAGGGGTTTTGGAACGAGCCATTCCATTGACATCAATCAGTCCATTGATTATACCATCAGGTTTCAGAATACCGGCAATGACTTTGCGGAAAAGGTAAGGGTAGTGGACAGGCTGGATCCGGGACTGGATGTGAATACTTTTGAACTGATCGGAAGCTCACATCCCATGAATTATTCAATAAGGGACGGAGCGATAGAGTTTGTTTTTGACAATATCCAGTTGCCTTATGCCAAATTGGATGAAAAGGGATCCAATGGATATGTAAGTTTCAGGATCAAATTAAAGTCTGATGTGAAAGTGGGTACTGTCGTAAGGAATCAGGCTGAGATTTATTTTGACAAAAATCAACCCATTATAACGAATGAAACCTTTCATACTTTGTTTGAGCCCCTGTTGACACAAGTATATTCTTCCACGGATTACCGCTTTGCCAGGATGTATCCGAACCCGGCACAAAGTGAATTAAAATTGGATCTGAGGGAGAGTGACCTTCCTATCGTGTTGGATCTGATCGCCATCGATGGGACCGTACAGTTTCAGCATCGGATTCAGAGTGCACATTACGTATTGAATCTGGAAGATCTTCAACTGAGCGATGGATTGTATTTGATCAGTTTACGCAACAGAGTAGGGGATGTGAGTCTTCACAAATTGATCGTAAAGAGGTAGTCACCGGAGAATCAGGGCGCAGGATGTAGCGTAATACTCTTTGCTTCATCCTGAATCAGGATCAGGCAGAGAGGTTCCCTGAAGTGCAGTGTCAGGATTGTCTGTTGCTCCCTGCGTCCAGGTACTCCATTCTGCCACGCTCGAGTTCGTCGATCAGGGCTTCCCTGGTGACTTTAATATGGGCGATCAGGTCGCTTTTCCGCAAGAATAATTGGATGTATTTGATTCTGTGCAGTCCTTGAAAGTATTTTTTCAGATAATGTAAGGTAAACAGTCCGGCAGGATAAAGCGATAAAAGGAAGATGAGCGCCCACATAATATTGGTAACAGACCATACCAGGCATGCCTCGACAATGTAGAGGATCAGAAAGACGAACATACCGCCGGCCATTCTGACAGAACCCACAAAGTCTTCCCGGATGTTGAGGTAGGTCACCAATTTTTCTGCGATCTTGAAAGGGATATAGTTAAATATGTATCCATAAAGAAACAGAGGAAAGCCGAAGGTGAAATAGCCTAGGGAACTTAATAAGTGAGTTTGAATCCCGGACGTGCGAACGATGGTGTCGCGGATACCCAATCGTTTTATATCTTTCAGGTATGCTGAAATGCGCATTTCAAATTTCCGGACCCGTTCCGGATTTTCTTTCATGTGAAATTCGACGGCTTTTACAATTTCCTTGCTGAGGTAAAAATCCTGTGGGGCCTTTTCTTCTTGTTTGCTATTGTCGCGCAGCGTATGGCGATACAGTATTTCAATTTGCCGGATGAGCCTGTCCAGTCTTTCGTTTTCAATAATGATCACCAGTTTTTCCAGTTCATTCTTTATTTGAGCAGTCAGTTCGGTCACGGCTTGCCAGTTCTCCTTTT
>JAKQHM010000013.1 GCA_029572935.1 Bacteroidota bacterium
AAACATCACATACAACCAGCCGCTGGATCTCAGCTATCGGATTCCATATTTTTCTTCTTCATTTATGTCTGAAGATGGCCATTTGTACGTCAGTCGAAAGTACGAAGGTATTTACAAAACAGTTAAACCCCTGGTCTCTACCCATAATGAAACTACTGAAAAAGTAATGATCACTCCCAATCCCGTCCGGGACTATCTAAGCATAAATTTGGGAGATGAAAATCAAGGCGCCTCCCAACTTGAGCTTATCAACTTTTTAGGTCAAATGGTCTGGCAGGGTTCCATACTTGGTAATCAGGCAAACATTCAAGTGACTGGTTTACCAGTAGGGATTTACTCACTAAGGGTAATGAAAGAAGGTCAATTATACCATGCAGAAAAAATTGTGAAACAGTAATTCCTGTTAATGTGTAATTTTAAATTTAGCATTCTTGCAAATAAATTATCCTTCTGGGGAAGTGCCTCTTTTCTCCATTGGTCATTTACTATTGGCTCAAGTAATAGGCTTGTGGCTCTTTATATGAATAAATTACAGAAAAGAATCATAGCGAGGATCGGTGTGAAAGCAAATACCATGAGAATAATAGTGCCGTGAATAGGATTAATCCTATTGTTAGCACTCTATCATAATAATGAGAACCTGAATCCAAGTGGAAAACATTACGAGAGTGATTGTAATGGATTTGGTGCTTTTCAATATATTTGGTCCATTCCGGAATTTATTTTCAGCCCGCCCTTAATTTTTTCAAAGTTTTTGCACCGTATGAATGTAAGCTTTTTATTAAAAAATGATTCGTTCACCAACAAAAACTTTTATCATGAAAACTTCCAATTTTGCACTGATTTGGTTCGCCATTTTAGTTGTGGCTTTTTCTTCCGCCCTGTTCCTGGGAAAAGGAACCGACAGGAATCAATCTTTATCTCAAAACGCCTCATTCGGGTTGGATTATCCTGGCGTGGATGCTGAACCAATTGTTTTGGCAGATGCCAGTGTGAATCAAGCGGGTGACGAGCTGATCTATCAGCTCTGCTACAGCCGCTGCGGCGATCCCACGCTTGTCGTCAATAATGAATGCTGGGTACAGTGCCGGATGTATTATTTCTTCCGCAAGAGATAAGTACCTTGAATCCCTAAAAGCAAAAAAGGAACCTGCACAACAGGTTCCTTTTTTTTATATAACCGGGATCATCCGCCTACCGTAGCTGAAGACAGCGGATGATTTACGGCAGCGCGATCATCTGTGAAACAGGATCTCTCTGTATTTCGGCAGCGGCCAATATTTATCTTCCACATACAATTCAAGGTCATCTACGTGTGAACGTATATCCAGGAAAAGTGGTTTCACTTTATCACACAGGTAGATGGCCACTTCCCGTGTAGTCTTTTTCTGGTGTGCTTTTTCCCTTTCAGAATTCAGTTTTTCCAGTATGCTGTACACCTCGCTGATATGAGTGGAGACGGTGGTCAGCAATTGCTGCTGGGTTTTCATCTGCGTCTTGGGCACACCGGCTTCTATGGCTGTTTTGATGTTGGTCATCAGATCAGTCTGAGCCCTGAGACAGGCTGGCAGGATCTGGTTGAAGACCAGCTCGTTGATCAGACTGGCTTCGATATCAACCTTTTTGATATATTTCTCCAGATAGATCTCGTGGCGCGCTTCCTGCTCTCTTTTGGACATGATGTTCAGGGAATCAAACAGGCTGAGCGCTTTTTTGCTGACCAGTGCATCGAGGGCCTGAGGAGTGGTCTTAATATTGGGCAAGCCCCTTTTGGCAGCTTCCTTCGCCCAGGCATCGCTGTAGTTGTCTCCTTCAAAGAGAATGTTTTTGGAGGACTTGATACAGGCTCTGAGTTCCTTGAGAATAGCAGAATCTTTTTTCTCCCCATCGGCAATGTGCTTGTCCACTTTTGATTTAAAATCATTGAGCTGATTGGCCACAATGGTATTGAGGACCATCATCGCATCGGCGCAGTTGGCAGAAGATCCTACTGCACGGAATTCAAATTTGTTGCCGGTAAAGGCAAAGGGCGAGGTGCGGTTGCGATCGGTATTGTCCATCATCACATCCGGGATCATTTTGTGGATGTCCAGCTTGAGGTCGTTTTCCGCGTCTTCCGCCAGATCATTTTCCACTCTGGATTCGATGGCTTCCAGCACTTTGGTGAGGTATTCACCTATGAAAACTGAAATGATGGCAGGAGGTGCCTCATTGGCGCCCAGGCGGTAATCGTTGCTTTCTGCAGCAATGGCGGCACGCAGCAGGTCTGAATGATCGTGTACCGCTTTGATGGTATTGACAAAAAAGGTCAGGAATTGCAGGTTGTTTCGTGGCGTTTTTCCGGGTCCCAACAGATTGGTGCCGGTATCCGTGCCCATGGACCAGTTGTTGTGTTTGCCGCTTCCGTTGATGCCCGCAAAGGGTTTTTCGTGAAACAGAACGATCAGGTTGTGCCTGCGTGCGACGCGGTCCATCAGGTCCATCAGCAGAGAATTGTGGTCCACTGCAATGTTGGCTTCTTCAAACATGGGTGCCAGTTCAAACTGACTCGGGGCAACCTCATTGTGGCGGGTGCGTACGGGGATTCCCAGTTTGTGACATTCCATTTCGAGGTCCACCATATAAGCAAATACCCGCTCGGGTATCGCACCGAAATAATGGTCTTCCAGTTGCTGGCCCTTGGCAGGTCCGCGGCCAAAGACCGTTCTGCCGGAGGCCATCAGGTCCGGACGTGCATAGTACATCGCCTTGTCGATCAGGAAATACTCCTGCTCCCAGCCCAAAGTTGCACTCACCTTGTTTACAAACCGGTCAAAATAGCGTGCTACTCCTGTAGCGGCCTTGTCAAGCGCCTCCAGGGAACGAATGAGCGGAGCTTTGTGGTCCAGGGCATCTCCTGTATAGGATATGAAAACCGTAGGGATGCAAAGCGTTTTGGATCCGGCAATATCCATGATGAAGGCGGGAGACATAGGATCCCAGGCCGTATATCCGCGGGCTTCAAAAGTAGCCCGCAAGCCACCGCTGGGAAAGGAAGAAGCGTCCGGCTCCTGCTGTACCAGGGCATCTCCGTCAAACTTCTCCACGGGTGTGCCGTTTCCGGACAGGGTAAAAAAGGAATCGTGCTTTTCAGCGGTGGTACCTGTCAAAGGTTGAAACCAGTGGGTGTAGTGGGTGGTGCCATTTTCCATGGCCCAGGCCTTGAGCGCTGCGGCAATCTGATCAGCCAGTTCGCGGGAGATCTTCTTTCCCTCAGCAATGGTCTGGCTGTATACCTTGAATGCCTCATTAGACAGATAAGATTTGAGCTTATCAGTGGTAAAGACATTCTGAGCGTAATAACTGGAGATTTTCCTGTTCTCCCTTTCCCTTTGCATCTTGGGCCGGGACTGAAACAACTGTAAGGCGGTACTGCGACTGGTTGGCATGGTTTGGATTTTTGTGAAACAACGATGCAAAGTTATTTATTTTTCTATAAATGATCTGATTCGGGCTTAAAATGCCAAAATATTTTAAAAAAATTCACATAATTCACGTCATTCGATCAAAAAAGAGTCTAAAAAATAAAATATTGAGAATAAAATCCGGAAATATCGCTTGTAGAAGCCTGCCCTGAGGCGTCATCTACCGGGAATAGGATGCATGTCCTTTTTCAGGATTATATTCCTTACTATCTTGCAGCCTTTTAGAATAAACTATGAGTCAAAACTATCTGGATACGCTCAACGACGTACAAAAGGCGGCCGTATTGCAAATTGATGGACCGGTGATGGTGATCGCGGGTCCCGGGTCCGGAAAAACCAGGGTGTTGACCTATCGGCTGGCCCACATGATCCACAGCGGGATCAAACCCAGCCAAATCCTTTCTCTGACTTTTACCAACAAGGCTGCCCGGGAGATGACCGAACGGATCAGCCAGGTGGTAGAATCTGATGCCCGAAAGGTGTGGAGCGGTACCTTCCACTCCATTTTTGCACGCATCCTCCGCATCGAAGCGCCTAAAATCGGCTATCCTACTGATTTTTCCATTTACGATACGGAGGATTCCAAGAGCTTGATCTCCGAGATCATCAAGGAAATGGGCCTCAATCCTAAAGAGTACAATGCCAACACCCTGCGAAACCGGATTTCCAATGCCAAGTCCAATCTCATCACCCCGATCATGTATGAGCAGGATCCGGCTCTGATGGAGCAGGATCGGATGAACAAAATGCCCGCGACCGGTGCGGTGTACAAACGATATGTACAGAAATGTCTTCAGGCAGGGGCCATGGATTTTGACGATCTGTTGCTACAGCTGTATCGCCTCATTCAGGAAAACAAAGACGAGGTGCTGGAAAAGTACCGCAACATATTCAAGTATGTTCTTGTGGATGAGTTTCAGGATACCAATTATCTCCAGTACGCCATTTTAAAAAAGCTGTGTCTTTATCCGGGCAGCTCCCGCAATATCTGTATCGTTGGCGATGATGCGCAGAGTATTTACTCTTTTCGGGGTGCAACCATCCGCAACATTCTGGATTTTCAGGAGGATTTTCCCGACGTAAAGATTTTTAAGCTCGAACAGAACTACCGAAGCTCGGAACACATCGTACAGGCGGCCAACGACGTGATCACCTACAATTCCAAACAGATCAAAAAGGAGATCTGGACTGAGAAAAAGGAAGGACATAAGATCAAGGTCATCAAATCCGCTTCTGACAATGAAGAAGGAAGACGAGTCGCTGACTACATCGTCGAGCTGAAGAACAGCTACCATCTCAAGAATTCCGATATTGGAATTCTCTATCGCACCAATGCCCAATCCAGGATATTCGAAGAGCAGTTGCGCCGGATGAATATTCCCTACAAGGTATTTGGCGGTTTGTCCTTCTATCAGCGAAAGGAGGTCAAGGATTTGCTGGCCTATATGCGCCTGGTGGTCAATCCAAAGGACAACGAAGCTTTTAAAAGGATCGTCAATTATCCCAAAAGGGGCATCGGCGATACGACCCTGGACAAGCTTCTTGAATTCAGTCTGGCACAGGGAACTTCATTGCTGGAAAGCATACCGGCATTCAGCTCCGGCGGCAGATCGGCTCAGAATCTGATCGCATTTCATCAGTTGATCGCGCAGATGCAGCAGCTGGCGGCGGGCAGCGATGCCTATGATGCAGCCATGGCAATCTACAAGATGTCCGGACTTTCACAGGAACTGAAACAAGACATCACCCCGGAGGGAATATCCCGAATCGAAAACGTCAGTGCCCTCCTGGACGGAATCAAGGATTTTACGGAGAACGATGAATTCACCGGGGATCTTCCACCCAACAAGGGATTGGCAGCGTATCTACAAGGTATTGCTCTGGTGAGCGAACTGGATGAGGATACAGAAAACAGAGAATACATCACCCTGATGTCCGTGCACAGTGCCAAGGGTCTGGAGTTCGATGCGGTGATCGTGGGCGGACTCGAAGAGAATTTGTTTCCCTCGTATATGTCCATGTCCTCCGAGGAGCAACTGGATGAAGAGCGCAGGTTGTTTTACGTGGCCATCACCCGTGCGCGCCATTTTCTGGCACTGAGTTATGCCACCTCCCGTTATTTCTTTGGCAACCTGAGGATGAATCAGCCCAGTCGTTTCATCGAAGAGATCGACAGCTCGAGGTTTGAAAAAGATCCTTCTGCCAGGAGCACAGTATTCAATGTTTTTGATGAACCCTCTGTTCCCAAACAAAGATTCGTCGAACGCAAACCCGCTGTTGTGGCGAGCCATCCGGGACTGGCCAATTTCAAACCCAGCGCACCAACGCAAATTCAGGCCGGGATGAGGGTGCTGCACCAAAAATTTGGCGAAGGAAAAGTCATCCAGGTAGAGGGAAGTTCCGACAACCGCGTGGCCACCATATTTTTCAGTGAGGTGGACAATCCACAACGCAAGATCGTGCTTAAATTTGCCAAACTCCAGATACTGAATTGAGTTTTCCCTGCAAGATATTTTTGATTTTCATCATCCTGGTGCTTGAAGTGCAAGCTCAGCCCATCAAATTCTTGAGTTCTTTTGAGTTGAGTCCAGAGTTGCAAGAGATTTCAGGACTCGTCAGTCTGGATGGGGGGATGAGTTTTTATGCAATCAATGACGGAGGTAATAAAAACCTGGTTTATCAACTGGACAGCACAGGCAGGATCATGCGACGCATCGCAGTGCAGAATGCCACCAACATCGATTGGGAAGACCTGACTACCGATTTTAAAAATTATCTGTACATAGCAGATACGGGGGACAACAAGAGACAAAGACAAAATCAGAGGGTATACAGGCTCTCCATTTCAAGCCTCTTGGAAAATGATTCCACTCAAGCCGAGATCATCCATATTATGCTTACTCCTCAATTTTCCAGGAAGAAAAAAAACAAACACCCTGGTTACGATATCGAGGCAGTTTGCTGGAAAAATGACAGGCTTTATTTTTTCACAAAGCAGTGGAAAATGACAGCGCAACCTGCGACCCACATGTTTTGCTGTCCGGCCATACCGGGAGATCACAGACTGGACCCAGGTGCCGCTATTGCTTATTCAGATCGCTTTTTTATGGAAACCCAGATTACAGGATCCTGTCTGAATCCCGAGACCGGCGATCTGTTTTGGGTAAGTGGCACTCAGATCTTTCAAGTGAAGCTGAGTGAAGGGCAGGTCTCCGGGATCAGGTCTTTTGATTTTGATTTTTTGAGCCAGAAGGAATCCGTCTGTCCCTTGGGGGGCCGTAGATTTGCGGTGGCACAGGAGTCCAACAAACAGCTCGGGCAGGCGGCCATGCTGCATATAATAGAGATTCCCGAGGAAGGTCGATAATCTTATTGCCATATTTGCGTTAACTTCCCAAATCAATCCCCGCAGGGCTTTTGAACATGGATGTATATCAGAAAACAAGCAGATGGAAATGGTACCTGGGGGTATTGGGTTTGATCATCACCCTGTCTCCCCTGTTTTACGCCAACCATCTGGCCAACAATCTGGCTTCGCGCGAAAAAACGCATACAGAATTGCTGGTCAGGACTCTGGAAGAGATCGTGGTCAATGCAGACCTGGATATCGATGTGACCTTTCACCAGGAAGTCCTCAACAAGTTATCAGACATCAGGGTAGTCACCATCAACCTCAACGGAGATGTGGGATTGCACAACTATCCCGAGCCCATTGACACCCAGGCGGTACTGGCCCGGGTAAAATCATCGGGCATTGTGCCGCTCACCAGTCCTGACTATCAGGCTATTTATTGGGAATATCCCGCAATCCTGACCCAGATCAGCTACCTGCCCTTGATCCAAATGCTGCTGCTCCTGGCTTACGTAGCTATCGGATACAGTGTATTCAATCTGTCCCGAAAAGAAGAACAGAACAGGGTTTGGGTAGGCATGGCCAAAGAAACGGCTCACCAGCTCGGTACGCCGATCAGTGGAATCATGGGTTGGATCGAGGCGCTGAAGACCGATGAGGATGACCAGGCGGTCAGGGAGGAGATCATTGCTCATATGGAACAGGACGTGTCGAAACTGCAGCAGGTTTCAGACCGATTCAGCAAGATAGGCTCCGTGCCGGAACTGTCTCCCACAGGTATAAAAGCAGAGTGTACGGCAGCATTGGATTACATCAAGCCCAGAGCAGGACGCAAGATCAGGTTTCAGGGTCCGGAAGAACCGGAACACGATTACAGGGTCATGTTGAATACCAATCTCTTTTCCTGGGTACTCGAGAATCTTTTGCGCAATGCCCTGGATGCCATGGAAGGAGTCGGGACGATCAGCATTTCGGTTTTCCGCGATGAAAATCTGATTTGCGTGGACATCTCGGATACAGGCAAGGGGATCCCTGCCGGTAAATGGGAAACGATTTTCAGACCCGGTTATTCAACCAAGCTGCGCGGCTGGGGTCTGGGTTTGTCCCTGGCCAAAAGGATCATTGAGAATTACCACAATGGTAAAATTTATGTCAGGGATTCCGATCCCGAGCGCGGCACCACCTTCAGAATAGAATTAAAGGAGATTCAAGCCTGAGACACTAAAAATTTTCAGACTCTTTCAGGGCTAAGCCTGAATTTCTAAAAATGTAAGCGAAACAAGCAATAGGGATAAATTTATTCTCCTGCTGCAGTGTCGCATTCTGACAAATGCAGGGCAAACTTGCTCCAGGAAATTTCGTTTTTGTATTTTTTGTACACAGCAGGGCAGTCTTTGTACAGCTTTTTGAATTCCTCGTCGTAATTTTTCTTCAACAGTCTATAGGCCGGTTTGTCTCCTGTTTTGATGTAATAGGATTTGTCATCGCCTCCGGCTACATTGAAGCCTCCGACGGCTACAGAGGCTGTCTCGGCCGCGAGTGGATCGTGGAATACCTGATGTACTGAGGAAAAGCCGGGATTAAGGAGCTGCAGCAATAAGGTCTGCTTGCCGTCCTTGAGCATAACCTCGGTGGAGAGGAATAATGCATATCCATTCTTGATATGGTCCATATTGACGTTTTGGGATCCCCTGAGGGTCCTTGAAAATGATTCGTCATAAGACATCATTTTCTGCAGGCCGCTGGCAGGGATATAGATCTCCTTGATCTGAGCGGCAGGATAGCGGAATTTCTGCTTGCTGCTGTCCACCAGATTCAGTTCGGTGATCAATCCTTTTTTCTTTTTCATGCTTTTGAGAAAAAGCTCGGCCTGGGAGCCATCGGCCAGGGTGAGGTAGCACACCTTGGATTTGGAAAACAGTTCGAAAGGAGGTACAAAGGACTGGGCTTTGAGGCTGATGACAGATAGGGCCAGGAGGATCAGGGAGAATTGGATTTTCATATGTAAATTGAATTTGAAAGATAACAGATTTATGACTTTTTATATTGTACAAAGCCTGTCCGCGGGCTTTTGATGAAATAAAAAAGTCCCGCCTTTTGGGCAGGACTTTTGTCTTTCGTTTTGAAATAGATTTATCCGAGAAAAATTTTATTTGAGTTAGATTCTTTAAAAGGAAATAGCCAGTCGTGATCGCAACTGGCTATTTTAATCCCATGAACATATCCAAACTAGCTTACCTTTATTTATAAATCTCATGAAAACTCTTCGCACTTTGGATTCTCGGGACCGGGTCAACTTGTTAATAGAAGCCATCCACTTGGGACGGCTTCCTATTAACAAATCTTTAATCCCATGAACATATCCGATTTTACGGTCGCTGATACTTTTACCAGCATTCTGATTGTATTTCTTCCCTTTGTCTTACAATCACGATACAATGATCCGACGATTTCATTCCCTCAACAAGTACAAAAAAAGGGTATTGTCACATATAAATATATTATATATAATAAATATAAAATGTATAAAACATTAATAAACAATATTATATTTATTTTATTCGGGTAAATAATGTTCCAATAGTTCTTGGAAACATTATTTTTTAGTACCAAAAAGGGCAGAAAAAAATTTAAAAAGGACTAAAAATGTCCGGATTTTGAAGATAGCTCGTGTCGATGAGGGTTTTCAGGAAGGCAATTACCTTGTTTCTCTGTCTCGTGTTGAGCTTCAGATTGGCCACGTTGGGATCCAGATTCGGAGCTTGTTTGACATGAAGGGTATAATGATCCATTACCTCTTCTATGGTGGCAAAACGGCCATCGTGCATATAGGGTGCAGTCAGATGCCAGTTAAAAAGCGTGGTGGCCTTAAACCTTCCATAGTCCAGGGGAATACCGGTCACCGCACCACGTCCGGGATCCTTAAAGTCCTCGGGTTTTCCGGCAGAGTCCAGGCCATTGTTGAAATAATCACTGGACGAGAAGGTAGGAGCAGTATGGCAATGGCCGCACTGAGCATCCGGCAGGGCAGGATTGGTGTTGAAGTACATTTCCATTCCGTCCTGTTCATCGGGATCAAAGAAGGTTTCGCCATTTAATTGCTTTACGTACCGGCTGTTGCCACCGGTGAGCAATATTTTCTGGAATTGGGCCATGGCTTTGGCTGCCAGATCCCTGGTGATTTCGGATTTAGATGAAATCCCAAAGGCTTTGCGAAACAACTCCGGGTATTTGGGATGCTTTCTCAGTTTTTTCTCCACATTTGGCCATGAATCGTGCAATTCTATGGGATTCTCCACGGGCTCCAGTGCCTGGGTCTCCAGGGTTGCGCTCCGTCCATCCCAAAACATCCCCTTTGTAAAGTAGGCCACATTAAGCAGGGACATGCTGCTTCGGGTACCTGTCTGTCCCGTCACCCCGGTACTAAACGCCTTTCCGTCCGTAAACGCAAATTCGGGTTTGTGGCAACTGGAGCAGGACTGGCTGGAATCCGAAGATAGGATCGGGTCGTAAAACAAGTGCCGGCCCAATTGAACACCATCGTAGGTCATCGGGTTATCCGGACTTTCAGGCAACGGTCCAAAACTTCTGGGTGTGACCAGAGGATAGTCACGGGGCTCATAGGCAATATTCCTTAGATCTCCCTCATCGCCTTCCTGATTACAGGCATAGGCAGTGACTACCAGGCATGCCAGGATCATATATGAAAGAGACCTGAAGGACATTTTGAGATTATTGAATGGTCAAGGCCGAGTTGAACCGGGACATAAATTGGGTCATAAAATCTCCTCCATCGTGGATGATGGGATCCTGATAGATATCCACAAACTCATTGGTCGCTCCAAAAAATTTGCGATGATCCAGGATTAATTTCAGACTGACATTATTTCCCTCCGTTACATTCAGGGAAATCGGGTATTCCTTCACCACATAAATGGAATCGAAGCCTGAGTGATAAGCAAAATTGGCCAATTGCATTCCATCTGACAAAAGACCCTCCGTTTTTGAGAATATGTAGGAATCCCAACCTGCCCAATAATGATCCCCCTGTCCCAGGGCGCTGCTCGCACTGAAATCCTTAGGACTCTTGCTGTTGATTCTGGCAGGTACCCCGATGCCAAAGCGAATCGAACTGTATTTCCCTTCGGGAATTCGCCCCAACCCCAGGCGAAGGCCTTTTTGAGCATTTTCCGTATTAAAATGATGGTTTTGAAGGTTTACAAAATTCACATCCGAGAGATTGATCCACTCTCCCTGTTCATTCCGCACTGCTACCTCGCTGAGGAAGAACTCGGATTTCGTAAACAGGATCTCTGAACCGTCAAAGTAAGGGTACTTCTCTCCCATCACCAGCGGCTGCCCTGCGTACTGACCAAAAACATTCAAATCCAATCTGGAGGAATCATCCGGCTCGCTACAGCCCCAAACCATCCAGCTTAATAGGAATACAAACCCCCAACCCTGTTTCATAATTTCTTTTTTAAGGAAACGCAGGAATCCTGCTTTTGGTTCGTCAGGAGGCAGATCAGGATTTCTGGGAAGCTTCGTACTCCTTGAGCAATTTTCGAACGGTGCTTTTGACCTGGACAGAAAATTCCTTTTCCAGGATCCAATGGTAATAATTGCGGTCTTCGTACAGGATCTTGGCGGCCGGCTGACCTATGTATTTTCCAAAATTAAAGACGATCTCGCCTTTATCGTTGTATCTCAATCTTTGTGTGGCATCCACGACCTTCAGATCATTGGTGAATTCGTGTAACTTTTTTATATCATTTTGGACAGGCTTGTCCAGATGATTGCCCTCTTCATCCACAAAATCCGACTCTTCGTACTTCCCCAGCTGTCCTATTAATACCTCAACGGTGGCGCGCACGTCCTCCAGCGCATCATGTGCGGCGGTAAGATCCTTGCCACAATAAAACTGGTAAGCAGCCTTAAGTGTGCGGGGTTCCATTTTGTAAAAGATCCTTTGTACGTCGATCAGCTTCCGGTTTTCAATCTCCAGGTCCATCCCGCAGCGGGCAAACTCTTCCATTAAGATAGGGATATCAAACCGGTTGGAATTGTATCCTGCCAGGTCGCAGTTTTCCAGAAACCGAAAAATCTTTTCTGCCACCTGGGAGAAGGTAGGCTGATTGGCCAGGTCTGCGGATGTGATACCATGCACCTTAATAGCCTCCTCGGATATGGGGATTCCCGGATTGATCAGCATGCTCAATTCCTTGGGCTCTCCGCCTTGTGCAGGATACCGGATCATTGCGATCTGAATGATTCGGTCGCGGATCACGTGAAGTCCCGTGGTTTCCACATCAAAAAAAACGAGGTCTTTCTTTAAGTTGAATTTCATGTTCTTGTTTATGTTATGCGGATTCCAGGCCGATACCAATTAGGTCAGGCAAGTCCGCAAAGATCTTTGACCTCGCGCAGGGTCTGACGGGCCCTTTCCCTGATTTGGGCGGAGGATGCTTTTATGCTTTCCTTGACTGCTTTTTTGTCCTGCAGGATTCTTTGTTTTTCTTCCTGAATGGGTCTGACCAGATCAATGACTGCATCCGCAACGGCATCCTTGAGCTGGCTGTATTTCAAATTGCCCTGGTGATACGAATCCATCAGTTCGCGATATACATCCGGCTTCCCCGTTGCATTCAGGATGGAAAAAAGATTTTCCACGCCTGGAGCCATTTTATCGGAAACTTCTCCGGAATCCGTCACCGCGGATCGGATCTGCTTTCTAATTTGTTCTTCAGGCGCAAAAAGGTCGATGTTGTGTTTTTCTCCGGCACTTGCGCTCATTTTCCGAAATGGGTCTGCCGTGGACATTACCTTGGGAAGTTCGGCATAAAGAGGTTCGGGAAGCTGAAAGTATTCTTTTCCGGTCACGTTGTTAAACCGGGTTGCAATGTTGCGCGTCAATTCAAGATGCTGGTCCTGATCTTTGCCGACCGGTACGTAATCGGCACGGTAAATCAGGATGTCTGCTGCCTGCAACACGGGATAGGTAAAGAGTCCGGAGGAAATGAAAACATCTTTGTCCTTTTCCTTCACCTGCTCCGATTTTTCTTTAAACTGGACCATCCGGCTGAGTTCTCCATAACTGCACATACAGCCCAATATCCAGCCTAATTCAGTATGTTCGGGTATCATGGACTGGATGGATAGGTATTCGGGCTTTACACCACAGGCCAAAAGATTGTAGCAAAGTTCCCAGACGTTTTCCCTGAGTTTAGTGGGTTGAAAAGGCATGGTCATGGCGTGATAGTTTACCACGCTGTACACGCACTCGTATTGATCCTGGAGCTTGACCCAATTTTGGATGGCTCCCAGGTAACGACCCAGATGCAGGTTACCGGTTGGCTGAATTCCTGATAAAACCCTTTTTCTTTCCATGACGGAGCATTTCTGAATTTGAGAATGAGATTATTTATAGGCGATGCAGGAAATTTCTACATTGACTCCTCTCGGCAGGGCTGCTACCTCCACTAGTTCCCTGGCAGGGGCACCTTCAGCGGGAAAGTAGGTGGCATAGACGGCATTGATCCGGGTAAACTGCAGGATGTCTTTGACAAATACTGTGCATTTGGCCACATGGCTGAAGTCCATGTCTGCTGCCTGGAGAATAGCGCCCAGATTGTCCAGAACGCGGTGTGTTTCAGCCTCAATGTTGCCTGTGACGAGATCTCCGGATACGGGATCCAAAGCGATCTGACCGGATACATACAGGGTGAGGCCTTGCTGAATGGCCTGGCTGTAAGGGCCAATAGGCTTGGGTGCTTTTGGTGTAAAAATTACCTTCCTCATGAATAAATGTATTTAGGATATAAAAAAAAAGCCCCGACCTGCGGAGCTCTACTATCTTTTGTACCGAAGACCATACAACATGCATTCCTGCCTGAGGCAGAAATCAATGCAGATTTTCAGTTACCTGGATCCCGGATCAGGCTTCGGCAACCGCTTCTTCTGCACCCTTAATCAGAACATGACCTTTGTAGATCAGGTTGCCTTCATGCCAGTGAGCATGGTGCATGATATGGGTCGCTCCTGTGGTTTTGCAAACTGCCAGTTGAGGAGTTTCTGCCTTGTAGTGGGTTCTCCTCTTTCTTTTGCGCGTTTTCGAATGTCGCCATTTAGGATTTGGCATGATTCAGAATTTTAATTGTTTTTAATATTTTTCAGTACATCCCAAGCCGGATGGGGATCATCAGATCCTTCGCCGGATTGGATATATTTGAGTACATCCAGATTGCAGGGTCGTGGATCCAGCCCGGAGCAATCGAAACTACGGGTCAGAGGCACGGCCAGGCAAGCGTATTCATAAAGCAGTCCTGCCAGGGAGAATTCGTGAGATTCCGGCGAGATGTAGATCAGATCCGGATCGTCAGACTCTCCGGCAGCCCTTTTGACGATCAGGTCAAATGACTTGTTGACCGGAAGGGCAATAGGCGCCAGGCAGCGGTCACAGGTAGAATCTATTTCCCCTTCGATTTGAAGATGAAGGGTCATCAGATCCCCCTGCTTGTCCAGGGTCACCATGGCCTTAAAGCGGGCCTGACGGATCAGACTGTCTTCAAAATGGCTGAAAAACTCATCATCCAGCAAAAATTCATAATGATGATGACCATCCAGAAGGCCCCGGTAGGGAATCACGAACTGCTTTAGGAAAGACATAAAATGAACGTTTCCAAAAATTGGAGTGCAAAGGTAGGAATATTCGTCATAATACAAGCTATTTTATTTAAAATCTTATCTTTGCCCCTCAATTATAAAAATTTATGGGAAAAGGCGACAAAAGAACAGCAAAGGGAAAAAGGAACAGGGCTTCCTATGGCAATTCCAGGCCTAAAAATGGTAAATCAATCGCTCAATCCAAGAAATCAGAGTAAATCACGGATCTAAAATTTCCGTGCTCTGATTTTTTGTAGGGATGTGGCATCGGAAGGGTGTCTATCCATTTGTTTCAGAATGCTCGTTCTGAGACGTTAATTTAGCTTAGATTTAGGTCTCAAAAGATCAGTCTGACCCCTATCTTTATATGAATAAACAGGACTCAGGATTTCAGTGGACCGATATTCCCGCTTTTTTCAAAAGCAGGCTGTTCCGCTATACACTCCTGAGGTTATTTATTTTCATTGCACTTCTTTGGATCCTTCAGACCCTGGCTCTGGACTTGTACACCAATCATGGACAGAGGCTTAGACTGGGGAACTATACCGGCATATCTCTGGAAAAGGCAGAGAAACAGGCCTATGCCAAAGGCTTTGAGATTCTGGTATCGGATTCGGTTTTTTTAACCGGCAAGCCGGGGGGTTATATCATCACGCAGGTACCCAAACCGGGTTCCTTTGTCAAAAGGGGCAGGAAGGTCTATGTGACAGTCACCCGTTTTGGATCCGAAGAAATTGATTCAGAAGTCTTGTTTAGCTCTTATGGAAAAAAATACCAGCACAAAAAAGCCGAGCTCTTCAATCTGTACGAACTGAAATCCCGCATCAGGGCTACGGAATACGATCCCGGACCGCCAGGACATATATTAAAAGTTTACTATAAGGACCGTCTCCTGGTGGATAAAAATACGCAGGAAGGAGGCATCCTGATTCCCAAAGGAGAAACCCTGGACTTTGTTGTTTCTGCTGCTACCGGGGGTACAGTGGAAATACCGGACTTGGTTTGCAGAAATTATGCGGAAGCACTTTTTGAATTGGATGCCGCCAATCTGGTGGTGGGAGATGTCGCAAATAATGAAGAATCGGCCAGCAAGGACTCTCTTTTTGTAGTCAGGCAAAATCCACCCTTTCAGAGAGGGGCCACCATTCCGATGGGTCAGGCCGTAGACATTACTTTAAGCATCAGCCTCCCGGACGGCTGCAGATAATCAAGGCATAGGCCAACCCTAAAACTATACATACGGGCTTTTGTTTGAATGGAAACCAAAATGAATATGCCAGATATTACGGTACAGGAATTAGCCGAAAGATTGAAAAACAACGATGTGCCAGCATTGATTGACGTCAGGGAACATTTCGAGCATCAGGACTTTAATATAGGAGGTGAATTGGCCCCCTTACAAACCTCATTTCCCTTTAAAATTCAGGAACTA
The DNA here is from genome assembly GCA_029572935.1 of Bacteroidota bacterium. GTDB lineage: Bacteria > Bacteroidota > Bacteroidia > Chitinophagales > Saprospiraceae > Vicinibacter. Next base: position 15,911 of record JAKQHM010000013.1, read on the forward strand.
GCCGGAAGAGAGGAAGAAGAATTCGTATTGTATTGCCGGAGTGGCAACCGGAGCGGGATGGCAAAGAAATTGATGGAACAGGCCGGATTTAAGAATGTCAAAAATCTGTTGGGTGGAATGTTGGCCTGGCAGGAACAAATCGGGAAAATCTGAAACCGCACTTCTTTCATCCACCCAAATGAGAAAGCAATCAGGCTCAATCAGACTCCAAATACCTCAAGCTGCGTTATAAGCACATGATCAGGTTGATTGCTCTTTTGTTGTGCCTTATATCGACCCCCGCTTTTGTCATGTCGCAGTACCGGGAGTACACCACCACAGTGGATGGCGAATCTGTAAAAATCCTGGTAAAAGAAGGCGATACGATCGTAGTGGCAGAACTGGAGCGAATATCCGTCACGGCACCTAAGGAGTTTGATTATTCGGATGACCGCGAACGTTACGCAAAATACAGGAGATATGCGGCTGTCGTTTATCCCTATGCCGTGCAGGGTGTGCGTCTGTACCATCAGTTGAAAAAGGCAGCAGAAGGAAAATCCCGCAGAGAGAAAAGGAAATTATACAGGGAGATCGAAAAAAGACTGGAAGATGAATTTGAGAAACCCTTGCGCAATTTGAGCCGGACACAGGGCCTCATTTTAACAAAAATGATGGAACGGACTCTGGATAAATCTTTTTACGATATCGTAAAGGAAATGAAGGGTGGCTGGAGCGCTACTTACTATAATGAGTTCAGTAAATTATACGGATACAAACTCAAGCATAAATACATTTACGGCGAGGACGAAGTCATGGATGCCGTACTGCAGGATTTTGATCTGACCAAAGACCTTGAATGATGTTCAAAACAAATAAGATCACGTGGCGCAGCCCTTCCAACATAGCCATTGTGAAGTACTGGGGCAAGCAGGGAAAGCAGATACCCATGAATCCCTCTTTAAGTTTTACCCTCGACCATTGCCATACAGAAACCAGCGTGAGCTGGGAACTGAATTCAGGCGGAGGAATTCAATTTTTATACGATGGACAGCCACATCCCACATTTGCTGAAAAGGTGAAGAAATATATTTCAGGTCTGCAATTGCCCTGGATGGATGATCTGGCTCTCGTCATTGATAGTAAAAACAACTTCCCCCATTCCGCAGGGATCGCCTCTTCTGCTTCTGCCATGAGCGCTTTGGCTCTTTGCCTCGTGAGTCTGGAAGAGGAATTGAATGGAAAGGGATTGGACATTTGTCAATTCAGAACCCGAGCATCGGAACTGGCGAGACTGGGAAGCGGATCTGCCTGCAGGTCTGTGTATCCGGAAGCTTCCCTTTGGGGCCAGACGGATGAAGTTCCTTATTCTTCGGATCTTTTTGGCATTGATTGGTCCGGCGATCTGGCTCCGGAATTTAAAGAAGTTTCAGATTGGATCTTCATTGTGAGTGCCTCGGAAAAATCTGTTTCCTCCACCGCAGGGCACAAACTGATGGAGCACCATATCTACCGCGAAGGAAGGATCGCCCAGGCCAGGCAAAACCTGAACCATCTGATCCCTGCACTCCGGAAGGGAGACTGGGTTTCTTTTATTCAAATATGCGAAGAGGAAGCTTTGAGTCTGCATGGATTGATGATGAGTTCAAGACCTTCTTATGTTCTGCTGGAACCGGATTCTCTGAGAATCATTCATGCGGTGCGCCAATTCAGGGAGCAAAGCGGTTTGCCGGTCACTTTCACCATAGATGCAGGACCCAATATTCATCTTTTATTCGAAAGCAAATACGAATCTGCCGTGCAGGAATTCGTGTCTCGTGAACTCGAAGATTTTATCTGGCCTGGAAAAATTATTAAGGATAAGATGGGCAAGGGGCCAGAACGCATCAGTTAAAAATAATTTATGGATGTGGCATATTTTAGTCGGAAAGGAGAAAGTTGAATTGAATAAAAGGGATCATTTGATCCAAACTGAAATGTATCTTTTCACGGAAGTTTGAAACAAGAAAAAAAATTGAATTTGATCGAGAAATATAAAATTTTTGTTGTTGGCATCCAATTATTGATTTCAGGTTTTTGGTTTGGTTGTTCCCACGGACAGAAAGCAGAGTCCCCGCCGGTCAGGGACAAGAAATACGCCATGACTTTGTCCAATCTTTTATCTCATTCCGTACCGGAGATCGGAGTGAATGAAGTGTATGCATCCCGGGAAAAATTTCTTCTGTTGGACACAAGGGAAAAAAATGAATTTCAGCTCAGCAGAATTGAGCATGCCATCTGGGTAGGATTCGATGATTTTAATTTGGAAAGGGTCCGCAATCTGGATAAAAACAAACCCGTCGTGTGTTATTGCAGCGTCGGTTACCGAAGTGAAAAGGTTTGCGAAAAATTGAAGCAGGCCGGATTCAGAGATGTGAAAAATCTTTACGGAAGTATTTTTGAATGGGTCAATCAGGGTTATCCCCTGGTAGATCAAAATGGCAGACCCACTGATAGTTTGCATGTCTATTCCCGCAGCTGGGGCAAGTTCGTCACCCAGCCCAAGATCAGGAAGGTATACAAATAATCAAAAGGAAATGTACTTAAGGAATGAAATCGCGATGGATCAGACCCATCCGAGGACCATCATCAATCCGAAAACCATCAGCAAGGCAGCAATGATTTTCCTGAACAGAGGCAGCGTGAGTTTTTGAAGAAAATATCTTCCGGACCAGGCTCCTGCAAAGGCAGCCAGACAGGCCAGACCGACCACCGGATAATCAATGTGAGTCCATGCCGGTCCGGTAGCATAAAAACCTATGCGCACCAGATCGACCATACAGGCAATGACGACACCTGTGCCGATCATAGCCTCTTTACTCATTTTTGTGCCGACCAGAAAAAGAGTTCTCAGTGCCCCCTGGTGACCCGACAAGCCTCCAAAAAATCCACTCAGTAAACCTCCTACCGGAAGCCAGAATTTTCCATTTGAAAATGCGGTTTTCCATTCTGCCCACTCCAGCCAGGCAAACAACACCAGCAGGGACCCAATGATTATTTTCATCCAGTTGGTCTGAAAGCTGACATTCATCCATTCAAACTGTACCAGGGTGGAGTCAGTTGCCAGAACTCCGAGCAACCATGCACCTGCAAAGGCAGCCAGGGCTGAAGGTATCCCAAACAGAAAGACCATTTCCCGGGACGCATATTGCCAGGTGAGATGAAGCTTAAACAGGTTGTTGAGCAGATGAACCAATGCAGTCATGCCAATGGCAACCGGAAGGTCGAAAAAAAGACTGAAAACAGGGAGGAGAAGCGTGCCCAAACCAAATCCAGAGAAAAAAGTCAAAAGAGAACCTCCAAAACAAACGAAACAGATCAGAATCAGATGGCTTGGTTCCATAAATAATTGTTTTCGTTTCTGCCGGAAGGGTGCACTAAAAGATATTTCTGTATAAAAAGAAAAGTATAAGCAAGATAATCACGATCCCCATTCCCATCATCATCAGGTTTAGTTCCTCCCTCGCCTGTTTTCGGATCGAAAGGTTATAGGGGGTATCAGTTTCCGTATCTACGGTGAGGGAATATTCATATTGCTCTGAAATTTTTTGTATCCGGAGATGCATGAATTCCCTTCCAATGTAAAAATGGTAATCTTTACTTTGCTTTATCTTGAAGTCAATGATCATGATTGCATTGTTGAGGTAGACCATTAAATTTCCGGACTCCTCTCCATGATAAAGACCCAGCGTGTATTCTACACCTGATATGTCCTTCATATGCCAGACCTGCTGAGCCATTGAACCCTTTGATGCCTGTAAAGATAAGTTTTCGGACTAAATGGATGCTTACAATAAATCCATCGATTTCTAGCAGGCTGATTAGTTTTGCGGGTAGACAAAACTTAAGATATGACCGGATTGAATCTGAGTGGCAAAAGAGCATTGGTGTGTGGTGCAAGCAAAGGGATTGGTAAATCCGTGGCACTTGCCCTGGCCGGACATGGTGCCATAGTCACTGTGCTTGCGCGGGATGCAGCCCAGCTCAATAAAGTGTTGGTTGAATTGCCCAAACCCGAAGATCAGGACCACGATTCCATCGTCGCGGATATGTCCGACACGGGGTCCCTGCTGGAGATGATCACCAGATTGACCTCCCTGAGGGATTATGAAATTCTGATCAACAATACAGGTGGACCTGCTTCCGGCAGATTGGAACTGGCCACGATTCCTGCCTTTGAAAGTGCTTTCCGGCAACATGTACTGGCTGCGCACACCCTGATGCAGGGAGTGGTTCCGGGAATGAAAAAAAAGGCTTATGGAAGAATCGTCAATATTCTGTCCACATCAGTCAAGCAGCCCCTGGACAACCTGGGAGTCTCTAATACCATTCGCGCAGCCATGGCCAACTGGTCCAAAACACTGGCCAACGAACTGGCATCTTCTGGCATCACGGTCAACAATATTTTGCCGGGGGCAACAGCCACCGACCGTTTAAATGAGATCATTGCAAAAGAGTCAGGACATCAGAATACCGATCCGGAAATGATTGCAGCTCGCATGAGGATTAATATACCGATGGGCAGGTTTGCAGAATCAGAGGAGATTGCGGCCGCCGTGCTCTTTCTGGCATCTCCTATGGCCTCCTACATCACTGGTATCAACTTACCCGTGGATGGTGGAAGGACGCGTTGTCTGTAAAAATCAATAGGTAGCTTAGCACCTTCTGCGGATCAGAACTGAAAATCCGATTTTCTGGATTCGTACATGAATATGGTCAGTGCGGATGCAATCAAAACGACATTCTTAATGATATACTGACCGGTAAGGGTTAAGACAAAGTCGCCCTGCCATGTTTCCCTGGGAAGGAAAATCAAAGGCAAAAACGTGGTGAACATTTGCGCACAAAAGAGGAAAAATGCCATACGTGTAAATTGTGGAAAGAGCCAAAGAATGCCGATCAGACATTCGAATAGACCCAGCAACATCACAAAGCTGTCCAGGCCTACCCATTGGGAAATGGTGGCAGCATACAAAGACTTCACCAATCCTTCTGCTGGCGATACCGCAATGACTTTAAGGAAACCAAACCAGAAAAATACAATGCTCAGCGAAAAGCGATTGATGAAAATGATCAGTTCGGTGGTATCTGTCGGGGCTTTGGTGAGTTGAATGCTTTGAATTTTCATGAGTTGAGTTGATTAGATAAGCGAAGTTAGGGATTCGGGTATGTTCACTTTCTGATGGATTGACCAAACTGGCCGAATGATGGATGAATCCACCATCCCGCTACACCAGTACATCCCTGCCCAGGAGCCCTTGATTTAACTGCAAAGCCGGGGAAGGGGTCCTGTCCTTTCTTCAAATCAATCCAGTTGAAATCCGTGAGAAGCTTAGATCATTAGATTCCTGTCTTACATTTTGAATATTTTATATCAAAAAATGAGGTATTTACAAATATAATTTTTTCATAATTTAATAAACCGACAGACTCAACTTTTCTGTCGCAGTAAATCCCTGATTCATTCGCATGATCATGGGAATTCTGATCATTTAATTAGGCCATGAGCCAGCTTTGCGGAGACAGAAGCAGATTTTTCTTTAATATTACGGCTCAAACAATCGCGAAAAGATGAGTCAGCACAACCGGCATGATCATGTTGACTGGAAACAGATATTTTCATTTCATTCGATTCTCTTCACATTGGCCGGGGTCTTGCTGGCGTCCGTGGCATTTAAGGGATTTATGATCCCAAACAAATTTATCGATGGAGGGATCACAGGTCTTTCCATCGTTTTGCACGAGATTTTTCATTTGAACGTCAGTTTACTGTTGGTCTTGCTAAACCTGCCTTTTGTGTATATTGGGTATCTCAAAATTGGTAAGACCTTTGCACTGCAAACCAGCCTTGCCATCCTTTTGCTGGCCCTTGTCATACAGTTTTTGGAAATAGAACCCATCACCCACGACAAAGTGCTCATTGCGGTTTTTGGTGGATTTCTCATAGGTCTGGGAATAGGTCTCGTGATCAAAGGAGGAGGAGTGATTGATGGCGTGGAGGTGCTCGCAGATTATACCAATAAAAAAGTAGGTTTTACGACCAGTGAGATCGTGATGCTCTTTAACTCAGGCACCATTTTGGCAGTAGCGTATTTTTTTGGTTGGGAGGCAGGCATGTACAGTATTCTGACTTACTTTACCGCCATGAAAACCTCCGACTACGTAGTGGACGGGTTTGAGGAGTACACGGCGCTGACAGTGATCAGTGGGCATTTTGAAGAGATCAAATCTGTGATCGTCAATGATTTTGGGAAAGCCATCACCGTATACAATGGCCAGAGAGGCTATCTTCCCGGCAGTTTCGATGTAAAGCACGACACCCAGATCATTATGACCATTGTCACGCGGATCGAAATTCACCAGATCAAAAATGCCATATACGCCACAGATCCTTTCGCATTTATCTATATATCCAGCATCAAGGAAGTGTCCGGTGGTTTGGTCAAGAAAAAAAGGAAACACTGAGTCTTTTGGTTAGGGTAAATCAGAAAATTAAAAAAAATGCAGGTCTTAATTTCTGTGAAAGATCCAATCGAATACTGCAATTTCTGTTTGCGCGACTCCTGTTTATTCAATCAAAAACCAGTTGATTCTGATTTGCAATCATTATGCTGGGGAGAATCCTTGATTCCTGAATGATTTATATGATAGTATGGAGCTTTTTATAACGACCGATGGATAGTTGTTTTCAATTTTGAAACCCATAAAGACAAACCGATTGAATTGAAGATGAAAAGATATGCGGGACCCAAATCACTACATTCCATCATTTAGTATTCTGGATTAGATGCGATCCATCAAAAAACTGAAATCATTTGTGATCCAAAAACTGGAGAAGGAACTACCTCCCCAATTGAGTTATCATGGGGCGCATCATACCTTGCATGTATTGGATGTATGCAACCAATATATAAAGCGATATTATATCAGAGATCAGGAGGCTCTTCTGATCAGGACAGCAGCTTTGATGCACGATACAGGTATCATCGTCAATTATTCAAATCACGAAGAAGCATCTGTAAAACTTGCCTGTGAATGGTTGCCTTCATGGGGTTATACAGAGTCAGATCTGAATAAAATAGAAGGTATGGTAATGGCTACCCGGATACCACAGCACCCCACAAACCTATCTGAAATGATACTCTGTGATTCGGATCTGGATTATTTAGGTACGGATCGGTTTTATGAGATAGGAGAAACCCTTTTCAAAGAACTGATGACATTCGATTTAGTGCGCAGTGAGGAAGAATGGGACAGACTGCAGCTTAAATTTTTAAACAATCATCGTTACCATACTTCATTTGCCCAAAAGTACCGCGAACCTGTAAAGAGGCGACATCTCAGGGAAATCATGGATAAATGGGGATGGAGCGAGGGCGTGATAAATTGAAATGACTATCTTACACTTCAATTCTTTTTTATGAAAACTGGATTACGGGTCATTTTTTTCTCTCTGGTCTTTTTAGGCATTGAGTTAAGAAGCCAGAATTCGCTGCCCAACGGTTCGCTGGAAGAATGGAGAAGATCGGCAAACAACCGTTATGATGAACCTTCGGACGGAGTCTGGGCGACGCCCAACAGGGCACTGGACTTTGCTTTGCCCGGGAATATTCCTGTAGCACCGGTTCAAAAAGTGGACGATGCTCAGGATGGTCAGTGGGCTGTGCTTTTGCATACCTCTCAGATCTTTGGGATATTGATGCCTGGGACACTTTTTACCGGCAAGTTCAACCTTTCGGTGAGTAATCCCGATCCGGTTTCAGCCATTCAGCTTGGGACGCCATTTGATTTCCGACCTTCCCGCTTCACGGGATATTTTAAATACAAACCTGTTTTGGGTGATTCCTGTCTCATGTACGCTCTGTTGACACGTTATAATGCTCAGTCAAAATCAACGGATACGGTAGGAATAGCGCAGCAGATCATCAGGCAGGAGGTTACGGAATATACTGCATTCGATCTTCCATTTGATTACAGGAGTACAGACAAACCCGATTCCATAAGAGTGGTCTTTACCTCCAGTGCCAATGGCAACAACCTCAAAGGGCAACCAGGAAGCAGAATGTGGGTAGACAATGTCGCTTTGTTGGCTCCGAATGGTACAGTTAAATTGTTGATGCCTGAAGTGAAAATCAACTGGGGTCCCAATCCTACCTCCAAAAGACTGGCTATTTCTTCAGACTCAGATCTCAAATCTGTTCAGATACGGATCACTACGCTGGAGGGTATCCTGGTTTCTTCCTTTTCATTTCCGGTTTTCCATTCACAGGATCTGGAACTTCCTGATTTGACACCAGGGATCTATTGTTTGAGTTTGCTTTCTGAAAACAGACTGATGGCAACAGAGTGGATTGAAATTTTCTAGGAGGCTCCATGAAAATTATTCAGTACTTCTTTCTTTTCGGTTTTTTAAGTTTACCTGCCATAGGCCAAAAAGTCGATTACCGCATTTCGAGCGGGTTCATTTTTGGGGCGCCCATTCCCGACAGAGTACATATGGATTCCAGGGGATGGCCAGGAATCATGCCGCAGGCGGGTGTGGAGATGCGTTTTAAAATTTCAAATCCTTTGCAACTCAGTTTAGGAGTTTTACTGTCTCCAAAATTTGCCCGGTTCTCTTCTTCTTTCAGCGATGTCATTCTCGAAGAGAAAGTGATCTGGATCGCTGGCGTGCCGGTAGATACGGCATGGATCGAAACTTTTTTTTCGGGAAAAGCACGGGGTTCCTTTCGCAATACATATCTGGAAATTCCGGTCAGATTGGAACTGAAGACTGGGAAATGGCAAATTGGGGCGGGACCCTTTCTTGCTCCCTTGCTCTATGCCTCCAATAAAGTCGTGGCAGAAGGTGTGGTGGGATTTTCCGTTCCTCCTGATTCCACCACCCGTCGCATGAATCATGCAAATCTGATCCGCAGATGGGATTACGGTATTTCATTGGCCGCCTCTTATAAAATATTCAGGAAGACGGAAATTTACCTTCATTATCACGGCAGTTTACCCCATATCTACAGTGCAGAAGTAGAAGGTCTGGATGGAAAATTAAGGAATATGAATTTATCCGTCGGCTTAAACTGGAGTTTTTCAAAAAGGAGTTAACAGGCAGAATTCTTATGGAACTTTGTCTCAATGACTGGATAGGAACAAGGAGAATCTTCCTAATGAGCGCCCAGGGCGGGAATTCTTTGTTTGTATGCTTCCAGGCCGCAACTCAGAAATTGATCATAGTCTTCAACGCCCTCTTTGTATCCACGGGGTTTGGCCAAAACCTTTTCGTCCGGAGTGATCATCACGTACAAAGGTTGTGAATTCTGATTGAAATTGACAATCTGGAAGTCAGCCCATTTGTTTCCAACATTCCGGATGGGACTTTGGGTTACGGCAGATACCAGCTGGGAGTCCAGAGGTGCCCGGTCGTCTACGTAGAGGGAAACCAATACAAATTCGTCGTTCAGTTTTTTTCTGATCTTATCCTTCACCCAGATATGTTCTTCCGTCTTGCGGCAGTTGACGCAACCATATCCCGTGAAGTCAATCAGCAAAGGCTTTCCCGTTTCTCTGGCATAGGCCAGTCCTTCTTTATAGTCTTTGAAGCAATTGATATTGTTGGCACACTTGCTGAAAGACGGATATCTGCTTTTGATGCTTTCGTCCAGTTGTGCTTCCGGAAGAAAATAATTGTAGGTGGCAGGAGGAGCAAGTCCGCTCATCAGCTTGAGAGAATTGTAGGAATTGTATTCGGGAATGTAGCGGAAGCCGGTAGCCAGATAGATGGTCAGGGCAAGTGCTCCCAGGGCAAAGGTCCATCTGACAGCCGATAGTTTTTTAATAGGACTGTCGTGCGGAAAGCGAATGAAGCCAAAAAGATATAAGGTCATCAAAGCAAAAATGACCACCCACAAACCCATGAAGATCTCGTAACCCAATACGCCCCAATGTTTGGTCATGTCTGCTACAGAGAGAAATTTGAGCGCCAGGGCAAGTTCCAGAAATCCAAGCACCACCTTCACGCTTGACATCCATGATCCCGATTTGGGCAAACTATTCAACCAGGCAGGAAATGCTGCAAACAAACCAAATGGCAGCGCAAGTGCAAGGGAAAATCCAAACATCACGATAGCAGGTCCTGTGGCAGAGGTGGCGGATTCCACAATGGCAGAACCAATGATGGGTCCTGTGCAGGAGAAGGAGACGATTGCGAGCGTGAATGCCATGAAAAAAGTACCCACCAGACCTCCTTTGTCTGCCATCGAATCCGTTTTGTTGGACCAGCTGGACGGTAGTGTGATTTCAAAATATCCAAAGAAGGAAAAAGCAAACACGACAAAAATCACAAAGAACAACACATTGGCCACCCAGTTGGTGGAAAGCTCATTCAAGGCTGTGGCACCAAACAGGGCAGTGATCAGGAGTCCGATGGCCACATAAATTACGATGATGCTGAAACCATATAAGAGCCCGTTGCGCACGCCGGATTTGCGGTCTTTGCTTCCTTTGGTAAAATAGGAAACCGTGAGGGGAATCATGGGAAAAACGCAGGGTGTGAGCAATGCCAGTAAACCGCCCAAAAATCCAAACAGAAAGGTCCAAAAATGATTGGATCCTTTTACGACCTCCTCGCCACAGTTTCCAAGGGGCGTTTGGAGGGTTTCTACGATAGAAGGAATGGTCTGATCCAATCCGGTTCCGCCACCGGCAGGTAAATTCAGGCCGGTGCCCTGATCTCCTTCCATGGTGATGGATGCCTGGTCGGGTATAATTTCAAAAGCCAGACTTTTGGGAGGCAGACATTTCGTAGCGTCGCAGGTCTGATAGGTGAAAAATCCTGTGATTTTGGCTTTGGGATCCGTGACTTCTATGTCCTGACTGAAACTTACTTTTTCTTTGTATTTGGTCAGTTCCATTTCGAAGATATCGTCAAAGCCTTTGATCTTGTGATCGCTGTTTTCCACGATCTCTCCGCTGGTCTTGTATCCTGCTGCAGGATCCCAGTCGATGGAACTGGGGATAGGGCCATCTTCAGGTATGTGGTTTGAATAAATGTACCAGCCTTTGTCTATGACGGCATCAAAAACGACTTGAAATTTTTTGTCTGAAAGCTTGCTGATACGGGCTTTTACTTTGACAGGATCGTACATACCCTCCTGAGAAGGCGACACTGCTCCATCCGATGGCAATCCCCCTCCACTCAAAGAAACCGGGGATCCTGCTATGGAGAATTTGAAACTTTTGGGTGTGGGCGGGATGCATTTTTCCGAATCACAACACATGTAATAGATCTCTGCCTCTATGGGCTTTGTAGCATCGCTGACCTTAACCTTTTGTACAAAATCAACTGTGTTGTAGTACTTAATGACGACCAGGTTGTCAAACAGGGGTTCGGGGCCTTCCTTTTTCTGACCCACTTCGCGTGATTCTCCGGCCAGACTGTAGTGAGCACCGGGTTTGAAAGTAAGCTCTGTAGGGGACGCTGCATTGGGATCTGATTTTTGGCTGTATATGGCCCAACCTTTTTCCAGATCAGCCCTCAGGATGAGTTCGTACTCCTGGTTTCCCAGATCTTTTATTTCCGTAGTCCATTTGACCGGGTCCAGCAATTGACCTTGTAATAGGAAGGGAAGACACAGAGCCAGCAATGTTTTAAGAAAATGGAACATGATCTTTGTCATTTGATTCACAAATTAAGCGAGGATCGGGCAAATGGTTTTCACCCGCCCTTTCTTTTAACTAGTTTTTAACCCTTTGCCAATCAGGCAATTAATGCATAATTCTCTTTCATCCAACTAAAAATGCTTTCCAGTAGGTATCTGCCGTCGGTATTGCCCAGGGCGGATTCGGAGGCTCTTTCGGGATGAGGCATCATGCCGCAGACATTCCTTTTTTCATTGCAGACTCCGGCTATGTTCAGACAGGAGCCGTTCACATTGGATGCATCGGATACCGTGCCATCCGCACTGCTGTATTGAAAAAGGATCTGCTCTTCTGCCTGTAGCCTGCGGAGCGTCTCGTCATCGGCATAATATCTGCCCTCTGCATGCGCGATCGGTATGCGATAGGCCTTATTCAAATCCAGGTCGTAAGTCAAAGGGCTGTTGCTGGTGTAGGGTTTGAGGTAGACATCCTGACACATGAAAAGCTGGTTCTTGTTAAGCAACAGCTGTCCGGGCAGGAGGCCGGATTCACAGAGAATCTGGAAACCGTTGCAGATCCCCAGCACCATTCCTCCTTCTTTTGCAAACCGGATTACTTCATTCATAATGGGTGAAAATCGCGCAATGGCCCCACACCTCAGGTAGTCGCCATAGGAAAAACCACCGGGCAATACGATGCAATCACCCGGATTGATGCCTTCCAGGCGGGTTTCCTTGTGCCAGATTTTTTTGACCCTGTGCCCAAAAACATCCCCGAGCACATAGAGCATGTCGTCATCGCAATTAGAACCCGGAAAAGTGATTACACCAAAATTCATGATTTACCAGTTTTGAATCTGCAAAAATAGGGCGGCCAGAGCAAATATCAGGTGGAGGGTCTCAGAAACAAGCGGATTTTTTATCCGGGTCAGCATCAGGGCCAGGAGTACGCTGGAGGGAGTGATCCACAGAACCAGATGGGAAAAGTTCTCCAGTCGCATGAAAAAGATGCTCAGAAGACAGTTGAAGCCCATCCAAAACATCAGGTCGTAATACTTCTGCACGATCACGCTCTTCTTGATCCTGAATGAGTTGTATTGTAATAATGCCAGGCTGAACAGTATGAAAAGCAGGACGCCGGATATCCAACCTTTGTAGTTGGAGCTGAAATTTAGAATGTAAGGACTGAAGTATCCTTTCAGCTGGACCTGATAGAATTCCGATTCCTGGCCGGTGAAATAAACCCAAACCCAGCACAGAAACCAGACATTGAAAAAACCTGCCAGGATCTGCAGAAACTCCCGGAAAATAAAGCCTCTCAGCAGGATAAGGGCCATAACACCCGAAAACAGGAACCAGAGGGAAGGCAGGTACAAAACGGACGCCAGACCGGTAAAAAGCCCAAAATTGTACAAGTTCAGACCTACCTGTTTTTTGATGTAAATGTTCATCACCTGGGTCAGTCCGGGGATCAGAAGCAGGTTGGCCAGCATGGCAGGACTTGCCCCTGCCGTCATGGGATGCATGGAGCTCAAGACGATAAAAACAAGACCGGGAAAAAGTTGTCCGTCGGGATTCAGCTTAAATTTGTTGACCAGCATACTGATCAATATGGCCTGAACACTCACCAACAGCATGGACCAGGTAAAATGGTAGTCTCCCTGCATGCCCAGCCAAAAGGCAATTTTGTTGTATATCCAGTCTTTTTCGTTTACGGGAACTTTGGAATACCGGAACCAGAGACCTAAATGCAGGATAAAGGCATAGGGAATCAGCAGTACTACGTTGAAAATGAGGTATTTTCGGAAAAGTTGGAGCACAACTCCGGATTTGGTCGCAAGGTACGATTTTCCATCGAAATGGTTCTTTTGGCCCATTCCCTCAAATTCAACCATGGCTTTAAGCTATCTTTGCCCCCGGATGATGTTTAACACGCTCGACGAGATCAAGGGCCCTGTCAGTCAGGAACTGAAACGTTTTGACAAACATTTCCGAGAGGCAATAGCCAGTCGGGTATCTCTGCTCGACAAGATCAGCTACTACATCGTAAAGACCAAGGGCAAACAGTTCAGACCCATCATCACCTTGCTCTCAGCCAAAATGCTGGGCGATGTCAATGATAATACCCTGACTGCCGCTACCATGGTGGAATTGCTGCACACAGCCACCCTGGTGCACGACGATGTCGTGGATGACTCAGATCAAAGACGAGGTTTCTTTTCGATCAATGCGCTTTGGAAGAACAAAATAGCAGTCCTGGTGGGAGACTATCTGTTGTCCAGAGGCTTATTGGTAGCCCTGGACCGGGACCGGTTTGACATGCTCAAGGTGCTGTCCAAAGCCGTGACGGATATGAGCGAGGCAGAGCTGCTGCAGTTGGAAAAAGCCCGCAGGCTTGACATAGACGAAGAGGTTTATTTTGAGATCATCCGTAAAAAGACAGCCTCCCTGATCGCCGCTGCCGTCAGCTGTGGTGCCCTGAGCATCACCTCCGATCCCGATGTATTGGAGCGGATGCATCGTTTTGGAATGGAGTTGGGTACTGCCTTTCAGATCAAGGACGATCTGATGGACCTGTCCGGCCATTCGATCGGAAAACCCCTGATCAACGATATCAAGGAGAAGAAAATGACCCTGCCGCTGATCCTTTCCTTAAAAAATGCCGGCCCCTCTGAATCCAAGAGGGTGGTACAGAGGATCAGATCGGATTCGTTGGACAAGAACGTGATCGCAGATACAGTCAAATTCATCTTCCAGCACCAGGGAGTGGATCAGGCCATCGAGCGGATGAACTGGCACCGCGATCAGGCTCTTTCCCTCCTGAGTACTTTTCCCAGCAACGAAGCAAGGCATGCCCTGGAGAGCCTTTGCCGTTTTGTCACAGAAAGAGAAAAGTAATTTATTGCATTCCTGATTCTAATAGTTTTTCAGTTTTATTGTTGCTCCGGCCCGGTCTGATACAGGATCTTTAGTCAGGCTTTCGAAGTTTTCTTTTCATATTTTCGAATCAACATGCAACTCATGGCAAGGCCGTTTTGAAATAACTTAGTTTATATATAACTAATTTCAATATGAATGTAAATAATATCTATCTTCGCCGCAATTTTATAATCCCCGGCCTATCAAAGCAGAGTTCTATTCCCGTGGCAAGGTCTTGCTGAGTGCAGAGTACCTCGTGGTGCATGGAGCCACCTGCCTGGCTTTGCCCTCCCGCATGGGGCAGAAGATGAAAGTAGCGGAACTCACGGGATCGGAGATCATCTGGACCTGCTACGACGATCAGGGGAAAAAGTGGTTTGAAGCAGAAATCGATTTGATGGGTTTTGATGTGATCAGATCCACGGATGATAAAATGTCCAAGTATCTGCGCAAGGTCTTCAAGGCCTGTTGCAACAACAATTCTGAGTTTCTGTCCCACTGGAAAAAATACAAAGTAGATCATTACCTGGAATTCCCGAGAGACTGGGGCCTGGGTTCCTCATCGACCCTGATCCGGAATATGGCCCTCTGGGCTGATGTGAATCCCTACCACCTTTATTTCGATGTCGAGCAGGGATCGGGCTATGACGTAGCCTGTGCCGGATCGGAAGGGCCTATTCTGTATACCCTGGGAGATGGCGTGATCGATCTGGAAGAGGTGGAATTTGCACCAGGATTTTCTGACAAACTTTATTTTCTCGTGCTTGGCCAAAAAGCCGATTCCGCCGAAGCTGTCAAATCCATCAAAAATAAAACTCCCGATAAAAACCTCATCCGCAAGGCATCCGATCTCACCGCAAAGCTGCTGCAAATCAACAGTCAGACCGGATTTGATGCCTGGGTGGAGGAACATGAAAACCTGATCTCTTCTTATACCGGGCTCAAAAAAATCAAGGAATCCCTTTTTCCTGATTTCTTGGGCAGCATCAAAAGCCTGGGTGCCTGGGGGGGAGACCTCGCCCTCGTGT
This sequence comes from Bacteroidota bacterium, assembly GCA_029572935.1. Taxonomy (GTDB): domain Bacteria; phylum Bacteroidota; class Bacteroidia; order Chitinophagales; family Saprospiraceae; genus Vicinibacter. The sequence goes on from JAKQHM010000013.1 coordinate 31,503, forward strand.
CGTCTTCAAAATCGCCGGAAGAAACCGCAGCATATTTTCAGTCCAAAGGGTTTCCCCAGCTGGTTGCATACAACAAGCTGATACTTTAGTACCTTCGTACCAATAATTTCCCTCTCCCCTCCGTTCATCAAAAGACAAATTATGAACTGGTACGAAGCTGAATTGATCGGCCAGAAGGCCGAATCCCCTACTGTGCGACGTTTTTGGTTCAAACTGAAAACAGAAGAACCCTTGCCCTATCGGGCGGGGCAGTTCCTGACTTTCGATCTGCCCACCGGCGAAAAGCGCAAGGATCGCTGGAGAAGCTATTCCATCGCAAACGACTTTGATGGAAGCAATCTGATCGAGCTTTGTATTTCTTACCTCAAGGGAGGCCTGGCCAGCGAATATTTTTTTGAAACCATCAACAAAGGCGATCTGGTCAAATGCAAAGGTCCGGAAGGTGCGTTTACCCTGCCGGATGCACGGGATCAGGCCCTGGTACTGATCTGTACCGGGACCGGCATCGTCCCTTTCCGCGCCATGATGCAGGATCTGGAGAAAAACGGGAACCTACCCCCCTCCGTACACCTGATCTTTGGGGCCCGAAAAACCAAAGATATACTCTACCATGAAGAAATCATGGACTGGGCATCTTATGTACCCGGATTCAAAGCCAGCATATGCCTGTCCAGGGAAACCAAAATTCCCGGCAATTTGAAGAACCTGGAATACCTGTCCGGTTATGTGCATCAGGCCTACCTTCATTCCCCTGCTCCGGCAGGCAATCCCCTCTATATGATTTGCGGCTGGACCCAGGTCATCGATGAAGTAGTGGCCAACCTGGTCACTAAAATGGGCGTTGGACGTTCTCAAATCCGGTTTGAGCTTTTCGGATAACCGGGGCCGCCACAGCACCCGCTATTCTTTTTACCTTTGGACCAAAATCCCGCCTTGGCTGCTGCTTCAGAATCTTCCGGTTTCGACGCCTGGATGCAATCCCACAGATTGGCCCTCCTGCTCCTGATCATCAGTTCAATGGCGATGGTAGCATATGCCATGTTCAACGACGGTTTTTACCAGGGCGAAGAGGGTGCCCACTACATCAATATGAAGGAATTTTGGGAACAGCCTTCCAAAGTTCTCGGCAACTGGGCCAAGACGGGTTGGAAAATTCTCTTTGTAGTGCCCGGACTATTGGGTAAAAAGGCCGTTCTGGCCCTGTCCGTGCTCATCAGCATGGCCACCGCATGGGTCAGTTTTTTGTACCTGAGACATCAGGGCTCCCGGTTTCCATTGTTAGGGATCGTCCTCCTGATGACCCAGACCTTCTGGTTTGGTCTGTCTTTTCGTCCGATCTGCGAGCCGACCGCTGCTTTTTTTCTCATTCTGGCCTGTTACCTATACAGAAAGAATCAACTTCTATGGTCCGCTCTGGCCTTATCCTATGCGCTCACCATCCGGCAGGAAATGTACATCCCGGGATTTTTCTTCGGCCTCTACCTGCTCTACAACAGGCAGTTCCTTGCTGCCTTTGCCCTGGCCACTTTTCCCCTGTTGTACAATCTCTTTGGCTGGTGGAGTACCGGAGATCCTTTGTATTTGTTTTCCAATGCCTTTAAAGCGGCAGACTTTGCCAATAAATACATGCGTCCCGGATTTGATCATTATCTGCTCATGTCCCCGCTGGTATTCGGGTTCATAGGTATACTGGCCCTCTCTGCCTTTCTGGGATTTGTCTTATTCCGAAAACTGAAACCGGATGCCATCATCCTGACCCCTATGCTGATCTACTGGCTCATGGAATGCCTCTACAGCATGAAGGCCTATCCGATCGGAGCCTCCACGGCAGGCAACCTGCGCTATCTGCTCGTCATCAGTCCGCTGGTGGCCGTCGCGGGAGCCAGGGCCCTGGATCATCTTTTTGATGCACCGGACCGCAAGTGGGTCTGGATCATCTGGGTACCGGTACTGGCCCTCATGGCGCGGTTTTGCACTTATGAGCATAATTTTCTGGAATACGCCAGTTTCCGGCCACATCGTTACTATCTGATCGTGCCAGCTTTGCTGTTCGCGATATCATTTCTGTTTCGCTTCCGCTCAAAAATGTCATACTTCTTATCCCTCAGTGCTTGCTGCATTTTTTCGCTGATCATATCACACCAGCCGCTTCGTCTGGCAAACCGGGATGAGAACAGTACCTGCAAGGAAATAGCAGACTGGTGCATGAAGTATAAATATCACGAGACCCGCAGCATCTACCAGAGCATGCCCATGTTTGCCTATTTTTACGACCGGACACCGGCACAATTTCCAAAAGGCTTGCAGCTGATCACGAAGGAATCCGTCGAGCGGTCTCCTGTAGGCAGCATCATCATCTGGGATTCGCATTATGCCGCCAACTACGGGCCGGTGGATTACAACTATTTTGAGGAGCGGCCGGAAAAGTTCCTGCCCAAACTGCAAACCTACAGCCCTGATTCTACAGTGGCCTTTATCATTTATGAAAGAATCAACCGATAGAAAATGGAATCTCCCTTTCTCAAAAAAATTGAACACATAGGCATCGCAGTCAAAGATCTAGATACCGCCAACCAGCTGTACACGCTGCTTTTGGGAGCAGAGCCGTATAAAAGTGAATACGTAGAATCCGAGCAAGTGAACACCTCTTTTTTTAAAGTCGGGGAAAGCAAGATCGAACTGCTGACAGGCACATCCGGGCAATCCGCCATTTCGAAGTTCATCGAAAAAAAAGGGGAAGGCATCCATCACATCGCTTTTGAAGTAGAGGATATTGTGGCGGAAATGGAGAGACTCAAATCTCTAGGTTTTCAGCTTATAAATGACACTCCCAAACGAGGTGCGGACAACAAGCTGGTCTGCTTCATCCATCCCAGATCTTCCAACGGCGTGCTGCTGGAACTTTGTCAAAGCATCGCTGAAAAAGAATGAGCCTGGCAGAAATCGTCATGGCCATCGCAGGCGGTTTTGTGGCCGGCTGTATCAATACCCTCGCGGGGAATGGATCGGTGATCACCCTGGGCTTTCTGACAGAGGTGATGGGCCTGCCCGGAGCCCTGGCCAATGGCACCAACCGCATCGGCATTTTCGTGCAGGGCCTGACCAGCCTGGAAGCCTTCCAGCGCAACAAGAAAATGCCGCTGGAGCGCACCTGGAAATACCTCATCACGGGTATCGTGGGCGCCATAGCCGGTGCCTGGGTAGCCATTGACATCAGCACCGAGGACTTCCGGCAGGTGTACCGTTTCTTGGTCCTCGCTTTGCTCCTCCTGATGATCTTCCGATCCCGGATTTTCAAAGGCCCGTTGCCCAAGGACCACAAGCTGAGTCCCTGGATCTATATTCCGGTATTTCTGGCCTTGGGTTTTTACGGAGGCTTCATTCAGATGGGCATGGGTATCTTTTTTCTGGCGGTCATGCTGTACATCGCCCACCTGCCCATCGTGGAGGCCAATGCAGTCAAAGTATTTATGGTCACGGCGTATACCCTGGTCGTCATTGGCATCTTTCACTTCAACGGACTCATCGACTGGCGCATCGGACTCACCATTGCCATCGGTCAAGGCATAGGAGGCTGGATCACGGCACAGGTCGCGAGTACCATCCCTCATGCAGAACAGCTGGCCCATCGTTTTCTGATCGGCATCATGGTACTTACCTTACTTCATCTTTTTGGAGTCCTGGACTGGCTTTGGCAGCTGGTTTCCTGATATACTTTACTGGGTAACTCTTTGGATCAGCCTGGAGTATTTTGGGATTACTTTGTCACCACTTCCCTGTGTATGTCGTTGACTTTTTTGACCAGGTCTGAAAACTGAAATTCGCTCCAATCCTTGTAGTGATCCAGCGGATCGGTAAATGAGATATGCGCCCGGTATTGCCAGATCTCGGTGAGGTCTTCCAGCGGAATACTCACCGGCGGATAGTCCGGATGATCGGATACCAGTCGCAGGGTCCTGGATTTGAGTTCCGGAAACAGCCTTTTGTACACCAGTCCGTTTTGACGCGAAACCACCACGTAGGTCTTTCCGGGCGTGATGTCCTTTATTTTTTCGACGTAGCTGCAGATGACCACCGATCCGGATTCCATGGGCGCCATGCTGTCCCCCGAGATCTCAAAAGCCCGGTAGTAGCTGCCTTTCAGGCCGGGAATGTGCATCCGCGGCAATTCCTTAATAAACTCGGGATCGTCAAACGACTCCAGATAGCCTGCGTAAGCACGGGTTTTCACCAGCTCGATGTTGCTCTTGCCCTTGCTGTCAGTGGTGGTGCTCAGGATGCGCAGACCTTTTTTTTCCTGAATGTCCGTCTGGCCGTCAGCCAGGTCAAAGCGGATCAGCAGCTCGACCGAGACCTGATACAGTTCTGCGATGCGCAGCAGGGTTTCGATGTTGGGCTCCGTATGTCCCCGCTCGTAATCCCCCAGGGTGGTGCGGGGGATATCCAGCTGTTCGGACACCTGTTGTTGGGATAATTGGTATTTTTGACGCAGAAACCTGATGTTGGAAGCAAAATACATAAGCCTGGCTTTGACAGCAAATATAGCCTTTGCCGATATTTTCGACCATGGAAATTTTTAATTTCGTCCGATCATGATCCGGGACAGATTGTCTGTCCTCTGGTCCGGGTACCAAAAGGCCTGGAGGGCCAGTCCCTGGCTCACAGCCTCTCTGCATGCCTTCATCGCCGTATTGCTGTCCACCCAGCTGATCGTCGCCCCCAGGCCCTTCTATTGCGTCTACGCAGGTGAATCCTACAGTTTTATCTGGAGCAGCCGCCCACCGGCCGGATCCCCGCTGCAAAGAGACCTGCTGGCGGTGGGCAACGACTGGAGCCGCCTGAGCTACGAGCGCAGTGTGTGGCCCCTGGTGTATGCCGATCCCTATGCCACGGATCTGGATCGCTCCTGGAAGGCACCCGGATTCTGCAACGGCCAGGGATGCTATGCTTTTGGCACCTGGGAGCTGGGCCGGAGCATGGGCGCTTCCCTGCTGTACGGATTCCGGAAGTCCTTGCTGATTGCCCTGCTCAGCGTGCTGATCGGCCTGATCCTGGGCGTGCCGGCAGGCAGCTTGATGAGCTACTACCAGCGGGATGGCATCCGGATTTCCCGTCCGGTGGCAGTATCCGCGCTTGTTTCGGCAGGGGTCAGCCTGTACATTTTGCTGTTGTCCATCCACCACCGCCAATTTTATGCCGCAGCCTGGCTGCTCGTCGCCTCGCTCTGGGCGCTGACTGTCTGGCTTCACCGGCGGGAGTTCAAAGACAAAGTGCGGATCCGGATCTGGCCGGACGCCTGGCTTTCCGGCGGGATCGGCCTGGTCAAGTCCTTTCCCTCCCTGTTGCTCCTCCTGCTGCTGGTCAACTGGGTGAAGCAGCCCGGTACGGGCTTCATCGCGGGATTGCTGGGATTCTTTCTAGCCTTCAGCATGGCCCGCTACACCCGGCACATCGTCATCTCGGAGCGGGCGAGCGTCTACGTGGACGCGCTCAGGACCCTGGGCATTCCGGACCGGCGCATCGTGATCCGCCACCTCATCCCCAAGGTACTGTCCGACCTGTACCCGATCGCTGCGGCGGCCCTGGGCAGCGCGGTGCTCACGGAGTCCACCCTGTCCTTTCTGGGTCTGGGCCTGCCCCTGGACGAGATCAGCCTGGGTAGCATGATGCACAGCGCCCGCAACCACCTCTCCGCCTGGTGGGTGGTCCTCCTGCCGGGATTGCTCGTCTTCTGGATGGTCTTTAGCTTTCAGAAAATGGGCAAGATCCTCAGCCAAAAGCGGGAGGAGCCGGTGGTCCAGCAGGTATGAACAATTAAGATTAGAAAAGGGGTAGAGATTAGTAGAGCTCGCGAGCTATCGCATCCACTTTTGTTCTGCAAAATTCGATCTTGGTTTCAATTTTTTTGGTGAAGGAAATTTGATCTGCTACGGTGGATTCATTCATGAGCTTGGACATGGATTTCAATCTGAGGATATGCTCCTTGAAATAATCCATCAGTTTGTCATCTTTAAAAATAAGGTAATTGGGATTGTCAAAGGTGTAGAAAAGTTGTCTGAACCGAGGAGTCTCTACAAAAATGGCATTATTGGTATGCAGGTTGTCGTTTATGTACATTTTAAACCTGGCCCCAGTCTTATTACCATTGTGGATTTTCTCTCCGGCTATGCTCATGTCCATGACATAATTGATTAGCTTCGAAATACTTTCCAATAATATAAAGGCGTCTTCTTTTTTTAAAAACAAGCCGGCTTCTGTGTAGGTAATGATCTGTTTCAGGGTATTGTCGATGGTGTTTTCTGTCCAGAATTCCACACTGGGTAATTTGCAGTATTGGTACCAGGCCATGCGTGCCAGGTTGGAAAGTGACTCAGGTTTAAGTCCCTCTGAAGGGCTGAAGGGGACAGGCTTATGTCCATCTTTATTCCAGGGACTATCTTCAAAGATCCTGAATTTAAAGGATGCCAGCACTTCGTCACTCAGGTAATAAAACATGGGCAGCTCCCGGGTAGTATAAAAGATGGTTACATCCTTAAGCTGATGGAGGGCTTCCATTTGAAGGTTCATGGGCCTCAGGAAGCTTTCCGGATTGATTTCCTTAATGCCCAGAGCTGGAAACTCACAAGACAAGCTGTGTCTTTCGGGATAAAACAAGGCAACCGGATCCAATTGGAGCTCCCGGATCAGCAGTGCAGATTGATTGAGGTCAAAGTTTGAATTCCCATTTATGATCCTGTGCCAGGTGGTATCGGAAATCTCCAGTAATTCGATGATTTTTCTTTTCAGCGTGGGCTGTTGCTCCACGCGCATTTTGACCAGGTCTAGAAGCAGCTGTTGAGAGTTGATTTTCATACTTGGATGGTTAGGCTCCATTTCATTCCAAATTTGAAACGATTGGGAGGGTCATTCAATGGGCATAGTCAAACATCATTTCAAAATTGAAATAGAAGTTTCTTTTTTTTTCATTTCTGAATAGGTTTCAGCTGTCTGCTCACCGCACCTTTGTATCGGTAGCTGCCAAAAAAAGAATCACTATTTAAAACAACTTAAAAACAACATTATGTACAAAATTATCAGACTTTTCGTTTTGGCCATGATTTTGGTCAACTTTTCTTGCGAAAAAGACTTCGACAAGAACACCCGAGGTACCGGTTCTCTGGCTTTACAGGGTCCTGGAGAAATCCGAAACATCCATTTCTCAGCTAAAGTATTGAAAAACAGGTATTCAGAGTTTGATTACCAGCTGACTGAACAGGACCCGGAGTATCCGCAGACCTTCCCTTCTAAAGAGAGCTACCGGATGGATGTCCAGGTCAACCCCTCCGGATACCGGATGCTCATCGATGAAAGGGAGTACGACAGCCCGGTACCCGAGTGGAAAGAATCCGGGGAAAAAGTCCGTAAAATACTGAATGACGGAGTGAGCTTAAAAGCCTGGGATGCTTCCAATCAGCTGCTGTTTGAGCAGGATGCTGAAAACACGGGTTATACCCTGGATGAAGTCTTGGGGGAATTTGTAGGACAGCATTATGGAAAGAGCCTGTCCCAGATCATTGAAGAAGCCCGTACAAAAGGTGCCAAAGTGATCGAAACCCCGCTGTATTATTATGTGAAGACAGACCGCAGCAGCCAGAATTTCGAACACAACGAAATGTACGTTTTTTCGAAATCACTGGGCAAGGCGGTGATGGTTTTCACCTATGACGATCAGGTCCCCGACAAACTTACTGAAAGCCGTGTGATCCGGTATAATGCGAACGGGCTCATGAGTTCCATTGACCAAAAGCTCATTCATTACACTACTTCCGGTAAGCGCACTGATTACATCAAAACTGAATTCCAGGACTTTTCTATCACCTATTGATTCACCTTAAAACAATAACACATCATGAAAAATTTAATTTATACCCTATTCTTTTGTTTCTCCTTTATTCTGATTCATGCACAGGAGTCAGATCGCAATGCAGTATGGATCCATGGTCTGGGCGGTAACAACCATTCCTGGGGCGTGTATTCTCCCAAGTTTCAGGCAGAAAGACGAATGAAATCACACCCTAACAGTTTTGGCGACGGAAACTTACGAGTTTGTACGGGTCATGTCAAGGAAGGGATCAAGGATGCCTTGGGCAATGAGGCTCAGGAAAATCGAAATATATTGATTGGACACAGTACGGGAGGTCTCGTCGCACGTAATCTGGACCGTACCCAAAATAACGGAGCGAAGGAAATAGAATTTGGCGGGATGATCACGGTACATAGCCCCAACCAGGGAGCTCCTTTGGCAAATAATGTCGCAAGTGGAAAAATGTTTGATATAGGGGTTGGAATGATCAACCAAATCAAAAAGCCTATCGTCAAAGATCCCCTTTTGGCTCTAGGTGAAATATTGGCATTGGAAGCAATCAATGGAATACCTTTCCTGAGCTTGGAGGATGTTTTGGATATAATATTTGGTTTTATGGGGCAGTCAACCAAGGAATTTTTTGAAGGTACAGTAATGAATAATTTTGGAGATTTTGCTGAAGCGGATAAAATTAAAGACCTGTCCGTAGGATCCCAATTTTTAAATGACCTAAACAACTACCAAAGTGGTATCCATAGAATATCTGTTAGAGGTTGGGAATCTTCCAATTTATTTTGGAGAACTATTTCATCTCTCAGCAACAGACCTTCCACTAAACCTTTGCACGCCATAACAGATGAAAGCTTCAACAAACATGCTGAAATTCTGAGTGGAATTTACAGAGCCAATGGCTACTTCAGAGAGATCCGAGGAATTGTAAATGACTATAACCCTTTAAATCTTTTTACAAAATCTGCCAGGAGAAATTATGATATGGCCAATAGTTGGTTTACAGGTGCAGATTACATAAAGAATGGGATTGAAGAAGATTACAAAAAGGTCATCGGAGCAAACAACTGCGAATGGAAGACCTATTCAGTCCAGGTAAATGTATGCCAGAATACCATCGATGATATCGAACGCGAGCTCCGCAGTTTGATGAACAATCCGGGTGCCGATCCCGAACAAATCCAGACCCTGGAATCCTGGCTCAATGGTTTACTCAGCAATCCCGATTGTTTCAGAATGGAACAAAGGAATTATTGCATCCCTAAGGACGATCGTTCCGATGGCATTGTTCCTTATGACAACCAGGCCTTCGCTGAAGCGGATGAGTACGAAAATAGAAAGGTAAATCACTTTGAAGCCCTGAATCACGAAGAAATGACTAAGAACTTTAATGACATTTGGGAAGGACAAAGGAATAATAATTTTTGGAAAACAGAAAAAAGGTAATTCAAATGATAAATAAATTATCCATTTGGTGGCTTTTCCTCCTTGCTTGCTCTTGCAGCAAGGAGGAGCCTTCCTTCGAGAAAAAAGATAAGGACGGCATTGTGGTCGATAAAAGTCCCGTCTGGTACAAGCGGACCTCGGATGAAGGTACCCACGGCAGCCTGGCCAGTACCTATACTACCTACGATGGGGGATATCTTGCTATTCAAAAGGAGAAAGGCAAGGACTATCTTATCATGCTTGATGCTTATACTGGAAAAACCCGCTGGCACTGGAATGACCTGCTGCCTTTGGATGATGGATACCTGGGAGACATTGATATTTCTTTTCCTTTCCAAAAAAGTAATTTGTTAACTTTCAATACCGGTTCCAGGGCATATTCCATCGACCTTGAAAATGGAACTACGAAATGGAAGATCAGAAGAGACAGATCATACAACACTTATTTAAACTATAATGAAAATAATTTTATTCTACGTGATGGTCCTTCTATGATCGGAGGATCAGCATACATTGGAAATATTCAAACAGGTGAAATTGTCAAATTGCTGACTCCTCCTTACAGCCAAGACAATCCATATCTAAACGCGAATTTGGGGAAAGGTGGTGTAGATTTCGTTAAGCATTTTCAACTTGAAAATATTGATTATTATTTTGTCGTGTACAGCGAGCCCAATAACTCGCAGGGAAAGTACGATGCAGTAACATTTATTGGGTTGTTTGATAAAAGTAATGAAATATGGAAATACAGTGGAATGGTCATTGACAGCATCAATAGTCCTGGAGGGGGATTATATATTGATCAAATTGTAGATAACCGAGTAGTTGTTTCTATTGGGAGAAAAATACTCTGTATTGATATCATGACCGGTAAGCAGTTATGGGAATTTAAGACGAGCAAGGGAGATTTTCTTTTTGGAGGACACATCGTTCGGTATGGTCGGGTGTATGCATTGGCAGAAGGAGAGGCCATGTATTGTCTGGATGTGAATGCCGGATATAAGATCTGGTCTGCTCATCGACCCGGGACTTCCAGCAGGATGTTGGAGATGAATGGCGTGATCTATTGGCGAAACGGAGGCGACGGTCTGTTGTATGCAGTGGATGCCTTTACAGGGAAGGCATACTGGAAGCTGGAAAGTCCGGATGAGAAGTGCTGCGGACAAGGATTCAAGCGCGAACTGGCCGTTTTACCTGCACAGAATGGCAAAAAGCCCATGGTCCTGACCAGTACCTGGATTGGAGCGGTAGGATATGAGGCTGTCAAATAAAATGTGACACATGAGAACACACCTAAAAGATTGAGAACACTGTGAGAAACACTTAATAACACATGAGAACACACCTAAAAGATTGAGAACACTGTGAGAAACACTTTATAACACACGAGAACACACCTAAAAGATTGAGAACACTGTGAGAAACGCTTAAAAACACATGAGAACACACCTAAAAGATTGAGAACACTGTGAGAAACACTTAATAGCACATGAGAACACACCTAAAAGATTGAGAACACTGTGAGAAATGCTTAATAACACATGAGAACACAGCTAAAAGATTGAGAACACTGTGAGAAACACTTTATAACCCCGCTTGGCGTAGGCTGCGCCTACGTCTCAGTGTTGCGATGGCTATGCCATGTATCTTGGTAGTGAAGTTGTTTTGAAATACTTTTTCATACTATGAGTACAGGATATCAGATCTATGATCAATCAGGAACCTACTTTTTTACCTTTCAGGTGGTGGATTGGGTAGATGTTTTTACCAGAGAAGTCTATAGAGATATCGTATAGCAAAGCCTGGATCAATGTCGAAAGCATAAAGGA
>JAKQHM010000018.1 GCA_029572935.1 Bacteroidota bacterium
AATGGGGACTCTTTGGATGAGGGAGACCGGACTCACCAAAGAAATGATCGAAAAGGATTTCAACATAGCGAAAACGATGGGAATATCCTTGATTTTATCTGTGATGCTTTCCGTATTTATTGGTCCCTCTGTCATACATCAGTTCTCAGTCCAAAGTGCCCGGATGGATGCACTCGCTGATCCGGCACGCAAGGATGCGGCTCAGGCTATCGTGGATCAGTTTAACGGTGACGGTATTTATGCCAATGACTTCCGGACCTTTAAGCATGGGGCCCTCCATGGAGCCATGATAGGTATCTTTTATATTTTTCCTGTCATTGCCCTCAACGGGATGTATGAAAAAAAATCCATGAAACTCTCGTTTATCAACGCAGCCTACTGGACCCTAACCCTCGCGCTGATGGGAGGCATCATCTGTATGTGGAAATAAGAAATAATTTATTTGTATTATTTTTGGAAAGCAGTTCTACCGGAACTGCTTTTTTTTTATCAAACTGTGGTAAATAATGGGGGTGTTGAAAAAGATGAGCGAAATTGCGGATCGCCAATTTTTTAATAATAAATAGGTTGGAACATGAGAGTGATTTTTGTATTTCTGATATTCTTCTCAGGGCATTCAAATTTACTTTTTGGGCAAAAGTGGATCAGCCCTCAATACAGCTTTGAAGTAAAGAAAAATCTGATTTACGGGAAGGCGGACGATTTCAATGGGACCAGAAGGGACCTTTTGTTGGATCTGTGTCTGCCTCAAAACGACATTCCTCCTGATTGCGGAAGACCCCTGCTCCTTGCAGTACACGGAGGAGCTTTTCTGGCCGGCAGCAAGGAAGATGGGCTCCTGCAAACAGCAATGAGGGAGTTTGCCTCCAGGGGCTATGCGGCAGCCAGTATCAATTATCGTCTGGGCATGTTTCAGACAGCAGCGGAGGTACATTGCAATGTGACCCAACTGCTCAACACGCCCTGGGATTGTCTGAACATGAGCGATACGGCAGAGTGGTACAGGGCCTGGTTTCGCGCGGTCCAGGATGTCCACAGAGCCATCCGGTTTTTGGTGGATGATCCCGGAAACCGGATCGATAGACGAAATATATTTTTATTGGGTGAAAGTGCCGGTGCTATTTCGGTGCTGGGTGCCGGATTTCTCGACCATCCTTCGGAACTTAAGAGTCAGTTTGGAAACCTGGCTTCCCTCCCGGCCCCTAACAGAATTTATGAAGACCTGTGCATCCGGCAGCCGGGTTTTAATACATCCATTTCCCTCATGGATCTTTCCAGGCCGGATCTCATTCAGGACGTCAATCCCCTCGAGGATCGGGACTACCAGATCCGAGGGGTAGCCGCCTTTTACGGCTGCAGTATGTTTGATCTCTTTGCACAAAGCAGTGCCCAGTCTTTTTTACCGGCCCTTTATCTGTTTCATCAAACCAATGATCTCGTTGTACCCATCGGTGCAGGCAGTCTACTATCCGGGACCAGCACTTGCTTTTCTGCACTTGCAGGCTGTCAGGCAATCATCAGTCGTCCTTCTTGCCTTGGCTCAGATCCCATGGAAATAAATTACAAAAAGTCCCTGACCGACCTGGGTTTGAAGGGACAGATCCTATACGATCGAAAACCGAATAATGCGGATTGTATCGCGCAGGTTTTGAATCCTTCCAGCGGCGGGCATCAGGTGGACGACATCACACTGCGTCTGGGCAATGTCATTCGTTTTTTTGCTCCGCGGATTTCGGATGCAGATGGGACTCCCTGCACGCTTTCATCTGATGAACCCGACCTGTCCGGACCCAGGGTCTTTCCCAATCCCGCCAATGATTATCTCATGGTACAGGATGATTGGGGATTTGGTTCTGTTCAATTGTTCAGTATAGATGGAAGAGTCGCGTTATCACAAAATCATAACACCCTCCGCCATGTAGCGGAGTTGGATATCCGTGAACTTCCGGCAGGAGTATATTTTCTGGAGCTGGACTTTCGAAATGGTAAGGCATTACGCCAAAGACTGCTGATCCGCTGAGTGAATATTATAAATGGCTGCCTGCGGAATTCTGGTCAGAATTGCGGATGAGATACATCAGAAGGGTAGCCAGCAAGCTCACTCCCGCAAACACATACCAATGTACTTCGTAACCAAACCGATCGACGACCTGAGTACCCAGAAAGGGTGCCGCGATCAAGGCGATGGCCCAGGCCGTGGAGTATAATCCCATGTATCTGCCCATCGATTTGCTGCCAGCCCGTCTCATACAAAAGCTGGCCATAAAGGGCATGGCCAGGATTTCGCTGGCAGTGATGAAGATCATGGAAACGATCAGGATGTAGTAACCATGAAAGAAATTCATGAGGACATATCCGATGATGAGGAGAAGGCCTCCCAGTTTGATGTAGGTGAAGTTTCTGAGTTTTCCTTCGATCAGGTAGATGACAAACATCTCGATGACTGCGACACCCAAT
>JAKQHM010000019.1 GCA_029572935.1 Bacteroidota bacterium
AGGGTGATTAATTTTGAATAAAATCCACCCTTATGAACCCTCAACCCTCAACCCTCAACCCTCAACCCTCAACCCTCAACCCTCAACCCTCAACCCTCAACCCTCAACCCTCAACCCACACTCACAAAAGTCAATGATTAAAGTTATTTCAAGTCTGAGGGGCTTGTTAATTTATCCGGTTATTTTTTTTTCAATTTTGTTTTTTGTTTCCTGCCATGAGGAAATAAACGAAGTCAGTCCGGGGACGGGATCACTATTAGAAGAAGTAATTAAGAAGTATTCAGTCCAGGAAATTACGACCCATTTTGGCGGGGGACAAGCCGATTTATTGCCTCTGGGAATGGAGGCAAATTGGGAAGAAGCATATGAAGAAAATGGAACAATCATAGTACCCGTTCGGGATAGTATTTTAAGTGCATTGAATGCGGCAGGATATTATTTATTTTCAAGAACAGGTACAAGCATAATCGTAAAAAGCCTGATCTATTTTGGTCAGAGAGATTCAGTGATTCTGGATTCAAATGACAAATTGATCAATCCCTTTCAAACCGGTTTTCAAGGCATCATTTGGGAGCTGGGACAAGGAGATTTTATTTTTGGAATGTATGAATTTGAATCCGGCTTACTGACCAGATCCCTGAAGACCAAAATCCATGTGGATGAATTTGAAAAGTATTTAAATATAAAGAGCGGGTCTGCCATGGTCAGGAGTTGCGAACGTTGTCCATGGGAATCTTGGTGGAGTTGGAAATGGCGTTGCTTTAATATTAATCTGGAGGTAATGGAAGGAGGCGTTGCAGGTTTTTTTGAAGATTTGTGGAAGTCATTGACTGATGAAGACAGGCGGCATTTTCCAGGCTATGATCCCGCTAATCCGGGTTCTTCATTTTTCGGATTTATTGATTTTATAAACAGAGGCGGTACTGCATCTGGAGGAGGCGGAAATGGAGGCAGCGGGGTGCCCAGGTATCTGGGTGCCGAGTACGCTGCTTTTATGTCGGATTGTCAGTCATGGATCGCCTGGAAGGTAGCAGCAGAACAAGAAGGACTACCGGCTGGTGTGAGCGAGTCTGACTGGAAGCTATGTGAACTGTTTTCGGATCCGACTTTGGGACTTCCTGATTTTATCAAGCTCTGCCTCTTTAAGAATCAGGATATACTTTTGACTGTAAGTGACTTTTGGCGGCAATCTGCCAATGATCCTGAATCAGCAGCCCTGATCAAAAGATATCTGGAGCAGGTATGCTTGTCTTCTTATACTATTTCATTGAGTCAGTGGCTTAAATATGAAGCCATCAGGAGGCGGATTCTGAACAGCAGTTGCATAGTGGATAAGTCCGGATTTTTGTTCAGGGGTGAGTTGTTTCTGGATCATTACCAATACAGTGATGAGGCATTGGCTGCCTGGGAGTATCATACGGAGTTTCAATGTCCTGCCTATGCAGATTATCAGGTCCAGGTTACGGACCTCATGAGCTTTGTGAGACAGAATAGTTTGGATAAATATCTGGCAACCGCCACATTGTACTATGAATATATTATAAATGTTGGAATACCACCGTCGGATCTGTACAAGTGGCAATTGATGATGGAGGTGTTCATAGAGGAACTTGGCCCGTTAGCACTTGAATTAATTCCCGGTGGAGTAGGTGACCTGATCGGCGCATACAATGATTACAGTAATGGTAATTATTGGTCGGCTTCACTGAGTATTGTGCTTGCCGTTGTGCCATATAATGAGATAAAGAAAGTATGGGATAAAGCTCCGGATATACAAAAAGGCTTTAAAGCGTGTTACAAAATTGTAGTTTTGTGGAATAAAATATTAACTTCACCTGGAGGGCAGAAGGTGCTGAACAAGATGCCACAGACTTGGAGGAATCTGCCGGGGAGTAAGTTGGCTGAAACAGGAAAAGGTTTAAAGTGGATAAAAGATGGTTCAAACGAAATTAGAATTATGGAAGCAGTTCCCAATAGTCAATATCAATCCCAACGAGTAAATTATGTGCGCCTAAAGAAAGGAGGAAGCTATTTGGATATTAATGGTAATCCTGTTCCAACAACATTGCCACGTAATGTTCCAAATCCAAATTTTCAAGAATTGACTCATCTGCCTCTCAGCGTCATAGATGATAATTTGTTGGAATTATTTTTTAATTAATTATAGAAAATGTACCCGGATTCTATAGAGGAAGCAAAGCTTTATTTGCAAAATATTCATTTTTCATTATCAAGCTTAACTTATTTCAATAATAATATTTTTGCTGCAGAAGAGACTATAATAGAAGACTGGAATTTTATTGATTTGATTCATGGTAAATGGAAAGTTAATATATTGAGTGAATATGCAATACATAAGGTTTTCGACTTTAGAAAGATGTGGTTGGAATATAAGAAAAAAAATGTATTTGGAGATGATTTGACTTTTACATATTTTGATCCTAAATGGCATGCTTTGATCAATGATTATTTAATTCCTGCATTAGATATCCTTGAATTGGAAATGAAGGATAATCAAATTGATTTTATCTCTTATTTGGATTATAGAGATATCGATGCACATCCAAATAATGAACAACTCTTGGAAAGAGGACGAACTTTGTACAATTTACTTCTTACAAATAAAATTATCGAGAGGAGATATATGGATAAATAAAAATAAAGAGAATGAAGTAAAGTTTCAGATTTTCAAAGTAATTTTAAAGCTTCTTACTAGATTGTAGTTTTGTGTTTTAAATTATTGACTACACCTGGAGGGCAGAAGGTACTAAACAAGATGCCACAGGCTTGGAAGAATCTGCCGGGGAGTAAGTTGGCGAAAAGCGAATCAGGATTGGTATGGACTAAATCTGATTTTCATGAATTAAGAGTAATGGAAAAAAATTTAAACTCTCCAAACCAATTTCATCATTATGATTATGCACGATTAAAAAAACATGGAAAATATTTGGGAAAAGATGGAAATTACTATCAAAAAGGAACTATTCCAGATGAAGACTTTCAAAATTTGACACACATTCCTATTGATCAAATTACTAATGAATGGCTAGAAGTATTTTTTAATTAAGTAATAATAATTGTGGGCTCAAATTTAAATTTATTAATTTCTAATTTCTATTATGATTTAAAATTACTTTTAGATCCTACAGGAAAATATTATTTTGTTGCTTTAGATGAGTTTATTAACAGTTCTTACAATATTTTTGATATTAATTATTTAATGAATATAGATCCCAAAAATGAATATTCTTCCTTAAGTACAAAATGTCGATATGAAGAATTTAGAATTCATTGGGTAGGATATCTGAAAGATAATAACTATTCTGAAGATGGGATTTTTATTCAATTCGACCCCAAATGGAGTTTTATAAAAGAACATTATTTAATACCACTACTAATAGATTTAGAAAATGAAATGTTGAGACTAGATATTAATTTTCAAACATTTAGAGATACCTACAATTCTGATGCAAGGCCGAGTGATGAGGATATTCTGGAACGAGGACGTACATTATATGGTTTGTTATTAAAACACAAAGTAATCAAAAGGGATTATATGGATGAAAAAAGCTAATAATAAAACATTTAGAATAATTTAAGTAGTTTAAAGGACCCCAATAATTTATCTCGCTGGGTGGACAAAAAGTTCTGTCAAAAATGCCACAAGCTTGGAAGAGTCTGCATGGGAGTAAATTAGTCGAAACAGCAAAGGCTTAAAATGGACAAAGTAGGGTGCAAACGAAATTAGAATTATGGAAGCTGTGCCAAATAGTCAATATCAATCTCAAGGAGTAAATAATGTACACTTAAAGAAAGGATGAAGTTATTTTTGATATTAATGTTTACATTTTGACTAAAAAGTTCATCAAATTTTAAATTGAAAATGAATAAAATTTCTGGTAAGAATATTTTTTATTTCTTTAGTCTGGGTACGACCTGCCACGAGTCAATCGCAATACTATTTCAAATATCTGGATGATCGGAATTGTTTTCATGATGCTACTTTCAAATTAGCTTTGGCATCCGATGGAGTGTTGCATCAAACCGATTATATTAATTGTATAAACAGCAGAAATACATACAAGGCCAAAATAAGCAAACTGGATTTTGAAGGCAATCATATCTATACCACACCACTTCCTGATTCCCCTCTGTCGGATACCGTTTATAGTCTTGAAGGAATATGTGCTACACCAACAGGCATATTTGCAGGCGGTCACATCAGTTATTACCGGGATGATACCCTCAGAAAGCGAACCGGCGCTGTATTCAAGATGAATCATCAGGGAGAGATCCTCAAGACCATAGATTTTGGGGGCTATACCATCTGGTCGCGTTATATATCTAACTATATCGTTTACAAAGCAGGGTATATATACTGGCTGGCCGATCACTATCCTTCAGAAGCAAAGGAGGACATACGGCGATATCCATTGGTGGCATTTAAGATGGATACCCTGGGCAATGTCCTGTGGGAGACCCATCTGAATACCCACCCGGATTACCCTGCTTCCAGAGGGCCGGTATCCCGTTATTTTACCGTCAATGAGCAGGGACAGATGGAGGTCTGTGCCGTAGTGAAACTTGGAGCATGGGGTTTTTATACCCCCGATATTGCCTACGCGGGACTCATCGATTCTTCAGGAAAGATCATCAGGGAATATCGCAGTAATCTCCTGAATACCTTAGAGGATACGCTGAAAGCTTTGCGAAATTTTTCATGGCCTTACTTTCGTGACCTCACAGGTGCTTTTGGCTCGGAGGGACAGTCCGTCTGGTTTATAGGGGTAAACCCCACAGAAAATGGAGAACTGTGGATATTTGGTCTGGACAGTACAGGTAGATTAAGTCTCTTCAGCTCCTCCACTTACCAGATTCAAACTAATTATTATAAGATCAGAAAAATGCCGGATGGCAAGTTTATTGGTCTGTTTCGATCTCGTGAATACAATTACCCGGGAGCAGATAGTATTTCTCAATATGGCTCCGGCTTGATCTCTTTTGACGAGACCGGCAAAGTAAATTGGTGTCGCAGATATTACCTCCCCGATGATAAAAACTTCGAACATGTCCTGGACTTCTATGATATATTGCAATTGCCCAACAAGGATCTGGTCGTATCGGGATACTACAGCAAAACCGATGTCAATAACAGGAATGATGAAGAATCCAATATCTTTCAGATCGGCCTGGACTCCATGGGCTGTCCTTTTGCGGGTTGCACAGAGGCGGATTCTGTCTATATCTTTCCAACCCTGATGATTGCAGGAGTGGATGATGAGCGTAGGAGGATTCCATTTGATTGGCGAATGGATGATCAGCAGGACCTGTTGAGTCTTATTTTTGATCCGGACTTTATTAAACAGGATGTGCATTTTATGCTCAGTGATATTTCAGGAAAGGTGTTGCGCTCTGTTCGCATCAAAAAAGATGTATGGGAATACACCGAGGATATAAGCAATCTCCCTACAGGAATCTATGCAGTCGGATTGCAATCTGACAGGATCCGTCATGGGTTCAAATTTGTAAAGCTTAAGTAAAGTTAATCAATGGATATACTTGAGTGATACGATTGGCACAGGTCATCCTGCCACGGCGGGAAAGGAAGACTTGTGCCAACATAGGACTTACGATTACTGAGAGTAGTTAAAATTAAAAGGCACAAGTCGGAGACTTGCGCCAACAAGGGGAGTTCAAAGAATCCTACCAAGATTAAGTCAAAGAAATACCTTATATTCAAAAGCAAAAAACCGGAGCTTACATTTAGGCTCCGGTTTTAAAACAGTAGTAGGTAAAATAATATGCTGAATTGTTATAAGCGCGTGATGGAGATTTCTATGCGTTCGTTGAGCATCTGACCGATGTCGGTCTTGTTGTCCGCTACGGGATATTTCTGTCCCATACCTCTGGCATCGATTCTGGATCCGCTTACTCCAAAGGACTCCAGTTCCTTTTTGATGAAATCCACGCGGGCCTGGGTGATGGCTTCGTCCTTTTTGGGGTCTCCGCTGTCGTTGAGGTAAGACTCGATGCGGATGGTCATGTTGGGAAACAACATCATGATCTTGCCCAGGTCGTCGATTTCCATTCTCCGGGTGGGTACCACCTTGGCATTCCTTCCTTCCCACTTGAGCGAAATGAATTTGAACTGTTCGCCAAAGTCATAGACGCCGTTTCGGATGAAAGTGATGATCTGATCCCCCAGGTCTCCGGATATCCGGGTAGAATCCTCCAGTTTGGCCAGGGCCGCCTTGGTCTCTTCGGACAAGGGCGTGGTGTACATAAAAGAGGAATCAATGGGCGCTACGTTTGTGGTATTTTTCTCTCCCGCCGGGTTTTGTTTGCACTGAAACACAATCACCGCAACCAAAAACAGGGCCACCTGAATGTGGAGGGCTTTTCTGAGAAGGGTTGCACTGATCTTGTTCATGACTGCAAAGATGGATGGTAAACGATTCATTTCGAAATTATGTTTTGGCATTGAGTCCATTTTAACAAAGAATTAAAATTAAAGTAATAAAATTTATGTCTTACCAAATTATATTTTGAAAACAGGAAATATTGAATTTGGCGGTGTAAAGATATTATATTTTTTATTAATATGTACTCTGCTTTTAATAAGTTGATTTTTCGAGGCTTGTGCGCGGTTTCAGGATTTTATTCCCTTCTTTCATGACCCATTCCCTTCTGAGCTTTTGTTGAAATTTAAATTTCCATTATCTTCACTCTGCAAACTGTTTGAGAACATGACACCCGATACCCACTCTTACTGGCCCAGTGTGGAAATACTGGAATCCTTGATTCTGGATCGTCTGGAAATCAGGGAGATGCGCGAATTATTGCGGACTTGGCTGGACAGGTTGGAATTGCCTGGCAACCGGCTATTGTCCCTCTTTTCCGAAAAGCTCCGGTTCATGCATTCTGAAGGAATTCTGACGAATGCACAGTATCAGATTATGGAAGCGCTCTTCGATGAGGTCTTCGAACCAACTTACGAGGTTTCCCCCGGTGCTCTGACCGCCCATATGGTACTCGTACTTTGTGCCCGACGCATGGGCGAGCCCATTCCGGATCTACTCAGACCCTACCTCCTGGATGAGGACTCCATCTTACCCGAAGGTCAGGAACCGGTACCCGAAGAAACAGAAAGGGGCTTTCTAACCGGGATCGATGGGCAGGTTTTGGAATTCAGCCTGAGCCGTGCGCCTTCTTACACAGGCAGGATCCCATTCCGAAATATCCCTGATGGTCTGATCGGTGCTTTCAGGAAAGCCACGGCCATCCTGGGATTTCCCGTGCCCGTTTATTGGCATGGACTCAGGAAAAAATCGGAGGAATGGACGATCGATACTGCTGTGATCTATCCGGATTATTTGGTCGATGTGACGGCTGTAGCCAATTGTTATGTCCCCGGGCACTCTTCAGCCCTGAGATACCTCATCGATCTGTTCCGGTATTCCCCCTCATCCAAACACATGTTGATCGGTACGGCGGTCAACGAGTTTCTGGACGAACTCATCATCCACCCCGATGCCGTCTTTGAACCCATGATCGCCTATGTTTTCAGAAAATATCCCTTTGCCATCAGCCTCCTGAGCGAAGCCGAGGTACAGGATTTTCTGAATCATGCCCGATTCCAGTTTGATAACCTCAAGCTGATGACCCAGGATGGATTCGGTGGACTGATCCGGAAAGAAGATGCCTGTCAACTCGAACCCAGCTATTACTCCGTAGTGTATGGCATTCAGGGAAGATTGGACGTCCTGGTGGAGAAAGGGGACAAAAGGACCATCATTGAATTGAAGAGCGGAAAACCCTATAATACGGATGATCATGGCATTAATCCGGCCCATGCTGCGCAGGCTCAGTTATACGAACTGCTGATCCGCTCCGCACACGGTGCACAGGTCCTGGCGGACCGTTACCTTCTCTACTCTTCTCAGAAAGACCAGGCCCTCCGGCATTCACCCTCCAATCCCGGTATGGTGCGCGAGCTGATAGACATCCGGAATTCCATCGTTCTCATCCAGCTCCATTTGGCCAACACGGGACCTCAGGACCGGACGCTCCTAGACAGCATCAAACCGGAAGCTTTTGATCCGACAGATCATTTTGTCCGACGGGATGGCATATCCTGGTTGCAGACCTGGTATGACCTGGACCCCTTGTCCCGGGCCTATGTCAGGCATTTTTGTTTTTTTACGGCCAGGGAGCAGCTGATTTCCAAGACAGGTCTGGCAGGACAGCAGCAAGGAAATGGCCTCGCTGATCTTTGGTTGAAAAGCGGGGTGGAAAAAGAGCAAGCCTATCAGGCCATCGGCGGTTTGAGCATACATCAGGTGACCCATCACGAACTGGACTCTCCCATAGTCGAGTTGGTTTCAGACCGGCAGGGCAGCCTCATCAGTGCCTTTCGTCAGGGTGACACGCTGGTCCTTTTTCCCGATCATCCGGACGGTCAGGGCGCCCTGCGACATCAGGTTTACAAATGTACTTTGATCGACATCAACCCCAATGCCTGTTCTGTCCGGCTGCGTGGAAGGCAATTTGACAGCAGGCCTTATGCTCCGGATACCCGT
Organism: Bacteroidota bacterium; assembly: GCA_029572935.1. Classification (GTDB taxonomy): domain Bacteria; phylum Bacteroidota; class Bacteroidia; order Chitinophagales; family Saprospiraceae; genus Vicinibacter. Next base: position 8,580 of record JAKQHM010000019.1, read on the forward strand.
TGGGTTTTGGAGCCGGATGTACTGGACCGCAGTTTTCTGTACATGTACGAGAATCTCTGGGAATGGGCCCGGGCTCCGGTTGATTTCAGAAGAAAGATCTTAGGTGTCGTACCTGCTGAAATAGGTTCCTCTGTGGAAAGAAAGCGCCTGAATTTGCCGGAAGGCATCGACGCCATCATTGGCCAGGCACTGGATGCCCGGGATTATTTCCTCATATGGGGACCTCCCGGATCGGGCAAGACCAGCGTGGTGATTCGTGCGCTGGTAGAGCAGATGATTTTAACTTCCGATGAGAATATTCTGCTGCTGGCTTATACAAACCGGGCCGTCGATGAGATCTGTGAAGCCCTGGAAAGTCTGGAGGATGAAGATTTGTACTCCTACATCCGGATCGGTTCGCGGTACGGGGTCTCTGAAAAGTTTCACCGAAACCTGCTGGATCAGAAATTGCGCCAGGTGGCCAACAGGAAGCAGCTGAGGCAAATGCTGAAAGGCCATCGCATCTTTACGGCTACAGTGGCCTCCATCCTGGGAAAGAAGGAACTTTTTGAATTGTTTCAGTTCGATACCGTGATCATCGATGAGGCCTCCCAGATCCTGGAACCCAATCTGGTGGGACTGCTCACCCGTTTTAAAAAATTTATACTGATCGGCGACCACATGCAGCTACCTGCTGTAAGTGCCCAGCCCTATTCCGGTACTCAGATACAAGACGAAGCTTTGCGGCAGCTGGGTTTCCGTTCTAGCAGTCACTCCTTTTTTGACAGGTTATACCACCGCTGTACAGCTGAGGGCTGGACACATTCCTTTGCCATGTTGACCCGTCAGGGCCGCATGCATCGCGATATCATGGAATTTCCTTCCGAACGGTTTTATCAGAACCGACTGGAGCTCATGGACGAACGCCCGGATTCCCGGCAAGTGAAACCGCTGAGCGAACGTTTCCCTCAAACCGGATCAGTCAAGGCCGAAATTCTGGCCAGGAGCCGCACAGTATTTGTGCCTGTGCCGGCAGACGATTCAGGTGCCTTTTCCAAAGTACAGCCTGATGAAGCAGTCCTGGTGGCCGGCCTGGTGGAAGAAATCAAAAAACTTTACGAAAACAACAATCTTCCCTTTACTGATCAAAGCATAGGAATTATGTCGCCTTTCCGGGCTCAAAACGCCGAGATCCTGTCGGCCCTGATCAAAGCAGGGATCGATCCCGTATCGCAGATTAAAATCGATACAGTAGAAAGGTATCAGGGGAGTGCAAGGGAGGTCATCATTTTTTCATGTTGTGCTCACAGTGCAGCACAGCTGGCCCAGATCAGCCAGTCGGACTCCGATGGCATCAACCGGAAACTGAACGTGGCCCTCACACGCGCCCGAGAACAGGTCATTGTATTGGGCGATCCGGAAATCCTGAAGGATTCTCCTGATTTCACCAGGCTGATGGAAAGTTATGATTGGTGGAAAACCGGTGAATAGGGAGTTTGCGTAAGGTTTCTTACTGGATGTCCTCTGAATTACGTCTATCTGATGCCCACCCACTTGTGTGTTTGCAGGCTCAGGCGCCAGTGGGGATGAGCCATACAATAGGCTATGGCCGCTTCCGTATGAGTCTGCAGGAATGGCCCATCCATGGGCTGGATGAAAAAATGATGGAAATCGTAATTTTCAAACTCCCCGGGATCCAGATTGGATTGCGGAAAGATGAACTTCAGTTCGTCCCCACTGGTGACCTGGATTTTTAAACCCGGTTTGGGACTCATGCAGACCCAATCCACACCTTCCGGTACTTCTAATGTCCCATTGGTCTCGATCGCTATTTCAAATCCCTGATTGTGCAGACTCCGGATCAGATCCTCATCCAGCTGCAGCAGGGGTTCGCCGCCTGTGCAGACCACGTATTTTCTGCCCGAGGTGCTCTCCGGCCACAAGGAATTTACGATCTCTGCCAGACTATCTGGCCCTTTGTATTTGCCACCCAGCGTGCCATCTGTCCCCACAAAATCCGTATCGCAGAATGTACAAAGTGCTGTGGCGCGGTCTTCTTCCCTTCCACTCCACAGGTTGCAGCCCGCAAACCTCAGGAAGACAGCGGGTCTTCCAGCCTGAGCGCCTTCTCCCTGCAGGGTGTAGAATATTTCTTTGACGGAATAGGTCTTCATTTTTTCCATTTCTGCAAGTGTTTTTCTCGGAATTCTTTCAGGCTTCTTACTGAAATATCCTGCAGGGCTTCCCCCTTTTCGTCTTTAAAATCAGATCCAAGGGCAACCGTGAGAAGCCCCCTGCTGCGACCCATCTGGATGTCCGTGATGCTGTCTCCAATGATCGCGGAATCATCAAAACAAATGTCCGGAAAATCGATCTTGGCCTGGTCCAGCATTCCGGCTTCCGGTTTGCGACAGGTACATTCTTCTTCCTTGCGATGTGGGCAATGGTAAATTTTTCTAAACCGCACTCCCAGAAAATCCAGAGTCAGGCTCATGTATTCGTGGATCTCCTCCAGATTTTCTTCAGTCATCAGCCCTTTGCCAATCCCGGCCTGATTGGTCACCACAAACAGGTTTTCAAAATAAGGTGCGATCCGGTGCAGTTCTTCCAGACTTTCTTCCCTGAATCTGAATTCTTCTACTCTTTTTACGTAGTCTCCGGGTATCAATTCATTGATGACACCATCCCGGTCGAGGAACAGATTTTTAATCCGCCTTTCTCTGTGAAGGGATTGTATCAAAAAGTTTTCCGCACGATGATAGTCATCGGGTACTCCGATATCAATGAAAGGTACATCAGATACCATGCCGAATATTTCGCCGTGAGACGCCTGAATTTCCATCAGGTCCTTCTCAAAGGAAAAGATCTCGGGAAGCTGCAAATCCTGCATCCATTTCCGGTCAATGCAGTATATACCTCCATTGATCAGTCCGTATTCTTTCTTTTCCTTTTCCCGGAATGCTTTGATCCTGGAATTGGCATCAGAGATCACCGTCCCATAACGATCCGGATTCAGCATGGGTTTTAAGCCCAGGCTGATTCTGGCTTTTTTATTTTTATGAAATTCTTCCAGACGATCCAGACTTATCGGAAAAAAGGTATCTGCATTGACAACCAGTACACATTCCGAACTGCAGGTTTCCAATGATTTTTTTATGGCCCCTCCTGTACCCAAAGGGTTTTCCTCCAGTACAAAAGTTGTTTTGATACCGGGGAAATTTTCCTTTACGTAAGCCATGACCTGTTGCGCCCGAAAACCCAACGAAAACACGAAGTGGTCGGTCTTCTGGGCGATCAGATAATCCAGGAGGTATTTGAGGAATGGGTGATCTCCTACCGGTGCCAGGCACTTGGGCAGATCGGGGATCAGGTGGCTGAGCCGGGTACCCAAGCCCCCTGCCAGAATGATACATGATCTCAAGCCGGGTCTTTATGAATTTTCGAAAAAAGATTCTTCGACCCGCTGACAGATGGCATGGCCGATCAGGATGTGGCATTCCTGTATCCTTGGGGTATCGTCAGAGGGTGCCGGAATCCATATTTTGCTGCAATCTTTCATTTTGCCTCCTTTGCTGCCCGTGAGGGCGATGGTCGTCATCCCAATGGCATGTGCTGCCTCAAAAGCGAGGACCACGTTTTTTGAATTGCCGGAGGTGCTGATCCCCACGAGTACATCGTCTTTTCTGCCTATGCCGGAGATCAATCTGGAATATACCACGTCGTAGCTGTAGTCATTGGCGACCGCTGTAAGATAAGAGCTGTTGGTGTGAAGGGCTTCAGCGGGCAAGGCCCTGCGATCCGTGTAGAAACGCCCGGAAAATTCTGCAGCCAGATGCTGTGCATCTGCGGCGCTGCCTCCGTTGCCACAAAAATAAATCCGGCCCCCATTGCGTAGGGATTGCAGAATCTGATTGGAGGCATCGAGAATCTTGATCAGGGTCGCCTGATCCTCCAGCAATCTTTGCTTGGTCGCAATGGATTCGCTGATGATGTTTTTTAATTTAAGCATAGTTTAACCTATCATTTTCCAGCTTCTCGCACCCTGAGGCGTAAACTGGTATTTGATGAAATAACCTCCAAAATCTTCCAAGGTTTTGAGGACGCGGTACCGGGTGTTGGCGGGACAATAGAAGAACATAAAACCGCCTCCGCCGGCCCCTGATATTTTTCCACCTGTAGCACCCGCTTTTTTGGCGGCAAGATAAATTTCGTCCAAACGAGAATTGCTCACATTTTGAGCCATTCTCTTTTTGTGTTCAAATCCGAAGTTCAGGATCTCTCCGATTTCGTGCAGCCTGCCCCTGAGGAGTGCATTTTTCATCATCCGGCTTTGTTCTTTGAGCTGGTGCATGGCTTCTATGGACTCAGCTTTATTTTCTTTTACGTTCTTTTGCTGTTCGCTGATGATCTGTGCGGAACTTCTGCTGGAAGAGGTGTAATAAAGTATCAGATTGTTTTCCAGTTCATTGATGTACTCGTATTTGACGCGCAGCGGATTGACGATCACCTGATCGTCTCCGAAGAATTCCATGTAATTGACTCCGCCAAATGTGGCTGCGTACTGATCTTGTTTGCCGCCTGCCAGGTTTAGGTCCTTTCTTTCGACTTCAAATGCGAGGTGTGCCAGATCGTAATCGCCCAATGGTATGTTGAGCATTTCAGAGAACACCTTGAGCATGGCCACCATCAGCGTGGAGGAGGTACCCAGGCCGCTGCCCGGCGGAACATCCATAAAGGTCGTCAGGCGCAATCCCTGATGGCTGATCCAACCTTCGCGCAGGAGCCGGTTGTACAGTCCGCATTGCAGGTCCAGCCCTGTGTTGATGGGAATTGTTTGTCCGGCATCGAACTCGAGGATCAGATTTTGGTCAATGGATTCAAAGATGACTTTTTCCTCTTTGAGCGGTTCGATACTCGCATGTGCATACAGGGAGATTGTTGCATTGAGGATGGCGCCTCCATACAAATCGCTGTAGGGGCTCACATCGGTGCCACCCCCTGCGAGACCCAGGCGGAAAGGGGCTTTACTTCTCCAGATCATGGTAAAGTTTTTGAATGGTATCGACCAAAGTGGCCCAGCTTAATTTTCGTTTTTCCCGAATCAGATGTTCGCGGTAAGAACCGGGATCTGACTGAAAGAAATCGAGAAGGGCAGAAGCAATGGATGGGGGCGAGGGTTCACAGACCCATCCTACCTTTCCATGGGGCACCAGTCTGGGCAAGGCACCTACGTTGGTCACGATCATGGGTTTCTCAAAATGGTAGGCCAGAGGCGTCACACCGCTCTGAGTGGCATTCCGGTAGGGTTGTACCACCACATCCGCAGCGGACAAATAACATCTCACGGAACTGTCGGGAATGAAATGTGTGTGAAGATAAATGAGATCGGCGATACCCGTTTTTTCAATAAGTTCTCTGTAAGGTTTTTCGTCTTCATAAAATTCCCCGGCTATCAGACATTTGATTCCGGATTTTCTGATCCGTTCATCTGACATAGCTTCCAGCAGCAAGTCGAGACCTTTGTACTTCCGGATGAATCCAAAAAAGAGGGCAATTTTCTCATCGGGGGGCAGGCCCAATTTTTCCCTGGCTTCGAGTTTGTCCAGAGGGGTCCCAAAATTATCGTACAGAGGATGATCCACGATTTGGGATGGCTTCCCGGGTTGAAACTTCCGCAAATCTTCATTGACTTTTTCGCTCATATTGATAAAGGCCTGTGGAGCTTTGAGAAAATATCGGGTAAACCAAACATCTCCGGGCCTCTTCTCGTGCGGGATGACGTTATCCGCAATGCAAATGACGCGGGAATGACCGTTTGATTTCGCTATACGCAAAATTGTCCCCAGACAGGGGCCCATAAATGGGAGCCAGTATCGCACAATGATCAGATCGGGTCTCAGTTTTTTGAGCCTTTGACCTACCGATATCCAGTTGAAAGGATTCACCGAATTGATGCACACCTGAATGGAAAGATCCTTAGGAGCAGGTTCATCCGAATACTGGGTAGTTCCGGGAAAAAGGAATCCGGGGTATTGAAGGGAAAATGTGAAAAGGGTAGTATTCCATCCACGGGACATCCACTCGCGGGCGAGACGCTCGTCAAACGAAGCGAGGCCACCTCTGAGCGGGTGTGCGGGTCCGATGATAACGACAGAGGGCATCCCGCTTTTATTTGATGTGTTCGGAGATGAGATAGCTGTTTCGATCGGATGCTGAACGTGATATCAGCTCAGCAAGAAACCCGGTCAGAAACATTTGGGAACCAATGATCATCATCACCAGACTGATGTAAAATGCAGGACGATCGGTCATGCCGTAAACCCGGAAGGCATATTTGGTAAAAATAAGATAGCTCACAAAACAAAAGCCCGCGAAGAAAAATAATAGTCCCAGCGACCCAAAAAAGTGCATGGGCCGTTTGCCAAATTTGCTGATGAACAGGATAGTGGCCAGATCCAGAAAACCGTTTAAGAAGCGACTCATCCCGAATTTGGAGTAACCGTATTTGCGGGCCTGATGGACGACCGGTTTTTCAGCGATCCTGTGAAATCCGGCCCATTTCGCGATCACAGGAATATATCGATGCATTTCGCCATATACTTCGATGCTTTTGATTACATCGGACCGGTATGCCTTCAGCCCACAGTTCATGTCATGCAGTCTGACCCCGCTCATCCAGCCGGTCACAGCGTTGTAAAGTTTGGAAGGCAGATTTTTGGTCAATGTATTGTCGTACCTCTTTTTCTTCCATCCCGATACGAGATCATGACCCTCCTCCCGGATCATCCTGACCAACTCCGGTATTTCTTCGGGAGAATCCTGCAGGTCGGCATCCATGGTGATGACAATGTCGCCCCGGGTATTTCTGAATGCGGTATTGAGTGCAGCGGATTTACCATAGTTGCGACGGAAACGGATGGCCTGAATCAAAGGACCATGTTCTTGTTTGAGTTTCCGCATAGTGTCCCAGCTGCGGTCTGTGCTGCCGTCGTCCACCATGAGAATTTCATAAGACCAACCCAGAGGATCCAGGACTCGGCGGATCCAGGCCACCAGTTCTGGCAGCGATTCCTCTTCATTGAATGCAGGTACTACGATGGAAAGGTCCATGAAATGGGCTTTGTGCAGGTGCAAAGATAGTCATTTTGTGGGATAAGGGAGGCATGTTGGAGCGCTTAATCAATATTTTTAGTTGTTTGACAAGGATTTATACATTATTAATTAGTTACCTTTATGATGGGCTTTATATATGAGATAGTTCCCGCCAGCGAAATGAGCGCTTTGGAATTTATCACCGCCCTTTCCAACAGGGAAAAGCTTTCACACAGTTTTAACGACATCCCTTGTAACTTTCCCGTTACATTTGGCGTCTGAACATAAAAAATCTGTCATGAAACAATTCGTTTTACTTTTTCTGGCCGTGGCCTTTACTTTTTCAAACTGTGATGCCCAATTGGGCAAATTACTGAAACAGGCCGGTCTGGGCGAGGTTTCCACCGAGGATGTGGTTTCGGGTCTCAAGGAAGCACTGGTCAATGGTACTTCCAAGGGCAGTGATTTATTGTCGGCCAAGGATGGTTTTTATAAAAGCATATACAAGATTGCCCTGCCGTCCGATGCCCAAGCCGTGGTGAGCAAGGTAAAAATGGTGCCCGGTTTTGAAAAGGTGGAAGACAACATGGTGGAGAAGATCAACCGTGCCGCGGAGGATGCCGCTGTCAAGGCAAAGCCCATTTTTATTTCGGCCATCAGACAGATGACCGTGGGAGACGCATGGTCCATTCTCAAGGGTGAAAAGGATGCGGCAACGCAATACCTGACCCGCACGACAAGGGCAGCGCTTTATTCAGAATTCAAGCCCGTTGTAGTGGAATCACTCAACAAATTCGGAGCATTGGACTACTGGTCCAAGGCTGTGAATGCCTACAATACCATTCCGCTGGTGAAAAAGGCCAACCCGGACGTTTCTGATCACGTGGTCAATAAAGCCCTGGATGCATTGTTCAAGACCATTGCGATTGAAGAGGCAAACATCCGGACGAATGTTGCCTTTCGCACATCAGAGCTGCTCAAAAGAGTTTTCGCCAAGCAGGACAAATAGTCGGAAAATTTATTTTACGTACTCTGCAAAGATCCTGTTGAGCCAGCGCAACATCAGCAACATGATCAGGACGGCTCCCATGAGCAGGGCAAAGTTGACCCAGAAAAAATTGGCTTTATCCTCGTAGGTGTCCCAGAGACTGGCAAGTACACCGCTCAGACGGTTGCCTATGGAAGTGGAAAGGAACCAGCCGCCCATCATGAGGGCTGTAATCCTGGGAGGGCTTAATTTTGATACGATGGACAAGCCCATCGGACTGAGGAACAACTCGCCCAGGGTGATGACCCCGTAACTGCCTACCAGCCACCAGGCCGATACTTTCTCTGAACCGTTGCCGCCTGCCTTGACGGCAGCTACCATCACCAATACCGAAAGTGCAGAAATCAGCAGTCCCAGTCCGATTTTTGTCGGTGTGCTGGGTTCTTTTTTTCTCCTTTTCAGAAAGTTAAATCCTGCAACCACCAAAGGGGTCAGCAGAATTACCCAACCCGGATTGATGGACTGACTCAGGTTGGTAGACCACACGCTGATATTTTGGTCTTCTTCAGGCAGTTTTTCAGGACTGACATTGCGAAAATAAAGCGGATAATTATATTCCTTGATGACGACCCCATTTTCCTTTTGGAGTCTGAAAGCCTGATCGTAGAGAGCGACGCTGTCCTTTTTATAAGTGATTTCTTTGGCCTGTCTCAGATTCTGGCAGACATTCTGGATGCTTCCGGTGACCTGCCGGTCGGTATAACGGTCTGCCCAGGTGTTCAGCGCAGATCCGTTTTGCTTGAATACCGCCCAAAAAAGGACCACCACAGCGAAAATAGCGAGCAAGGCCAGAATGGGTCTCTTTTCATGGGCCTCTGCTTTGCGGTACAGGTCAGCGTAAAAATATATAACGGGAATACATGCGCAGATAAACGCATCAGTGGAATCGCTTCCGAATACATTGGAAGGCAGTAACCAGCCAATGATGCCAAAGAGAAATGCAGGTAAGAGGATCAGGTACACGATCTTCATGATGGGCATATCATTGGGACCTGCGGGCTTGAGCACATCAAAACCCTCATAGTTCTTTTTTCCGGCGAGAAAGATGATCACTCCCAGGAACATTCCGATTCCGGCGGCCATAAAAGCATAGGCCCATCCCAGCATGATCTGCAGAGCAGCTCCAAAGAAATTGCAGATGAACGCACCTACGTTGATGCCCATGTAGAATATATTGTACCCCTCATCCTTCAGATGTTTGTGCGTATCCGTATTGTACACATTGCCGAGGAGGGTGGAAATATTGGGCTTAAAAAAACCGTTGCCCACGATCACCAGGGTCATGGCCAGATACAGCATCGGTTTGCTGTGTACGCCCATCAGGAAGTAGCCCAGACCCATCATGATGCCACCCAGGACGATGGACTTGCTCAGACCCAGATAACGGTCTGCCAGCAGACCCCCCAAAAAGGGAGTCAGAAAGACCAGGCCGATGAAAGTTCCATACAGATCAGCGCTTTCTGCCTCTGTCATGGCAAATCCATCCGCTACGTCTTTAAGGTAAAGCGTAAAAATGCCGATCATCAGGTAATAACCAAAACGTTCCCACATTTCGGAAAAGAAAAGATAAGGCAGTGCTGCTGGATGGCTGGAATTTCTAAAAAGCATGTAGTTGTGTTTGGTGGGTTAAGTAATCATGAAAAACTTAAATGAAAAATCAGGGATTTAAAAGCCGGTTTTCTACTTCTGCAATAATTTCTTTCACCCTGACACTGGTGTTCTGGATGATCTCATCTGCCTGTTGGAAGTATTTCAGTTTAGTTTCTTCATCTTCCAGGGAAGAGGCGTTTATTTTAACATTCATTCCAGCACCTTTTACAGCAGCTTCAATGCACAGTGCACCTACTCCTGCGTCGGTGATGGAGTTGGGATTTCCATCCCGTACCATGGCAGCGGTCACCGGCAGGATCGCAGCGGCCACTTTCATGGTCTGCATGGGCACTTCAATGGCACCCAGAGTAGCGCGTCTGATTGCCTTTTTTCTGTTCTTCTTTTCTTCCGGGGTGTTTTTGGGAAGGCGGAAGGCATCCATGATGGCATTAAAAGCGCGGGTATCTTCGTCTACGAGGTGGAGCAATTGTTCGTAGCAGGCTGTAGCCTTTTCTGCCAGTTCCGAGAAGTATGAAATTTTATCCTCGTAGCCTTTTTTATGAGCAGTCAGATTTCCGACCATCGCAGAAAGAGCAGCGCCCATGGCACCAGCGTAAGCACTCACCGAGCCACCGCCAGGAGCGGGATTGTCTGAAGCCGTCTCCTGGGCAAAGCGCCGCAGGTTCATTTCGACGAGGGGATTGTTTTGATCAGTCAACATGTATTCTATGATTCTTTTTTGTGGTTCGAATTTTTGAATGGAATTCAATCCCAGAGACATGATGGCGGTATGGATCAATTCCTCTTCCGGCACGCCCAAGGAGCGGTTTTGCTTTTGAAGGTAAAAGCGTCCTGCATCGACGAGGGCTGATTTGGGCACCAGTCCGACTAATTCTGAACCGGTCACGATCAATCCATATTTTTCCGCTGCTTTTCTGCATTCCTCAAAAGCAACGTGCAGGGGAGTTTTGGAAAGTTGGGTCAGGTTCATGGAGATCTGAGCCATGCCGTACTCGTCAATATACCATCCGATCGCTTTTACACCGGGGCAGCTACCCGGGATCCTGAGCGGTTCTCCCTGTGCGTTCTTAAGGATTTTCTGGGTTTCGGGATCGCGCATGGGTCTGCCATTTTCACGGATGTCAAAAGCAATTTCATTGGCCAGTCTGACGGATTTGGTATTCAAATTTACATTATAGGCCACCAGAAAATCTCGCGCCCCTATGACCGTGGCGCCACAGTGGGGCTGAAACTGATCAGGTCCAAAATCAGGTGCCCATTCTTTTTGCTGCATTTTTTGTTCCAGTCCTTCGTATTCACCGGAACGAATGTCGGCCAGGTTTTTACGGTGAGGAGCAGTTGCAGATGCTTCATAGAGATAAACCGGAATGTTAAGTTCTTTGCCGACCCTTTCGGCCAGTTTCAATGCATAGGCATTTGTTTCTTCCAGACTGATTCCGGATACAGGAACCAGGGGGCACACATCTGTGGCACCCATCCTGGGATGAGCTCCTTTGTGTTGCCGCATGTCGATGAGTTCAGATGCTGTGCGGATCGCGCAGAAGGCAGCCTCAATGACATCCTCCGGATCTCCGGCAAAGGTAAATACCGTCCGGTTGGTGCTGGCCCCCGGGTCTACGTGCAATAGTCTGACCCCTGAGCAGGCCTCGATGGAACGGGCAATGGCGTCCAGTACAGATTGGTTTCTTCCTTCGCTGAAGTTGGGTACACATTCGACTATGCGCTTTGCTTTCATGGGTTTTGTCTTAGATTTGCAAAAGTATCCATTCCATGCTAATGGCCCGTCATATTTTGTGTATCCTGTTGCTTGGGATCCTGAACCCCTGCAATCTGCTGCTGACAGGTCAGAGTATTCAGGTATCTCCAGAATTGAATATGCGAAATGATTTTGCCTATTTTATCATACCCTGGTCAAAAACATGTGGTCTGATCCGGGATAAATCTTACCGCATAACCCTTCAGACCCTGAAGGAAGACTTGAGCTGGACGGTTGAAAAAGACCTGGAGCTCAAGGGAAAAAGATGGAAAATTCTGGATGCTTTTCCCCATGCCCAGGGTCTGGGAGTCGCTTATCTGTCTCGACTGGAGGATCGTACTGCTTTTGTTTATTCTTTGTTTGATGCATACGGCAATCCTGTGGAAGACTGGATCCCTGATCTGGGTATGGAACCGGATCTGCAGGCCGAGGTCAATCTGATCAGTTCAGAAGACAAGAGTTGGATGTCTGCCGGGTTAAGGGACAAGGATGGTAACAGGAGCGTCCTGATCTTTAATCGCTTTGAACGGGATACCTTTTTGTGCAAGCCTTCCAGACAACTTTTCAATTTTGAAGATTATTATGCCGGATATGCTTCTTTGAGCAATAAGGGGGAATTATTTCTCGCAGGAACCGAAAGAGCAAAATCCAGAAAAAAACAGCAAACTTCTGTCAAGATTCAGGGCATCAGTGACCTGGGAGTGAGAACGATCGATCACACCACAGTTTTGGATGGAGAAGATGTCTATGAGATAGATATCGCCGTCGATAATGTTTCGGGCAGACTCATCATGGCAGGTCTTTACAAGGAAGCCGGAGCGTATGCACCTGCTGGTTACATTTTTGAGAATGTCTCAGCAAGTTCGGGACCACAACTCATTCCGTTCGATAAGGAATTGCTGAAATCATGGGGTTTCAAGGGCAAGGATGCGCTCCAAAACCAGTTTACCATGTCTTTGAGAAACCTGCAGTTCAAGGAAGATGGCAGCCTGGTTGTTTTTTTTGAGAACAGCAAGGAGCTCATGAGGAGGCCTTATTTCAACAATTCCCTTGATCCTTCGGGATTGGGCGGTATGCGTTGGATAGACTATTATTACGACGACATACTGGTCTTGTCGGTCGACAGAAATGGACAAAAGCAATGGGAGAACATACTGAGGAAAAAGCAGTTTTCACAGGATGATCAGGGGCAGTTTTCTTCCTTTTTTATTATGAAAAATTCGACCTTCCTGCGGATTTTATTCAACGATGAAATCAAGAACGAATCTACGGTGAGTGAATATATTTTATTGCCCGATGGGCGTAACTACAGAAAAAGTATCCTCAATACTGGTTCTGCAGGCCTCAATCTCAGGATCCAGGATGCCATTCAGACAGGCTCAGCCAGCCTTTGGGTGCCCAGTGAAAGCAATGGTAAGATGGTTTTGGTACGAATGGAAATATGATATAAGTCAGATATATAGATCACTATATATTAAAATAATAAATTTATTTGTTCCTTGCTTCCTAAATTTGACACTACGTGTATCTTTGCAGTCCTCTTGAAAAAGGGAGCTTAGCTCAGCTGGTTCAGAGCATCTGCCTTACAAGCAGAGGGTCACTGGTTCGAACCCAGTAGCTCCCACTTCAAAAGCCTCGCAAGATCTGCGGGGCTTTTTTTATTTACTGCTTTTCGGAAAGGACCAGAGCCACATTTCCGGCAAATGAGCATGCAACTGAAAAGCTGCGCCGGTGTATTACAATTGTTCCGGTTCATCATCGTATTCCGCTCCGGGTAATTCCAATGCTTTCACCTCCTGCACGGCGCTTCCTGCTATGCCCCTTACGGATCCGTACATATCCACTGTGTTGCTGATCACTTTTTCAATTTGTTTTTCTCTTTCTTTCCAGATCCTTTGCATGGCGCGTTTTTCGCTCTCGAGTGCATTTTTCATGGCAGAAAATCCTTCGACGATTGCCTCCACCTGCATCCTGAAGGTATTCCCTGTCAGATAATCGTAGAGCAGATTCATTTTATCTCCTTTGTTTTCCTGGGAGCGAATGGCTGCACTCAACCTGATGATGTTTTCTCTGAGCACGGTGCACAGGCCTTTGAATTCATGATAACTGCAGACCCAAACGCCTTCTATGATCCCCATTCTGTCAAAACCCGGTGGCATGGCCTCCGTCACCAGTACGCCCAGATCTGCACCTTTTTCCATCATGTCTGATTTCAATTTGTCGATCCAGGTACTGTGGAATTCTTTGGTTCTTTTGCTTTCGTAGTATATTTTTCCGCAGTTCTGCTGCGAATGCGTGTGCACAATTTGAAGACAATCTCCCCCTCTCGCTCCTGCCTTGATCTCTTCTATGGTATCCAGTGGGAATTTAACTCTGAGCCATTCTTCGATGGCGAGTTCCTGTACCTCTCCCTGAAGTTGCATCGATCCTTGTTCCTGTTTTCTTTTCATTTCTTCCGTGAGTTTTTTCTGGTCTTCCAGTTGTTTCAGCAATTCACGGAATCTCATTTCATTTCTCTCTTCTTCAGTTTTGCGGATTTTTTCCTTTTCTGCGCTGAGTGCCTCATTTAATTTTCTCTGTGCTTCTGCTTCCACTTTTTCTTTTAGTTCAGCTTTTTCCATCCTGAGAATTTCGATCTCGGCTTTCGTTCTGTTTAATTCTATGATCTGTTTTGACTTTTCTTCCAATTCCCGGACCAGGGCTTTCTGTTGTTCGGATTGTTCTTCCTGAATTCTGATTTTTATTTTCTCTTCCAATGACCGGCTTTCCTCTTTCAGCTTTGCCTCCAGCCTCTCGTTGAAAAGTTCATTTTCTTTCCTTTTTTTCTGTTCAAAATCCAGTTTGGCCCGATTGAGTTGTTCCTGTTCGAGTTCCAACTTTTGTTGTACCTCCAAAAGTCTGGAATCGTATTGCTGTCGGATCTCTTCTTCCAGTTTGTGTGCGAGGATATCCTGCACGTCTATCAGTGTTCCGCAGGTGGGGCATTTTACGGTATGGTCGTTGTTCATGTCGAAGATATAGAATGGATTTTCCACCTTCCAGGTGGTCAGAGTCAGCCTCAAATATAGAGAGATTGTCTTATATGAAAGGATCCCGCTTCCATGCAGCCACCCTCCATTCTCATGATCGTATTAACATAATCCCCGGATTTACGTTTTATTTAAAAATGATCTTCCATTACTTATGAATTCAGTTGTCCGTTATTTCTTTCTGATCTTTTTGGCCGTACTTATTTACGGATGCAAACGGGATGCTTCTGAGGGTTCCTTGCCCACAGAAGGCAGGATGACCATTTATGTGGATAAGAGCCTGGCCTGGATCATGTCACAGCAAAAGAATATTTTTGAGTTGAACTATCCCCGTGCTGTTGTGGATCTGGAATACTGTTCTGAAAAGGAATTGTTCAGAAAGTTCATTGCAGACTCTGCAGGAGTGATCGTCAGTTGCAGGAGGCTTAGTCCTGAAGAAAAGGAATACCTTCACAAAGCCCAGCAAACGCACCCCAGGGAATATCCCTTTGCTCATGGTGCCATTGCCTTTCTTTCTTCTGCCCAGGCTCAGGACAGTTTGCTTACCTATGAACAGATTTTGGGACTATTTGCAGGAACAGCGCAAGCAGCAGGTAGCTTTGCACACATTTTGGTGGAAGACAAGGAGTCCGGCATAGCCTCAGACCTCCTGGCCCGGTCCGGAGCCCAGCAGCCATCCTCTTCTGTTTTTGCAGTTGAATCCAAAAGCAAAATTCTGGAACACCTTATTCAGAATCCTGCCAGTATGGCAGCCATTGACTGGAGCGAATGGAGCGATTCGGATCGGTCGGATCTAAAGGATACCCTGGCCCGGTTGCGCGTCATACAGATTACCAGACCCATTGACTCCTTACAGCAGGGATATTTGACACCTTATCAATACCATCTGACTGATGGAATGTATCCCTTTACCCGCGAGCTTTGCCTGATCACCCGTACGGGCAAGACCGATCTGGGGACTGGGTTTGCTTCTTTTATAGCAGGAGACATAGGCCAGAAGATCATCCTGAAGGCAGGTTTGTATCCAAAATTCCAGTCAGACCGATGGATTGAATTTATTGACTCCGACATAAAATTGAACCGGTCCGGGAATTAATGATAATTTAACTTAAGACATTAATCCCCTGCCAACCGGCTTTCGTCTTATCAATGAATAATCCAATTTTTATTTCAAAATCCGTTTACCATGAAAAAATCTAATTTTGCGCTCTTAAACAGTAGCCTGAGTGTAATGAAAAATGCAGTTTGGACATTTATCATATTGATATTCAACATTTTGAATATTTCCGCGCAGACCCTTCAGGAGGGAATCAGATTGATGGAAAACGAGAATTACAATGCAGCCCTCCAGGTATTCTCAAAGTTAAATGCCACAGATCCCAAAAACCCAATCTATCCTTATTACATCGGAGAGGTCCATTATGCACTCGAAAACTTTGATGCAGCGGCTACTTCCTACAACGCCGGCCTGGCCATCAGTTCTAAATGCGATGAATGTCGGATCGGTTTGGGCAGGTTGGATTTGGATAAAGGCAAGATCGCGGAAGCAAAAAAACACTTTGAATCGGCTCTGAAGGGCAATGCCAAAAACCATAAAATACTTTCCATGGTGGGTGATGCCTGGCTCTATGGTCAAAAAGCCTATCCGGATGAAGCATTGGAATATTTTATAAAAGCGAGGGATCTGGATCCCAAAGTAGCCCGTTACTGGACTCATTTGGGTGATGCGCAATATGCCAAGAAGGATCTGGGTTCAGCCATGACGGCCTATGAGACCGCCATAGAAAAAGACAAAAATGATCCGGAAACCTACGTCAAAATGGCTCGCATCTGGGGAGCCAGTAAAAAGTACGATCTGGGTATCGAAAAACTCGAGATCGCCATCGCGATGAAACCCGATTATGCTCTTGCTTACAAGGAGCTTTACGAGCAGCTTATCAAGAACAAGAATTTTTCCAAAGTACTTCCGGTTTTGGAAAAATATGTGAGCCTGACCGGCGACGACGTGGATGCCAAGGTGAGACTGGTGAAATTTCTTTGTTTCCAGGCAAGAGACTATGACAGAGCCATTGCCGAAGGCCTTAAAGTACTGGAGTCAAACCCGACACAGTATACTTTGCACAGATGGTTAGCCTGGTCTTATGGAGAATTAGACAAAGCTCAGGAATCTTATGACCAAAGCGTCAAGCTCTTTTCTGTTCTGAGCAAGGATACGACCCTCAAATCTTTTCCCTCAGATTATGAGTACTTCGCAAAAGCGGCCATCAAATTGAAGAAATTTGAGGAAGCTGAGTTCAATTACCTCAAAGTGGCCGAAATGGATCCGGATCGCGCCCCTGAAATCTACAGTCTGCTGGGTAAATCTTACTACGATGCCAAAATATTCCCAAAGGCAACAGAATGGTATATGCGAAAGGGAGAACTTCAACCTTTGATCAATACAGAGCAATATTATTTGGGACTGAGTCTGTTTTACGAGGCCAAATATCTGGAAGCAGACAGCAGTTTTGCCAAAGTGGTTACCCTGACACCTAATTACGCTCAGGGTTGGTTGATGAGGGCACGCTGCAATACGGCCCTGGATTCTGCCCAGGCGGCCGGTCTGGCTAAACCATTCTACGAAAAATACGCTGAATTAACCTCTGTGGAACCAGATAAAAGCAGGACCAAGAAAAATCTGATCGAGTCTTACAAATACCTGGGTGCCTACTATGTGCAAAGGGATGACAACAACCAGGCCCTCATATATTTTGAGCAAATCGCTGCATTGGATCCTGCGGATAAAGATGCTGCAGACGCGATCAAGATTTTGAAAAAGAAATAAGTCAGGGAATCATTAAATAATTCCCAGCATCTTTTCGTAAACATCAAATAGTTTGGCAGAAGATTGGCTGATGACAGCCAATACGGATTCCAGCGTAGTCTTTTCGGCAGGAGCGTAACCGTGCACGTGATTGGAGACTACGGAAGCGGCCATAATCCTCATACCGGATTGCTGTGCCACGATCACCTCAGGTACAGTGGACATTCCGACAATATCCCCGCCTAAAGTGCGGATCATCCTGTACTCTGCTGCGGTCTCAAGGCTCGGTCCCTGCAGGCCAAAGTAAACACCGGATCTGAAAGGCATTTCTAATTCGGAGCACACGCCGGATGCTTTTTCGAGCCACTCCCGGTCGTAGACCTGACTCATGTCCGGAAACCTGGGACCCAGTCTGGCATCATATATACCCCTGAGCGGATTTTCAGGATGAAAATTGATGTGATCTTCTATAAAAACCAGATCTCCAGCTCCGAAAGCGGGATTCACCGAACCACTGGCATTGGTAAACCAGATATTCCTGATGCCCAATGCAGCGAGGACGCGGATCGGAAAAGTGACTTCCTGCAGGCTGTAGCCCTCGTAGTAATGCAGTCTTCCCGAGAGCAGCAGCACCTCACGGCCAGCCCAGCTGGCGAGGACCATTTTGCCTACATGGCTTTCTACAGTTGTGGGGACAAAAGAAGGGATCAGCCTGTAGCTGATTTCCCGGATGGGTTTTAAACGTCCTTCCAGAGCGCCCATGCCGGTACCCAAAACGATGGCCAGATCTGGCAGTTGAGGAAATTTTTCGCGTATAAACTTTGCGCTTTCCTGTATGTCGTCAAAGTAGCTCATGCTCATTTCTTAAAGGATCAGTTGACGATCATATTCACTTCGTCCAGCTTTTGTTGTTCAATCGTTTCAGGTAGTTCAATGTGCTCGTATTGTTGATTTCGCAACTGCGGAATATATCCTGCATCGCGGATGGCTTGCTGGATACCGGCTGCGGTAAAACGATAGGCGGCACCGGCAGCAGAGACCACATTTTCTTCAATCATAATGCTGCCGAAATCATCGGCACCGGCCTCCAGACAAACCTGTGCGGTCGGTTTGCCTACGGTGAGCCAGGATGCCTGTATGTGCTGGACATTGGGCAGCATGATGCGCGACAGGGCGATCATGCGGATATACTCATCTGCTGTACAGCTGTTTCGGGCTCGTTTGAGTTTTTTCAACATGGTCCCTTCATCCTGAAAAGGCCAGGGAATAAAAGCTATAAAGCCTTTGGCGTCGGCTGGTTTCTGGTCCTGAACCTCCCGGATGGCTACCAGATGCTGCATTCTTTCGAGGTTGGTCTCCACATGTCCAAACATCATGGTCGCAGAGGTGGTGAGCTTAAGTCTGTGGGCGGCTTTCATGACATCGAGCCATTCCTGGGCGCCGCATTTTCCTTTGGAAACAAGCCTTCGGACGCGGTCGCTGAGAATTTCGGCGCCTGCTCCGGGAAGGGAATCCAGGCCCGCCTCCATCAGGGCGGCCAGTACTTTTTCGTGGGTAGATTTTTCCAGTTTGGCGATATGCGCTATCTCCGGGGGACCCAGTGCATGCAATTTCAGTCTGGGATACAAAGACTTCAGATCTCTGAAAAGATTGACGTAGAATGACAATCCCAGATCGGGATGATGCCCGCCCTGAAGCAGAAGTTGTTCGCCACCCAAACGAAACATCTCTTCTATTTTTTCTTTGTATTCGTCCAGAGTGGTGATATAGCTTTCCGGGTTTCCCGGAGGGCGGTAGAAGTTGCAGAATTTGCAGTTCGCCACACAAACGTTGGTCGTATTGGAATTGCGGTCGATGATCCAGGTTACCTTGCGACCGGGCACACTCTGCTGACGCAGCTGATTACCTGCCCACATCAGTTCTGCTGTAGGCGCCTTCTCCAAAAGGAGCAGACCCTCCTCTGCTGTAAGAGCTTGCTTATGTAAGGCTTTTGTTAAAAGCGTGTCGATTTGCATAACTTTTCGATCAAAAGTACTTATATTTGCGCTTGTTTTTCAGAAGAGGGAACAGCAGGTTCCCTTTTTTGTTTCTCTGATCCATAAGATGTTTACCGAAGAGATCCACCAGTTATTGATTGAGAAGTTCCGTGAAGAAAGCTTCGCGGACTGTTTTCTGGTTGCGATCGAACAGCATGGCAAGCAAATTGGTATCTTTCTGGACAGCGATACGGGCATCACCTTTGAGCGCTGCAAGGCGATCAGCAGGTATCTGGAATCACATCTAGACGAGAAGAAATGGCTCGGAGAGGATTATGTTCTGGAGGTTTCCTCGGCCGGAATCGGCAGACCTCTGATCTTTCCAAGGCAATTTGTGAAGAATGTCGGTCGCCTGCTCAAGGTTGTTCGGACGGACGGAGGGGTTCAGGAAGGAACCATAATACAGGCGGATGATCAAAAGATGACATTGGAATGGACCGAAGAACGGAAGGAAAACAAGAAAAAAATTAAGGAAACGCAGCGTTTGGAGATTCCATACGAGCAGATAAAAGAAGCAAAAATCCAGATTAAGATATGAAATTGGTAGAAACTTTTGCGGAGTTCAAAGCCGGAAAAAATATCGACAGGCCCACCATGATGCGGGTTTTGGAAGACGTATTTCGCTCTCTGATCAAGAAAAAATACGGCTCTGATGACAATTTTGATGTCATTGTAAACCCCCAAAAGGGTGACCTTGAGATCTGGAGGGTACGCACCATTGTACCCGATGGAGAGGTGACAGATGACCTCAAGGAAATTGCCATTTCAGAAGCCCTGGTTATAGATGAAGATTATGAGATCGGATCAGAGTGCTTTGAGCAGCTCAATCTGGATGACTTTGGCCGCAGGGCTATTATGGCCGCAAGACAGACGCTCGTTTCCAGAGTCATGGAAC
Source organism: Bacteroidota bacterium (assembly GCA_029572935.1). GTDB lineage: Bacteria > Bacteroidota > Bacteroidia > Chitinophagales > Saprospiraceae > Vicinibacter. The sequence goes on from JAKQHM010000019.1 coordinate 28,829, forward strand.
TCGAAAAGGACGATGTCTTCAAAAGATACGCTGAGCGCGAAGGCAGTCTGGTGATCGGAGAGGTCAATCAGGTACTCAAGAAGGAACTGCTGATCATCGACGATGCCACCAACAACGAACTCATTCTGCCCCGGACTGAGATGATTCGGGGTGATCATTTCCGCAAGGGTGATATCGTCAGGGCTGTGATCAAAAAGGTAGAAATGAAAAACAACACACCTGTCATCACAATGAGCCGGACGGATCCCAGTTTCCTGCAAAGATTGATGGAGCAGGAGGTGCCGGAGATAGAGGATGGACTCATCGCTATCAAAAAGATCGTTCGCATGCCCGGAGAAAGAGCCAAGGTGGCCGTGGAATCCTATGATGACAGGATTGACCCGGTAGGCGCCTGTGTGGGTATGAAGGGAAGCAGAATTCATGGTATCGTTCGCGAGCTACGCAATGAAAACATCGACATTGTCAACTTTACCAACAACCTCAATCTGTATATCCAGCGTTCTTTGACTCCCGCCAAGATTAACAACATCGAGATCGATGAAAAAAATAAGAAGGCCAGCGTATACCTGAATGCGGATCAGCTTTCATTGGCCATTGGAAAAGGTGGATCCAATATCAAGCTGGCCACCAAACTGACAGGGTACGAAATTGACGTATACAGGGATCAGGTCGGAGGAGAGGAAATGGATGACGTTGACCTGGACGAATTTAAGGACGAAATCGATGAATGGATCATCGAGGCTTTGAAAAACATAGGATGCGATACGGCACGTTCCGTATTGAATCTCAGCGCTGAAGAATTGATCAGACGGACCGATCTGGAGGAGGAAACCATCCAGGAAGTACTCGAGATCCTGGCAAGGGAATTCGAAGATTGATCCTTGGGCCGTTTGACCACATTCAGTTAACCAAAAAAAGGAAAAAGGGTATTTGCCAATGACCAAATTATTGATAAAAGTAGCTAAGGAATTTAATGTCGGTGTGAGTACAATCGTCGAGTTCCTGGTATCCAAAGGATTCGAAATAGAGAACAAGGCGACCTCCAAAATCACCGATGAGATGTTCCTGGAACTACAAAAGGAGTTTCAGTCTTCCCTGGCTGACAAGGAGCAAGCCTCCCAATTGGGCAAGCCTCCTGTAACAGTAGTGAGGGAGAAGGTGCTCCCCAAACCGGAGATCAATTTGTTTGGCACCCCTGCCGCACCTTCCCCTGCACCCAAACCTAAAGTGGAAAAGGAAGAAGAGGAAGTCATCAAAGCAAAAATTGATGAAGCCGACAAGCCCAAGCTGAAAGTGGTTGGCAAGATCGAACTCGAAAAAGCAGAGCCCAAACCGGAACCCGATCCGGTAGTCCCTCAAGAGGTAGAGGAAGAACCGGCCCCGGTTATATCTGATACTCCGGTTTCTGAAGTGCCTCAGGAGGAAATTACCAGAATCGAAGCTCCCACACTCAAGGGACTCAAAATTCTGGGCAAGATCGATACAAATAAACTTAAGGAACCCGTAAAGAAAAAAGAAGAAGCTCGAAAATCTTCCGATACAGCCCTGAAACCGGGCGGTACGAGTCCTTCAACCGGAAGTGCTGACGATGCCGCCAAGCGCAAACGCAAAAGGAAAAAGGTCAATACGGCAGAATTTGAATCCCAATCCAGGCTCAGTGTTGCGGGTCGTGGACGCGGAGATTTAAAACCTGGCCAGGATACGGTCAAGGAAGTCAGCAAGAAGGAAATCGAGGATAAGATCAAAGCCACCATGGCCAGGCTCAACCTGGGCAGTAAAAACAAACGTCAGAAAATCAGAAGGGATAAAAGAGAGGAATTCAGGGAAAAGGCTGAACTGGCTGAATCCCAGCTGGAAGGGGGAGCCGTGCAGCTCACCGAATTCATTACCGTGTCCGATCTGTCCAATCTCTTTGACGTACCGGTTACGGACATCATCATGACCTGTATGAACATGGGCATCATCGTGTCCATCAACCAAAGACTGGACGCCGAGGTGATTGAAATCCTGGCAGAAGAATTCAATAAAAAGATTGAATTTGTCTCTGCTGAAGATGACAGCGAGATCGTAGAGGAAGAAGTGGACAATCCGGAAGACCTGAAGCCCAGGGCACCGATCGTCACCGTCATGGGTCACGTAGACCATGGTAAGACCTCCCTGCTGGACTATATCCGAAAGACCAATGTCGCATCCGGAGAGGCAGGAGGCATCACCCAGCACATCGGAGCCTATGAAGTAAAAGTCGGCCCGGAACAAAAGAAAATCACCTTCCTCGATACACCCGGTCACGAAGCCTTTACAGCCATGAGGGCCAGAGGGGCCAAGATCACTGATGTCGCTGTCGTTATTGTGGCAGCTGATGACCACATCATGCCACAGACCAAAGAAGCTATTTCCCACGCTCAGGCGGCCAACGTTCCGATCGTTTTTGCCATCAACAAGGTGGACAAACCGGGTGCAGACCCCGAGCGAATTAAAAATGAACTCTCCCAGATGAATTTCCTGGTGGATTCCTGGGGTGGAAAATATTCCTCTCAGGAAATATCGGCCAAGACGGGCCTGGGAATTGAGGAGCTCCTTGAAAAAATCCTGCTGGAGGCTGAAATACTTGATCTCAAAGCCAATCCGGATAAACTTGCTACAGGAACGGTGGTGGAGGCATCCCTCGACAAGGGTAGGGGTTATGTGGCCAAAATGCTGGTCCAATCGGGCACCTTGCACGTCGGGGACGTGGTGCTGGCCGGTGAAAACTCAGGCAAAATCAAAGCCATGTTCAATGAACGCGGCCAGAAGGTTAAAATGGCAGGACCTTCAACTCCGGTCATGGTCCTGGGTCTCACGGGAGCTCCTACTGCAGGTGAAAAGTTTAAAGTCATGGAAGATGAGGCTGAAGCCAGAATCATCGCGACCAAAAGAGCGCAGATTTCCCGCGAACAGGCCAACCGAGCATCCAAGAGGATTTCGCTCGATGAAATCGGTCGTCGTCTGGCATTGGGTAACTTCAAGGAATTGCGCCTGATCATCAAAGGGGACGTGGATGGATCTGTCGAAGCCCTTTCAGACAGTCTGGAAAAACTTTCTGTAGAATCCATAAAGGTCTCCATTCTGCATAAGGCTGTGGGTCAGATTATTGAATCAGACATTCTCCTGGCATCTGCTTCTGATGCGATCGTCATCGGCTTCCAGGTAAGGCCATCACCTGCTGCGCGTGCGTTGGCAGAAAAAGAAGGCGTGGAAATTAAAACATACTCCATCATATACGAAGCCATTGAGGAGATTAAAATGGCCATGGAAGGGATGCTCGAGCCCACCAAGGAAGAAAAAATCGTGGGTCAGGTCGAAGTCCGCGAAGTGTTTAAGATCACCAAGGTCGGTACGGTTGCCGGAGGTATGGTCATCGATGGTAAAATTTCGCGCAACAGTCCTATACGGGTCATTCGCAATGGTATTGTGGTTTATCCCAACAAGGAGGGAGGATTGGCAGAGCTCCAGTCCCTCAAGCGATTCAAAGAAGACGTCAAGGAAGTTAAAGAAAACCTGGAATGTGGTCTGGCCATCAAAAATTTCAACGATATCAAAGTCGGAGACATCATTGAGGCGGTTGAGATCACTGAGGTGAAACAAAAACTTTGACCTGCGCTTACTTCTGAAGTAAGGCTGAGTTCACAGTTATTGTTGATACGTCATTTTACGCGGATAACGAAATCAATGTCCTTTTTGTAAGGGATTATTCAAATCCATTTTCTGAAGAAGAGCTTGCTCCAGACCTAACCCATTCAAAAATAGCCATGAGCATGGGCTGAGATGAGGAACCCTATGGAATTTCAGTTTTCCATTAGAGATGCCATAACTAAAGGGTTTTTACAAGGACAGAATATCAATTTAATTTTGAAGGACTATGGTATCGTTTCGGAACAGATTTTCCAGCTCGATGCTGTCCCTGTCTTCTGACCACCTTCTGAACAGACCGTTTTTCTTATCATTCACAAATTCAGCAGTAAACTTTGGTCTTCCGTTTTTATAGAATACCGTATCTCCCTGTTCCTGCAGACCTTCCACGAAGTATTGTACTTCCTCCACTTCTCCCGTCTTGTAGAAGCGAGTGGTCTTGCCATGTTGCTTGCCATCCTTGAATAGCCGGATCACTTTGAGTTCTCCGCTGTTGAAATATTCCCACATGGTATCCTGCAATACATTGTTGACTTTGTAATACTTCCTTTTTACTTGTCCATTGGCGTACTTCTCTTCCTGCAATTGTGGCTTGTCGCTGCCGCAGGAGCTGATGGAAATCAGGACCAAGGAATTCACTATAAGGGTTGAGAATTTGTTCCGGATTTTCATATGGTGTATTTTAATCAGTTTACAAAAAAAGCCGGTCGAGTGAACAACCGGCTTTATAATAGGGAATGTTAGTTTACTTCAAATTATTTTCTCCAAGGCAGGTTTTGAACCCTTCTTCCTATTTCTTCGCCCAGGCGAACGCCTTCTTCGCAGTCGATCCGGATGTGGACGCCCAATGGAATCCTGGAAATAGCATCTTCGCGTCCCATAACAGAGAAGGAGTAGAAATCTCTGGGTGCACCCAGGAATTCAGTTCTGCCTTCGTGGCATCTGTCCGTAAAGAAGGTATTGTTGCCCCAAACAGCTGCCAAAGCCCATGCACCGCCTCCACCAAAGGTAGAGTGACCGGAAGGAAAGGCAGGAAATGCCGGCGTGATTCCTTTTGTGCCGGTATAGGGATGATCCAGCATGGAGTCCCAATTAGGATCTACGTTATCTTTGATGTAGTGCTCGGGTCTTTCCGTGTTGTAAGTCCATTTGGAATTCCAGCATACGACGGCACAATCGTTGAGCGTAATACCCATCAAGGCATTAGCATATATAGCTTCTTCCAGATTAGAATTCTTCAAAACAAAGATCTGGTCCATAATGGCAACCAATCTCGGCGGTGGAGCGAAGGTCAGACCGAAGAGGTCATCAGACCAGAACTCTGCGATCCACTCGTCCTCATGAGAACGACCGGTGGTGGTCGCATACACTTCCATGTTTTCCGCGTGCCATCTTGGATTGACTGTAGTCGTTCCAGGCAGGTAATAAGGTACGGGAGGTCTGGACAATTTCTGGGTATTATTAGTGGCAAATGTGCGCACATTACCCCAAAAGGGGAACATACCGCCATCCGGATTGTCGTTGGTAGGAACCCATTTTCCGGGAATACGGGTGCCATTGGCATCCAAACTTTTTTCCCTCCAATTGTAGTAGGGAAACTTAGCAGGGTCATTGTTCAGGGGGTTGAGATAGGCTTCATGTCCAAAACGGTCAGTCGTAGACCACTGCCATACAGCGCGGGCCACCTCTTCTCCCCATGCCTTGGAATTATTGAATCTTTCGGTGGTAGTTTCTCTTTTGTATTCGGCCTCCAGGCTGTTTTTCAAATTTTCGATCAGTTGCTGGGCTTCTGCATTGGTCAGATGCTTACCGATCGAACCGTTTCCATTAAAAAACTCAACTTTTTCAAACATACGGCTCATGAGGAAGGCATAAGCTGCATTCACAGCCGTCGGGTAGTGCAAGTCTGCTTTCCCGTTGTAATCCGGAATGCCGCTTCCCTGGAACTGAGGCAGGGTCTTCAGGGAATTGTACTTAGGCATGCCGGGAATGCACACTTCGTAAGCAGCAATACCCATGTAGGCCAATGCCCGTGGGCCAGGACCCGGTCTGAAAGCCAGAGCATCCTTGTCGATCTGAAGGAATAATTCATTCCATTTGTGCACCACAGAATAATCGTAGTGTTCAACCCTAGGAAATTCCGTAGTAGGGTTTGACTTTTGGCAGGAGCTGATGAGCAACAGCACCGCAAAGGCCGATAGAAGAGGGATTATAAATTTAGGTTTCATAAAAGATTGAAAATGAGTAAGATAAACAATTTAGCAATTAAACTGTCCTGGGTCCGATCAAATTTCACTCCGCAAAGGTAAAATTTTCAAAAACACGAGGAAAGGAATTATAAATCAGATAGATATATTTTTTTATACAATTTGTTAAATATTCATTTTTAAATCCATATTCATCGAAAAATGTTTATTTATCCTAAAATACTCCCCGGTTGGGTATGTCTGTGCGCGACCATTCATAATACTTTGTAGCTTCCTCTTCTTTAAATCGCTTCAATAGCTCCAGAGAATCTGAAACCGCATCGCCACAGATCACAATCAGGCTTCCAGGAATGGCATTTTCCAAAGCAAAAAGAATGGCCTCCTTTTCATCGGTAATGATTCGGTATTTCTTGTCGGGATCTTCCTCTTGTAAGCCTCTGATGACCAGGTCCAGGAGTTCCTGGCCGTTTTTGCCCCTCAGGTTTTTGTCCTGGCGGATGATGATCTCGTCAAACATGGAGGCTGCCACTCTGCCAATCCCTACATTGTCCTCTTCCCGGCGGTCTCCAATGCCTGCAATGATGCCCACTTTGGGTTTTCCGTCCATTTTGTCGGTCAGGTTTTTGAGGGCATGTAAGCCCGCAGTATTATGGGCATAGTCGAGTAAAACGTCAAAATTTCGGAAATTGAACAGATTGAGTCTGCCCGGAGTCTGGGCAGGGGACGGAATAAAGCTCTCCAGGCTGCTGCTGATATCGCCTAGTTCGAATCCATGAATGTATCCTGCCAATGCTACTGGGAGCACGTTTTGGATCATAAATGCGGCCTTACCACCGAAAGTAAGTGGCACGTTGACAGCCTTGATGACCCTCAGCTTCCATTCGCCTTTGCAGATGGTGATGAAGCCGTTTTCGTATATTGCGCACAAACCTCCTTCGCGCATATGTCTCCTGATCCTTGGGTTGGATTCGTCCATGGAGAAAAGGGCGATCCGGCAGGTGGCTTTTTCCCTCATGGCATAGACTAAGTCATCGTCTGCGTTGAGGATGGCATAGCCCTCCGGTACAACAGATTCCACCAGGACGGATTTGACCTTGGCCAACTGGTCCAGTGTGTGTATGCCCTTCAGGCCCAGATGATCCGGAGCGATGTTGGTTACGATGGCCGTATTGCAGTTTTGAAATCCCAGACCTGCACGGAGGATACCTCCCCTGGCCGTTTCGAATACCGCAAAATTGACGGTCGGATCCTTCAGTACGAATTCTGCGCTGCCCGGTCCCGAGCAATCACCGGACATCATTTTGTGATTCTGGATGTAAATACCATCCGTGGTTGTATAACCTACTGTATAGCCCATCATTTTGACCATGTGTGCCATCAGACGCGTGGTGGTCGTTTTTCCATTGGTACCCGTGACACCGATGATCGGAATTCTGGATGCTGAGCCCGGTGGATAAAGCATATCAATGACCGGGGCGGCAACGTTGCGCGGCAGTCCTTCAGCCGGAGCGAGGTGCATGCGGAATCCCGGACCAGCATTGACCTCGATCACAGCGCCGCGCGTTTCGCTTACCGGAGCACTGATATCGGTGGTCATAAAATCAATACCACAGATATCCAGACCGACGATCCTCGAGATCCGTTCAGCCATAAAGACTATGCTGGGATGGACCACATCAGTGACATCGACCGAGGTGCCACCTGTACTTAGGTTAGCGGTATCTTTGAGAACGACCACCTGACCGGCAGGAGGTACCGAGTCCAGTCCCAGATTCTGAATAGAGAGCTGCTTGTGGGTGATATCATCTACGGTGATACTGGTGAGAACCTTTTCATGTCCGTAGCCCCTTCTGGGGTCGGAATTTGCGATTTCGATGAGTTGCCGGACTGTGTGTTTACCGTCTGCCATCACCTGGGCAGGCAACCTTTTGGCTGCTGCTACCATCCTGTGATTGATGACCAATATCCGGTAGTCCTCGCCTGTGATGAACTGCTCCACGATGACGGAAGAGGAAATCCGCTTGGCTAATTCAAAGGCAGCCTGGGCCTGATTCCAATCACGGATATCGGTGGTGACGCCCCTCCCGTGGTTGCCATCAATGGGTTTTATGACCAGCGGGTATCTCAGATCGTCCACTGCCTCTTTTAGGCCTGCCTCTGTGCGGATGATCTCCCCTTTGGGTACGGGAATTTCTGCCTGGGCCAAAAGGTATTTAGTGTCTTCTTTGTCTTTTGCAATGTCCACGCCTATGCTGGAAGTCTGGCTGGTGACAGTGGCCTGGATCCGACGCTGGTTGCGTCCATAGCCCAGCTGACACAGGCTGTATTTATTCAATCTGATCCAGGGGATGCCTCTGGATGCAGCCTCTTCAATGATGGATCCTGTACTGGGACCAAGGCGGGAACTTTCTCTCAGCTTGCGCATCTCCATGATGTCATCTTCCAGGTGGTAATCCTTTCCATCCACCAATGCCTGGGCGATCCTAACTGCGGATCTGGCCGCGAATACGCCTACTTTTTCTTCTGCATAATCAAAAACTACATGGTAAACACCCTCTTCTCCATAAGACCGGGTCCTTCCAAAACCTACGTCCATGCCGGCCAGGGTTTGAATCTCCAGGGCAATGTGCTCGATGACATGACCCATCCAGGTCCCTTCTTCCACTCGATGGTAGAATCCACCCGGCCTGCCCTCAGAACACCGATGCTCGTACATGCCGGGCAACATTTTTTTGAGTCGGTCCAGAAATCCAGAAATTTGATGGGTGGGACTTTGTTCCAGTTCTTCCAGGTCGAGCACCATGACGACCAGTTTGTGGCGGCGTACAGACCAATAGTTGGGCCCTCGCATGACATTTATCTCTCTGATTCGCATATAGATAGGACTTTATTCGGATTTCAATATGAATTTATCATGAAGCAATCGTTACAGGATATGTTAGTTTTGCGGTATATTTTATGGACAATTATACGGCTTTTAAAGGAACACTCATCCCAATAGGGGGTAATGAAGATAAGGGAAGTGGTCCCAATGAGATGTACACCCACGATTTTATTCAGGAGGGCATTCTGGCCAATGTGGTCAAAGAGAGTGGTGGCCCCGGCGCACGGATCGTGGTGATCACCACGGCTTCCAGGATACCCCATGAGGTGGGAGAAAACTATCTCTCTGCCTTTCATTCACTGGGTTGCGACAAGGTCGGCATTCTGGACATCCGCAGTCAGGCTGAGGCTGAATCAGCCACGAGCATGCGACTGATTGAGGAAGCCGATTGTCTTATGTTTTCAGGTGGCGATCAGAGCGAAATCATCCGACAGATTGGTGGGACCTTACTGCACGAAATGCTCCTTTCCAAACTAAAGGAGTCCTCATTTGTCCTGGCCGGTACAAGTGCAGGAGCAATGTGCATGAGCCTCGAGATGATTGCCGGAGGATCTTCTCCAGATGCCCTCAGGAAGGGGAATGTCAAAATGAAAAGGGGGATGGGATTTATCCCTGAAGCCATCATCGATTCGCATTTTATCCAGCGTGGACGCTTTGGCAGACTGGCGGAAGCCATGGCCCAATTTCCGGAATTGCTGGGCATTGGCCTGGCAGAAGATACAGCCATTGTCATAAAAAATTCAGATGACTGCAGGGTCATTGGATCCGGAATGGTCATACTGTTTGACGCAACCTGCCTTTCGCACAATCGCTTTACCGAACTGGCAGCCGAAACGCCACTTTCCATTGCCAATCTTACGACCCACATTCTGGCGCACGGAGACCGTTTCAGCCTTCAACGCCGCAATATTCAGATCCTGGAGTCAGGGAGTACAGTGCCAATGGGTTAGTCGCGGATGAGCAGGAATTGCTTCCTGCCTTCGTGTCCCATATTCGGGCCAGTTTTGTTTCTGCCCCTTTGAGGGGTGGAAGTATTTGAATAATCATTAAGGATTATCATTTCAAATCCATTGCCCGCCAGCATTTTCCTTTTATATCCGTCTCACTTTTCTCCGGCAAACTCAAATTTGTGGAGCTACTTTCCACTCTATTGATTTCCAAAAAAATTCCTGAATTGGCCTTATTTGTATCTGACCTAAATAATAAGTCATCCTGTTAAGGAAGATCCGACAAGGAAGATCCGACAAGGAAGATCCGACTGGAAATAAAGGCTGTTTGAAGATTTTTCCAATTTCCCGTTTGCCCCCAAATTTCAGTTTCAGCTTTTCATTAGAAAAAGCAGACCGGGTAAGGTGAAGCAAGGTAAATTACTGAGGCTCGATCCTGAATTCCTGTATAGATCCGGCACTGCCGGATTCTTCTGCATACAGGGTCAGACGAAATATTTTTCCCTGGGTGCTGGTGTATTGTGCAATGTGGTATTGGGATTCATTGGATCTGGAGGCTCCTTTGTGCAGAGGATTGATGGATTTGGGAGGATTGGCTTCCACAAAAGAGCGAATGGCCTGAATGGCTTCAGCTTTATCCAGATAAGCCACCCTGCCGTTGTGACTGTATTCCACCTTTTTGTCCATCAGATTAAGCAAGGCATTGTAATCCAATCGGACTATCGCATCAAATGCCGGATGTCGGGTCTGAGCATCCGCGTGGATCATGAAAGCCAGCCATAGGAAAATGGTGATTTTGGACATCTTAATCTTTCGTCTAAAAACGTAAATTTAAGCATATTCGTTCCTCTTCCAGAAAATTATTTAAGTGCCGGACCGTTAAAAAACCGCAACTTTCGCTTTGTTAGAGACGTTTGAAGGCTTATGAACAAAGTCATGCTTGTCGTATTGGATGGCTGGGGACTTGGACAGGTCCCGGAGGCAGATGCCATTCATCAGGCCCGCACCCCATTTGTGGATCAACTGATGAATTCCCAACCCTGGTCCACCCTGGTGACTCATGGGGAATCAGTGGGACTGCCCAGGGGCCAGTTTGGAAATTCGGAAGTCGGACACATCCATCTGGGTGCCGGAAGAACAGTTTATCAGGATCTTGGACTCATCGATCATGCCATCCAGAGTGGCAGTCTGGCACAAAATGCCGTGCTGGAGGATCTGGTACAATATTGTCAGGTCAACCAAAAGCCTGTGCACCTTATCGGTCTGGTTTCAGATGGAGGAGTACACAGCCACATTCAGCACCTGATGGGACTGATCGAAATTCTGGAGAACAAAGGTGTGGAACGCATCTTTGTACATGCCATTCTGGACGGGCGGGATACGGATCCTCATGCAGGCAGGCATTATCTGCGACAATTGGGAGATTTTTTGAATGGAAGGAAGTCGCGCCTGGTCAGTATCATTGGACGCTACTATGCAATGGACAGAGATAAGAGATGGGAACGCACTGCCGAAGCCTATGCATTATATACCCGCGGAGAAGGTCTCCTGAGCCAAGATCTGGTATCCAGCCTGGAACAAAGTTACCGGGACGGGGTCACTGACGAATTTGTAAAGGCCACACTGTTAGAGGCAGCCTTTTCCGGAAAGCAATTTATACAGGCAAATGATGCTGTGTTGTGTTTTAATTTCAGAACAGACCGGCTCCGTCAATTGACAGAGGTGCTGACCCAAAAATCCCATACGGAGCAAAATATGGCTCCTCTGCCCCTGCAATACGTCACGATGACCCGCTATGATGAAACCTACCGGGGAGTCAAGGTGATCTTTGAAAAACAAGACCTTAAAGAAACTTTGGGAGAAATGGTCTCTCGTTATGGAGGCACACAACTTAGGATTGCGGAAACGGAAAAATATCCTCATGTCAGCTTTTTTTTCAGTGGAGGAAGAGAAGCCGTATTTGCTGGTGAAAAGAGAATACTGATTCCCTCTCCCAAGGTAGCAACTTACGACTTACAGCCCGAGATGTCCGCTGATGCAGTCACCCTTGCTTTGATTCGCGAAATAGAGGAAAACGCGCCCGATTTTATATGTGTCAACTACGCCAACACGGATATGGTCGGACACACGGGTGTTTTTGATGCAGTCATTAAGGCAGCTGAAACAGTGGACCATTGCCTGAGCAGTATGATCCCCGTTGCTTTAAAATCCGAATACCGGATTATCGTATTGGCAGATCATGGCAACGGGGAGCTAATGGTCAATCCGGACGGAACCCCACATACCGCTCACACCATGAATCCTGTCCCCTGTATTCTGATAGGGGATCAGACTGGTTTAAAAATCAAAAATGGCGGTCTGGCTGATATTGCCCCAACCCTGCTGGAGCTCATGGGCCTTCCCGTCCCTGCATCCATGACAGGTCAATCTCTTTTGGTGCATGGTGAAAACAAAGACCGGTAAAATGGGCCTTTCATTTCTTGAGGATAGCATGAACCGTATTTTTTGTCTGTGCATACTGGGTTTGGGAATATCGGCCTGCGCACGTATAGAAGGACTTACTGGTGGACCCAAGGACACAGAGCCACCCCAGGTGATATGGGAAAAATCCAGTTCCAATCTTCAAACTTCTTTCAACCCCCGAGAAATCAGACTGAGTTTCAGTGAATATATTGCCCTCAACAACATTCAGCAAAACCTCGTCATCACGCCCACGCTCCAGCACAACCCAAAATTTCGATTAAAAGGGAAAACCCTTACCATCCAACTGGACGAAAATGAAGTATTGCGCGATAACACTACTTATGTTTTTCAGTTTGGTGAATCAGTGCGAGACATCACTGAACGCAATCCTGCCAAAAACCTCAAGTTTATCTTTTCTACCGGTGAGAAAATTGATTCTTTGGGCATCAGCGGCAGTGTATTTCTGGCGGAAACCATGGAGCCTGCCAAAAACACCCTGGTATCCCTCTATTTTGGAGAATCAGATTCTGCTTTTACCCAAAGAAAGCCGGATCTCTTTACCCGGACCTCCGACAATGGCTCCTTTTCAGTTCAATATCTCAAAGCAGGAACATACCGCCTATTTGCACTGGCTGACAACAACCAGAATTTATATTACGATCTGCCGGATGAATCATTTGCCTTTATGAACGCACCGGTCAGCTTGGACGGAGATACATCCGGTCCTGTCAATCTGTTTATGTCGGCCAGTCCATTGCCGGCTAAAATTGCACGCAAGACTGGCGGAAACGGGGAGGTCAGACTGATATTCAACCGCAAGGTAAATTCTTTTGAATGGCAGGCAGAGTCAGTCACCTACAGGCGCACAAAGTTTTACGGAGACAGTTTGATCCTATGGTATCAGGCTGTAGATTCCGTTCGGAGCATCCTGAGTTACGATGATTCCCGGGACAGTTTGGATCTTCCTCCTTTTAAATTTGACCGATCGCGTCCAGCCTCTTTTAAGGCTAAAATTTTCACGCGACTGATCAAGCCCAATGGTCAGGTCAAGCTGGAGTGCGGGCTTCCTGTTTCGATGTTCAATCCGGAGGGCATACGAACCTACCCGGCATTGCCTATCAGCGTAGTGCCGGACAGCATAGATCCCTCTACACTGAAGCTGGATCTGAATACCGGAAAAAGGGAAAAATTTTACCTGGTACTCGATTCTGCCTGTATTCAGCTTGTGGACGGAGCATTCAATCAACCGGACAGCCTTGAGTATACGGTTTTGAAACGGGAAGCCTTGTCAACATTATTGTTGCGACTTCAGGGCTTGAAGCCTGGTATCTCCTATCTGATCCAGATCAGGGAGAAAAAACGATTGGTCCATGAAACTTTTATTGAACCCTCAGAGTCAGTCTGGTCCGGGACCTTCAGTAATTTGGATCCCGGAAAATACCAGTTGTACCTCATCGAAGATGAAAACAAAAATAAAACCTGGGATCCCGGCTCGTATCCCCAACGGCGACAGCCTGAAAAGATCAGCGTTTGGCCTATGGAAGAACTGAGGCCGGACTGGGAAATTGAACAGAAAATAACTTTGGAATAATGCAACTGCGCACGACAGAATTATTTAAAAAATACGGAGCCCGGACGGTGGTCAGCGGAGTATCCATTCAACTGGAGCAGGGTGAAATCGTCGGACTGCTGGGACCCAATGGAGCAGGTAAAACAACCACGTTCTACATGATCGTAGGATTCATCACGCCCAACGAAGGAAAAGTTTTTCTGGACGATATGGAGATCACCCATGATCCCATGTACATCCGGGCCCGGAAAGGAGTGGGCTACCTGCCTCAGGAACCCTCTGTATTCCGGAAGCTCAGCGTGGAAGATAACATCAAGGCAATCCTTGAAATGACAGGCATCAGTCGTCAGGAACAGAGAGACAGATTGGAAAATCTGATCGATGAATTTGCCTTGCACAAGGTGAGAAAAAATCCCGGAGATTCGCTTTCCGGAGGCGAGCGACGGCGCACCGAAATAGCCAGGGCACTGGCATCCAATCCCAGGTTCATCCTGCTCGATGAACCCTTTGCCGGTATTGATCCAATCGCTGTGGAAGATATTCAATCTATTGTGGAAAAACTGAAACACAAGAACATCGGCATTCTCATTACAGACCACAATGTACAGGAGACTCTTTCCATCACGGACCGCGCTTATCTGATCTTTGAAGGCAAGATCCTGATGAGCGGGACAGCAGAGGAGCTGGCTGCAGATGAGCGGGTTCGCAAGGTTTATCTGGGACAGAGTTTTGAACTGAAAAAGAAGAAAACTTTTATGGGATGAAATATTATCCTGCCATAATTTTTGTGCTTTTTTGTACCTCCTGTGGAGGAGATGCAAACGAGGCTGACATCCGTTCTTTTCAAATAGCGGACAGCCTTTTTCAACGACATACCTCCGATTATTTCAAGGAAGCGGATTCATTGTGCAGGCAGATGAATGATACACAGTTGCCGTATTGGGTAGATTCCTTGCTCCAACAAAGGAGGAAGGAAGTGGAAATGTTGAGAAAATGAGAAACCGGATTTTTTATTACTGTTTCGTTTTGGGAGTGGCTTTACTTGGGTGCGGTCCAGCTGACGATCAAAAAATCGCTGCCCTGGCAGAACGTAAGTTAATGGAACGCAAGGAAAAGTTTTTCCTGGAGCGAATGCAGGAATGCAGCAGGAGAACGATGAGTAGAGCGCAGGCCATTGCAGATTCCATTCTGAGAATTGAATCCAAAATCCAAAAATTTGACAGCATCCCGGTACCATACGATACATTCAAGCCTGATCGACCGGAGATTCAGTTTCCTGAATTTGTGCGACCTGAACGCAGGGCAGCAGATAGCTTATCCGGAAAATAACCTCCGAGAACAGAAAGATTAACTGATAGAGATTTTAACTTTGTACGAAAGATAAAAGTTTGTCTCAGGCATCTTCTGCCGATGAAGTGGCAACCTGCCTTAACGCTATTTTATGAGTTTGGCTTCTGCCGCCTGAAGAACGTATTTTTTCGATTCGCCCAGACTGATAAAGCCCACAGCGGCGCAATTCTCAGCTACCCACAAATTATTATCCTGAGCGGGCAGGGTGAATTCAAATGATTTGGAAATGCTTTCTCCTTTTTTCATCGAATCGGCAATCTTGATGCCCCCTACCGGAGTCAGTGCTTTGCGCAACACGTGTTCCTGAATGTAGTTGGGAATTTTTCCCGTGAGACTCAATTGGGTGATGCTGATGTCTGATTCAGTCACAACCGCGTGGGCATGCACCGGTTCATCGATGTCCTGTCTGGCAATGGCGGTTAAAGTCATATTCATTTTTCTGCTGAGGCTGTCGTAATCCATGGCGATTCTGAGATCGGCCTGGTGGGTTGCGAGGAGCTCTTTCTCTACAAAGTTATTCCAGGTGTCTGGGCGACTGATGCGGATGTTTCTGTTGGGTGTAAAAAGATTTCGGTTGAATGCAGCTTCCGGTTTTGCACCGCGGCCCAGAAATATTTCAATGTTTTCGGCATCATCTGTGTAGAGATTGGGATCTGCCGGATCCACAGGTGCAGATAGAAATTTTGAATGTAGTCCCACTACCACGACATTGTCGGGATATTTGTCCAGAATGGCCTTGAGTTCGGCAGAACCAGCAGGGCAGTTGGTACAGGAAGCGCCTGTGAACTCCTCTATCAGGATTACTCTTTCTGATTTTATGTTGCCACTGTCCGGAATCGGAACGGGTTGTTCCCATTCTGAGCAGGATGCAAAAAAAAGAATAACAGTGACTGCGATGAGAAGCGGATTCTTCATTTTCATATCAGATATACAAGTGATAAATAAAAGTCCATTAAAAATTGGAAGTGATCGATGCACGTAATCCACTGAATGCGGGTTCCAGCCTGCAAATACCACCTGAACAAACTATCCCCTGGATTTGCTTGACATAGCGCAAACCGATGCGGTTGTTTCCATAATTGAAAACCATGCCTGCCGTTGGATAAAAAAGTTTTTTTCCATCCTTGGGATGATAGGTGTTGTACATACCTGACAATTCAAATAGCCAGTGGGGGCTGATACCCAGTTCTGCCAGTCCATATACCCAGGACCCTATGTCGTGTTTGTTGTGCATATATTGGGTTTCTATGCGCAGGGAAGTTTTTTCATTAAAGTAATAAAGGAATTCAGCATAAGGAGTCCAGGTTTTGACTTTTGGCTCTGTGGCAGGTTTGCCAAAATACAAAGATACGTTGACTTCCTGTCGCTGCAGACCAACCGACATTTGATAAGCATCTTCCTGTTTGTAAACGATCTCTCCGTTGATTTCCTTATAAAACTGTTCATCAAAATTAAGATCCCGGATGTCAGATATGTTTAGAGAAAAATTCCAATGGCTGCCCAGGCTGTACTTGAAGTCGATCTGGTAGGCCATTTCATTTAAGAACTGGGTGGCAGGGAAATAATAAGAAGTGAGGCGATAAGTGTTGATGCGCGCCATGGGTGGAATGTAGGCGATCAGTCCCCGGTTTGCTGCCAGAGGGTCTATCCTGTGGTCCGCGCGAAAATCAAAACCATCTGTTCGTTTTCCCTCCAGGGTGATGCCGAGGTTGTGTGCGGCATAGCCAATGCTCGTGTAAAATACGCTTCCATTCGTTCTTTCATATTTTCCGAGACTGGTTTCGCCTTTTGGCAAAGATCGGATGGCCAGTGGGTTGTAAATCAAAGAGGAGGGTTTAAAAGCCGCTTCTGCATACCAGCTGATGGGACCGTAGTTGAGCGTATTATAAAATGTAAATGCATTGGTGTTGTAACTTGGATTGAATTGGTCCACCAGCAGATATCCGGAAGATATGTTGGCCTGATCCTGCACCTGCTCGTCCGAAAAGGTCCGGTTGATGAATCCGGCACCCGGAGCGATGGACCACTTACTGCTGTCCGAAGGGGCATAAAACCCATTAATCATTGCGCCCTTAATGACAGAGTTGTACACGCTGAACAGGTTGCGTTGTTTACCCGTGAAGGCTTTGGCACTCCAGTTGTCGTTGATGGTATATTTCACGGAGGCACCCAGGAGCGCATTGTCGATCAACTGAGAGCGTTCTTCCCAGGCGCGGTAGATGATCCCGGATCCGATCTGATCGTACAGATAACCCACGGTCATGTCCAGACGGTTGATCTCCTTGTTGATGAACCATCTTCCTATTCCCTGGGCCGTGTAAGAACCCTGGGGATAGAGCAGGTTGGAATTATTAAAAAGGTCAAAGCGGACTCCTGCGTTGAAACCTGCGTAGGACGCGTTGAGGTCGAACCAGGTTTCAGCACCAAACAGCTGATAATCGTATTGTGGGATGTTGGCAGCCCCAATCTGGCTGTCTCTGAGGAAGACGTTGGCGTTGGCCTGAAAACCGCCAAAAACCAATAGGGATTCCTGGCTGGCTGCACGGGTAAGAATAAGGCTTAAACAACTGAATATGATGGCCTTAGAAAGTTGGTTAATCATTCGTTAAATTCAATTTCAGGCCCCAAATTAGTGGAATTAATCCATCAACTTTACGTTTTTATTATCTAAAACAGTCTTCCATGTCCACATTAAAATCTTTCTTAATCTGTATTTCTATCGCATTGTTCTCTTTTACCCCTTCTGAAAGGAAATTTCCTGCTTTGACGCTTAAGACCCTGGATGGCCGTGCCTATGATATGAACAAGAGTTTTTCAAAAAATAAACTCACTGTCATCAGTTTTTGGGCAACTTGGTGTTCACCTTGCAAGAAAGAGCTGGATGCGATGAAGAGCCTGTATAAGAATTGGAAAGAAAGTGGCATAGAAGTAGTGGCCGTTACCATTGACGACATCCAACAACTCAATAAAGTAAAGCCAATGGTAGAACAAAAGAAATGGGATTACACCGTTCTATCTGATGTCAACCGCGAAAGCCTCAAAAAACTGGGTTTCCAATCGGTACCTCAGACCTTTGTCGTAGATGCGGGCGGAAATATCGTTTATTCTCATTCCGGATACACCCCTGGTGATGAGCACAGCCTCGATAAGAAACTGAAGTCCATGCTTTGATTGAGATCGGATCTGAGCTTTCAGATTGATCCTTGCGGACAGTCCGGGTCCGAGTGGATGGACCAGGATTCCTGAACCAGAGGGAACTCTTTGTTCTTTTCCAGATATTGAAGAAATTCTTCCTTTGCAAATAATTCAGCCCCCATGCTTTTCAGGTGATCAGTATCCTGTTGGCAATCGATTCGTTCGAAATTCTTTTCCTGTAACAATTCGCACAATCGGATCAAGCCATATTTAGAGGCGTTTGATACCTCCGCAAACATGGATTCTCCGCAAAACATTCTGCCCATGGCAAGGCCATAGAGGCCACCCACGAGTTTGCCAGCCTGCCAGACTTCCACAGAGTGAGCCAGTCCCAGTTCGTGCAATTTTAAAAAGGCTTCCAGGATGTCATAGTGAATCCAACTGCCCCGCTGCCCTTTGCGCCTGATGCTCCTGCAGGCTTGCATAACATCCAGGAAACAGCGATCAAAACTGACGCAGAATGCTGACCGGTTGATAAGAGACCTCATGCTTTTTGAAATATTAATTTTGGAGGGGATCAGCATGAGTCTGGGCGTCAGACACCACCAGGCTATTTCCTCGCCATGGTCATACCAGGGGAAGATTCCATTTTGATAAGCCAGGAGGATTCGGTCGGGCGATAAATCACCCCCAATAGCTAAAATGCCTGAGGGCTCGGCAAGGGAAGGATGTGGAAAAACGATTTCATGATCCGGCAGTTTGAATACCGGCACCTGGATCAGACTTTGATGGTTTCCAGAACAGCGGAAAGCCCTCTTTCGCACAAGGCATCTTTCATGGGTCTCAGGACTTCAAATACGCCTCTTTTTACACTCGCTTTGCCTCTGAAGTGGACAATCATGGATAATTGTTCAGCCTGTTCAAAACTGTGTTTGCAGACTTCCATAAAACATTCAATGACCCAGTCGAAAGTATTCACATCGTCGTTGTAAACAATGATTTCAGACACTTCTCCGATGTATTCTTCTGTCAGTACATCATCCTCCAGGTCTTTCCAGGGTTGAGATTGTGAATTGTTCATGGCAGATTCAGCTTAAGGATTCCAGGGTTTGATTTATGAGGACGAAATTAGGCAGTTCTCCGGCATTTTCCAAAATTTCTGCATATTTTACCACACCATTTTTATCGATCAGGAAGGCGGATCTTTTGGACACCCCTTTCAGTCCAAGGTGAAATTCTTCATAAAGACAACCGTAAGAGGCAGATATGGTTTTGTTGAAATCGGAAAGCAAGAGAAAGGGCAGATTTTGTTCTTCCTTGAATTTTTTTAATGCATGAGGACTGTCCACTGAAATTCCAATGATCTCGGCATTCAGGCCCGCATATCGGGCGATGTCATCGCGCATCATGCATAGCTCCTTGGTGCAGACTCCTGTGAAGGCAAAAGGAAAAAACAAGAGGAGTACATTTTTTCCATGGAAATCAGAAAGGGAAACCATGTTTCGGTCTGAAGAAACTGCTGTAAATGCGGGTGCTTTGTCGCCAGGGTGTAAAATTTTCACTGCCATTTGATTTAAGAGGGCACAAAAATAGATATTTGCATGGATTTACCTAATCCTAGACCGTCTTTTTTGGCTTCTACAGAGCAATGAAAAGATGTCCTGCGAATTTTTTTAAAATCATGAAGCCAGTCACCAGGTCCTACCTCTTTGTTCATACTGCTGTGTTCCTGTTTGGGTTTACGGGGATCTTAGGACATGTCATTGATTTGCCGGCTGTCACGCTGGTCTGGTGGAGGGCCTTGCTGACCTGGATTTTGATGCTTCCACTGATGGTCCAACAGGGATTGGTCAGGGAGATAACCAAAAGAAATCTGAAAGTTTTTGGCAGCATCGGAGTCGTTGTGGCCCTGCATTGGATTTGTTTTTACGGTTCCATCAAACTGGCCAATTCATCCGTAGCCATGATTTGTCTTTCTACCATATCCGTCATGACCGCTTTTTTTGAAGCATGGTTCAACAAGCGCCCTGTCATGTGGAAGGATGCGCTGATTGGAATTGCCATCATTCCGGGCATCCTGCTCATCAATGGAACGATTTCAGGGGATTTCCGACTGGGCTTTCTGGTCGGGATGCTTGCGGCAGCCTTGTCTGCTGTTTTTGCCAGCCTGAATAAAAAGCACATAAAGACATCCGAATCGCTTACCATCACATGGATCGAGATGTTTTCCGTTTGGCTTTTTATCAGTTTGCTGCTGCCCGGGATTTACTCCTGGTCTCCGGATGCCAAATTCTGGCCGGATGCTTCCGATTGGTTTTACCTCATCATTTTATCTGTTCTCTGTACGGTGGTACCCTATGCCCTGGCTTTGAAATCCATGAAAAACCTTTCTGCCTTCAGTGCGATGCTGGCCTTCAATATGGAGACCATTTATGGGATTTTGCTGTCCATACTCATATTGCAGGAGCACAGGCAAATGAATGGTTGGTTTTATGTAGGGGTGTTTTTAATTCTGAGTACGGTCTTTCTGCATCCAATCATCAGCCGCAAATATCAGAGCCCAGCGGGTTCTGTTTCATAAAATTTAAATTGTTGAATGATGCATACTGGAAAAAATTATACCTGGAAAGAAGTTCTCCTATGGACGCGTTTTGATTTATTTAGATTATTTGTCATTTCACTGATTCCTACCGCCCTGTATGTTTTTTTTAAATGGAATTGGCTCAGTCTACCCTGGTTGCCGGTAGCCTTGCTCGGCACAGCAGTAGCATTTGTGGTGGGGTTTAAAAACAATGCCTCCTACGACAGATTATGGGAAGCCAGACAGATCTGGGGCAATATCTTGAATGCAAGCCGTTCCTGGGGGATATTGGTGAAGGATTTTGTAACAGACAGGATGGTACAGCATCCGGTACCTGAATCCGAGCTCAGGCAAATTCACAGAATTCTGGTGGACAGGCACCTGGGGTGGGTGACAGCCCTTCGGTTTCAACTCAGAGAACCTCGTATCTGGGAAGCCATATATAAAGCCCACAATCAGGAATACAAGAATAAATGGTTCAGAGTGGAGGAGCATGAAAATAAGATGGAGGACGAATTAAAGAATTACCTGTCTGAGGAGGAATGCCGGCAAATCCTGAGCAAATCCAACAAAGCGGCACAGATCATCGGCCTTCAGTCTGCTCACCTTCGCCGGTTGCTGGAACTCGGGTACATCGAAGATTTCAGGCATATGGAAATGGAGAATCTTTTAAGGGAATTGTACAATTTTCAAGGAGCAGCTGAAAGAATTAAAAACTTTCCATATCCCCGGCAATACGCTACCCTCAATTTGTGGTTCATTCAACTTTTTGTGGTGCTGCTTCCCTTGGGTATGTTGCAGGAGTTTAACAAAATGGGTGAGCATTACGTATGGCTCACGGTTCCATTCAGTGTTCTATGCGGATGGGTATTCACTACCATGGAAAAAATCGGAGAAGCTTCAGAAAGTCCTTTTGAGGGAAGCGCCAATGATGTGCCTATCACGGCCATCAGCAGAACGATTGAAATCGACTTGCGGGAATTGTTTGACCATCGTGATGTTCCGCCCCCTTTAAAACCGGTCAACCAAATACTTTCTTAATGAAGAAGCGTAATTTTATATTCTGTTTTTAATCCGGATCCTGTTTAAAAAAAAAGGCCGTTCACTTCGAACGACCTTTGAAAGTAAGGTAAAACCAGTGTAGTAAAGATCGGGTCACAGCAACTCTGCCATTTCGCGACAGATGGATTTATAGGCAGAACCTTCGTGGTCGAGTTGTTTGAAAAGGACCTTTGCAATGCTCTTTCCACCAGGTATCATGGTGACCGAGATGGCGTAATAAAACCTGACATCATCTCTGAATTCATCGAGGCCTGCTATTCCGGATTGAGCGAGTCGGTAGTTGATCTTGGAAAAATTACTCGCTGCAGGACCATACAATCCACGACTGAGCTGTGTCAAACCAAGCAGATATCGTGCTGCATCGTTACCTGGATTCGTTTTGATATGGCGTCCCAATAATTTGTGAGCACTTTCGAAATCATACTTTTCGATATAACCAGCGGCCTGGTTGATAATTTCTTCTGACTGCTTCCAGTCCGCTTCTGTCTCAAAATTATCTATATCCAATGAAGCGGTTTGTCCGGAATTTGTTTCAAGTGTGTGCAGGAGCGCGATCTTTTCTGTAAAGGCTGATCCCATGAGTTGGGTTTTGACCAACATATTGACCCAGGAAGAATTGAAATTCCTGACCAACCTTGTTTCAGGGTTCTGGAGCCCACCGGGTGTACCGTTTGGAAGGCTTTGTGCATTTGTGAATTGGGTGAGGGCACTGAGTGCGAATGGAAGAAAGAACGACTTTTTCATGATGAAATGATTTTTATGGTTGTTGTTAATTAAAATTTCAATTGCTGATTTGACTGAATGGTGCAAAGACCAAAAGAAAATTAAGGCAGTTAGAAAGAAAATTTTAAAATTTATTTTTTGCACCGCAGTGCTCTTTCCACTTTATAGGATCTGCAGCTGGATGAAGAAAAATAAAATGCCCGTATGAAATATGTAGGGGAACCCATTTCCGGATCAGTAGCAGTCCAGGTGAGACTGTTTGTGTTTAAGGCCCTATGGATCAGATGGGTATATATATTTTTACTTAATTTGGTGTCTGCCCCTTAAATTACAGGATATTTTTACACCATACGAACAGAACCATATGTGCAAATCCTGCGAATCATTCCAATCTGAGATCCTGAAGGGAGAGGAAGGCAAGAAAAATGCCGCCCGCTTGCTCTTTGAGGAAGAATCCATACGGAAGAATGCCCGGCATTTTTTCCGAAAGTACGAAAGATATGTATCATCCCTATACGAAAACTGGGAGGAGTTTTACATAGAAATAGTGCTGAGGATCTTTAAGGAAAAGGAGGCCGGAAGAGGTCCCCGCGAAAATTGTGAGGGCTACTATTTTAAACTGACCCGAAATGTTTGTGAAGAAATGGTTCGGGCCTCCAATCGATGGAAGGCGACAGAAGAACAGCTCACCCGGTTGGATGAGCTGAGCGGGGATCCCTACATCATTGAAAAGGTTAAAAAGTACATAGCCAAAATGGATTGCAAATGCGCTCATCTCATGTATCATTATCACATCGAAGAACAATTGGTACGGGACAGGGAGCAATTGGTGAAGATACTGGCAGAAAAATGCGGTCGCGATTATACAACCGGATCCATTCCGGTTCATCTCAGTGGCTGTCTTGGAAAACTGGCAGATATGATTGAAGAAGATGAGGATAAGTTGTTCGTATAAAAAAGGAATACATCATGCAAACTGAAAACACAAAAGAAAAAATAGAATCCTACCTCCAGGGACAAATGAATCCGGCAGAGCGCGAGGCATTTGAAAAAGATCTGCGCAATGACCCAGCCCTGAGGAAAAGCCTGACTGCATCCCTGCTCAGAAGTTTGAAAAAAAATTCTGATGAGGATGAGGAGACCCGCGCTTTGCTCAGATCTGTTTATGATACCATGCCCAAATTAAATGAGGAGGAACCCAAAAAACCCGGAATAAACAGATTTCTGAGCAAGCTATGGATACCCTATATGGCAGCAGCCAGTACGATCGTGGCCGTCGTCTATTTTACTCTGTTCTACCAACAGGGTGGAGGACAAAACAACGGAGATATGTATGCCTCTATGATGGCCACTCCTGTCAGTATGGAACGTGCATCTGTCGGGGATATGGCTTTCAACGAAAAAGCATCCTTTTACTATTTTCAGGATCAGCCTATGATAGACAGTCTGGCGCCAATGGCTCTTGCCTGCAATGGTTTTTGTGTGCCTAAATATTATCTCGCCCATGCATATCTGAAGACCGGTCAGTTTGACAAAGCCAATGCCCTTTTTGGAGAATTGTTGAGCGATGTGCAGCGCATCAATGATGTGCCGCAATTGCAAGGCAGAGAACAGGAACTCAGATTTAACGCGCTGGTCGCAAAAGCTGCTGCGACAGGGGATCGCACCAAAGTTCATTCAGAACTTATGAAGTTGATCCAGGAACTCAAAAAGAGCGATTCACTTTACAACCTGGCCATTCGTTTCCGCGGAGCCTTGCAGTAAATCGGAAACAGGCATATATTCCTGTTATCTCATCACGCGCTTTCTAAAAATCCAGTCCGAGTGATAGGTGGGCCATTGGTTTTTGAAGTCCTTTGAAATCAAATGGCCATCCGTAATCAAACCGGATGAAATATCCAAACAAAGCACTACGGAGGCCCAGACCGGTGCTGCTGATCACGGGATTTCTTTTGAATTTCAAATCTACTTCCACGGCCGGATTGCTGACTTTGGCTGTCACTACTTCCGCTTTTCTCAGATCAGGTAAAAAACCATTCCAGGACATTCCAGCATCTACAAATCCCACCAATTGCAGGTTTCGCAACAAACTATTTCTCCAACTGTGCCCCAGAATGTACTGGAAAAAAGGAATTCTCAATTCTGAATTGAACACCATCGAGGAACTGCCCCTTCTTGATCCCAAAGGATAGCCGCGGACCTCGGTGACCTGGTTTGCGAATGCGTAATTCAGATTGTCTCCTGTATTGTTTTCCTGGGAATACCTTGGAATAATCCAGTTTTCAGTTCCTCCCAGGTGGTTGAGCATGCGAAGGGTTCCAAACGAAGAATTAAAATATAGTCTGTTGCTGAATACAGAATGCCTCAAGACAGGTATATGATGTCTGGCGTCGAATCCAGCAATGTACAATAGGCCGTTAACAGGTTGAAAATTCCAGTTGTCACCTGGACTGAGTTCAAATCTTTTCATGGCTTCCATAAAGACTTTGATCTGTGTACCTTGTTTGAGGTTGATGCTCAGTCCAAGCACATCGTCATACACGAATTCCAAACGGCTGCCCAGGCTCTGAAGGTGTGTACCTGAACTATCAAGTGTGATGCGGTCCGTAGCATTGAAATACCGGTGGTCGTTCCTCAGAGTGTTGTTGAGCCTGATACTCCTGTAAGGATCCAGTGCATAAATGAGCTGATAATTGAACAGCACTGTGTTGGTCGTCTGTCTGTAGTTGTTGAAGTTGCTGACCGGAATAGTTTCTGACTCGCCTTTTCTGTAAATGGCAAAAATATGATCGAGCCGGTTTTTCTGATTGTAAAAAAGAAGAAAGGATTCGGTACCGGATAGATTGGTGGGAATTCTGATACCAGCCTCGATGAAGTAATTTTCAAACAGCTCGCGCACCCGCAGTTTGAGCAACAAACCAAGTCTGGGAGGTGTAAAGTTTCGGTTGAATCCAGCAAAGGTATTGAGTCCCCCAAAAAGAAGGTCGTTGTTGAGGTTTGCACTGGTTTCTTCAATCTGAAACCTGTCTCTGTATGCTATAGCCTGGTTGGGATTGAATTGGGTAAGGGGAATTCTGTTTTGTCTATGTGCTGTGCTTGGACCCAGGTAAATTTCATTGTAATCAATTTTCTTTTTTTGAAAAAAATTGAGGAGTATTTCCCGGGTATTGGGGGGATCTCCAAATGCAGACTGAAACCGCGCCATTTGTTGAGTATCTACGGGCATTTCTATTTGATCATCTGCACTGTCTCCGGAAGAAAACCCCTTCCCTTCCTCAATCAGTGGTGCGGATTTCAACCTGTTGGCCAGGTCTTCCACTTTGCCGTAATACCTTCCCTTCCAATCTCTGAAAATGTTGAGCAGGTAGGGGTCTCTTTCCTGCGCTGAAAGCTTGTCCAACTGAGGATGTGAGAGATCATAGGATCCATTTGGACCGCTGATGTAATGGATCTCTCCTCCGGAATGGATGGCTTTCAAGAGCATTATATCAGGATTGAGCATCCTCATTGATTCCAGAGAACTATGAGGAAAGGGAGATCTTAATTTCGTAAGTATTCGGGTAGTATCCGGAATCCGGATCCGAAATACCGAAAAGGGTCCGGTTGGAAGAATGCTGTCCAGGCGGGTTTTCTGCATCTCCCTGGCAGTTCTGTTGGAGTTAAAGCAGACAAACATACCTTCCTGTGTTTTGATCAGCGAAAGATTCAGATCATCGTAAAGATCATCAGTCAGCTTCTGGTAGCTGCGCGATTTGATCTTGTAAAGAAAAAGGTCAGAAAATCCATTGGAGCTGCCTGAAAAAACAATTTGATTTCTGTCTATCACGGCCAGATCGTATATAGCTGTGATGTCATCCGGCAACCAGGTCTTTACAGTCTCTCCGCTAAGGTGATCCTTCAGGGTGAGCCGGATCCTGTTTCTGATTTCGTCAGCAATGACGCTGAATTTTTCTCCGGCATGTTCCGCATATACCGGGTATCCGGGATCCGGGACATTGATCTTGTTCCTGTGGCCTGAGCGGTAAATACTCCTTCTTTGAGAGAGGTCCCGTGAAAATATTCTGATTCTTTTCCGGTTGTTTTGATCCGTGATCAGCACCCAGCCTTTGTAGTTTTCTGAATAGGATATTCTATGTATTTGTTCTTCTTTTTTCAATCTGATTCTTTTGCTATCAGGAAGCTCTGATTCAGTACCAGAAAGTTCCCTTTGATAGTATGTGCGCCATTCTTCAAATAATTCTTCGAGATCGCGTTGAAAAGCCATCCGGGTTGCCTGGGCCAGATCCTTTTGAATCCGTATAAGGTAAAGCCAGTTGGGCAAGGACTTATCCCCATATTCGCTTACCACATAATTCCAGAAAGATTTTCCTGCGAAGGAAGGGTATCGGTTGGAAAATTTACGGAAACTTTTTCTCTTATTCCACATGCCGGACAGGAGAGTGAGATCTTTTGCGGTCCACCCTTCTCCCAGGTATTCCGTCAGCCCGGTTTCAAACCAGGGAGGTAATTTGTAGGAGATTACCTTCTGGATTACCTCCTGGAAGTTGGTGCCTGAGAACATTGAGTTGAAATATACCTGCACCAGACCTTTTCTGAGAAGTTTTAAAGCGTGTTGATGGTCTCCGTCAAAGTAGAGGAGGATTTTCTGTTCCTTGGTTCTGGGTTCGAGATTCCAGAGCATGGGCGTGTACATATGAGTGAGGTCCAGGTTGGACTGCTCCAGGTCGGACAGATCGGAATAAATGACGAGTTCGATCTTTTCCTTGGGGTGATATTCGAAAAGTCCCAGAACCTTCTGGTTTTCTTCTTCCGCCAGGTTGATAAAATAATGTGCAGTATTTCTTCCTTTCCCATACCAGTAATAAACCAGATTAGCAGTTTCGTAAATCCACCAATCAGATTGGTCTTTGTTATACTGGACCTTGTTTTTTCCAAAAACTTCCTGTGCATTTTGAGCAGATAGCGTCAAACTGCCGGAGAGGCAGACCAGAATTATTGCACATCGAATCAGCCGGAATTCCATTATTTTGCGCAAATTATAACGAATTATGGAAATCCACTGTTTTTCGGTGAACCCGTTTTACGAGAACACCTACCTTTTCTGGACAGATCCGGATCAAGCTGTTTTGATCGACCCCGGATTCTATACACCCGTAGAGGAGCAGCAGTTTCTCAGTTTTTTAGAATCAAACGAATTAACACTCTCTAAGTTGATCCTGACGCATGCCCATGTGGATCATGTGTTTGGCCTTCAGTTCATTTTTAAAAATTTCGGGCTCAAACCCTGCTTGCATGCTTCCGAGATGACCATCTACCGGTCTGCCAATGCGGTCAGTGGTATGTATGGTCTCCGTCAATTTGAATATCCGGAGCCAGGCGAATACCTGGAAGCTGGACCGGGTCAGACTTTTGGAGGAGTGAATTTTGACGTTTTCTACACGCCTGGACACAGTCCCGGTAGTCTAAGCTTTTATGCACCGGATCACGGGGTGCTGTTTTCAGGGGACGTTTTGTTTGAGGGCAGTATCGGACGCACGGATCTGCCCGGAGGTGATTTTGATACCCTGATCCGATCCATCCGCACCGAGCTGTTCCCGCTCCCCGGTCAGACACGGGTTTATTCAGGTCATGGCGGGGTGACGACCATTGGTCAGGAAAGGGTCACCAATCCCTTTCTTCAATAAAGTTCAAGCGCAATAAATTTATACAGATGTTCTTCTGGAGGATTTTAAAACCGATCGTTTTTCTGATGGATCCCGAAAGGGCACACTACTTCAGCATGAGGTTGTTTTCCATTGCCCTGTCCATACCCCTGATCTCATGGATTTTGAAAAGGTCTTTTATTTGTGAGCATCATTCGCTTGAGCGTGTGGTGGATGGTATGCACTTCCGAAATCCCGTGGGACTCGCTGCCGGTTTTGACAAGGATGGACGCTGGCTTCCCTTGTTGCAGGAGCTGGGCTTTGGGTTTATAGAGGTTGGGACCGTGACGCCCAGACCCCAGAGCGGAAATCCCAAGCCCAGGCTTTTCAGGTTGATCAAAGATCGTTCTGTTATCAACAGGATGG
The DNA here is from genome assembly GCA_029572935.1 of Bacteroidota bacterium. Lineage (GTDB taxonomy): Bacteria > Bacteroidota > Bacteroidia > Chitinophagales > Saprospiraceae > Vicinibacter. The sequence continues at coordinate 57,488 of JAKQHM010000019.1, forward strand.
GTTTCAACAACGAGGGGGTGGATGCGCTTGTCAGCAGGTTGAAAGCGTTTCAAAATGAAAAAAAGCTGATCATAGGAGGCAACATCGGAAAGAACAAAGACACCCCCAACGAAAGGGCTGCTGAGGATTATTTGTATTGTTTCCGGGCTCTGTTTGATCACGTCGATTATTTCACTATCAACGTCTCTTCCCCCAATACAGCAGGTCTGAGGGCACTGCAGGAAAAGGAACCTCTGATCCGGCTGCTACAGACCATCCAGGACGATAATCATGCCAGACCCAGGTCCAAACCCGTATATTTAAAGCTGGCGCCCGACCTGGACCCGGAGGCCCTTTCCGATGTACTGGAAGCCGTACGCGCCACGCGCATTCAAGGCCTTGTCCTGACCAATACCACCATACGCAGACCAGCAGAATTGAAAGAAACCAGGTGGGTAGGAGAATCCGGAGGGCTCAGCGGCAAAGCGGTGCAGCCTTTTTCAGACGAAATGTTGGGATGGGCCAGACAGGCTGACCCCAACATTACCCTCATGGGTGCCGGTGGAATATCTTCACCGAAGGACGCCCTGCGTAAAATTGAATTAGGAGCGGACCTGGTGCAGGTTTATTCAGGAATGATCTTTGAAGGGCCCTGGATAATCAGAAGCATCAAGGAAGGATTGGTTCAGAGAGAGTCCTGAACCGAGAAGCAACTTAAAAACCCTTTATTTTTCAAGACTGAATTTGAGCATGGATCGGGACAGATCTCTGTGCCTTATTTCGATCAGGTATAAGCCCGGTGTTAAACTGGAAGTTTCAATTTCATCCTTACAATCCGCTCCTGCCCACTCGGATACAACTTTACCAAACAGATCATACAGGATCAGCTTTTCTACCTGGTCCGTTTCGCAAAGGTGGAAAATTCGAAGTTGCCGGGAAAAACTAACTCATTGTTTTGGCAAATTCGGAATTCCAATAATAAGGAAGAATAAGTCTGATGCGGAGAAAGGGAACCAAGGTTCCAAAAAAATTTCCTCTCCCTATCCTCTCAGTTCCCTCCTTAAGATCTTACCTACGTTGGTCTTTGGCAGGGAATCTCGGAATTCCACAAACTTGGGAATCTTGTATCCGGTCAGGTACTCACGCGTGTATTTGATCAGCTCGGATTCACTCAGACTTTTATCCTTTTTTACGACAAAAACTTTGACCGCTTCGCCGCATTTCTCGTCAGGGACGCCGATGGCAGCTACTTCCAGCACCTTGGGGTGTTTGGAAATGACCTCTTCGATCTCATTCGGATATACGTTGAAACCTGAAACCAGGATCATGTCTTTTTTCCGATCGACGATGCGGAAATAACCATCTTCTTCCATCAGACCGATGTCTCCCGTACACAGCCAGCCTTCGCGGATGGTGTTGGCAGTTTCGTCGGGCTTGTTGTAATAACCTTTCATAACCTGAGGACCTTTGACCTGAATTTCTCCTATTTCATTGGGCCCACAGATGCGGCCATCATCCGCGACAATGCGTACATCCGTACTGGGCACGGGCAAGCCGATCGTACCCAGTCTGCCACTACCGTCCAATGGATTCAGACTGACCACCGGAGAAGCTTCTGTCATGCCATATCCCTCGCAGAGCGGACATCCGGTTACGCTTTTCCATTTCTCTGCAACCGCGGTCTGGATGGCCATTGCTCCACCTACACTGACCCGAAGCGCGCTAAAATCAGATTTTTCAAAACCCGGATGGTGCAGCAAGGCATTGAAGAGTGTGTTCACTCCGGTCATCAGACTGATCTTGTAATCTTTGAAGGCTTTGGCTACGGAACCGATGTCGCGGGCATTGACGATGAGCACTGTATTAGCCCCAATGGACATCATGGCCAATACATTGACAGCAAAGGCAAAAATATGGTACATAGGCAGAGGGGACAGGGTGGTTTCCTGACCGACCTTCAGGTATGGATTGATGATGGCTTTGATTTGCATCAGGTTACCTACCAGATTGCGGTTGGTCAGCATGGTACCCTTGCTGACACCTGTAGTGCCACCCGTATATTGCAACAGGATCACATCGTCCAGTGCAGGGGTAAAAGGCTTGATTGAAAACCGGCTCCCCTCGCTCACGGCGTGTCCCATGGAAATGGTGTTTTCGATGGTAAATTTCGGCACCATTTTTTTGATGCGCTTTACTGCAAAATCAACGAACCAGCCTTTGATTCCACCCAAAAACTCACCGATGGTAGTGGTGATGACGATTTGGATCTTGGTTTTAGGAAGAACTTTTTCAAGATTGGCAGCAAAATTTTCAGCGATCACGATAGCTTTTACCCCGGAATCGTTGAACTGATACTCCATTTCGTAGGGAGTGTATAGAGGATTGGTGTTGACGATCACAAGGCCGGCCCGCAACGCACCAAAAATGGCTACCGGATATTGCAGAAGGTTGGGCATCATAAGGGCAATCTTGTCTCCGGGATTGAGTCCTCTGGAATGAAGGTATGCCGCAAAATTTCTTGATTTCTGATCCAGTTCCTTGTAAGTCATGGACTTTCCCATCAAGGTAAAGGCCTTCAGTTTTCCGAATTGTTTAAAGCACTCTTCTGCAAACTCCAGTAAGGAGCAATATGCTTCTGCATCTATGTTGGCTGGGATGCCTGCCGGATATTTTCTTAACCAGGGTCTTTGGTCCATTTTTCTGTGTTTTGCGGGTAAAAATAGTCTTTTTCCCGAAATAGAAGGGATCATCAGGGCATTTGCTTGTCCATTGTCATGTCATGACCTACATTTGTTTGCAAACACCGGTTCGTTATATGGAAAATGCAATGGTGGGTGCCTATCTGGATTCATTAAACCCTTCGGAAAGAGAGGCCTTGGGAGCGATCAGAGGAATGCTGCTTCATTTAGGATTGAGGGAAGATTTGAAATGGGGGCGCCCCGTGTACAGTCGGGACGGTATCAATCTGATCGGATTTGCAGTATTTAAAAGTTATTTGGGTCTTTGGTTTTTTCAGGGAGCTCTGTTACAAGACCAGTTCCGCGTTTTGGTCAACGCACAGGAAGGCAAAACCCAGTCCATGCGTCAGTGGCGTTTTTCAAGACCGGAAGAATTGAACTTAAAATTGAAACAAATAAAGGAGTATGTGGTCGAGACCCTCCAGAAAGCTCAAAGGCCAGAAAAGAAAAAGCCCAATGATGCAATCCATGAATCCGGACCGGATACGGTTTTTGAACGATTCCTGGAAGACCGGCCTGAATTGAGGAAAATTTTTGACGCATTAGCCCCCTCGCATAGGAGGGAATACGTTCGCTATTATAATGAGGCTAAGCGTCCTGTAATACGTGCCAATCGCCTGGAAAAAATGGCAATGGCCTTATTAAACAAGCAATTCTGATTCAGCAATCCGAATTGAGAAAAACCAAAGACTTTTTCTTTTTAAACAGCCTTTGCATTGGCAGTCCCAAAAAGATTTGCTATTCCCTCCCTGTCTTTGATCAGGCTGTCATCAAAAAAGTGTACTCTTCCGGTTTCCAGATCGTATTTGGCACCGATGATCGCGATCTCAGATTCTGCTATCATGTTTTCCAGTAAGGGGCTTCTGCTGACAATGGCTTTGACGGACCTGTAAATGTTGATATCAGTCACATTCTCCACGAATTCATAGTTTTCCGAGTTCCGTCTGTTTGGATCGAGGGTTTTGTTTTCCTCATAAACAGCGGGTTGGATTTTGGATAACAATTCAGTCAGGTTCCCCATTTCCACATGGTCGCAGGCACCTTTGATGGCACCGCAATTCGTATGACCCAATACCACGATGAGCTTGGATCCTGCGACTTTGCAGGCAAACTCAAGACTTCCTATGATATCAGTATTTACGATGTTCCCTGCAATTCTGATGGAAAAGATGTCACCCAGACCCTGGTCAAAAATGAGTTCTGCGGAGGTACGGCTGTCGATACAACTCAAGATGGCCGCGAATGGCCACTGTCCTTCGCGCGTATCGTTTGCCTGTTCGAGCAAGTCCCTTTTGACCATCAGGTTGTTCATAAAACGAACATTTCCTTCTTTTAAAAAATGAAGGGCCTTTTCCGGATTGATGGAGGATTGTGTTTCAAGAGAATGAGCTTTCATGAATTTTTTCAATTTTTCTAAATTTATCAGGATACAATAATATGGTCCAGGGAATTTTCCATTTGGTATTCTTCCCGGAATCCTTTAAGGGTGACTTCAATATTTTTTTCTTTTGATCCGAATTCTAGGTATTCCCGGATCAGTTTCAGGACATCGTGATCGATATAGAAGGTTTCAGAAGCATCGATCGTGATCTTGCTGTTTTCGGGCAAATGGTTTAGTGTCTGCTTTATAGCGGCCTTATTGAGGAAAGATACTTCCTGGGCCAGTTTGATGATGATTTGATCACCGGCTTGATAGCTTTCTTTTTTGAAAAAATAGGCGAGCTTTAGGTTAGCCCTGAGGATAAAGAAAATAGATACGATCATTCCGATGCCCACTCCTCTGAGCAGATCAGTGAATACGACAGCCAGTACAGTGACCGCAAAGGGTATAAACTGGTATTTTCCGGAATTCCACATATGTTTGAACACAGATGGGCTGGCCAGTTTGTATCCGATCATAATCAGTACGGCGGCCAGACAGGCCAGGGGAATACGGTTGAGCAATCCGGGAATGAATACGACAGCCAGTAGTAATAAGACACCATGGGTGATGGCAGAGACCTTGGTTCTAGCTCCGGAATTGATGTTGGCAGAGGACCGCACGATGACGGACGTCATGGGCAAGCCTCCTATGAGTCCGCTGAGAATATTCCCGGTGCCTTGTGCGATCAATTCAGTATTTGAATTCGTAAAGCGTTTGAGTGGATCCATGCGGTCCGTTGCCTCGATGCAAAGCAGTGTTTCAATGGAAGCCACAATAGCAAGGGTCAGTCCGATCAGCCAGACATCGGTGCGTAGCCAGGAAGAAAAATCCGGCAGTGTAAACTGGGCTAAAAATCCTTCAAATGATTCTGCTACCGGCAGCCTGACCAGATGGTCTTCCGTGATGATCAGATTGGGCATCCACATTTTAAAACACTCGTTTGTCAGGATTCCCAGCAAGACTACGATTAATGCTGCAGGTACAGTTTTGATTTTTTTCAAGAAAGGTATCTTCAAAAATGCGATCAGAATGACCAGAGAGATCAAAGTAACCAGAATGGCTCCCGGATGCGCATAATTGACCGCATCAATGATTCCAGAAAAGGTATTGTGCCCCGTAGACTTTTCAATAAAGAAAAAGTCCCCTTCATTGTCCTTATCGTAGCCAATGGCATGGGGAATCTGCTTCAGGATGATGATGATCCCGATGGCGGTCAACATTCCTTCTATCACATTTGATGGGAAATAATTGGAAATGGTCCCGGATTTGATCAGCCCGAGCAGGAGTTGGATCAAACCTCCGATCACCACAGCGGCCAGAAATGCTTCATAGCTCCCCAGTGCGGTAATAGCTCCCAAAACTATAGCTGTCAAACCCGCTGCAGGTCCGGTCACACTCAGCTGACTGTTGCTCAGAAATCCGACCACGATGCCGCCAATGATGCCGGATATAATTCCGGAAAACAGTGGTGCTCCACTCGCTAGAGCAATGCCCAGACAGAGAGGCAATGCTACCAGGAAGACCACCACTCCTGCCTGGACATCGGTCCAGAAGTATTTATTTTTATCTCTCATGGAGATTCTGTTGTTAAGGATTGAATTCAGAACATCAACCTCACAGTATCGTGGTCTGTGCGGGTCGAGTCCAAATTGAAAAAAAAATTAAAAGGGGAAAGGGAATGGCATGAGCGAACAAGCCATCTTTAATATCATACTTTGTATTCCGGAGGAATTTCCGGACTGTCTAAGGATGACAAGGAAATAAAATCTTTTAGGTCTGAAAACAGGACCAGAATAAAATCGATCGGAATCATGGTCAAGGCGGGCCAATCAGCTCCGACGGGATGATAAAGTTCTTCCTCCAGAACGTTATAGCCCAGACCAGAGGCATTTCCGCCGTTTCCAGAGCTACATTCCAGATAGGAAAATATGGGTTTAACATATCTGATGCACTGGTAGCACACGTCTGCTGCCAGCAGACAAGCAAACACCAAGGCAATTATTTTATGGCTCAAAGACATGTATCCTTACATTCCTTTCGGTTCCGTAAAAGTAATAAAATGCTTGATATAAAGCTATTACAGAAACGTTAAAAGAAAACGGATCCGGATGATGGTATTTGGATAAAGTTTGGTTGATCAGCTGGTCTTGGGTGATTCAATTATTTGATTTTCAGGCGGGACAGCAGATCATCCAGGGTGCCGGATAGCACAGGAGCAGGTAAATCCGAATGGAATCCCGGATAAACCTCAGCTTCCTTAAGGTGCTTGGAAAGGTCTAATTTATTTTGTGCCACATTCAGGAAGAGACCTTTCCGGTGCAATTCTCTGGCAAGATATTCCTGTTCCGGTTGGCCCGGTGTGGAGATGAGCAGAGCGGGTTTTCGCAGGACGGAAAGATCGAGCAGGGAGGAATAGCCCGATCTGCAAACGATCAAACGGGATGAGCTCATGATACGGTTCAGTTCGGTACCAGCAGCCAAATCGATCACGGCGAGGCCTTTGGTGACGGGAAGAGGCTTCCCTTCTCGGGTTCCCCGTATCAGTATGGCAGAGCTTAATCCAAGTCCGGGCAGCTGTTTCAGGATGATGTCTTCCAGGTAACTACGTTGTGGCTCCGGTCCGGAAAGCACAAAGGCGCAATCATAACGGTCTGCAAGGTCCAGTTTTGAAAAACGGCTCAATGGGCCGATGAAATAGTGTTTTTTAGAACGGAATTTGCGGGTCAGGTCACCTGAAATATTCACCGGTCCATCAAAATCTGGCACCCAGATCTGATCGAACCTCAAATAAAAAATTCTCATCCACAGGTCGGTAAAGAATTCCATAAATCGGTTGCCCAGAGGGAGATGAAGGTGATGGGCGATCACCACGCATGGGATATGGCGGGCAAATGCTCCGAACCGGGAGTCTGAAACGATGAGCCGAATATCTTTTTCCCGACAGATCTTATTGATTTGACGATGTTCTCTGAAGATGGCGGAGTGCAGCTGCCACATTTGAATGCCCATGTTCCAGTACATGCTCGCTCTGGGATACCTCATTTTGTAATCCGCTATTGTGTATAGCGGGAGATCGGGAAATTCCAGGCGCAGTAAATCTGCTCCCGCACCGGAGCAGGCCAGGTGAACCTGATATCCCCTTTCGATAAAATACCGTATGACCGGGATGGTACGGGTGACATGCCCCAGGCCCCAATGCTGGGGACAGATCAGTACCGGAATAGCTTTAGGCGAAGAAGACATCTGAGCGGTAAAGTTAATCCATTCAGACATGCTGCAGGTTTGAAATCAGCAGGAAGTGTGGCCAAAATAAAAGATCGGATGGGAAATCAATCCCTCAATCGTATCTCGTCCTCAGGTCCATCATAGAATCTGAATTCGATCAGACCCAGGTCATTATCTTCCACGATCCGGATTCGCTTCTGATACTTCCAGTACCATCCCCAACCATACCCAAAAAAGCCTTTTTTAAGGTAGGCGACCACAAAGGGGTGTGCCACCAGAATTGGTTTTTTGGCTGGTCGGGTCTTCATGATGAAATCGAGTTTGGATTCAATTTGATCTATCAGCAATATGGAAGCATTTATTTTTCCGGTACCATTGCAACAGGGACAGCGCTCTGTGGTATCGATGGCCATTTCCTGCTTTTCGCGCTGCCGCGTGATCTGCATCAGGCCAAATTTGGAAAGGGGCAGAATGGTGTGCTGTGACCGGTCATTTTCCATAAACTCCTTCATCTTTTTGTAGAGCTCGACCTTATTGTCGTTGCTCTTCATATCGATAAAGTCTATGACGATCAAGCCTCCGATATCCCGGAGCCTGAGCTGACGAGCGATCTCTTCAGCCGCTTCGAGGTTGACCTGCATGGCAGCTGTTTCCTGGTCCATTTTTTGGACCTTTGGGCCACTATTGACGTCAATGACGTGCATGGCTTCGGTTTTGTCTATGACAATGTAGGCACCGCTAGGCAGCGTGGAAGTGTTTCCAAAGGATGATTTGATCTGTCTTTTAACCCCGTATGCATCAAAAATAGACCTGTTTCCTTTAAAAAAATGCAGGATTCCAGACTTTTCAGGCAGGTTGGCCTGGAGATAGTCCTTTATAGCCAGATACAGATCGTAGTCGTTGACATGAATTCCCGTAAAATTTTTGGAGAGAATGTCGCGGATGAGCCCCGATGTTTTGTCCACTTCACTCAGGAGTTTGACAGGAGGTTTGGCCCTGACCAGTTGCTGGTACATATGCCGCCACTTTTCGAGCAGGGAATTGATTTCTTCGTGTAGTTCTGCCACCTTGCGACCTTCAGCTGCGGTACGGACCACGATCCCGAAATTTTTTGGGCGGATCGACTCCACCAGATTAAACAACCTTTCCCGTTCCTCAGCTTCGGCGATTTTTTTGGAAATGGCAATGGTATTCGTAAACGGGGTCAGGACCACATACCTTCCTGGGATGGTCAGTTCGCAACTGAGCCGGTGCCCTTTGGTGGAAATGGGTTCTTTCAGGATCTGGACGAGCAGCAGGTTCTTTTTTTCCAGAACCTGTCCTACTTTGCCATTCTTGTGTATATCGGGTTGGATCTCAAACTGATCCAGGTAGGCTGTGGTTTGTGCCCCATGAATGACATCGTGCGTGAATTTCTTGACCGAATTGAGGACAGGCCCCATATCCGTATAGTGTAAAAAAGCTTCTTTGGTATGCCCAATATCAACAAAAGCGGCATTCAGGCCCGGCATGAGTTTCCTGACCTGACCCAAAAAAATATCACCCACATTGTAGTGTGTGTTGGATTTCTGTTTGTGTAGCTCTACCAGTTTTTTATTTTCCAGCAGAGCTATCTCCACGGTCCCCTGATGGGAGGAGATGATTAACTCTTTTTCCATGCATCTGAAAGTTTAGATGCGGGCTTGAGGATTACCGGCTGATACTGACATTTTAGCTGACCACGAAGATCAATCATCTAAAAATATCGCATCGGTTCATTGGGCGGATTGGACTCTATGAAAGCAAAGACGAAAACGTCCTAAGGGCCTGGATTGACATCTTCCTGGTAAAGCTATTCCTAATGATGAGGAATGCATATTATTCAGAAAACGGAAATAATAACTCAGTCCCGCCTGGTCAATCTACCTCATTTTCTTTTTGTGCCTGTTCTTTCTCAGCCTTTTCTTGCGCTTGTGCGTGGCTATCTTATGTCTTTTTCTTTTTTTACCGCAAGGCATAATTATGGTTTATAAAATTTTTAAATCATTTGTTATAGATAAAAGGACTGAGACTTGCAAAGTCAATTCCTTTTATTTGTTTTTCTCTTCCGACTGACATATTTTCTCAAAGGTGGTCGGATCTCCCTTGATATGTCCCAGACTCAGCAGTTCAGCCATCAGACAGTTTGCTTCGCGATCCAGTGGGACTTTGGCCAGGACTTTATCCAAACGGACCTTTGCCTTTTCCCATTGTCCGGTCTGGAAGGCCAGACGAGTCAGGGTATATTGCAAAGGAAGGTAATCCGGATACTCCTTTTCAAGATCTAAAAGCGAGCGAATGCCCCGCATGGGGTCTTCTCCCGGCATTTTTACCGAAACAAGGGCCAGAAGCAGACGGAATCTGGGTTCTTTGGGTGCAAGAGAGATGGCATTTTCGAGTGAAGTCTCCGCATTTTGGCGACAAAACATCCTTGATTTTTCATCTGTCATCCCATCGATACCGGTCAGAAAGGTCGTACCTGCAATTCCCCATGCCTCAGCCGTTTTTTCCATATCTGCCACTTTCATGGCATAGGCTCCGGAAACGTCCATGCGTCCTGCACGGTACCAAAGGCCCGATATGGATTTCAAGGCTTCTCCGGCTTGTGCGGAATCCCTGGATTTATCATGCCATCCTTCCAGTTCAGCTTTCTGAGCCGGATCCAGCTTTTTGATCGCTTCCTTTTCAAGGTTTCCAAGTCCGGTTACCTCGAGGGACTTTTGTCTTCCTTTATCGACCTCCCTGAGTTCAGGAGAAACGATATCGAACAAAAAGTAACTCAGGATTCCCAGAGCGCAGATCAACAAGGCTAGATGGAGGGGCTTATTTAGCATCCTATTCTTCTCCTTCCTCTTCGTATGCTGCTCCTTCTGGTTCTTTGCCCAACTTAACGTGGTCCACAAAGATCTTGGCAGGTTTAAAAGAAGGTATGAAGTGCTCTGGAATTTCGATGGCCACGTTCTTTTTGATGTGACGACCGATCTTCTTCGCGCGTTTTTTAACAACAAAAGAGCCGAATCCCCGGATAAATACGTTCTCGCCTTTGGCCAGAGAAGCCTTCACCTCCTTAAAGAACATTTCCAGCGAGACAAGTACATCCACCTTGGGAACACCTGACTTTTCCGAGATTATGGACACCAAATCCGCTTTTCTCATTTGCTTGATATTTAATTAGTTATGAATAATTTACTCAAAAGAGTCGGCAAATTTCGCAATTTTCAGGCTTCTGCAAAACAAAAACCTTATTTTTTTTTAAAAAAAGTGCCTCTAAGCATTTCTTTATCAATAAGATACAGGTATAGATCCCTTTCCGGGAATCAAAATGCGGATCCTGAAGCCCAACCCCGTGGCTCCTTTCCATTGTTTGAATCTTCTTACCTTCGCCCAAACAAACAGGCCGATGATATATTCAATGACCGGTTACGGTCAGGTAAAAGCTCAATATAAGGACAAAGAGATCACAGTCGAACTCAGGTGCCTGAATTCCAAAATGAACGATTTCAGGGTAAAGCTTCCCAATGCTTATAAGCATAAAGAGCTCGAAGTGCGTAAGCTCCTCAATGAAACAGTTATCAGGGGTAAACTAGACCTCAACGTAAGTGTCATTTCCTCAAAAGGGGATGAGGACTATTCACTTAACAAGAATTTGTTTCGGTCTTTTTATAATCAAATCCACGAATTGGGCATCGACCTGAGCCGTACCGATATTCTCAATGCCATCCTTCAGTTTCCCAACGTTATTGAGCCCAATGACAACGAGTTGGATGATGAGGAATATGAATACACCCTGGGTGTGATGAAGGAGGCCATTGAAAAGCTCAACGACTTTAGAATCATAGAAGGTGCAACCATCGAAAATGAGTTTCTGCTCCGCATTCGCATCATACTTGATCACCTGGAGGAAATCGGACAGTTTGAAAAGGAGAGAATCCAGCTTCTCAAGGACCGAATCCTCAAGTCACTCAACGGCACCTTCGCCAATGAAAACATTGATAAAAACCGGTTCGAGCAGGAATTGCTGTATTATCTGGAGCGTCTCGATATCACAGAGGAAAAGGTCAGGCTGAAGCAACACTGTGACTATTTTTTAGAGGAAATCAATGGCAATGGCACCAGCAAATCCAAAAAACTAAACTTCATCAGCCAGGAAATGGGTCGGGAGATCAATACCCTGGGGGCCAAGGCACAACACTCCTCCATCCAGCGGCTCATCGTGGTGATGAAAGATGAGCTTGAAAAAATAAAGGAACAACTGGCCAATATCCTATGAGTCTTCAGGGTAAGATCATCATCCTTACGGCACCCAGCGGAAGTGGCAAGACGACACTGGCCAATCATTTGCTGCAGACGTTTGACCGTCTGAGTTTTTCCGTTTCTGCCACAACCCGCAAGCCCAGGCCCGGAGAGATCCATGGCAGGGAATATTACTATGTCTCTCAGGATGATTTTCGGAGAATGATCCGGGAAGATGAATTGTTTGAATACCAGGAAGTATACGATAATCAATATTACGGCACGCTCATGAGCGAAATCCAGCGGATCTGGAGAGAAGGAAAGGTTGCCTTGTTTGATATCGACGTGAAAGGCGCCCAGCTCGTCGAGCAACGGGGTTATAAAAATGTGCTGACCATTTATGTGAAGGCTTCCTCTCTTGAAGTCCTCCGAAAACGTCTTACAGGTAGAGGTACGGAATCCGAAGAGGCCATACAGAAAAGACTGCACCGTGCTGCAGAAGAGCTGGAATACGCGAAATATTTTGATTACGTCATCACGAATGACAATCTGGCCCTGGCTAAAAAAGTTGTGGGACTGATCGTCGACGATTTTATTTACTCAGATATTTTCTGAAGCCAAAGGCGAACTGGAGAGTTTATAAATTTTTTTTCAAGGAGTTATGAAGGGAATTTTTCGCATTCATAATACCCAGAATTAAAATGGCGGACTTCAAATTTGGTATGAACCCTCCTGATCTGTCTTAGTTTGAAATGACGTTTCCCAAATTCAGGTCAATGGATCTGTTTTAAATTATTCTGTTAGGAACCTGCACATATAATCATCTCAGGCCTTTTGTTTGACCGTTTTCATTTGAATGATGTCTACCAGGAAAGCAAAAGCCATGGAGAAATAGATATATCCTTTGGGTATTTCGAAATGCAGACCTTCGGCCAGCAGCGAAACTCCGATCATCATTAGAAAGCACAATGCCAGAATCTTAAAGGAAGGATGCTCGTGGATGAAAGCACTGATCGGTTTGGCAGCAATGAGCATGATGACCACAGTCGCGATCACGGCCGTATACATGACCCAGAGCTCATCCACCATTCCGACCGCGGTAATAATGGAATCCACAGAAAAGACCAGGTCCAGTATGATCACCTCTGTCAGCATCCTGCCGAAACCAGCTTTGGCAGGGGGTACAGGATTTTGGGATTGTGCAAGCTCTGTTTTGTGGTATATTTCCTTGGTACTCTTATAGAGCAGAAAAAGTCCACCCAATATCAGGATCAGTCCCTTACCGGAAATCTCAGTCTCCAGTATCGTAAAAAGAGTCTGATCCAATTTTAAGATCCAGGAAATGAGGGCCAGAAGCATAAGTCTCATCACCATGGCCAGTCCTATCCCCCAATTACGCAGTTTGCTTCTTTGCTCTTCCGGCAGTCTGTCCGCCAATATGGAAATAAAGATAATATTGTCTATTCCGAGAATGACTTCCAATGCAATGAGGGAAATAAGAGGGATCAGTGTATCCATCATGGTTTAATCGTTTCGTATTTTTACTTTAACTATCAATTAGGATCAAAAATATTCTGAAAAGGAATATTGCGACCAAGCGTGCCCTTACAAAGGCATTTTTTGGTTTGTTTTTAGCAAATTCCGGACAAATATATTCCAAATTGACACATTATAGTCATAGCTTAAGAATTGTCAATACTAAGGCATGCAAGTCAGGGTTCTTGATAATTTTAATGCTCCTCTGACTTCGAATATTTTCCCATTAAATTGGATTTGTTCAGAAAGACCGCCGACCATATATTTCCCAATTTTCTGATAAGGGGACCTGTCATATTTGAATATTACTTTTTTGATTAGTCAAACAGCTCCCTCATGCCCGATTTGCTGGGTCTGAACAAATCTGTTCTCAGGGGCGGGAATTCCTTTTTTGGCAAAAAGCGATTGAGAGCCAGCTTGAATTGTTGGCTGATCAGGCTGGCATTCAGGCCTTCTCCTTTCATGCGTGTGCCAAAGCGGGAATCGTTCAATTGACCACCATGACAAGATCTGATCTGATTCAGAACCCGGTCTGTTCGATCCGGATAATTGGATAGGAGCCAGTTTTCAAAAACGGTTTGTACCTCTCCGTTTAGTCTTACGATCTGCCAGGAGGCAGAGGATGCACCTGCTTCTCCTGCCAGACGAACCATATCAAAGATTTCATGATCGTTGATGGATGGGATGATCGGTGCCATCATGGCGTGTACGGGGATATTTTTTTGAGAAAGATGCTGAATGGCATCCAGCCGTGTTCCTATGGAGGACGCTCTGGGTTCCATGAGCCTTCTGGTCTGATCAGAAGCGGCGGTCAGGCTTATGGCTATCCTGACCAGGTTCCAATTGTTGAGTTCCTCCAGGATATCCAGGTCTCTTTTAATCAGGGCATTTTTAGTGATGATCATGACAGGATGCCTCCAATCCAGCATAAGTTGCAGAATGCGTCTAGTCAGTTGAAATTTCTTTTCTGCAGGTTGGTAGCAATCCGTATTGCCTGAAAGCATGATGGGTTTAACCTGGTATGATCGGGCACAAAGTTCTTTTTTAAGGACTTCTACTGCATTAGTCTTGACCAGGACCCGGGTCTCAAACTCATCTCCTGCGCTGTATCCCCAGTATGGATGGGTTGGCCGCGCGTAACAATAGGCGCAGCCATGCTCACAACCCTGATATGGATTAAGTGAATAATCCATAAACAGATCCGGGCTGTTGACCTGGTTGATCATGGATTTTGCCTTAACCTCCAGATACTTTGTGGCCTCAATATCCGGTTCAGCTCCAGCCGGCACCTGGCTCAACTGCTGATCTTGCACATAGTTTTTACTCAGGTACCGGTTGGGTACATGTAATTCACTGCCGCGGGAGGATTTTTTATGACGGGAACTCAAGCTCAGATAAAATATAAGACGATAATATCGGCAAATATAGACTGTAAATTCGACATAATAAAAAATTATCCTTTATTTTCAGTAGAAGCCTGAATTTTCAGGGATCTTTATCAGTATTTCTCCGAAATCCATGCCCCAGATTTTTCTTTGACCATTGGGGGAGGATTGTTGGAAGAAAATGTATTCAGTAAGTGGAATTGATCTGGGTTCATGATTACTATGGGTCATCTTTTGAAATCATCCCGAAATTTGTTGCTTGCAGGCTGAGACGATATTTGCATTGGAATCAAAACTTTTTAAATAGTTTGGGTAAGTTCGACAGTACCTTATAATCAAAAAATCCATTCCAGTTGTGTTTTAATACCAGCTTCTCCAGATCCTGCCACTGGGATTGGTCCTCAGATTATATCGGTAGACCAGTATAAAGGTACCCAGCATCATTGAAAGACTGCTGGAAGCCCAAAGCCAGTATCCGGCTTTGTAAGATTGGATGGCATTCCTGTGTCCTGCCTCGTTGTCCAGGATGGTGCCCAACATTAAAAAGGAGAGAGACAGGATGAAGGCAAGCAGACTCAAAAACATAGAGACCTTTATGTTCTTTTTTAAAAAGAACCATGCGAAGAACAAGAGGGGATTGGCGAGCCAGATGATGCCCTCCGGTCCGCTGAAAATAGCTGCCCAGCCCAGTAGGAAAACGATGATGGAATCTGAGCAGGTAGCAGTGGTACAATAGCACGGTTGTGTCAGGGAGACCGCGAGCAAACCCATGCTGGAGAGCAAAGCGGTTTTTCTTATTTTTTCGTCTGGTATCATGCTGGATGACATTAGAAGGTGGGATCTTTTCGTTGCAATAAATTCAGTACACTGGAACGATCAAATCCATGATGTGTTTTCAGGTTTTGCGAATGGGTCGTGATAAAAATCTGGCTTTGAGTTGGTCTACAATTTTTATCAAAAGTAATGAAGCTTGGATTATTCAGCTATCTGACCTGGCGGAAATGAAAATACTTTGGGAATCAATTATTTTGGGTCGTGGTCCGAAGACTTGGGGTTTAAGGTTCTATATTCAGCATTTTCCGGGTCAGGAGGCAGGTATGGTATATTTTGAGCCAGTCTGTCTGTAAGAGATTCTGAATTTCCATTCGTCCAAAAGTCACGGTGATTGGGTAAGCAGAGCCTCATAAGTGACATTAATGGTTTGAGCACACACCGAAGAACTCAATTTTATTGGTCCAGATCCTGTTTTATTTCGATATCTGACTATCCGGTACACATGGGATCCTTTATATGCCCTATAACCCGAACAGGTGATAATCTTAAAGGCAGTTTGACCTCCAATAGCATATTCACATCTGTTCAGCAGGCTTATCAGGTTTTGGGAACTCCTTTTCATTTGAAAGCCGGAAGTGGTCTGAGGAGGCTACCTGATTCTGGCTTCTCAGATATCTTCCCGGGGGCGGGTTTAACAAATAGTATATTTTTTAATATAAAAGAACCTGAGCATAAATTCAATGCCGGAAAGAGGTCCTGAACTCCTTCCGTGGCGGGTCAAAAAGGACAGGAAAACGGCCAATCCGTGCTCTTTTTTATTTGAAATTCAGCAATTTCTGCATTTCAATATATAAAAAGGTCTTAACTTTGCGCCGCAAAAATTATTTCATCACTTAAAATTGCCAAAATGTTGGACGAAAAAGATTTGATCCAGGACGAAGAACAAACAACAGAACCCGAGGAAATCCAGGAATCCCTGGACAATCCTACCCCTATGGACCATCGTGGTCCCAAGGTGCAGGAGTTTCTGGAAGAGGAAGTTGCCCTGGAGGAACTCGTGGAAGCCGATGATTATTCCGGCCCTCACGACGAGTTTGACTGGAGTGTATCAAACAAAAATGCTGTTCAGTACTCTCCCGAGGACGAAAAGAAATACCTGAATGACTACGACTCCACCTTCAGCTCCATCACCGATGGACAGGTACTGCAAGGCCGGGTGGCAGGCGTAGCCGGAAACGATGTCATTTTTGACATCCGTTATAAGTCAGATGGGGTGATTCCTCTCTCTGAATTCAGAGATATGGAAGTTAAGCCGGGAGAAACCATTGAGATCTACGTAGAGCGCACCGAAGACGAAAAAGGCCACCTGGTGCTTTCCAGGAAAAAGGCCAAGCTCTTGCGTGCCTGGGAAACCCTGGTAGATTCCTATAAAAACGGTACCATTATCAAGGGTAGCGTGATCAGCAAGACCAAAGGCGGGCTTATCGTTGATTGCAATGGTCTGGAGACCTTCCTCCCCGGTTCACAGATCGACATCAAGCCGATCGTGGATTACGATGCATACGTGGGTAAGACCATGGAGTTTAAGGTTGTCAAGATCAACGAGACCATCAAGAATGCAGTGGTTTCTCACAAGGCGCTCATTGAGGGAGATCTTCAGGAGCAGCGCGAGCAGATCATATCCGGTCTCGAAAAAGGCCAGGTACTCGAAGGTATCGTTAAGAATATCACAGATTTTGGAGCATTCCTCGACCTCGGTGGCGTGGACGGTCTCCTTTATATCACCGACATCAGTTGGGGACGCATCAACCATCCTTCCGAAGTTTTGGAGAAAAACCAGAAGGTAAACGTGGTAGTGCTTGATTTTGATGAAAACAAAAAGAGAATTTCATTGGGTCTGAAGCAATTGCAGCCGCACCCATGGGATGTGATTCCGATGGACATCACGGAAGGTTCCATCGTAAAAGGGAAGATCGTGAACATCGAGGACTATGGTGCATTCCTGGAAATTTCTCCGGGGGTGGAAGGCCTGATCCACGTGTCAGAGGTCAACTGGAGCACTCAGCCTGTGCATGCGAAGGATTACTTCTTTGTCGGCCAGGAACTGGAAGCCAAAGTGGTTACCCTGGACCGCGAAGAGCGCAAAATGTCTCTGTCCCTTAAACAAATGACAGAAGATCCCTGGACTCAGGTGCAAAAGAATTTCCCAGTGGGTAGCAGGCATACCGGAATCGTCAAAAACCTTACTCCTTATGGCGTATTTGTAGAACTGAAGGAAGGAATAGGCGGAATGGTGCACATTTCAGATCTGAGCTGGACGAAAAGATTCAACCACCCATCCGAGTTTACCAAGGTGGGCAATGAACTGGATGTTCAGATACTCGATATCGATATGGAAACACGCAAATTGTCCCTCGGTCACAAGCAACTGGAGGAGAACCCATGGGATACGTTTGAAAACGTTTTCCCGGAAGGATCCTACCACGAAGCTACCGTTCTCCGCAAGGACGACAGAGGATATACCGTTCAGTTGCCTTACGGACTGGAGGCTTACGCGCCAACCAAGTTCATGAAAAAGGAAAACAATCAGTTTGCCAATGTCGAGGATGTACTGACAGTAAAGGTGGTGGAATTCAACCGCGACGAAAAGAAAATCCTTGTTTCTCATACGCGCTATCTGGAAGATATCCGGAGAGAAGCAGATGAGAATGTGAAAAAGGAGAAAGATACCGAAAAGCAGGTGACCCGTAAGGTGATCGAGAAGCAGGCCTCCAAGGTAGAAATGGCTACACTTGGAGAGATTGAAGGTTTCAGTGCCCTGAAAGAGCAGCTTCAGGAGAATGCCAAAGCTAAATTGGAAGCCCAGCAAGCTGAAAAGAAAGAGGCTGAACCATCCACTTTGCTCTTCGGAAGCGAAGAAACTCCGGCTGAGGCACCTAAAAAATCAAAGGCCAAAGCTTCAGGAGATGACCTGAAGATCATAGAAGGGATCGGTCCGAAAATTGCCGAACTCCTCAATGCTCAATCGATTTTCACCTTCCGCGAATTGGCAGATGCTCCTATAGAAAAACTGAAGGAGATTTTGGATCAGGCGGGCTCTCGTTATAAAATGCACGACCCAACTACCTGGTCTCAACAGGCTCTTCTGGCAGCAGAAGGCAAAATGGATGAACTGAAGACCTTACAGGATCAGCTCAAGGGCGGAAAAGCAGAATAAGTTTATCTGTCTAATTGAAATAAAAGGCCTCCGGAAAAATCCCGGAGGCCTTTTTTGTTTAATAAATAATAATAATACTTAAACAAAACGCCTTTTTAATTGTCTACGTTCGGAAAAACTAAATCATTGGCGTCCATTGGAATCATAGGTAGCGGTATTTCTGGTATGGCAGCGGCGATAGAGCTTGCTGCATCCGGCCATCAGGTGAGGATTTTTGAAAAAAATTCCGGCTTTGGAGGCAGGGGACGCTCGATGAAGGCAGAAGGCTACAGTTTCGACATGGGCCCCAGCTGGTACTGGATGCCCGATGTTTTCGAACAGTTTTTCAATAAGCATGGAAGATCCACATCGGATTATTTCACTCTGGATCGTCTTGATCCATCCTACAGGATCTTTTTTAAAGATGGATTGATTGACGCGCCTGCTGAAATGAAAGAAATTGAAGCCGTTTTCGAAGAAAAAGAGGCCGGTTCCGCAGCTTTTTTGAGAAAATTTCTGAAGGAGGCTCAATACAAATACGAGGTGGGTATGTCCGATTTTGTCACCAAGCCTTCTCTCAGTTTGTTGGAGTTCATGGATTTAAGAATTCTTAGTTCCCTGTTCCGGCTCGAGATGCTGAAATCTATCGAGTCTGTGATCCACCAGGGCATTAAAAATGAGCAATTGCGTTCCTGGCTGAGCTTTCCCGTTTTGTTTTTAGGAGCCAAACCTTCAGATACACCGGCCCTGTACAGTCTCATGAATTACGCTGACATGGAGCTGGGTACCTGGTATCCCAAAGGTGGGATGACCCGATTATTTGAAGCTTTTTATAAACTCGCCCTGGAAAAAGGGGTCAAATTTTCATTTGAGGATGCTGTTGAATCCATTGGAATTTCTGGAAAGAAGTTTACCCACCTGGTTTCTGCATCAGGCACTCATAAATTTGATTTTCTGATTTCCTCTGCAGATTACCATCATACCGATACGGTTTTGTTGCCAGTAGAGGCCAGGCAGTATTCCGATGCTTATTGGGAATCCAGGAAAATGGCACCCGGCTCTTTGATATTTTATCTGGGTGTGCGGCGCAAATTGCCCGGTCTGCTTCACCATAATTTGTTTTTTGATGCCGATTTTCAGGAGCATGCTGCTGACATTTATGACCTCCATCGTTGGCCCGAAGATCCGCTTTTCTACGTGTGCATGAGTTCTGCCACCGATGACAGCGTGGCGCCGGCTGGTCATGAAAATCTGTTCATCCTCATGCCTATTGCTGCAGGTCTGAAAGAAGATGAGGCTCTAAAGAATCAATATCTGGACCTGATTATTGGCAGAATGGAGACCCGACTGGGATATTCATTCAGAGAGGATATCGATTACTGCCGCAGTTTCTGTACAGAAGATTTTATCAGTGAATATCACAGTTTCAAAGGAAATGCCTACGGGCTGGCCAACACGCTTGACCAAACAGCCATACTCAAGCCTCGCGTCCGTCACAAGAAAATAAGTAATCTGTTTTTTGCCGGCCAGCTGTCCCATCCGGGACCTGGGTTGCCACCCTCCATGATTTCCGGGCAAATTACTGCCCGACTCATTCAAAAGGAAACTTCAAAATCCAGTAAATGAACGACGTGTACCTTTACTCGCAGGTTTGTCAGGACCTGAGCCAGGTATTGACCAGGAAATACAGCACTTCCTTTTCATTGGGTATTCGGATGTTTGAAAAATCACTGCGTGCGCCGATAGCCTCGATTTATGGCTTTGTCCGACTGGCAGATGAGATCGTGGACAGTTTCTATCATGTGGATCAGGACAAGTATCTGGATCGTTTTTGGAAAGAGACCCATGAGGCGATCGAACAAAAGTTTTCTTTGAATCCGGTGCTGCATGCATTTCAGGAGGTAGTACACCAATATCACATTGACAGGGAATACATCGATGCCTTTTTGGAAAGTATGGCCATGGACCTGCACCAGACTGAACACGACGAAGCATCTTATAAGCGATATATATATGGTTCTGCCGAAGTGGTTGGTCTCATGTGTCTGAAAGTATTCGTAAAGGGCAATCAGCAGGTCTTTGATTCATTAAAAGAATCAGCCTGTGCCTTGGGTTCCGCATTTCAGAAGGTAAATTTCCTGAGGGACTTTGCCAGTGATTTGAATGATCGAAAACGCGTTTATTTTCCAGGCGTCTCTCCTGAAACCCTGACAGATCAAGCCAAGAAAATGATCGAGCAGGATATTCACCAGGAATTCAAGCTTGCTTTTCAGGGTATCAAAAGGTTGCCCCTGGGATCCAGACTGGGTGTATATCTGGCCTATCGGTATTATACGACCTTGCTCAACCGGCTTTCCCGCGCAGAAGCCTCCACCATATTACAAGAAAGGTTGCGCCTGCCGGACCACGTCAAATACAACATCCTTTTACAAAGCTATCTCAGATTCAGACTAAATTTACTTTGACTGGGGAACCTTTGGAAATCTCCTTGCGTTTATTACTTTCCCTGCAGTTCTGTAGGTAGATTCCTTAATTGAGTGTATTGGAATAAAGAATCCGAGCCGA
Source organism: Bacteroidota bacterium (assembly GCA_029572935.1). Lineage (GTDB taxonomy): Bacteria > Bacteroidota > Bacteroidia > Chitinophagales > Saprospiraceae > Vicinibacter. Next base: position 78,560 of record JAKQHM010000019.1, read on the forward strand.
AGGGTGGCGGAAGGCAATTTGAAGAAATTATTTACTGATTGGATGCGGTCCGGAATCTCAAAAAATCGAAAACACGGAATAGCTTTTGATCCCAAGTATTGATAATGGATACCGAGGCTTTTAATGAGTAATAATTCAAATAAAAAAGTGTTGGAATGATGCATGATAAACACATTGAATAACAAATAAATACGCATTAGAAAAATAAAATTTGTTATTTAAGTGTAAAAAACTTGCCCAGATTGAAAGTGGCAGTATATCTTTGCAGTCCCTTAGCGAGAGAGTTAAGGTTTACACAGGTTGAAAAAGTAGTTTAACATCTACGATAAGAACCAAAAAGTTCATTGACAGGCTAGGGAGAGAATTGAAAGAAAGGAAGGAAAAAGGAAATCAAATATCATACGATTACTCGGATTCCAGAAAAGTGATTTGAGCGGAAAAAAGCATAGGAAATATTCTCAATAGCTTTAGACGATGTATCTGAAACGAACTGCGTAAGTGGGGAGGATCAGATTTCAAAGATAAAGAACTATGGAGAGTTTGATCCTGGCTCAGGATGAACGCTAGCGGGAGGCTTAATACATGCAAGTCGAGCGGCAAGTTGGATATAGCAATATGTTTGACCTAGAGCGGCGCACGGGTGAGTAACGCGTACACGA
>JAKQHM010000035.1 GCA_029572935.1 Bacteroidota bacterium
CACCATCCATCGGAAATGGATCTGGATAAGTTCTGGAATGATCTGGAACCCAAATTACCTAAGAAGAAAAACAGGAAATTGTTGATTGGGTGGATATGGCTATCCGGATTGATCGGGACTCTGGTGATCCTTTTTATGCTGGATCAGAAACTCAGGCCGGATCGAGCACAAAGTGAAATGGAAAGCAAAAGTTTACCGGAGAACAGGATTGATGAAAGGACACAGGAGCAGGGCGACAAGGGTACTCTGGATATTTCAGAAGCCAATCCGGAATCTTCCTACATTAAAGCGGACAAGAATCATTCAAGTCTCCTTGCATCAGAACCAAAGAGTATCGATCCCACTGCTATGTTGAAAGATCAGGGTATTACAGATTCAGATATTCTGAATCCAAATGAAGTTTCGAATATACAATTGCCCCTTTCTGCCGGGTCAAAGCCTACTGCAAATTTTAAACAAACACCCAAATTCGGAAGTGATGTTACCAGCATAGCCGTAACACCTGATTCAGGTAAGGAATTGCCTGGAGAAACGATGCCCAATTCACAGAATCAGGTAAGTGAGGAAATTGGTAAGTTCCCAAATCGGGATTCTGATGGGAAGTCGGTTTTTGATGTAAGTATGCTCAATTCAGAGCATTCTGAACAGATGAATGTGCGTGAGAACCAGGCATATTTGCCGGGGGACAGCAATCAGGTGAAGGTTCTGCCTTTTTACACGGATACAATTTCTGTCAAAGGGGATCCGGATACATCTGTAAAAGTTGATCCTGACCTGGGGCCTGTTTCATCAGGCGCGGAGGGAAAATCCCTACAAAAAAATGGTGTTTTATCTCAATCGAACAAGGCTTTTCAGTTTTACATCAGACCTGAACTGGGTGTGGGCTGGTACGACAGGAGACTGAAAGTGGAAAAGGATAGTTTCTCAAACTATCTGAAAAAGAGGGAGAATTCGGAAAGCAAGTTGGAGGAATGGTGTGGATCCATGGTATTCGGACTGCGTTATCGAAGATTGAATCTGGAAGCAGGATTTCAGTATTTACTACGCAATGAAAAATTCGAGTTTGTTCAGAAAAGATCCAATTATTATTTTGGAACTACCCTGGCAGATGTAGAATATGCCAATGGCAATCGCGATTCAGTTACTACATTGGGCTGGTATGGGAATCAGTATTCGAGAAGAGTGGTGCACTACAATACCATACAACAACTGAATATTCCTTTGACAGTTGGAGTAGATGTATGGTCGATGAAAGAATTTGCAATGGGAATACGGGCTGGTTTATTGTTTTCAGTATGGAATCAGATGAGTGGAAGAATTTTAAATGATCGAATGGAAATATCTGATTTTGAAAGTCTGGAAATCAGTAAGGTTCGAAAGAATTTGGGTCTGGGCTGGAATGCAGGAATTTATTCCTCCTATCATTTGAATGACAGGTACACTTTGACCGGAGTGGTGCAATATCATACGTTTCACAGGAGCTACCTGAAGGGTCCGATAGAGCAGCAATACCGAAGCTTTTATTTCGGTTTGGGATTGCAGATCCGATGTTATTGATTCTGGATTTGTCCCCAGAATTATAATTTAATCAGCCTCATTATTTTGATGAGGGCTCATTAAAGTGCGGATGTTTTTTTTCATTTTTTCAAGACCTGCCCTTTTGAGCGGAGACTTTGCACTGATCTTATTCCAGGTTTCCTCACTCAGATGCAGCCATTCCTCAGCCGAGAGTTCGTGAATGTCCACTTGGGGTTGAAAATCGGATTCATGGGTATTTTGAGCGAATCTGTTCCAGGGGCAGACTTCCTGACAGATATCGCATCCGTAGGCCCAGCCTTCCATTTTATCTGTGAATTCTGACGGTATGGCCTCTTTGAGCTCAATGGTGAGATAGGAAATACAACGCGAGGCATCCAATAGATAGCCGTCCGGGTGGATGGCATCTGTGGGACAGGCATCGATGCATCGTCGGCAGCTGCCGCAGTGATCGCGGATGGGATCATCGTAATGGTCAAATTCGAGATCGGTCATCAATCCGGTGAGGAAAAACCAGGAGCCGTTGCGGGGATGGATGGTCAGTGTATTCCGACCGTTCCAGCCCAGACCTGCCTTCTCAGCCCAAACCCGCTCCATGACGGGCGCTGAGTCGACAAAGGCACGGATGCTGATCTCTCCGTATCGTTCTTTCAGGATCCGAATGAATTCTTTTGATTTTTTTCGGATGACCTGGTGGTAATCCTTGCCGGCAGCATATCGGGATATTTTGGGGAATCGCACCTCGAGCTCTGTCTGGTAATTCATGCTCATCATGATCACAGCTCTGGCCCCCGGGAGGAATTTATCCGGATCAACCCTAAGATCAAAATAGCGTTCCATATAGCTCATTTGTCCCTGATAACCGCGATTGAGCCAATCCTCGAGTTGTCTGGCTTCCTTATCCAGCCGGGTTGCCTGTACGATGCCACAGTGCTGGAAGCCCAATGCCCGGGCTGTTTGTTTGATGAAAGAAGAGTCAGCTTTGAATTCCAAGGATGAGTTGTATATATCAAGCAAAGGTACACCAAAAAAAAAGCCTGCTACCGGAGTAACAGGCTAACCACATTAGAAGAGAATTTTCTCCCTTTCGAAGAGAATTCTTTTATTTTAGAAATCAAGCCAGAGGCCGCATTCCAGATTGGTAAAATCGTTGTTTTTCCAGACCGGATTGAGGTCATAGTTGGCGAATAATTTGAAGGGTCCCATATCTGCACGGGCGCTCAGGCCATATCGGAAGGTCTCAAATCCGAAGTCTTCCTCGGTTTCCACCTTTCTGCGCAAATCATCTCTTTTGATCTCGGATTCCTGATGCACGAGCACACCCGCGTATCCACCCAGACCCAGACCTACCCGGCCCAATCCGCTGAGTTTATTGCTTCTCACGTACAACATCATCGGAATCTGGAGGTGATGGAAATCAAAGGAAGTCCGGTTGATCAGATCGTTCTTGGTGTAGACAAGGGTTTTGTTGGGCTCAAATTCGACTTTCTGCTTGAAGGTGAGTTCTCCAATTCTCCAACCCAGAGAGGTCATCAGCATCAGATTGCGGGATCCGAGGTAGATTTTGGTGGGCAGAAAGTTGAGCGTCCAGGACCAGGAGCTGAATGGTTTGTTTTCCAGATCGTTGGCAAGGGTAGCATCTTTTACCTGGTTGTTCAGAAGGATGTTCAGTCCCATGTCGATGTCGAGGAAATCTACGTCTGCGGCTTTCCTTTTTTTCTTTTTGATCGGACTTACATTTTCATCATTTGATTTACCGGCAGATTTCATTTTGTCATCGTCCTCATCGTCGTCGTCATCCTCATCGTCCTCATCCTCATTGTCCTTTTTTTTGTTTTTGTCAATGATCATGATCTGCGTATCCCCGAGATTTACCTTCATAGTATCGGATTTATTTTCTTTGGGTGCTTCCGGAGCCGCAGGTGGCTCAGGTGGAGCGGGTGGGGCAGGTGGTGGTTGAACTTGTGCACCCAGATTCAGACTGAAGATGCAGCTAATTAATAAAATCAGATTTTTCATGGCTGTGGATTTTAGTTTATTGATTAATGTTTAAAAGTATTTCTGTTCCAGTAGGGTGGAAATCATTAGTATATGTTGTGAATTAACTTGTTTTTGTCAGGGAAATCAAGGCAGGACGACGGATCTGGAAAGCTTCAGGTAGCTGGTGTTGACGTTGAAAGCCACTACGGTTCGGTCTTCTTTTTTTGTAGGTGCAATTACTACTTTGCTGGCAGTCCATTCATCGGTTTTCTTTGCCACCCATCCAAAAAATCCGCTTTGGACCAATTGGCCAATCCTGGCTGCATCCGGCGCCGCTGAAGCGGGATTGGAGGTGTTTGATTCTTCAGATGGAATCACAGCCGGATTGCTTTCAGTTTTTGTTTCTGTGATTACGGCCGCTACATCATGTTCCTTTATTTCTTCGGTCAGTAAGGTATTCGTTCCGTTTTGTTTTGAACCCGTGGCGATTTCCGTAGCTTCTGCAAATTGAGTGGATTCAGATTTGGAAATTGGGGCGGTGACTACCGGTGTCAGTTGAATTTGGGATTCTTTTTGAGTTTGAATTCTTTTTGATTTCTGGTTTACAACGATGGTTTCTGTGTTTTTGTGCAGGATTGCTGGCTCAGCCTCTTGGGTATTGATTTGGGAGGTAGTGATGGGCTCAGTGGTCTCAGGTCGGCTGATCGGTTCCGTTTTTTGCACATATACAGGATCCGACTGAATGGTGGTGCTTTGTTGATTCAAGAACCAGGCGATCAGGGCTGCACCGCTGATCAGGGCCGCTGCTGCGTAGTACAATCGGAATGAACTTTTCTTTGCGGCAGGCATCTGCTGATCAGGTTTTACCTGATTTGTCTGGCCGATGATCTTATCAAAAAGACCGGCCGGTGGTTGTTTTTGATCCAGAAGGTCCTTATGCTCCTGGATGTAGGATTTCAAGCGGTCTGACATAATTTTCATTTTTTTTTAAGAGCTCGTAGAGTTTTTGTTTTGCCCGCATGTACTGACTCCTGGAAGTTGCGGTGGCAATTCCCAGAGATTTTCCGATTTCCTCATGGGAATAGTCTTCCACTGCGTACATCGTCAGCACGACCCGGTATTTTTCCGGCAACTGAAGGATGGCTTCCTGGAGTCTTCTCATATTGAGTTCGTGGGCTTCTTCATCCACGATTTCCGATTCGTCATTCAAATTGAGTAAAACCGGTGAGTGGTCTATATCCTCCCATCTGATCTTTTTCTTTTTTTCAAGGATCTGAAGGCAGGTATTGACGCAGATCCTTTTGATCCAGGCAGCCAGCAGTGCTTCATTTTCAAGTTTACCGATGTTTTGAAAGACTTTGATAAAAGTCTCCTGCAAAGCATCGGTAGCGTCTTCTTCATGTCCCAGCATTCTGAGACAGGTATTGTACATGGCCACACTGTATTGGTTGTACAGGATTCTGAATGCATCCTGATCACCTTGTACAATCTTTTTAATTTCGACGGCCATGTGGTTAGCTCGCTTTGTTTGATAAAAGGACGGAGATCACTCAGTTTCGTTGCAAAATTCGGAAGGAAATGTAAAAAAAATGATCAATAAAAATTTAAAGTATAGATTGTCAATGGCTTATGAACTACCATCGATGTTGTTCTCCATGTTTTTTCAGCCATTTTTCTGCTTCCTCGTAGTCCGGCATGATGGAGGCGACCAGATCCCAAAATCTGGATGAATGGTTGTGGTGGACCAGGTGTGCCAGTTCGTGGACGATGATGTAATCGAATATGTGATCGGGGCAGAGGAGCAGACGGGTCGAAAGGCTTATGTTGCCGGAAGTAGAGCAGGAGCCCCAGTTCGAGGAATTGTTGCGAAGGCTAACTTTGTTGATTTTTTTCTGAAAGAACTTCTGGTTGATTTCCTCGACCCTGTTTTTTACGCCCTTTAAATAGGTGGCTGCCATGATCTTGGAGATCAGTTTGCCGGCCAGATCGGATCGCTGGAAGGGAGGGCAAGAAGCCGGGATCACCAACCGGATGTTGGTGCCCACCCGTCTGCCTGAAGCGGCGCTTGCTTCGGCGCTGTAATCAATGTTCAGCGTAAAATCTGTATTGCGTACTCTGATGATGGTGTTATCCTGATAGGTTCTGGGGACATATTTGATCCTGGCCTGGGGATCCTGTGTCAGTTTTTTGTATATCCAGTTGCGTGCCCAGTTGATGTGCTGTTCCTTTTGGACGGCAGAACAAAGAATGGGTATCCTGACGATGGCCTTTTGGTGACCCAGAGAGACTCGTGCCGATCTCCTGTGCTCATGGTGGATCTCAACCGGAATTTCGAAATCCGGAAGGATCAGTTTTTGATATTCTTTGTAGATGTTTTGCTTATGCATACTTTTTTTCAAACTCGCGCATGGTCTCTACCAGAACCTTCACGCTGCTGATGTCAAGTGCATTGTAAAGTGAAGCGCGGAATCCTCCCACGGAACGGTGACCGGCCAGACCCACGCAGGCATTTTTTTTGCATTCTTCCAGAAACTGATTTTCCCATTCTGCTTTAGTCGGTACAAAAACTACATTCATCCAACTTCTGTCTTCTTTTTTGACAGTACCTTCGAAACAGGAATTGCGGTCTATTTCTGCATACAGGAGTTCAGCTTTTTCGCGGTTGCGCGCTTCTATGGCTTCTATTCCACCGGAATTCAGAATCCACCTCATGGTGAGCATGGAGACGTAAATGGGGAACACAGGAGGCGTATTGTACATGGATCCCTTGTCAGCGTGAGTTCTGTAATCCAGCATGGTTGGCAGTTTTCGACCCGAACGTCCCAACATGTCTTTGCGGATGACGACAAGGGTCACTCCGGCGGGGCCCATGTTTTTCTGCGCACCTGCGTAGATCAGAGAAAATTTGGAAGCATTCAGTCTGCGTGAGAAGATGTCCGAGGACATATCACATACCAGGGGCACAGGCGACTCGGGGAAATGGTGATACTGGGATCCGTAGATGGTATTGTTTGACGTGATATGAAGATAGGCAGAATCTTCAGGGATCGAAAAACCTTTTGGGATATATCGGAACTGATCTTCCTCAGAGCTTGCCAACACATTGATCTGGCCAAAAAGCTTTGCTTCCTTGATGGCCAGACTGGCCCAGGTTCCCGTATTTACATAAGAGGCGGACTCATTTTCCCTCAATAGGTTCATCGGTATCATGAAGAACTGGGTGCTGGCGCCTCCGGTCAGAAACATAACTTCATAATCTTCATCAATACCCAGGAGTTGCCTGACCAGGGAGCGGGATTCATCCATGACCGCTTCAAACTGTTTACTGCGGTGAGAAATTTCCAAAAGGGAAAGTCCCATGTCGGCAAAGTTCCGGATGGCCTCAGCGGACTGTGCCAAAACAGTTTCAGGCAGAATGGCCGGACCGGCATAGAAATTGTGTTTTTTAGACATATACTTCCGATATTAAAGCGCAAAGTTATGTATTAATTGCTGATTCAGACTTGTCACGGAGGAATTCGGGCGGCCTTCTTGGCTTTGCATGCTAATTCATTATCTTTAGGCCCTTAAAATGGTGATCTCTTTCCATGTTCTATTCAGTCAGAATTCCGATTTCCTGTTTCTTGATTTTATCGCTTGTAATTCAGTTACATGCGGGCTCCCAACCCAAGCTCAGGGAAGACAGAAAGAACGGATTAGAGCTCCTGGCGGGAATGGCAGGCTCCTGTTGCTGCGGTACCCCCACCGAGTTAAGTTTTCCGAACCTCGATTTTGAAGATGCTCCGATTGCCCCTCCTGGCGGTTGGATCGATTATTCCTCCGGTCAGAGTTATGGCCCCTGGGTGGTGACATCCGGGTCGATCAGCATCCATGCTCCTGACCACCTCAATCTGGGTGCCGGAAATCCCAACGGAGCTTCCCAGCATCTGGATCTTCATGGATTCAGTCAGGGAGCTGTCCGTTATCCGCTCAGTGGACTCACCGCAGGAAATATGTACACCATCGAATTTTGGTATGCAATCCATTCTTTTGCAAGCAACCCCTCTGCGAATCTGAGGGTCGGAGGGGGAGCCTGGCTCAATGTCAACTGGAATGCCTCCAATCCGGGAAATGTGGTGTGGCTGAAAGCAAGCTATATGTTTACAGCACAGGCTTCCAGCACCACCATGGAATTTTCAGGTTCCGGATCCTCCCCATGTTGCGGCATGTTGATTGATGACATCAAGATATTTGAATGTCCTTCAGATGCAGAGGCTCCGGAAATTCTGAATACGCCCCAGGATCTTCAGTTCGAATGTTTGTCGCAGGTGCCTCAGCCTGATCCGTTGTTGGTTCAGGATAATTGCGATCCCAATCCGGTGATCCGCTTCGAAGAAAAGAGAACTCAATTTACAAGCTGTTCGCTTGAAATCAACCGAAAGTGGATCGTAACCGATCAATGCAAAAACAGTTCTGAAATAGAACAAAAGATTCTGGTATCAGACGATGCACCTCCGGTATTCGACAAACTTCCATCTAACAAGTGGGTGGATTGCCGCTCTGACGAGAACCTTGAATTTACAAACTGGTTGAGGAACAATGCAGGTGCGACCGCTTCGGACAATTGTTCCAAAGTCAGGTTCAGCGTAACACATGATACGCTCAGTAAAAGAGGGTGTGACAGTACTTTGGCAGAATTCATCATTGAGGATGATTGTGGAAATTTTGAATATGCCTTTGCCTATTTTATTGTGGTGGATACCATCGCGCCAAAGCTGCTGGAACCTGCACAAAATTTGACTCTTGCCTGTAATGCTGCAGATGCCGACAGTCTGATTGGCATCTGGACACGTGATGGAGCCGGCAGCAGATCCTCTGACGAATGTTCTGAAATAAAAATCAGTTACAAATTTCTGCCCCCGGGTGGCGATCGTCAATCTGTGCAATTCATTCATGCGGATGCCTGTGGCAATCAGGTGATCACTACGGCGGATATTATCAGGAAGGTTGGAGTGGATACAGCCCGGGTTGTGGATTTTGTATGTGGACTTGCAAAAGAATATTCAGATACCAACCTGATCGCGCGGCCCGGAGGCTGTGACAGTCTGGCCATTGTCCACTACATTCCAGTGAGCGGTTCTGTCAGGCAGGATACTTTGTTTGTTTGCGATAGCACCGATGCAGGCCTGGACACGATGCGGTATCAAAACCAATTTGGTTGTGACTCGGTGATCGTTGAATCGAAAATCTATAGCCTACCTGTTTTTGAATTCAATACAGTGTATGAATGCGACCTCGATGTGGCCAGAACCGACACGATCCGGATTCCGGATTTCCCATGTGACAGGTTTAGGGTGCTTTCCCGTCTACCTGCCGGTACTCCCGTCTTTGTTCGAAATGAAACTACCTGTGACAGCAGTCGTGTCGGGATGGACACCATAGTATGGATCAACCGCTACGGATGCGATTCCATCATCGTCACACTGACTGAACTGGCTGACCGATCTTACGTTTACCGGGATAGTTTGGTTTGCTCTTTGGCCATGAATTACTCAGATACGATGGTGTTTCAAACTTCTCTTTGCGACAGTGTGGTAGTCACCAGATTTCAAGGCATTCCTTCAGATACTTCTCAAATTTCAAGCTTCAGCTGTAATCCGGCTGATACGGGCGTGGTAGTTCAAGTGCTGAGAAACCAGAGGCGCTGTGACTCCCTTGTGATCACGAGGACAGAATTACTTCCGGCCTATCTCATACGCGACAGTCAGTATGTCTGCCGGAAAACAGAAGAAGGGATGTTTCAGAGTAATTTTATTTCGCATTTGGGTTGCGATTCCATTGTGATCACGCAAAAGATATACCTTGAGCCGCCGCCATTCTCTTTCATAAAATACACTTGCGACAGAGACAGTGCAGGATTATTCAGAATGGTGCTGTATGGATTTCAGTGTGATTCCATCGTCCTGCTGGACATGAGATATATTCCGCCATCTGTGGACAGCCTGAGTATCCGAACCTGTTTTCGCGATTCCGTCAGAACAGATACTGTTCTTTTCAGGACTTCGGAAGGATGTGACAGCATAGTCCAACTCAAATACTTTTGGAGGGAAATCCGATTTGCTGCTGAAGTAAAGGATGTCAGTTGTTTTGGTCAGGATGACGGAAGCATCCGCTTTTCCCCTGAGCCTGGTATCGGTTCAGGTTCATATTTTATAAATGGGAATCTGTCTCCGGAGTTGAATCAAAATCTATCCCCCGGCTTATACCGCCTCAGGATGCAAGACGAATTTGGCTGTTTATCAGAAGAACAAACCTTAAGGATTGGAGAGCGGGAAGCGCTTACAGTGGATGCAGGACCGGATCGTCAGGTAAAGAGGAACCAATCGATCGATTTTTACGCCACATCCAACCGGGCTGTCGAAAAGATTATCTGGAATCCCGTTTCATTTTTCGATTGTGCCCAATGCACGTCCACCCGCGCTGCATTTCAGACAGATACAACCATCCTGGTGACGGTCACCGACAGCAATGGCTGCATGGCTACGGATCTGGTAAAAGTATTCATCATCAGGGAAGGAGATGTATATGCGCCCAATGTCATCAGCGTCAATGGGGATCAGGTCAATGACCGTTTTTATTTTACCGGACCGGAAGATTATCGTCTCAGTCGTCTGAGGATATTTGATCGTTGGGGCAATATGGTCTTTGAAATTCAGAACATGGCCCTCAATGATCCCACTGCAGGCTGGGACGGAAGTTACAGGGGAAAGTTGCTCAATCCCGGCGTCTTTGCCTATGTAGCTGAAATTTTGACAGCAGACGGGAATAGTATTATCTTGCGAGGAGATATTACCTTGATACAATGATCTGGCAGCGATACGCTTTTGTTTTATTGCAAGTATGGACCTTTGTCCTACATACACAGGCCAAAGATGCCATGTTTACTTCCCATCATGACCGTAATCCATCCGGACCAATGGGCACTAGGAGCATTATGGGAGGAGGATGTTGCTGTGGAGCATATACACCCATGAATTTTCCCAATCTCAATTTTGAGGATGGTCCCCAACCAGCTCCGGGTAGCTTTGACACCTATGCAGCAGGCAGTCAATTTGGAGGCTGGACAGTGACTAGGGCGACCATAGACCTGGTGGATGGGACATTTGCAGGTTTGGGCAATGGCAATCCAAATGGAGCCAGTACTTTTGTGGATCTGCATGGTTCCCCTGGCTTTGGTGGTATTTCTTATTTGCTGACCGGTCTGACACCAGGAAATAATTATCGCATTGAATTCTGGACGGCTCAAAATGGAAGCGGATACAGTTCCACGGGTACCCTACTGATCGCAGGAGGAGCCTGGCTGAATGTGAGCTGGACCGTATCCGTATCAGGAGCTTCGGCATGGTTTAAGCAGGTGTACGAATTCATGGCTATGGGGACCTCTGCCAACATGGAGTTCAGCAGTACAGGTGGTAGTAACTGGGGCGGAACCCTAGTGGATGACATTGTCATCTTTGAGTGCCCAGCTGATCAGGAAGATCCCGTGATCGTGGATGAACCGCAGGACGAGCAATATCAGTGTCTCAACGAGGTGCCCCGCCCACCCATGATCGAAGTAACGGATGATTGTGATCCCAATCCAAAAGTACAATTCTCCACCTCCACCCAAAAGATCAGCGATTGTGAGCAGATCATTACCCGATCCTGGACCGTCACCGATCTTTGCGGCAATAAAAGGACCCATACGCAATTGATCTCGGTAAGGGATGAAGAACCTCCTTTTTTTGTTACCCCGCCCTCCGATCGGATTATTGACTGTAAGAATCATTCCCGCAGTGAGTTTTTGAGATGGGTCGCACAAAATGGCAATGCTGTGCTCAAGGATAATTGCGGTACGGTGTTTGTTCAGGCCTTTTACGACAGTATTCCATCGAGATCCTGTGATACGCTGGTGGTGGATTTTTCTGCCCGCGATGATTGCGGCAATGAGACTTTGTATCAGGCCAGTTACATCATCACCGAAAAGAGTGCTCCGGTCATCGATCCTACACCTACTGATGTGTGGTTGCGCTGTTCATCCAGTGCCCGCGATTCCCTATGGAGATGGTTGACCCTCCATGGAAATGCAAAGGCAAGCGATGATTGTTCGGAAGTTTTCTGGTCGCATGATTTCAAAGGAGATTCCAGCGCACTGGAAATAGCGGTGGTTTTTGAGGCCACTGACCGTTGTGGCAACAGAAGCACAGCTAAAGCCTATTTCAGGCAGTCGGATGGAGCGGACACCAGCTATCAGCGTTTGTATTTATGCGACCGGAGTCCCGTGCGAAGGGATACGCTGGCTTATGATCTGCCTGGCTGCGACAGCGTCGTGATCAGGGAGATGCTGGGGGTCGGAGTCGATACCACCATTGTAAATTTGATGAGCTGCGACGCAGGCCAGGTCAGTAAAGATTACGAAACCTTGAGTACCATCTATGGCTGTGATTCTGTGATCGTACGGAATTATCAGTACGTAAAACCAGATACCAGTTATCAATCCGTTTACGATTGTCAGATACCCGATACCATTCAGGAGTACCAAATATTTGCAGACAATCCATGCGACTCCGTAGCGGTGACGATACGGATCCCTGCCAGAACGAGCATGAGCAGGGCATTGCAATTTACCTGTGACAGTCTGGCGGTCAGAATGGACAGTGTTTTTTCAATCAATCAATGGGGTTGTGATTCGGTGCATGTGATCGAGACCCTTTATTCCGGATATCGGTTGAGCATGCGGGATACGGGAGTCTGTGGTCTGCAGCAGGAATACTTAGATACGGTGGTGATTGCCACAAAGGACTGCGACAGCCTGGTGGTGACGCGGTATTTGCGTCTTCAGGAAGACAGTGTGCAGATTGTGGTGCCCACCTGTGATCCCATGCAGGCCGGTAGTTTCCGGTTTGTGTATGCAAACCGTTTTGGCTGCGATTCCGTGGTATGGCGACAGGTGGTCTTGCAAAAAACAGATACGAGTGCATATCAGGAATACGTATGTCAGAAATCAGAAGCAGGCGTCGATACACTCAGGATCATCAGGCCAAACGCCTGTGATTCCATATTGATCCGGACCAAACTGTACCGGGCACCGGATAGTACAGTTATCCGGAATTACACCTGCGATCCATTGGAGGCGGGGACCCGGACGACCCTTTTACGCGGCCAGTATTGCGATAGTCTGGTCATTGAGGTCAAAGATCTGCGTCCTTCCTATCAGACAGAAGAATGGCGGTCCACCTGCCATGTGGATTCTGTGAGGACGGATACGCTGAAGGGCTTGACTCAGGACGGCTGCGACAGTACGCTGGTGATCCGCTATAAGCTGGATGAGCTGGATTTTGAGATCAGCAGCCAGGATGTGCTTTGTGCAGGTAATGCCGACGGATGGATAAGCCTGAAAGCGGAAGGTGGATTTGCGGGTCCATTCTGGACAGAGATCAATGGCGAATGGAAGAACGTAGTAGATCTGACCGGCTTGTCCGGAGGATCCTACAGGATCAGGATGCGCGATGCAGCGGGATGTTTGTCACGGGATACGCTGATCCACATCGGAGAACCTGCGGTGCTGACCGTGGATGCGGGGCCGGATCTGGAAGTGAATAAGGATGAGCCCTTCATCCTGAGCGCGACCAGCAGCCGGCAGGTGAGTCGCTGGGAATGGCGTCCTTCGGACCGGTTTGATTGTGCGGATTGCGAGCGCCCTGTGGGGAAATTTGCGGATAGTACGGAGGTGGTGGTAAAAGTGACGGACGCGAATGGCTGTGAGTCCGAGGATCGCATCTGGGTATTTGTGAGGCAGAACCGGGAGGTCTATGTGCCTAACAGTTTTAGTCCGAACGGCGATGGGGTGAATGACCGTTTCTACATATATGGTGACGCAACTGCAGAGCTAAGAGCGTTACGCGTGTACGACCGCTGGGGTGCGGAGGTTTTCATGCTCGAAGGAGGCCGGTTGAATGACCCCAATGCAGGGTGGGACGGCACTTTCAGAGGACAGGCGCTGAATCCGGGGGTGTATGTTTTTTATGCAGAATGGCTTGTGAGTGGACGTACAGCTCAGCTGCAGGGAGAGATCACTCTGGTGAGATAAAACCAGGAATTCTGAGAAATTTTATTTTTTCTTTTTCAAAATCCGGAAGAAGCTTATTTTTGCAGTCCGCTTTTGAAGGAAGGCGCTTGTTTTTACGATTTAATTATTTGAGAAACAAGAAGATGCGACGATTTGTTGCATCGTAAAGTTCATTGACAGGTTGGTAAGAACAGAATGTAAGGAAATCAAGACATGAATTGACCTATCACATAGGCTCAGTCAATTTCTGGATAAATTATAAGAAAGAGAAAGTCCTTTGAGGTCAGGAAAAACAATTCAGATTTTATCGGAACCGGCAGTAAATCTGTTGATTCCATCAAGATAAAGAACTATGGAGAGTTTGATCCTGGCTCAGGATGAACGCTAGCGGGAGGCTTAATACATGCAAGTCGAGCGGCAAGTTGGATATAGCAATATGTTTGACCTAGAGCGGCGCACGGGTGAGTAACGCGTACACGA
>JAKQHM010000007.1 GCA_029572935.1 Bacteroidota bacterium
GCCATAGGGATAGGTTTCTATATAACCATATCCGATCGTGGCCAGCAGGCCATGGGAGAAATGATGGTTGAGGCCAATCCGGAGAAGCAGTTGTTGTGGCTGGCTGAAGTATTCACTTCTTCTAAGTTGCGCTTCAGTATGGACACTCCATTTCTGATTGAGTTTCAGGGTGCCGAAATACATCAGCCAACCATTCTGGTTATTCCCGTTTTTGCGCAAAACCGTATTCTGGGATTTGCTGTTTTGCGGAAATGACCATACCAGAAGGAGGATGAAGGGTATATGAATCAGTTTGTTTTTCATAGCTAAAGACATTAGTCTATTTTTTTCTTCCTGGGAGCATGTATATGATCCGATAAAGGTTTGTGTTCGTGTAGTCCGGTGATCTGGAATTCTCCTCCTGTCGCTTTGTAATCGTGCTCAAAATGGTGTAAATTTTCGAGGACGCTGTTGTCCACCATGGCAGTACGGGACAGATCCACTATGATGTGCATACCCTGTGGAATGGCTTCCAGCTTATCCTTGATGCCCAGGTAATTGGAAAAGATGGCCGCTTTTTCCACTTCCACCAGGTATTTATCGTCATCGAAAGAAACTGATACAGGCGCTTTAAAAAGTGCTTTAAAAGGAGCGCCGTGGAGGAGGTGGAAGATCAGTTTCAATAAAATGCCAGCCCCTATACCAACCAGCAAATCTTCAAACAGGGTGAAGAAAATCGTGATCAGGAAAATGGCCAGCGACTCTCTGCTGATGGAAAACATATGGATGAATTCCCTTGGGTGTGCCAGCTTGATGCCTACACCGATCAACATAGCTGCCAGTGCTGTATTGGGGATCAGTTCGATCAAGTGCACTGCTGCTAGCAGGAATATGAGCATGAAAAATCCGTGAAAAAAATTGGCCCATCTCGTTTTGGCTCCGTGGTTAACATTGGCGCTGCTTCGCGCTACTTCAGAAATCATGGGAAGGCCCCCGAGTATACCGGCCAGCGTGTTTCCGATACCCACTGCGATCAGGTCTTTGTTGGCATCTGATTTTCTTTTATAAGGATCCATCATATCGATGGCTCTGACTGTTAGTAGGGATTCAAGAGTACCCACCAGAGCAAACATAATCACATATTTGATGAAGATCCCGGTCTGCTGGAAGGCGCTGAAATCGACATTGAATTTGATATTGTCAAACAGATTGCCGATATGGACCAAGGCGTAGGCTGGTTCGGTAGTTTGAAAATCCATGATGAGTTCAGCCGGAATCGCGATCAAAAGGACCAGCAATGGGGTGGGGATTTTTTTAAGGATGGGGTGTTTGACCATGGGCCATAAAAACACAATGGCAAGGCTGATCAGGCCGATCATGGTGGCCCTTGGATCCAGTGAGCTGATGAATAGGGGAATGTGACCAGCCAGTTCGAAGGGACTCATGCCCTTGCTCAGGCTGGGATTGTCATTGAGCAATACAGGTATCTGCTTCAGGATGATGATCATACCGATGGCAGCCAGCATGCCATGAATGGCAGCCAATGGAAAAAAGTCTACCAGTCTGCCCATTTTCAGTACTCCGAAGAGAATCTGTATGACCCCGGCAACCACAACGGCTGCCAGTGCCAGATGCCAGCCTGTCTCACCTCCGCCAAATTCTGATACGGCGCCCGCAACGATGACGATTAGCCCGGCTGCCGGTCCTTTGATGGTCAGGCGTGAGCCCGCGATCAGACTCACCAGAAGCCCGCCTATGATGGCCGTCAGCAGTCCCATGACGGGAGGAAAATCAGAGGCCTTGGCAATACCCAGACTGAGAGGAAGAGCGAGAAGGAAAACCGTAAATCCTGATACGGCATCCGCAGAAATATTTTGCTGTAGTCCTGCCCATCCGTCTTTGGGCAACGCGACTGTTTTCTTTTTATCCACGATAGAAAGTTTTAGATGAATTTCCGGAATCCATTTTCCGGAGCATCCAGTTTAGAAAATTAGAAATGAATGGAAAGGGTAAATTTGAGGTTTACCAACTGATCTGAAATGGAAATAAGGATAAAACTAACAGTCTAGTTTGAGTGAGCAATACAGGATGTATCTCTTCGAGAATCGGGAGCCTTGAGGGACTTCAATTGAAATGCAGGAGGTGTAGAAAAACGGTTTGAGCCAGGAGCTATAAAATGTCTCTAGACAAGAATCAAAATTTGTATCTTCTTCATCGAGCCAGAATAATTCGTACTGATTTTCATCATCCGATAACAGGGCACTGAGAGAAACCTGATGATCGGAGCATAGACTGCTGTATTTGACATGGGCAACAGGCCCCATACCTACCACCCTGATCACGATGGATAAGAGTAACAGGATCAACAATAGTTGTCTGATGTGGCTTGACATGATTTTGAACAAGGCAAATTTATGCACATAAATTTTATTCTTCAAACTTATTTTGAATACAACTGCTGACTTTAACATAAATAAAACATTTCGGCTACAGGTACAACTTATGTAATACATGGAACTTGCCAAGGCGGTCGATGCACTTCATTTTATTAAATACCCATGTTCGAATTTTAAATGGCGGAATTTTTCCCATCTGCTTCTGAGCCCATAAAGTATGCCCGAATCCCAATCAAAACAGGAAATGGGTAATTTTACAGAAATGATTTAAAAGATTATTACCGCTAAGTCTTTTTCCAGTCATCAGTATAATTCTGACTAAAGGATAGGTTCTTTTTAGGGATCAGGATGTATGCTGACCTTTTTTACAGATCTTAAAATATAAAAAGAAAAGGCCTGCCGGATTTAGGCAGGCCTGTTTATTCATTCAGAGAAGAGAACAAAAATCTGGGGTATTTTTCTGGACCCGGTTTAATTGGGGAGGCAAAGTTTGTTGGTGGAAAGCTCTCCACTGGGGATAGGCCAAATGTAATTCTTTGCATCCGGCGCGACAGAAGGCGCAGTGCCTATGCTGCCTTTTTTGGATGGAAGGGTCAGTACTCGTCTTTGCAGATCCTGGAGCCTGAGTCCTTCTCCCACCAATTCAATGCGACGCTCTTTCCAGATTGCTTCCAGCAGTTTATCCTTTTCATTCAGCACCTCAGCTGTAAACTGATAGGAGGGATTGGAACGGTTGCGCACCGCCTTCAGCAATTCGGCAGCCAGGGCAAGTTGTCCGTTTTGTGCAGCAGCTTCCGCATAATTGAGCATAACTTCCGCGTATCGAATGACAGGGACGTAATCCCTGAAGGGCGCTGTAGTGATCGCGAATTTGCGCAGTACTTTTCTCTTGGCTGTGTTGACAGAAACCAAGGTGGATCGCCCGTCCTGAGGATTCAGAAATGCACTGTCTGCTCCTATTCCTTCCTCTGTCAGAAACAGAATGGGTTGAGTCAGGTAGGTGAAAGCCAGGGAGTATTGTGCGGCAGGAGTTTCCGTATTGGTGTTGGCAAAGGGTATGGTGAATATGGATTCCGGACCGTTGTAACTTCCGCCCCAGATCAATTGTACATTGCTTTCGAGTCTGTGGGTCAGGCTGCCATTCTGATGTTGGAAGGGTGCCTGATCCGGAACAATTTTTCTTGCTTCTTCGGCCAGTTTGTTGTAGTTGTTAATATTGAGATAGATGCGCGTTTTCAGTGCGATGGCACTGCTTTTATGAGCCCTGCTGCTGTTCAGTGCACTGGTGGCATATTGATTGGGAAGGCCGGCTTCTGCATCGTCCAGGTCTTTGATGATCTGTGCATATACTTCTCGTACCGTGCTTCTGGCCAAATCGTTGTTGCCGGTACTTTTTATCGCCGTCAGTCTCAAGGGTACACCCAGAGCTTCCGGATCCAGATTGTAAGGTTTGGCATAAGTCTGCACCAGTATGAGATAACTCAGGGCCCTGACGAACTTGGCTTCTGCAATGTACAGTTTGGCCAGACTGTCTGTGATCACCTGGGTCTTTTCCATTTCTGCCATTAATATATTGGAGGCATTGATGGCGGTATAGGCTGCAGACCAAACGTCGTTAATGTATTCATTCGTAGTGGCCACGTTTTGATTCCAAACCGCAGATCCGGTGGCCGCATTGCCGTCGTTTTGTCCGAACTCGTCGCTGCGCTGTTCGTTGAAGACGATCCAGCGACCCCCATAAAGATTCTGGTTTTGCAGGCGCGCATATAAGTTGTTGACCTGTGCCAGGATTTTCCCCGGGGTACTGAAAGCGTCTTTATCTTCCACGATGGTTTTGGGATTTACGTCGAGAAAGTCCTTTTCACAAGATGTGAAGAAAGTCGAGATGACAATAAGGAAGATTGCTTTGTATAGTGTTGGTATGATGCACGAATGTTTCATTATATTTTCTTTTGGAGTGAGGAATTAAAATCCAACGTTCAGTCCCATGGAAAGGATCTGGGCATTGGGGGGTATGTTCTGGTCTTTTCCGGAATGGATGGAATTGCCGTTGATGGAAACTTCCGGATCGGATCCGCGATACTGGGTCAGTGTAAACAGGTTCACCGCCTGAGCATAAATTCTGACGGTGGATATTTTGTATTTCCAGTTTTTGTTTTCAAGAGGAATAGTGTATCCCAGAGAGATATCTCTCAGCTTCAGGTAATCGCCTTTTTCCACCTTGGAAGTAGCTGCAAAGGAAAATCCTGCGGACACATTGTCTCCATAATAGAGTTTTTGAATTTCCGTTTTCTGACCGGGGGTGGTCCATCTTTCCTTGATGAACGTACCATTGTTGAAATAGCGCTGATCTGAATTGGTTGCACGGGTTCCATTGTACAATAGATTTCCTCCCACAAATGTGAGAATGATGTTCAGATCAAAATTCTTGTACTGCAGGGTGTTGTTGATGCCGCCAAAGAACTTTGGCAGTGAAGGACCCTGAATGACCCCATCTCTGAAGTTGTCGATGGCGGGAGCTGCGCTGCCATCCAGATAGGTCCAGCGGGGAGAACCCACATGGTTGTATTGAACCTGCTTTCCTTCACTGTTGATAAACACCATCAGACCATTATCGGGATTGACCCCTACAGTGGGTACCGCAAAAATGGAGCCAATGGAATATCCTTCCCTGGTCATGTTTTGTACACCGAAAATGCTCGGAACAAATACGTCTGATTTTAATTTCGTCACCTTGTTTTCCAAAGTGGCAAAATTGAAATTGATGGTCCAGCTAAAATCTTTTTGCTGAATGATTCCCGCTGTCAATCCCAGTTCAATCCCTCTGTTGTACATGCTGCCGACGTTTTCAAAAATATAGTTGCCGGGTATTCCAGCAGACAGTGCCTGGGGAGAACGGAGGATCAGTCCGTCGATATTGTTGTTGTAATATCCGAATTCAAATTGAATGCGATCGTTGAACAGCCCGACGTTCAGTCCCAGGTCGAGCTTGGTGCTGGTTTCCCATTTCAGATCGGGATTGGCTGCCTGTGCAAACTGAAGAGTGGGTTCTCCTCCATAAGTGTTCGAGGTATAAGCTGCCAGTGCCGGGAAAGCACCAATTTCGCTGTTTCCTACTACGCCGTAACTGCCTCTTAATTTAAACTGGTTGATAAAGGAAGCACCGGGTATTCTTTCGAAAAAATTCTCTTTGGAAAGATCCCATGCAGCCGATCCTCCTCCAAAATTTCCAAACCGGTTGTCCGGAGCGAGTGCCGATAATCCATCCCTGCGGAAGTTGAAACTGAGGAAATACCTTTTGGCGTAGTTGTAGTTCAGATTGGAAAAATACGAAAGCAGTGCGTTTTCGGTCAGTACATTGCCTATGGGAGCGATGTTGACAAATCCACCCTGGTAGTTTTTATAATCCGGATCTGTGATGTTGCTGCGCTGTGCTCCCCAGGAGTTGATCACTGTGAAGATCTGTTCGTGTCCCAGCAGAAACTGAAGGTTGTGAAGGTCTCCAAACGTGTGGTTGAACTGAAGGGTGTTGGCCCAGTCCGTACGGGTATATTTGGTGTAGACATTGGTGGCAACTCCATTGGCTGAGGCGCCTCCTCCATGGATTGGATTCAGAAAGGAGTTGTTTTCGGTCAAGAGTCTGTTCAGGCCATAGCTGGTCCTGAATTTCAGATTCGGCAGGACATCCCATTCTCCGTAAATGTTTCCGATGATGTTGTTGTTTTGGGATGAGTTGACGTCCAGTTTTTGTACCATGGCCAGATTGTAGGCATTGATGGTACCGATGCTGGTGCTGTTGGCTCCGTAACCCACGCTGATCTTATTCTGGATGCTGTAGCTTCCGTCTGGGTTGTAGACGGGTACATTGGGAGGAAGAACATAGGTCATCCTGCCCAGAGGCTCGTTTGTGATGTATTCGCTGTTGTAGGAGGAAGAGCTCAGAGTATTGCTGGCGATGGCTCCGGTATTGGGGCTGAGATTATTGCTGTTGCTGTAAGCCATACGCGTACCGATGCGGACTACAGGCAAAATGGCATTCTCGATATTGATGCGAGTGGTAAAGCGTTCGAAACTGTTGTATTTGATGTAGCCATTCTGATGGGTGTAGCCCATGGATAGAAAATAAGTGGTGGAGTTGTTGGCTCCCGCCACGGAGAAGTTGTGGTTGGAAGAAAACCCTGGACGAAAAGCGACGTCGTACCAATTCGTGTTGACTATGCTGGAATCCGGGTTGTACATCAGATTATAGCCCGGTGTCAGTCCCGAATTGCGCATGGCCTCATTCTTGATCATGACGTAATCCTCTGCCGAAAGTAGTTCCGGAAGGTTGTAAGGAGTGCTCCGGCTTACCCAGTTGTCATAGTTCATTCTGACGCGTCCTTTTCGTCCCTTTTTGGTGGTGATCACCATGACGCCATTGGCCGCGCGAGAGCCATAAATGGCGGCGGATGATGCATCTTTCAGAATGTCGATGGACTGAATATCGCTGGGGTTTATATCTGACAAAGGATTGTTTCCGGCCATTCCTCCGATCGACCCTACAAATACGGCTACTCCGTCCACGATGACCAACGGGAAAATGCCTGAGGTGATAGAGTTGATCCCCCGGATGCGCAAGGCAGGGGTGTTATTTAAGATGTTGGAGGGTTGTATGACATCGACGCCGACAGCCTGACCGCCCAGAAGCTGGTCGAAACTGGAGGCAGGCCTGTTTTCAAGCTGGCGGGATTGTATAGAGGCCACAGCACCCGAAAATTCACTTTTCTTCTGGGTTGAGTAACCGGCTACCACCATCACTTCTCCGAGTTCATTCGAGCTTTCCTGCAAGCGCACCAGCAGTACTTCCGGGCGATCCAGACGAATTTTTTCTGTCTGGTAACCCACGAAGCTGAAATTCAGCTCGCAAGGCCACTCGTCCTGCACCAGCAGGGAAAACTCACCCAAAGGATTGGTGGATGCGGATAGGTTGGTGCCTGCCTGACGGACGATGACACCTTCCATGGGCAGTCCGCTTTTGTCGTCCAACACCCGCCCGGTCAGATTGACCTGCTGGGCGGATAAAACGATGAGATTTGAAAAGACAAGGAAGAGTGAAAGCAAACCGGTTTTGATGGGGGATGGCCTGCCTGACTGAAAAATTGGCTTGAGCTTCTGTACAAGGCTCAGTTCGGGATTGGGATTGATATTCATTGCTTCTAAATGAGATCTTTTAAAAAAAGTGGTCAAATGTAGGTGAAGCAGGTTCCAGTATGCCGGACAAGGGACCAAAAGGGCAGATTCATGGATGGACGGGCCAAAACAAATGACGAGCCATTTTCTGATTATCGTATTCACATGAGGCATGCAAGTCCCAGAAGGCCCGAAAAGACTCATTTTGTGGAAAACCCTGTGGAAAACAAAAGTCAAAAATTATATTAAAAATAACTTTCATATGAAGGTTTTGATACTTTTGTGCCACAACAAGGACAAAGCCGTCCTAAATTTTTAACCTGATTTAATACGAAGATTATCAATAATATAAATATATTTTTATGCTTAAATTCAAACTAGACGAGGATTTTGTTCAATCCTTTAAAAATAAAAATCCCGAGTTCGGATTCAACGGACTGGGCATGGTCACCTACTATCGCACCTATAGCCGTTTGAAGGAAGACGGTACCAAGGAGTCCTGGTATGAAACCGTCCGTAGGGTGGTGGAAGGTGCTTATGCCATACAAAAGGAGCACATTGAGTCCAATGAACTGGGCTGGAACGAGCACAAAGCCCAAAGGTCAGCCCAGGAAATGTACGAGCGCATCTTCGATATGAAGTTTTTACCTCCCGGCAGGATGCTATGGGCTTTGGGGACCAAAGTGGTCCACGAAAAGAAGATAGGCCAGGCCCTCTTCAACTGTGCATTTGTATCCACGGAGGAAATGGGCAAGTCATTGGATGAAGCGGTCAAGCCATTCACCTTTATGATGGACATGAGCATGGTGGGTGTTGGCGTTGGTTTTGATGTAAAAGGAGCAGATCAGATCCACATCAGCCGTCCGGCTGATAAGGAGCCCGAGATATTTGCCATACCCGACTCCCGCGAAGGATGGGTGAAGAGCCTTGAGTTAATTCTTAGGTCTTATTTCAGTCAGCATTTTACCGGAGACCTGGCTCGGCCTGTAAGGTTTGACTATAGCCTGATCCGTCCGGCCGGCATGCCCATTAAAGGATTTGGTGGGATGTCTTCCGGTCCGGATCCTTTGAAGTACATGCACCAGCAAATATTCCAGTTTCTCGATACAGCCGAAGGACGTTACGTCAGTATCACCAACATCGTGGACCTGATGAATGTGATCGGGCAATGCGTGGTGGCCGGTAATGTCAGAAGGACCGCCCAGATTGCCCTGGGTCCTGCCTCCAATTCAGAATACAAAAAGCTGAAGGACTACCAGTGGAATTCTGAAAAGCAGGATTACGAAGGCAGTATGGCCCATCGGGCAGCCTATGGCTGGACTTCAAACAACAGCATTGTAGCCCATATGGATACCGATCTCACCGAATCCATTCAACAGACCATCAGAAACGGAGAACCAGGTTATATTTTTATGGACAATATCCGTGCATATTCCAGGATGTGCGATCCCGCAGACCACAAGGACGCAAGAGCAGTGGGGACAAACCCCTGCGGAGAACAGACCCTGGAATCCTACGAGTTGTGTTGCCTGGTTGAGACCTTCCCATCCAGGGCAGAGTCTTTTGAAGATTATATGCGCACCTTGAAGTTTGCTTATCTTCTTGGGAAGACTGCCACCCTGGTCAATACGACCTGGTCCGAAACCAACCGCGTACAGAAAAGGAACAGGAGGATCGGGACCTCTGTATCAGGGATCACCAATTTTCTGGAGGACCACAGCCTCGAAAACCTCAGACAATGGCTGGATCATGGCTACAGAGAGATCCAGCGCTGGGATTCCATTTACTCGTCCTGGCTCTGTGTGCCCAAGAGCATCAAGACCACCAGCGTTAAGCCCAGCGGCACGGTGAGTTTGCTCGCCGGTGTCAACCCCGGTTGCCATTTTCCGGAATTTGAATACTACATCCGCCGGATACGTATAGCACACGACTCTCCACTTCTGGAAGTCTTGAAAACATCGGGTTTCCATGCCGAGCCGGATGTGGTCGATCCTTTCTCCTGGGTGGTCTCCTTTCCGATCCACAACAGGAGTAAAAATCTGGATAAGGTGAGCATCTGGGAGCAGGTGGCGCTGGCTGCATTTCTGCAGCGTTACTGGTCGGACAATCAGGTTTCCTCTACCGTGACCTTCAAGCCGCATGAGGCGGACCAGATCAAACCTGTACTGGACTATTACCGCTACGATCTGAAATCCATCAGCTTTTTACCCAAACTCGAAAAGTATGCTTACGCCCAGATGCCCTATGAAGCGATCACCAAAGAAGTGTACGATGATATGGTGAGTAAAATCGCTGCGCCCCAGCTGCTTGACGACGGAGAAGATGTACTCGGCGACCGCTTTTGCAACAACGAAACCTGTGAGGTAAAACTATTTGAAAAGGTCAGCGGCTGATCTGCGGCCATAAATTTATTTAACAGTTGTAGCCCGGGAATCGCCGGGCTGCAGCCAAGCTTTTATAAGTAGATGTCATTTTTGCCGAAGGAGATTTTAGTCTTTTTTCCTTCGAATAGAAAGTTTGTTGTTCAGCGTGATACTCGTATTGTCTAGTTCCGTCAGCAGGTCGTTGATGGTCTTGTTTTCAAACAAGTCGATCAGTTGCGGCTTGATGTGTTTGTATTGATGGTGCATGGGGCAGGGATTTACCTCAGAACATTCCTGCAGACCCAATACACATTTGGTGATCACCGTATCCTCTTCCAGCAACTCCAGTATTTTCATCATGGAGCTTTTTTTGGCCTCAGCTGTCAGATAAAATCCTCCGTTGGGTCCCGTCACAGAATTGATCAGGGCATTGTCCTTGGTCAGCTTTTGCAGGATTTTAGCAGTAAAAGAGCGTGGAGAATCAATGGCCTCGGAGATGGGTCCGATGCCGAGTTTGTTTTCGACCGATCCGTATTTGGCGATAAACAAGACCGCCCTTAAAGCATATTCAGTAGTTTTAGAGAACATTATATATTATAATAAAATAAATTTATAAAAAAACTTGCGCAAACCATTTAATTAAGGATACATTTGTCTTCAATTAACTAAGCATTAAAATTGTCATATGAAAAGTTTATTGTCAACAAACAAAATCCTATGGATGTGCCTGGCATGGGCGCTCGTTTTCATTACTTCCTGCCGCAAAGATAGCGACGGTCCTTCTAATAATGATTCCTACAAACTGACGGCGGATTACAATGCCTCCGTGCCCCAAGCCTGGTACGATCTGATGTTGGAAATCGACCGTTATTCTCCCGGGTATCGTCCTCCTGCTGCTGCCAGGATGATGGCCTATGTTGGATTGGCAGCTTATGAATCAGTGGTGCCCGGCATGCCCGAGTATCAGTCTATGGTTCTGCAGTATCCCGCTATGGCGATACCTAAAATTGCAAGTGGAGAGAAGTACCACTGGCCTTCCTGTGCCAATGCAACTTATGCGACCATGTTCCGCTATTTTTATCCCCACATCAAGGCTGCTGATCTGGCCCGGATCGACCAACTGGAAGCCAGATTTGTCAATGAGTTCAGCCTGGATCAGGCCGACGATATCATCCGGCGCTCCCGCAATTTCGGAAAGGCGGTTGCGGATGCCGTTTTTCAATACAGTGCTACGGATGTGGCCGGACATGAGGCCTACAAGAATCCGCATCCAAGCAATTACGTACCTCCAAAACTGGGACCCAATGGCGAAAAATTATGGCAACCTACATTTCCGGACTTTACGCCAGGTTTATTTCCGTATTGGGGAAATGTCCGTCCCTTTGCTCTTAAATCTACCGAATTGAGGGCAAAACCACCCATTCCTTACAGCGAAGATCCTTCCAGTAATTTTTATCAGCAAGCCAGCGAAACGCGCTTCAGGATCAAGAATGCAACATTCGAAGACAGATGGATTGCAGAATTCTGGAGTGACGATTTTTTAGAAGTGACATTCGAGCCGGCAGCCAGACAGGTCGCCATAGCCAATCAGATCGTGGATCTTGAAGATATCTCTTTGGATAAGGCCGTGGAACTGTATGCTAAGATAGGCATGGCCATGGCGGATGCCGCCATTGCAGTATGGAATTCCAAATACATTTTCAATGTACGCCGTCCCGTAGAGTACATTCGCGATGTGATGGATCCAGCCTGGACTACCATTTTGAACCAGCCGTATTCAAGCGAAAAAAGTCTTACTCCTCCATTCCCGGCATATCCATCCGGCCATGCCAGTTTTGGCGGATCCGGCGCAGCCATCATGACGCATATCTTTGGCGACAATTATAGCTTCACCGACAACTGTCATGTCAACAGATTTGAATTCATTGGTGCTCCGCGCCGCTTCAGTTCTTTCTACGAAGCCGGTATTGAAAATGCTTATTCCCGGGTACCTCTGGGCGTACATTACCGCATGGACAGCGACGAAGGTCTCAGACTGGGATATCTGGCAGCCAAAAGGGTGATTGAGTTGCCCTGGAAAAAATGAAAACTGTAGTCAGTAAAGCGGTTTTATCTTTAGCTTTATTCATATAAACCCTATTCGTACGGCAGGATCCCCGCTTCGTCAGGATCCGGGGATTCTGCCTTTTTTTTCTGAATCACATTAGGCCCTATAGACTCCAATCCTCCCGGGTCCCCGATTCAACATCATTCAATTTCAAAAACTATTCTGCCATGGAAACAGAAAATGGTAATGGCAAATCCATGCCGAAAAGGATCGACTATTTCATGAACACCAGGAACTGGTGGGGCCCGCTCACCTTCATTTTGATCATCAGTCTGCTTGGTGTGGGCATGATCGGTTTTCAGACCTATGTGGATGCTCCGCCTATGACGGGATTCAAGGACGATAAAGGCAATATCCTCATGGATCAGAAAACCATCGAACGCGGACAGGAAGTTTTTCACAAGTTTGCCTTGATGGAGTACGGCAGCTACTTTGGGGACGGCGCTCAGCGAGGCCCTGATTTTACGGCTGAAGCACTGCATCAGGTATATCTGTCCATGCAGGAATATTATGAGACTGAGTTCAATAAAACAAACGGACGCGATCCGGGAGAGTTTGAAAAAAAGCAAATCACCGAACAGGTCAGGCAGGAATTAAAGGAGAATCATTATTCCGGGGACGAAAACATCGTGCCGCTCAATGCAGCCCAAACTTATGCGCTGCTGAATGTACGGAAGTACTATACCGACCTGTACATAGATCAAAATGATGGCAATGGATTTCCGCCGAAGAATTACATTTCCGACCGGGAAAAAGTCAATGATCTGGCCTCTTTCTTTTTCTGGGGTGCCTGGGTGTGCGTGACGGAAAGGCCTGGCTCAAATTTCAGTTATACCCACAACTGGCCTTATGATCCGGTAGCAGGAAATACACCCACCTCTCCCGTGATCCTCTGGAGTGTACTGGGTATGCTGGCTTTTGTGCTGATGTGCGGAATTGTCTTATACTACATCGGTCAGTACAACCAGCTTCCCAACAAGTTTTTCAAACCTTCACAAAGGGATTTATTTACCATAGACCGCGTGGCCAATTTCAAACCAACACTCACGCAAAGGGCAACCTACAAGTATTTCTTTGTGGCCATCCTCTTATTTTTTATTCAGGTTTCCAGCGGATTGGTGACCATCAATGATTTTATCAACTGGATGGGATACCTTGGCATCCACATTACGGATATACCGGTGACGATCTCGAGGAGCTGGCATTTGATGTTGTCACTTTATTGGATCTCCACCTGCTGGATCGCATCGTCCATATTTATCTTGCCCATCCTCGCCAAAAAAGAAATTCCGGGTCAGCTGCGTCTGGTAAATACCTTGTTTTGGTTGCTGTTTGTTCTTGTAGGAGGTTCGCTGACCGGTATTGTTCTGGGACCTCTGGGTTTGCTGGGAGAATGGTGGTTCTGGTTGGGTCATCAGGGATGGGAATTTGTTGATTTTGGTAAAATATACCAGGTGCTTTTGATGGGTATTTTTGCTCTGTGGGCAGTCGTGGTTTACCGCGGATTGCGTCCTGCTTTTGTCAAAGGAGATACCTGGAGCCTGCCCAGGTGGATTATGTATTCTGTCATTGGTATTCCATTGCTTTTCCTCTCAGGATTTGTGGCAAAACCGGAAACCAATTTTGTGATCGCAGACTTTTGGAGATGGATGGTTATCCACATGTGGGTGGAAGCATTTTTTGAGGTCTTCATCACGGTCATCGTAAGCTACCTAATGGTGCTGATGGGATTGGTGAGCCGGCAGGCTGCCATTCGAGTCGTATACTTTGCCACCATCCTGTTCCTGGGTACAGGACTCCTGGGCATCTCGCATAACTTCTATTGGAATGCCAAGCCGGTTGCCACCATGGCATTGGGCAGTGTGTTCTCTACGCTTCAGTTTGTACCGCTGATCCTGCTGACCGTCGAGGCCTGGCGTTTTAAAAATATGCCAGCCATGGCCGTGGGCGATGTGGGTCATAAATCCCTGGGTAAAAATTTTGGATTCAGTGAAGTATTTCTGTTCCTGATCGCGGTCAACTTCTGGAATTTCTTTGGTGCGGGCGTGATGGGCATTATCATCAATCTGCCGATCATGAATTACTTCGAACACGGCACTTACCTCACCGTGAATCACGCACATGCAGCACTGATGGGCGTATACGGCAATATATCCCTGGCGGCACTTTTGTTTGCCTCCAGACTCATGATCAAACCACAGTTCTGGAATCAAAAGCTGGTGAACTTTTCTTTCTGGTCCATCAACATCGGCTTGATGCTGATGGTCATTCTGGATTTGTTCCCAGCCGGTTCCATCCAGTTTAAAGCAGTGGTGGAAAAAGGGCTCTGGTATGGCAGGTCTTCTGATTTCATTGAAGCAGGCGTATTCAAATCTCTCACCTGGCTGAGGGGTATAGGCGCGACAGTTTTCTTTTTCGGAGGGGTCATTCCTTTGACCTGGTTTATCGTCAGCAGAATTCGTTCCTTAAAAGTCAAGGCTCATACCATCGAAGAAATGGACAGGGAGGATTCATTCATCCACAAGCAGGAAACTGTACAGGAACCAGCAATGATCTAACTTCGATTTTTCAGTTTGTTTAGAAATCCCCTGGATGCGACACACCGGGGGATTTTTTGTAAGCCATTTTGAAATATTTTGCCAAAAAGAAATGTCATCTTTTGAAATTTTGTTAAGGATGATCTACTCCCTTCTGTTCGTTGGTGATTTGATTCTGCATTTTTTGAAAGTTCAGAAATGATTTTTTTGTTTCATATTTCTCCAAACCCGTTATTCATTTAATTCAGGTGGACAATGATCAATATCAGCGCCATGAAAGGTTTTGGTCAATTTTCCTGACTGGCAGGGCTTGTACTTTCGCGCAAAATAATCGGGCCCGATCCGGGCTATATAAAAAATATAAAATGGATGAAAAAATAAAAACCCTCGCAGAACCCTTCCGTATCAAAATGGTGGAACCCATTCGGATGACCACGCGTGCATATCGGGAGGAAGCATTGCTGCAGGCGGGATACAATCCTTTTCTGCTTGTCTCGGACGATGTCTTCATCGATCTGCTGACAGACAGTGGTACAGGTGCCATGAGCCAGTCGCAATGGGCTGGAATGATGATGGGAGACGAAAGTTATGCTGGAGCACGTAGCTGGATCAAATTGGAACAGGTGGTTCGAGAACTGACCGGTATGCCTCATGTCCTGCCTACCCACCAGGGTCGTGCAGCAGAAAGGATCCTGTATGGTTTGTTGGGTGGAACTGACCGGATTTTTTTAAGTAACACCCATTTTGACACCACCCGTGCCAACATCGAATTTACAGGTGCCACTGCCCTGGATCTGATGCCGGAGGAAGCGCTGGATCCGGAAACCTGGATGCCATTCAAGGGAAACATCGACCTGGATAAACTTGAAACCCAACTCGCACATTATGGCAGCGAACGCGTGGCAGCGGTGATCCTGACCGTTACCAACAATTCATCCGGAGGTCAGCCTGTGAGCATGGCCAATGCAAGGGCAGTGCGCGCCTTATGTGACCGCTATGGGGTGATGATGGTGATCGATGGTTGCCGGATCGCTGAAAACGCCTATTTCATTCGCATGCGGGAGGATGGTTTTCAGGATAAGAGTTACCATGATATCGCCCGCGAAATGCTGGAGTTGGGCGATGCCTTCATCATGAGCGCCAAAAAGGATGGCATGGTGAACATGGGTGGCTTGTTGTGCATGAAGGACAAAGAACTCAGCGTCAAATGTATCAACCAGCTCATTATTTCAGAAGGGTTTGCTACCTACGGCGGATTGTCCGGAAGGGATATGGAAGCCATGGCCATTGGTCTGCAGGAAGTATTTGATCCGGATTATCTGCATTATCGAATCCGATCTACAGCATACCTGGGCGAAAAACTAAGGGAGAAGGGAATCCCTGTGATCTGGCCGATCGGAGGGCATGCGGTGTATATCGATGCAAAAAAACTTTTTCCTGCCATTCCGGTCGATCAATATCCGGGTCAGGTTTTGGTTTGTGAGTTATACAAAATCGGAGGCATTCGCTGCGTCGAAGTGGGAAGCATGATGTTTGGCAAGTACGACGAGCAGGGAAAACTTATTCCGGCCAGTCAGGAACTGGTACGCCTGGCCATTCCCCGCAGGGTTTATACCCA
Organism: Bacteroidota bacterium; assembly: GCA_029572935.1. Taxonomy (GTDB): domain Bacteria; phylum Bacteroidota; class Bacteroidia; order Chitinophagales; family Saprospiraceae; genus Vicinibacter. Next base: position 16,170 of record JAKQHM010000007.1, read on the forward strand.
AAGTCACATCGATTTCGTCCTTGAAGTTTTTGATTTCATCCTGGAACTGAGGGATCGCAAAAGCGGATACCGCATTACCTACGAACCTGCTTTTCTCAGGCATTTTACAGCCAGACTCGAGCCGCATCCCGGAGGCGGATAAATCATGGGTCCTGTATCTTCTGAAGAAATAAATAGAAACATTTTTTATTAACCCTTTTCAAGAATAAAAATCATGGCAACCAAAATAACCAGGCGCTCCTGGGCAGAGCCTTATAAAATGAAAATGGTGGAGCTGCTTAAAACCACCAGCCGGGCACAAAGAATCAAGGCGATCCGGGAGGCGGGATTCAATACTTTTTTGCTGAGGTCGGAGGACGTGTACATTGATCTACTCACAGACAGTGGCACCAACTCCATGAGCGACCGACAGTGGAGTGCATTCATGTTGGGCGACGAAGCCTACGCGGGCAGCCAGAGCTACTACAAGCTCGAAGATGCCATCCATAAATATTACGGATACAAGTACGTGATCCCCACGCATCAAGGCAGGGGTGCAGAGAACATTTTGTCCCAGATCATGATCAAAAAGGGCCAGTACGTACCCGGCAATATGTACTTTACCACGACCCGTGTTCATCAGGAATTGGCTGGAGGTATTTTTGTCGACGTCATCATTGAGGAAGCTCACGACCCCAATAATCTGCATCCTTTCAAAGGCAATGTGGACCTTCAAAAACTGGAGAATCTTGTCAAAATACATGGTGCCGAAAAAATTGCTTACCTGACCCTGGCCTCCAATGTCAACATGGCCGGCGGACAACCTTTCAGCATGGAAAATCTGAAAGCGGTACGTGATTTTACAAAGAAACACGGTATACCCATTATTCACGATATGACCCGCGTGGCTGAAAACGCCTACTTCATCCAGCAACGCGAACCCGGATACCAGGAAAAAAGCATCCGAGAGATCGTGCGGGAGATTTGCGATCATACCGATGGCGCCACCATGAGTGCCAAAAAGGATGCTCTGGTCAATATTGGAGGTTTCATGGCCACCAACGATCCTCAGGTCTTTGAAGAAGCACGCAATCTGGTGGTGGTTTACGAAGGACTGCATACATATGGTGGTTTGGCAGGAAGAGATATGGAGGCCATGGCAGTTGGGATCAAGGAGAGTCTGGATGACCGGCACCAGCATGCCCGTGTTGGACAGGTGCTGTATTTGGGTGAGAAAATGCAGGAGTATGGCATACCGATCGTAAAACCTGTGGGAGGTCATGGCATTTTTGTAGACGCCAGGGCCTTTCTGCCCCAGCTCAGCCAGGATCAGTTTCCGGCCCAGACGCTGGCAGCTGAAATTTACATGGACTCCGGTGTGCGCACCATGGAAAGGGGTATCGTCTCAGCGGGAAGAAACGCTAAGGGCGAAAATTATTACCCTAAACTCGAACTGGTGCGTTTTACCATACCCAGAAGGGTTTATACACAGGCCCACATGGATGTAGTTGCGGAATCCGCTGCTTTGGTTTACGAGCGAAGAAAGAAGATTCGCGGCTTGAGAATGGTATATGAACCTAAATACCTGCGTTTCTTTCAGGCACGTTTCGAACAGCTATGATCCATCACAGCTTGTTTCATCCTGCCAGTATCGCGGTAGTCGGAGCCTCGGAACATACCTCCAAACCCGGAGGAAAGGTCATCTGGAATCTGGTGGAAAACGGCTACAGGGGCAGACTCTTTGCCATCAATAAAAATCCGGTCGCGATACCGGGAGCGGAGCACTACGCGGATATCGGGTCGGCACCTTGTGCAGATCTTGCTATCCTTTCCATTCCCGCCAGAAGCTGTATCGGAGCAGTTCTTCAGTTGCTCGACAAGGGTACCCGCAATTTTATTGTATTCTCTGCGGGCTTTGGCGAATCCAATGGGGAAGGCAAGGCTCTGGAATCTGAATTGGTGAGTCTGATCCGGGAAGCAGATGGCTGTCTGATCGGTCCAAATTGCATTGGCATCATTCATCGCGATTACAAGGCAGTATTCACCACGCCCATTCCGCAATACGATCCTCAAGGCTGTGAGCTGATATCGAGTTCCGGTGCCACAGCCGTTTTTATCATGGAGGCTGCCATATCCACCGGACTAAGCTTTTCCAATATTTATTCCGTTGGCAATTCCGCTCAGACAGGTCCGGAGGAAATACTGGAATACCTGGATGAAAATTTTGATCAAAGCAGCCCCAGGGTGAAACTGCTCTACTTGGAAGAGATCCGCAATCCCTTCAAGCTGCTGAAACACGCCTCTTCCCTGGTGAGAAAAGGTTGTAGGATAGCGGCCATCAAATCAGGTTATTCTGAAGCCGGCAGCCGTGCAGCCAGTTCACACACCGGCGCACTCGCTTCATCGGACCGCGTGGTTCGCGCTCTTTTCCGCAAGGCGGGGATCGTGTACTGCAGCAGCCGCGATGAACTGATCACGGTTGCCTGTGTGTTCCAGAGTAAACTGCCGGAAGGGGATCGCGTAGCCATCATCACCCATGCTGGAGGATCTGCTGTTTTGCTGACAGATGCACTCACCTCCGGAGGGATGAAGGTGCCACCCATTCCAAAAGAATATGCACAGGAGCTGGCTTCTAAATTGCATCCGGGATCTTCAGTGGCGAATCCGATTGATTTCCTGGCAACGGGTACCGCTGATCAGCTTTCCGAGATCATTGATTTTTGCGATCTGTACCCCGGAATCGATTCCATGATCGTGGTCTTCGGCAGTCCGGGATTATTTGGCAGCGTGCGGGATGTCTATCAGGTGATCCACCACAAGATGATGGTTTCGCGCAAACCCATTTATGCTGTCCTGCCTTCCCTCATCAATGCAAAAACCGAGATCGAGGAATTCCTCTCTTACGGACACGTCAATTTCCCGGATGAAGTAGTGCTTGGAAAGGCTCTGCCCCATGTGTATTTCAAACCGCAACCCACTTTCGGTATGACGCATCTGGCTCCGATGGAATCTGCCACCATCCGGTCTTTGATCAGCCAGTCATCTGATGGCTATCTGGATCCAGTAAAAACGCAAGAACTGCTCCAGGCAGCCGGGATATCCCTGGCCCCTTACGGTATTTGCCGGAATCCGGATTCCGTCCTGATGTTGGCAAAAGAGATCGGTACACCTGTTGCGCTGAAAGTCGTAGGTCCTGAACACAAGACAGAAGTGGAAGGTGTGGCTTTGCATCTTTCTCATCCTGTTGATCTGATCTCTGAATTCGAACGCCTCATGGCTATTCCGGGATCCAGAGGGGTGATGGTGCAGAAGATGCAGTCAGGAGCAGAACTTTACTGCGGTGCAGTACGCGAAGGTAATTTTGGTCACCTGGTTCTGTGCGGCCTCGGCGGTATCTTCGTGGAAGTTCTGAACGACGTATCGTATGGCCTGGCCCCTCTGCAGCAGGACGAAGCCATAGAAATGATCCGCCGTCTCAAAGGCTACCCGATCATAAAAGGCTTTCGAAACAGACCCGGCGTAAGCGAGGAACTTTTTGCAGATGCTATTGTCAAACTGGCCTCTCTGGTCCATCTGGCACCAGAGATCGCAGAGATCGACATCAATCCTTTTATAGGCAGCCCCGGTGAGCTCGTGGCCGTAGATGCCCGCATCCGGATCGAGAAAAGATAAAGTTTGAAAAACCATGCTGAGTATTACCAAAATATTCCACTTCGAAGCCGCTCACCTGATCTCATCACACGATGGGCCCTGCAAAAACCTGCACGGACACAGTTATGAGCTTCATGTGACCCTGAGTGGCGACCGGCTCAATCATCAATACATGCTGGCCGATTTTACAGAATTAAAAACCCTGGTACACGAGCAGGTACTCGCCGATTTTGACCACAGCCTCATCCTGATGAAAACTCCTGACAACATGCTGAAATATAGAGCGGCCAACACCCGTACTTTTTGGATGGAGGGCGAGCCTACCGTTGAATATCTGCTGCTGGACATCGCAGGCAGGCTGTCGGACAAAATGCCACCGGGCCTCAGTCTGAGGAGACTGAAACTGTACGAAACAAAATCCAATTACGCGGAATGGGAGCCTTAAGTCATAAGTCATTTTTCGAAATGACCAGGATCATTAATAGTGGACATTAATATCCATTAATTTGTAAAAATTTTGATCATGAAGGAAGAATTGTTATCCAAAACAGTAGCTGCTGTCGTCACGGAAGATTATCGTGCGGCGGATGTATTTAAAAAATATGGGATTGACTTTTGTTGCGGCGGTAAGGTAAGCATAAAGGAAACCTGCCGGAAAAAGAACATCGATCCGGCTGTATTGATCGATGAGCTTTCTGTGATCGGAAATGCGGTGGATCCTGAACATGACTTTGCTGCCTGGGAGGCCGACCGGCTGACGCACTACATTGTGGACAAGCACCACCGGTACGTAAGCAGCAACCTGGATCTGATCCGCCAGTATGCAGACAAGGTGGCCCTGGTGCATGGCGTTCACCATCCTGAGGTTAAGGAAATAGCGGTTTTGTTTGCAAAAGTCGCGGATGAACTGGCCACGCACATGCGAAAGGAAGAGGTTGTCCTCTTTCCCTATATCGAGCAGCTTTGCGAGATAAAAAGGAAAAATCTTTATGCAGAAAATCCACCGTTTGGCACGATTGAAAACCCCATCCGGAATATGGAGCAGGAGCACGATCTGGCAGGGGACATCATGCACCGCATTTCAGAACTTTCGGATCAGTACAATCCCCCATCCGACGCATGCAATACCTACCGCGTCCTCTATGCCAAGCTCAAAGAATTTGAGGACGATCTGCATATGCACGTTCATCTGGAAAACAATATTTTATTCCCGAAAGCCCTGGATCTGGAGCGCGAGCGAACCGCATCGCTGGACTGATAGATTTTGAGCATGCCTGTACTGTTAGTACATATTTGCTGCGTAATGGGATGGATCGCTTTTTTACTCCTGCGCCGGATTATTCTTCATGGTGGAGGCCCGGCAGATGATACAGATTTTCTTTTCCTTTTTTATGTTCGATCTGTCCCCGCACCATCCAAACAATCCCTGCCACAATCCCCAGTGCGATGACAAACAAGGCTTCGTACACCCAGGGCATGGCTTCCTTATACATGATCCCGACGCCTTGAATGGCCAGGGTAAATTCCGTGAGAAAAACGGCTGAGATGAAAATCAGGATGCCGGTTTTGGTCAGCCGGTTGTGGTGAAAATCAAAGTTGACATAGGCAAATGCAATCAGGAATACAGAAATGACTGCAAGCAGAACCAGATGGAGGTAGGCCAGCACGATGATCCGGTAGCCGTAAGCCCATTGACTCACCTCCGGAATGACCGATCCAAGTTGAAGCAATAATTTGATCGTCATGGCGACTGCCAGATATCGGAAAAGCAGGATCGTCAGTCCGGGTGCATCCGGGAGTCTCATAAAAGTGGAATAGTGCAGACTGCGCAGGATCAGGATCCAGGCCACCAGTTGAAGGACGGCCGCAGCCGCGATGATCCAGTATAGCCAGGCCGGTACATGGAGCCAGAGTTCCGACAGGCCAAAGGCAGGAAGGCAACTGACCGCAAACAAAAGGAATGCCTTACGGGAGAGCCTGTATTCCGGTACCCGTCTGTTCAGGTATTCCAGAAAAACACCGATGCAGCCAAAGGTAAACCAGCCATTGTACTGAAAGTGCAGGTACCAGTATACAGAAGACAGATAGAGCTTCTGGGGTGCGTGTTCTGTCGCTTCCATTATGACCAGTGAAAAAGTACCCAGGGCTGACAGCAGGTTGAAGATCAGGGCTGCGCGTAGCCAGGATGTGTAGTTTTGTGCGGAGACCTGATGCAGGTCTTTCAGATAGAGAATGCAGAAGGCCAGCGAGGCAAATAAATTGACCGTGGAGAACAGAATAGATACAAATCCATAACCCTGGACAGAAAATGAAACCAGCATGCCTGCAGCTGAAATGAAATTCGCCCATAGGATGAACTGATAGGGGACGACTTTTCGGTCGCCAAAATTCCTCTGAAGGATGGCGCTCATCAACACCATCAGCATCTGGGACACCCAGGCTGAGAAGGCAAAATGGGAATGTGCGTGCTGTATGTACTTTTGATTGAGAAAATGCAGCTCAAATCCAATTTTATACCGCATCAGCAGGCCCATCAGTGCCACGATCAGAAAGTTGATGAGCGAAATGCGAATCCAGAAATGTTTGTCAAATCTTTTCATGAAGTCATTTTCTTTTAGAAAACTGAAGGATATTGGACCCCGGATCACCCATCGTTTCTCAAGGCTGGAAATGATGAGTTGCATCCACCCACGACCCTTTTTCAGTTCTAAGGTAAAGTTAAAAATCTTTGATTGGATGATCACATGTTTATGGAGTTTTCGAAAAATCATGACAAAAATGTTACATTATCAATCTTTTTAGAATAAATTCGCCCTCAGGCAATGTTTTCGTTAAACTAAATCCAATCATATCATGAAGACCGTCCTGATCTTTGGAAGGCATTTTTCCATCACCAGCATATGTGGTTTATTGGGCATGTTGATGATCTTCACTACCCGATGGATAGAGCTAAAGTGGTTAGACATAACTATTACCTTCGTTGCATTTTTAATGGTAGTTATAGCCGTCTTATTTGAAGAGTTCAGAAAATAGCGTAGTTTTATATTTAAATCATCCCTTTTGGATGTGGTTTAATCTTTGAAGCCAGGCTGAGAATTTTTCAATATTCCTTTTTTCTTACTTTAGTGGCTACATTCTCAAATATCAATCATTGAAAAACTGATTCATATGAAACTCCTTATAATTGCTCATCGGTTCAGTCTGGTAGTCCTTTCCTTTCTAGGTATTTCCGAAACTATGATAAGGGCTCAACATTTGGAAATGAAGCCGAAGTATCCTGAAAAATTGCTTCAGGAATTCGAAATTATTCCCAGTCCTCCCCTTCAATATGCTGAACTTCAGATGGAGTTTAAACCCGAACAGGCGGACATGAACTTTGATCCGGGTCTCAAGCATATTTTGGGTTTGCATCGTTCCAAAGAACAGGAAGATAGCCTGGTTATCCATCACAGTAAAATTGATCTGCTCAAAAATGATCCTTCGATCTTGAGGGTGGGCCAGGATGACACGGAGTTCCAGGGACCCTTTAAGATTACAATCGGAGAAAGCTTTTATGGGGATATTGATGGGGGATGCCCCAATGACAATACAATCGCTGTATCCAGAGCAGGACGGATCATTTCCATGGTGAATGGGAGAGTGGGAATTTTTAATACCTCCGGTGCCAAGCTTAACAATTATTCATTGGCAGAATTTTTCAGAGGTGTATCCAATGCTTCCCCTTGTGACCCCAAAGTGGAATACGATCCGGAACATGATCGCTTTTTTATGTTTGTTCAGGATTGTGGTGCTGATCATAACATATTTAACATCGCATTTGGTTTTTCTGCTACCAACGATCCGAATGGCAATTGGTACATCTACAAATTCAGTACGGATCCATTTAATGATGGATCCTGGTCTGATTATCCTAAAGTGGCGATCAATCAGGACGAAGTTTTTGTTTCTCTTAATTTATTTGGAAAATCCGGAGGGGGCTATCGACAGGCCATTATGTACCAACTCGATAAAACCGCCGGATTTGCCGGTAAGACCATGCCTTATAAGATCTGGACGGGATTTAAGAATGGCACCGCAATGCCCGTCAGATCGGGCTCAAGGGGACAGTACGGTCCCGGAATTTATGCCATTCAAACCGTGGCAGGAGGATCCGATTATATTAATTTTTACGACATCACCGGCAAGCTGGGCGATGCTTCAAGTCAGCTGATCTATAAGCAAATTCCTACCACTTCTTATCAACCCGGATCTCCTGCCTATCAGTACGGTACCAGCTACAGGCTGGATGTAGGTGATTCCAGGTGTCTGGATGGTTATTTTCAGAATGGCTTGATTCATTTTGTTTTCACTGCAGAGGATGGCAGCGGATACAGTGGGGTGAGATATCATAGATTGGATCCGGTCAAGCTCGATATGGAACAATATAAGTTCTTTTCAGCCAGCGACAATAGGGATTATACCTATCCTTCTGTTTCACCATTTTCCAGCGCACTGGGCGACCATACTGCAGTCATCCATTTTGCCTCATCCGGTGAAAACTTTTATCCGGACATGCGTGCCAAACTCTACCACCATGATTTTTCTTCGGATCCATCCATGCGTATCCATGTAGGTCCCGGGGTGAACACGGATTGCTATAATGGTAAATATGTCCGTTGGGGAGATTATACAGGTGTCTGTTGGCATTACGGTAAATCATCTCCCACCGTCTGGGTGGCGGGCAGCGTGGCCAGTTCTTCGAGTAATATCTGGTGGACTTACATAGCCGAACTCAATTCGATGGCTACTGCAACAGAAGATGTCAAGCATCAGAGTAAGCTTAGTTTGTACCCCAATCCGGCTCAGGATCGGATCAAAGTACTTTTCGAAGTATCTGAGGCAGTTGTACTGAATTTTGCCATATTCAATAGTTCAGGTCAACTGATCTCAAATATATTTAAATCTTCTGCTATGCAAGGCTCGAATGAATTTTCGTTCAGTACAGGGAGTCTAAGGCCTGGCATTTATTTTATGAAAATAATCAACGACAGAAATGAAATTGTTAAAACCGAGCGTTTTGTGGTTAGCGAGTAATTTCCTGCTGCTGGGATGTACGGCAAAAAATGGGACATTAAAGAGCGATCCGCCTGTATTGGTGACACCCGCTCACAATCCTGCAGCTGATACCAGCTCGCGATCCCGGATGGGTTCTCCCAATCGCGAATACGATCAGGACAAAATTGACTCAATCAAAAAGCACGGGGTCAAAAAGAAGAAACAAATTCCTCCCGGAGATGCTGATTAAATTAGCTTTAATAAATAAGGTCAACCAGCTAGAACCGGAATGTAAATTGAATTCTTTCTTTATGGGGTGGCCCAATGGTGAAAATTTTTCTTGCAGCATGTAATATTGAAAGAGTCCTTTCAATGGCTTATTCCTCCGCGTTTACCCTTCTCTTTTCTTCCGCTTCTGCTCTCTTTTTTGTCTTGACTTTCTGGCTGCCAAAATTCTGCGTATAGGTAAGTCTGTAGGTGCGCTGGATAAAATCCCAGGACCCATTCATCACCAGGCCCGAGCTCTTGAGGTTGTTTTCCGTCCGGTACACAAAACTGTCGAACAGGTCAAAAACATTGAAGCGTAAAATACCGCCGTTCTTGCCCAGCTTTTTTTGTATTCCCAGATTGACTCCATAATAGGGAAGGGAAATAAATTGTCCGTTGAGTTGTTTGGATCGGTATTGTCCGGTGATTTCTGCAGAGTATCCTTTTGCAAAATTGAGACGCTGGGTGGTGTTGAATGAATAGTTGAACTGATCCACCGACACTTTCTCTCCCTCAAATGGGAAAAGGGCCCTTTGGAAATTGATTTGTGCGGTGTTTTGCATTTCCCAGTACTTGTTCAGGGTGATGGGGAAGTTTAGACTCGCGTTGAGGGTTTTGAGGTAATCCAGGTTTTCCGATACCATGGTCATCTTGTTGGTCTTCAGGTCCACGCGGCTCTGATAGCGGGCGATGGAATTTTTCTCATAGCTGTACTGCACGAGAAGAAACCATTTTTTAAAGCGGTAGGAGAGTCCTAGGTTGTCGGTAAGGGCGGGCAGAAGCGCCGAATTTCCCGACCAAAAGGTAAAGGGATCCATAAACAGGACAAAGGGGGCCATCTGATTGAAAGTAGGCCGGTTGATGCGTTTGCTGTAAGACAGGTTGAGCGATTGGGAAGCATCGAGCTGACGGGAGACAAAAAAGCTGGGAAAGAAATTCCCATAGTTGCGGTTGATAAAATCGGGATCGGTCTCGGAGGCCAGGTTGGACAGGGTGTGTTCGTACCGGAGGCCGAGTTTGAACTGGGTCTTGCTGCTGTGTTGGTAGCTGAAGCTTGCATAAGCTGCTGCAATTTGTTCGGTGAGTTCAAAAATCCCGGACAGATCCGGATCGCGGATCCAGTTTTGATTTTGTAAAGTCTCGACTGAAAGATCATTGGTAAAATTGGAGTGAACGTACTTGAGACCTGACTCCATACTCAGTTTCTGATTCCACTTACGGGTATAGTCGGTTTTGGCCACGGCGGTCTGGATCGGGGTACGCTTGCCGCTGCGGAATGATTCTTCTGTCTGGGACTGACTGATCTGGTCGGTATACTCTGCCCGGTAATCCGTTGGATTTTCTTCCCGGTAATACAGATAGTCCAGATCAAAGCTGATGACCTCTCCGTCTTTGATCTGATGCTGTACATAAGCGTTGGCAGCACCGTGCAGCCAGGTGCTCCGCAAATCGGTCACAAGGTCCAGAAGGGTGTCGACACTGCCGTTGCGGCCAAATTCGGAATGGCCGAGTGCGTCCAGGACAAAGCGGTTGTTGTATCCCGAAAACTGCATTCCCGTGACGGTGCGTTTGTTGAGCTGATAGTCAAATCCCATTCTGGCGTTGTGGTTGTTGGATGTGGGCTCGCGGTCGCTGTCTGATTCCAGGGAAATGGAGCTTCCGTCTGTGGTCACGACGCGGTCAAAATAAAATCGCTGGGGACGCTGGTTGAGGTTGTATCCGTATTCACCGTAGAGGTTCCACTTTCCCTTCTTGTGTAATATGTTGAGACTGGTCGAAGCCAGGGCACCGCGGCCATAGCCTGCAGAGAGGGAGTAGGACCCCGTGGTCCCTTCGTCTTCCTGTTTTTTCATGACGATGTTGAGGTATCCGGCATTGCCCAATGCATCCAGGTTGGAAGGCGGAGTGGTGATGATCTCGATTTTCTCAATATTGTCCGCATTCATGCCTTCCAGGATCTGCAGGAGCGATGCGGCAGGCAGGTATTTCAGTTTTCCGTTGATCATAACCTGTACGCCGTCTTTGCCCGCCAGGGAGATGCTTTCGTTTTGGCGGTCCACGGTCACACCGGGTGTTTTTTCGAGCACTTCCAGTGCATTGCCTCCGGCAGCTGTGATGGCATTGGACACATTGACCACCAGCCGGTCTATCTTTTGTTCAAAGAGCTGCTTGCGGGCTGTCACGGCGACCTCACCCAACTGTACCGAGTTTTCCTGCAGGCGGATGATGCCCAGGTCGTGTTTCATGGATTCGGGACCCAAGACGATCGGAGCAGACTGGAAGGGAGCATAACTGATGTAGTTTACAGCCACGATGTATTGGCCCGGTGCCGCTTTGTCAAAGGAAAACGAGCCGTCTGAAGCGGATACATTACCCTTTACGAGACTTTTGTCGGCCTCGCGCTGAAGCAATACGGTAGCGCCAATCACAGCTTGGCCGGATCCATCCTGGATGATGCCACGGATCTGAGCCTGAAGAACCAAAGAGCTGAAAAGACAAAGGATGAGCGTAATTGATTGGTTTAATAAGGTTTTCATGAAGGGGTTTGCTTTATTCTGGAGCTGCAAAAATAGCCAGAAATCAGGACAGTGACAATGCCATGTGATTGGCTCAATAGCAAGGAATGAATCTTCTGATGAATGGTTATTTGATTTCAGAAAGGTCCAATCTTATGCAGTCATCCACAACTTTTTTTATTACATCAATAAGGATAATTTACATTGATCTGTTTTTATGATAAGTATTGAAAAGAAAAGAGCCTACCCATTCAGCAGGCAGGCTCTATTTTATGAATGTAGTTACGTAAAAATCAATAAAGTGGAGAGCTCAATGAAATTAATTATTCTGAACCTTACCAAATACCCAACCTACTACACCGCCCGTAATCGCACCCAGGATGGTGTTCGATACAGTGTCTATAGCCATCAGCTTGTTGGTCATCCCTGTAAATGAGGCAAACATCCAAAGGTCAAACCAAAGCTGAAGCAATAAGAAAAACAATCCGCCTGCTTTTAGACCTCCCATGAAGGTAGTGACGGAACTTTGGTGCAGATAAAGTGCCAGTAAAAGACTGATGACTATGTTAGCCAGTAAAATGGGAACCATAGGAGGGTCAGTATGTGCACAGCCCTGGAAAGCTGTCATCCATTCTGCCATCATGTCTTTGAGCAGGAATCCAAATACCAATCCACCCAGACAGAAACTTGTGATGGCTCCTGCCAGTGTACCGAAAATGATCTTTTTTTCCATGTGAAACAGTTTTGTTGTTTATAAAAAGTTGATTTGTTACACGATCAGGAGGGCATTCCTGGTGGTAAATTAAATCGGTAATGTGGAATGATGGGACATCCATACAGAAGATACTGCCCCAATTTGATCATCCGGAAGATGGGTCGGATGGACATGGCTTTTTGTTCAGAGATCAACAGGTTTTCGGCTACAATCTAATAAAATTAAGCCGATTTGTGCAAATTTATTTTGTATTTAAATAAAATAGATTGAACAATAAATTTTTATGTATAATAAAATATCATAATGTTAATTTATAAATTCCATAGTTTTGCATTTTAACAGATGATTATATGGTATTCTAAATTCAACCAGGAAATATCATTTGGCAGTTCGATGACTGGTCATGACCCTGGAAATCCAATCAAGATTCAAGGAAAACTGATCTCTTTGCCATGCTTTTGATTTTGGGAATTTGAGTCTTTATGGAGCCGATTGGTGGATACGGAATGCATGATGGAAATCAGGTCGAATGACTATATTTGTGAAAAAAGATGGTGTATCAATTTAAAGTGGGCGATGTGGTGAGGCTGAATTCGGGTGGGCCTGAAATGACGATCTGCCTTGTGATCGAGGATGAATCAGGACCTATTTACCGCTGTGTCTATTTTTCCGGTGACGAGCTGATCGATTCGGAAAATCTGGTGTTCCCGGCTTCCATGCTAAGCTTTGTAAGGGCGGCCTGAGCTTGTTTGGTACTGGCAGCTGGCTATTTATTTAAACCTGTGGGATCTCCTCTTTCAGCATTTTTTCACCTGCCTGGTCGTAATAGACGCAGGTCATTTCCTTAAGATCGACCACCCATTTTTCGATTCCGGCTTTGGCACAATCCTTGCAAAACTGGGGATAATCCGTTCTGCCCTGTTGGTGAGCCTTCAGATCCTGTATAAACTGGTCCCGATCGGACGAAGGGGAAACCGGCAATGCCTCGTATTTAGCGCCGGTAGACAATTTGCGATCCTCCGTGCCGGAATAGTCGGTATGTCCATCGGAAACATAGGTGGTATAGCTATGCACGCCGATGCTTTTAAGCTCCCGGATGTAGGCCGGAAAGTCGGCACCGGATTTTACTTTGCTGTGGGCATGGTGAATTTGGTCGAGGGTAAACATGGAGTGATGGGTTTTATTTGTTTTGGGCAGACAGATTCAACCTGCAAGGTAATGAAAATACAGAGGCGATTACTTCGGTGGTTTCTTTAGGTGTGAGTTGTCCAGCTTAAAATTCGACCAGAGGATGGTCCAATTTAAGGTAAATTGGCTCAATACAAATAAGAGTTTCTTCCCGTTTTATTTAGTGCTTCCACTCTGGATTGCACGTGTAGCTTTTCATAAATATTGTAAATATGACATCTTATGGTGTTGCTACTCACGTGCAGAATATCTGCAATTTCCTTATTTCTGTAACCTTTTGCAATATAGTCTAATATCTCATTTTCCCTTTTCGTCAGCAAAGCATCATCATTTATAGGACCATTGATTTCAGTATTGAAAGAATTTACCACTTTGCGTGCAATTTCGCTACTCATGGGTGAACCACCGTTTATCAATTCTTTGATGGCTTCCAATAATACATCACCTGCATTTCTTTTCAGTATATAGGCATTGGCACCTGCTTTTAATGCGCTGAAAATCTTATTCGAATCTTCGTATACCGTGCACATCATAATTAATATCTCAGGGAATTTTTTCTTGATTGTTCTTGTGCAATCAATTCCATCCATCCCCGGAAGGTTTATATCCATCAGGACGACATCGGGCATCCAGGTTTCAAATCCTTTCAGAGCTTCTTCAGCGCTGGAATAGGCAATGCATTTAAATTCCGGATTATTGTTAATGATGTATGAAATTCCAATCCGGATGTCTTCATGATCTTCAATAAGAGCAACCTGAATAATTTTGTTTGGATTCATTATTTTCTGATAAGAGGCATTGTGAAAGTAAATTTAATACCCTTTGGCAAATTGTTTCCAAAATTTGATGTGCCACCGCACGATTCAATCCTTTTATTCATATTGCTTATTCCATTGCCCATTTCAGAAGTTAAACTATCTGAGGATCCGCTCCCGGTATCAAATAATACAACACAGATAGTTGTTTGTTGGACTGAAATATTGATTCCCAGTTTACTTGCCTTGGAATGCTTCAAGGTATTGTTGATGAATTCCTTAATCACTAAAAATATATTTCGCCTTTGCTCCGCACTTAAAATTAAAGTTGATTTTGGAGGAATATGGGTATTAAATTCCAGATCTATCTCATGATGTTCAGTCGCAGTTTTTGCGTAATAGAGGACGTATGATACGAGGTCTTCCAATTTATCATTAAGGGGATTTAAGGCCCAGATCACTTCATTCATCTTGCTGATCAGTTCATGGGATATATGCTCAATTTTGGAAGCCAGAACATTTTCTTTTTTTTGATCTTTTTTAAATAAACGAGACAGGATGACAAGATTGGTAAGATCTGCTCCTATGTCGTCGTGCAAATCAGCAGCAATTCGGTTTCTTTCATTTTGTATTGCTTCATTGGTTCGTGCCAGATTGAGTGCTTTGATATATTTTCTACGGATGACAAATCTGGTGGAAAAATAGGTAATCACAGCCAGGAAAATACTTGCTGCTAGATAAAACCACCAGGTTCTGTAGAAGGGAGGTAATATTTGAAATGAAAATATAGTGGGCTCACTCCAATCGTCTTTCTTTAATTTTGACTGAATATGGAGGCTGTAGTTTCCTGCATTTAATTTGACAAATTCAAGACTGTTTGATTTGGTCAGGGTCCAGCTGGTATCGTTAGGCAACAGTTTATATCTGTAAACCAACTGGTAGTCCTGATACAAATTCGGCGTGATATAGTTAACTTTAAAGTGATAATCAGCGGATGGTAAAATAAGTGGTTCTGTTGGAACAGTATCAATGCCATTTATCGAAAAGGATTGCATGATCACCTTTGGATGGCTTGATCCATAACCGTATGACTTGTTTAAATTCAATACAGACAGACCTTTTGAAGTGGAAGCATATAATTGAGATTGGAGGATAAAAAGACTATTGACATCATCCGAGATGAGTCCATCAGAAGTGTTTATATTCTTTATAATTTCATATTGATTATTTAAGTATCGCAAGGCAGTAATACCACTATTGGTTGATAGCCAAATCGTATCATTTAATAAATGTATGTTTCTGCAAATAAAGCCGCCAAGACCCTCCTCGGTTTCAAAATGCTGAAATATTTGGTCGTTTCTTAAAATAATAAATCCTTTACCATGTGTAGCCAACAGTACATCTCCGTTTTTATACTGTGCAAACTTATTGATCCTGCAATTAAGTAACTCATTTTCCTCTGAAAGTCTTTTTATTCCATTTCGGTCCATGCTGATAAGGCCTTGTACCGTGCTCATGAGCAGACGTCCTTCCTTTGTTATAAAATGTGAAAATCTCCTTTCTTTAAATTTGGAAAAAGTTGTGTCATTCCGGATTGATAATTGATCCGGAAAACCTCCGAAATCATGAGAGAAACCAAACAATACCTTATTTCCCTGATGATAAAATATTCCCTTACCTGAACGGGTATTGCGTATTGAGTCTCGATAATATTCGATTTTAATGGCACCGGTATTGTTTTGCTTGATCCGGCAGCCGCCCTCATCCAATATGAAATACAGATTTCCTGATCCGTCTTCGCCAATGTCCAGGACGCGGTTATATTTTCGGGTTCCCTTATTTAAGTCAATATGTTTAATTTCGCCTCCTTTGAATCTGCTTACATGCCCGTTTGCATATCCGAGCCAAATGGTACCATCTTTCTGGCAGTAACTGGATAAAACATTTTCAACCATTAAATGACTGTTGAAGAAGAGATTAATTTCATTCAGACAGTTTAGTGGAATTTTAATCAATCCGCCTGTACTTGAGCACAACCAGGTATTGTTTGATCTGTCAAAGCAAATATTGGCTTGGGTTTCTTCTAAAATAGGATAGGGCTTTGAATAATCATTACCTGATTTTATATACAAAAGGGTATTGTAGATGGAATGTGCTATCCAGATATTCTCATGAGCATCGATGGATACCCGCTGGACCCCTTCGGGTTCAGGGATGGCATGGCTATCCAACAGTCTTTTGGATTCCTGTGATGTCATTTCAAGCAATCCTCCGTTTATTATTTTAAATGCTCTTTTACAGTCTGTAGATATTACAATGTCATTTTTTTGATGGGATTCATTATTACTTTTTACATAATCCAATTTATGATCATTCAGGACTATTATTTTTCCGCTTGTACTTAAAAAGTTAGCTTCGTTGTTGGAATTTAACCAAAATTTTTGAAGACAATCATTTTTGTCGAATGAGCTGGGCACAGAAATGACTCTTGTTTTTTGATTGGAATCTACCGTTATGATTTGATGGCAGTTGCTTTCGGAGAAGAGGATTAGATTGTGGTCTTTGTCCTCTATCATATGGCGAATTCCGGTTTTGCTGTCCAGATTCAATAACATGGAGTCGTTTCGCGAAGTGTAAAATCTGTTTTTTTTCCAGTAACTTATTTTGCCATAAAAGGGTAAGAACCAGATTCTGCCCTGTGAGTCATTGAATATTTCCAATATTTCGTTTTCGCCCAATCCGTGTTTGGTATTAAAATTAGTAAATTTATTGCCATCGAATCGGGAAACACCCGCATCTGTACAAATCCATAGAAAACCCTCGTGGTCCTGAATGGCATTATAGACCGTCTGACTGGGTAAGCCATGTGAAACCGTGTAATTTATTTTTTGAAAAAGATCCGATTGAGCAGTAATGGAACAGGTCCAGAAAAGAAAAAGGCAGAGGTTACAGATTTGAAAGGTCCGCATGGGGCGAATGTAGAAAGAAGTTTTCTTTTTCCATATCGGGATCTTGGATGAAATATAATATTTAGGGTCTTTTTAGGATAAATAGTACTAAAGTACTAGGGAAATGTGAATACTTGTTTATCTTTTTTAGTTATAACATTCCCTTAGATTAGTGCACTTAGCTAGTAGGATAAAATAAGCCTGCCCTTGTGTAATGGCAACCGCTACTACACAAGGGAACAGGATTTTAAATGCTTTGTGCTAGAGAATATTATTTGACCTTTATTATCTTGATCGTTTGATTTTGCTTATCACCTGAGTATAAAGTTCCGAAATAACTTCCCATATTCAAATTATTGGTGGAGAAAGTTTTCTCATATTCATTCTCGTTAAGTTTGAATTCTGCTATTTTATTTCCAATAATATCATGGATGATAAATGTGGCAGGAAATGCAGAATTTCGCTTCAAAGTTATTTCGTTAGAGGATGGATTTGGAAACACTGTAAATTGCGAAAATGATGAACTGCTCATTTCATTCGTTTCGCGTCTAATATTGTTTGTCGGAATTTCTGGATTCATACTTCTAACGTTTTTATTAATGAAAGAAAGTAAGCCCTTGGCCATAAAGCCACTTCTGGAATCATTTTCAGATAATGAATATATTGATGTTAATTCAGCATCTGTTAAATTGTATATTGTTCTACCATCAGTTTGATTTTGTATTAAAGTTTGAAATAGTGTTACAAAATCTGTTTTATCTTGATCGAAAGCATCTGAAGGATATTCTACATTTAAAGAAGGGTTGAGTTCGTCTCGTATTAACAGATCTGATTTAGTTAGTTTGTTTAACCATTCTGTTGCTTTTTTATTATCATTTATAGAATAATATAATGATACTAATAACTTTGCTGCTTCTATTGAATTTAACATTTCTAGTGATTTGATTACCTTTGAAATTTCACCAAGTTCGCTATGATATGCAGCTAATTCAAGAAGTAATGTTTGTTTTTGGTAGCCATTTAAATTTGACAAATTTACATTATCTATAGTAATTGTACCATTTCCAGATGGGCCTAAAATTGGTTTATATTGATTACACGATTGTGGTGGACCAGGTGGTATCGCAAATGATAAATTTACATTAGGAGTTACGCAAAGCGGATCTGGTTTGGAAGCATTATTAACATCATCGAAATATAAAAACGGGATACTTAATTCTGAACGTATTTGATTTTTAGTTCCTGGGTTATAACATCCATCATGAAATTGATTCCTATTTTCTCCGGTGGCTGTTCCCTGGTCATTTAAATAACCCCATGTCGATGCTGGATTAACATACCAATTGAGTTGATTGCCTTTATGTTCATTACATGTAAAATTAAGATTATAATTTCTGTCCTCTGTTTGTACAGCTACCGATTGATTTTCGATTCTATTTTCTGCCACAATGCAGTTTTCAAACCAGGTTTCGGAGTTTACTAAACCTATATTGTTCTCCATTTGGTAAAGTAATCCTACAGGTGTCATGCTAATGCTTCCAATGGGATTTGCACTTGAAATATAATTATCATGAATTTTAAATTGGGTTGAACCTTTAGTATATATACCCCAGGAATATATTAAATTATTTGTTAAATTCCAATAATTTGACGCTGGTTGATTTTTTATTGTATTACCAGCAATTTGGTCTCCATATTGATTTATAGAAGTTAAATTAATATGTACATTGTCCAGCGTTGAGTTTTTAATATCAAGAAAATCCATTGGGTCTAGCGCAGATTCGGCCCAAATGCCTGCATATAAGTTCTCAAATTTGCAATTGTACACTTGGTATTTAGCACCGAAAGAACCTATTGCGGTGGTTTTGAGTGTTAAGTCTGGTTGAAAATTGTCTGTAACATTTTCTTTGAATAGACAGTTTGTGAACTTTACACCTTGTACATCCCAGGCAGTGATAAATTCAGGTCCCCATTGATTGGGAATATTATAATCGTATCCTTTTAGGTAGTCATCATTTATAAAACTACAGTCTGTAAAATAGCTTACATTGTCAACTTCAATGTTATAGGGTGGAGGTAAAATATTGTGATATTTCATGAACTCCACAGATTTCCTATTATTTCTGAAAAGTGTATTTTTTGATTGTATTATGCCACCTGTTTTCCCTGAAAATGCAGGATATGATAAATCGTTTTGATTGTAGTAAAAATTCCCTGTACGAATACCAATAATCGCATCTTCTACAACCGCATCATTTTTTGTTTCTACTTTTCCTTGTTCAATTGTTGTTTGGTTTTTGCTTTCATCGCCCAAAACGAATATACCATACCAAAGTTTTGAATCGCACTCGCTTGTCACTCTTCCTCCATCAATTATCAAATGACCTTTTTCCATCACTTTGATGTATGCAAGTTCTTTTAAGAACACATCACACTTGATAGTAAGTGTTGCATTCGGTTCAATAATTAAACTACCTTTTAGATGTTTGGTACTATTCCATGTGATATTCTCTCCTGACAATATTGTAATATCTTGTTGGTCATCTGTTCTACAAATTACTTCATCCCTGACATATCTAGGATTATTTGATTCGAGGAAGTAATTGATTCTTCCTAATTGTTCTGGGGTAAATGCACTCATAGGTTTTGGGCAATAGCTCATATAATTATTATCATATAAAGTGCCTCCTGTACCTGGCCATTGATAACATGTTACTCCAGATTGATATGTATCCGAACATCCATCAGACTCCCATGAATGATATAAATTTAATAGATGACCTACTTCATGAAACATTGTTCCTGCCCAATTGTCAGTCCATTGTAAGCCGTTGTTCCAGCCTTCATACATGTCAGATCCACAATATGCGGCATCAGTCGCCATTCCCCATCCTGATGCCATGCCACCGAGATCATTTAACTGCCAATTGTCCTGAAAAAATATATCAATAACTTCTGGTCCGTGTATTGCATATTTATTCTTTAGATATATTGGGGACAAAATCCCTCCCTTCATGTGTGAATACCAGTAGTCTGAGCTTAAATTTGGTGCATTATTAACATTATCCCACCAGTCGGCGAATCTATGATAATAAACACCTTTATCATTTGGGTCATTAGGATCTTTGTATATTTCATATTTGATTTTAATTGGATGATTTGGATATCCATTACTTGGTGGTATAAGTGAAGGGGCATTTTGATTTGCGAGCAAATTACATTTTTCTATTAAATCTTTAGCAAATTGATAACCTGTATTCCAACTGTCGGTTAAGCTAAAACCTGTAGTTTCTGTTAAATTTCTTGGATTCAAAGGTTCATTTGTGAGAAAGTAGTGAATGTTTACTTTGATTATTTTTGTGGGGGTATGTGAATAGTTGTCTTCATCTGGAACATAGTTTAAAAAATCATTACAAATAGCATTATTCTGAGGGGCAAAATTCACAGGTGGATTGTTCGGTGTTGGCATAAAACATGTTATGTTCTGAGCCCATGAAATGTTTGAAAGAAAAGTGCATAGCACTAAAAGAAATAAATTCTTTGTTGTTGTGTATTTCATTTTTTAAATTTAATGTTGAATTAATTATAAATATATGATACCGATAATTGTCCAAGTTCACCTCTTATAATTCCTTTGATGGCATTACCTATTCGGTAAGTTTCACTATCTTGTTGTTTAATCCTAGAGGATTGAATATAAACATAAAATGTGGTAATTATTTTCATTATTTTAAATTGCTATTTACTTAGTATTTAATTAGTGAATTAATGTCGAGTGCAAAGTTGAGCTGAGATGATCCAATGGCAAATAGCAAAATGATCCTAATTTTTTGAGGCCTTTTCCCATTCCTAGTACATTTGTTCTATTTATTTTTTATAATAATCCTCATATCCTGTATTTGATATTGATGAGGACTTTGATTTTGGGGACCGTATGTCCGAAACGGGAAGTAGGTTTCTGATAAAAGCCGGGATATATAAGTTTTCTCGTTCCAGATCTTTGTTGCGAATGGAATCCCTCGATTTTGAATACTGGATTTACCTTGATATGTTATCCATAGTTACAACCCAGAATGGGTTATATCCCGAATACCCTTGATTTATGGAAAGTACATTTATATTCCGTTTGGGAGCGGAGACCCCAATTAAGGTACTGATTTTCCTAACTGTGAAATAGTCGTACCTAAAATTATGGAGAGTTGCCAGGGCCTCATAAATAGGATGTTCATCTTTTCTGTTAGTAGGTTTTGAATGTTATAGGGTAGGGATGAATGGGATCCCGGCTTTAAGTCCGTACATACTTCGTTTAATCAGGTAATTTTCCTCTCTGTTCCAAAAAAAAGCTCTTTTTCAGTCATTTACAAAAAAATTATTTGAAAAAGTTTGAAAAAGTGGTGGCAGAAGTTTTACCTTTGCCCCGCCTTGGAAATAAGGCCATTTGAATTAATCTAAATTTTTGAAAGTGAATACTTTAAGTTACAGAACCAGCCACACCCGCCCGGAGGACGTAAAGCGGAAGTGGTTTCTGATCGACGCCGAAGACCTGATCGTGGGCCGTATGTCATCCCGCATTGCCCACATTCTCAAGGGCAAACACCGCGTGGATTATACCCCGCACGTGGATTGCGGCGACTACGTCATCGTAATCAACGCCGAGAAGGTCCGCTTTACCGGTAAAAAGATGAACGACAAGATCTACACTACCTATTCCGGTTACCCGGGAGGTCAGAAGTCTGCCACCCCGCGCCAGTTGCTGGATCGCGTGCCCACCCGTGTCGTGGAAGTGGCCGTCCGCAAGATGCTGCCCAAGAACAGACTGGGAGACGCCATGTACAAAAAATTATTTGTTTACGCAGGTCCAGAGCACAACCACCAGGCTCAAAAACCTGAAGCCATCAACCTATAATCTCTTATGGAAATCATCAACGCAATAGGAAGACGTAAGGCCGCCGTAGCGCGGGTGTACCTCAGCAAGACCGAAGGAAACCCGACCGTGGTCATCAACGGCCGTACGCTCGAGCAATATTTCCCGGTCAAGGAAATTGCCCAGAAGGTCATGGACCCTGTCACGACCATCGAAGGAGCCAATTCATTCAGCTTCAAGATCAATGTCGACGGCGGAGGCATGAAGGGTCAGGCAGAAGCCATCCGCATGGGCATCGCCCGTGCTCTTTGCAAAGTGGACGCCGACTGGCGCGGAGCCCTCAAGGAAAAGAAATTCCTCTCCAGAGACCCCCGCGAAGTAGAACGGAAAAAATTCGGACGCCGCAAGGCCCGCCGCGTATCTCAGTTCAGCAAGCGTTAATTTTTTTATTTCAATCACATTCTCATCAAGGAAAGAATCATGGAAAAACCATCATATCAGCAGATGCTTGACGCAGGTGTTCACTTCGGCCACCTCAGGAAAAAGTGGAATCCCAAAATGCGTCCCTATATCTTCAAAGAACACAAGGGCGTGCACATCATCGACCTCAACCGCACTTCGGACTGTCTGGACCGCGCTGCGGCTGCCATGAAGCAGATCGCCAAGTCCGGTAAAAAGATCATGTTCGTCGCTACCAAAAAACAGGCCCGCGAGATCATCACGCGCGCTGCCCAGAGCGTCAATATGCCCTATGTGACCGACCGCTGGCTGGGAGGGATGATGACCAACTTTGCCACCATCCGCCGCTCTGTCAAGAAAATGAACAACATCGAGCGCATGCTGACCGACGTTACTGTCACCAACATCACCAAAAAGGAAAGACTGACCCTGAGCCGCGAACGCACCAAGATGGACCGCGTACTCGGAGGTATCGCAAACCTCAACAGATTGCCTTCTGCCATCTTCGTGGTGGACATCATGCACGAACACCTGGCCATCCAGGAGGCAGAGCGCCTTGGCGTCCGGACCTTTGCGATGGTGGATACCAACAGCGATCCCAACCTGGTTGACTTCCCGATCCCTTCCAACGACGACAGCTCAAAAGCCATCGAGTTGATCACCATGTACCTGGCCAATGCCATTAAAGAAGGTCTGGCCGAGCGGGGTACAGAAGAAGGGGCCGAAAGCTAAACCTGCGCGAATGCGCCTATTTTACAACCGATTAAAAAAAATTCAATGAGTTTCACATTATCAGCAACAGACGTAAAGAATCTGAGAGAAGCCACCGGAGCCGGTATGATGGATTGCAAAGCAGCCCTGACTGAAGCCGAGGGAGACTTCGAAAAAGCCATAGAGATCCTCCGTAAAAAGGGTCAGAAATTATCTGTCAAGCGCGCAGACCGCGACGCAAAGGAAGGCGTGGTCATCGCCATGGTCAATCCCGAGAAGACCCGCGGCATCATTGTGAAGCTGAGCTCTGAAACAGATTTTGTTTCCAAAAACGAGGACTTCATCAACACGACCAAGAAGATGGCCGAGATCGCTCTGAAAAACTTTCCGGCAGATCTGGAGTCCTTGAAAGCACTGCCTTATGAAGGCTCTGTGAGCATAGAAAACAAGACCACGGACCTTGTGGCTGCGATCGGTGAAAAGATCGAGCTCACCAACTATGAGCGCCTCGAAGCGCCTCAGGTGGAGTATTACATCCACATGGGCAACAAAGCAGGGGTACTCATTGGCTTGAGCAAAGCCGGAGACCAGTACTCCGATGCAGGACGCGATGCTGCCATGCAGGTTGCTGCCATGAAACCGGTTGCACTGGACAAAGGCGACGTGGATGCCACCATCATCGCCAAGGAGATCGAGATCGGCAAGGAACAGGCACGCGCTGAAGGCAAACCTGAAGCCATGCTGGAAAAGATCGCCATGGGTAAACTCGAAAAATTCTACAAGGAAAACACCCTGCTCAACCAGCAGTTTGTAAAGGACGGAGGACATACCATTTCCTCCTACCTCAAATCGATCGACAAGGATCTGACCATCATCGGCTTCAAGCACGTGATGCTCGGATAATCCAATCAGATAAAAGAAAAAAAAGCGGAGGAAAACCCTCCGCTTTTTTTTTGCCCTCTCGGGAGTTGGGATAAAACGGGGATGCTTAAAGCCTTGGCCAATAGCATAAGCCTTGGCCATTAGCATAAGCCTAGGCCATTAGCATTAACCTAGGCCAATAGCATCAGCCTTGGCCAATAGCATAAGCCTAGGCCATTAGCATAAGCCTAGGCCAATAGCATAAGCCTAGACCATAAGCTATCAGCCATAAGCTATTAGCCATCAGCATCCTCCCTCATATCCAAACTTTTTGCAATTTATTATCGATTATCCCGTCTGCCTGAATAACTTTACCCCCGCAAACCAATACCAATCCACCCGGCATGATCAAGTTTAGAAGAATACTCCTGAAGCTCAGCGGAGAGTCGCTGATGGGGGAGCAGCAGTTTGGCATAGACCCGGCCATGTTGAAATATTATGCAGACCAGATCCGCAGTATTGCCCGGGAAGGAGTGGAGGTGGCCATTGTCATCGGAGGGGGCAACATCTTCCGCGGGCTTGGCTCAGATTCGGGTATAGAACGCGTGCAGGGAGATTACATGGGGATGATGGCCACCTGCATCAACGGCATGGCCTTGCAGAGTGCACTCGAGAGTCAGGGGCTTTATACCAGAATGATCTCCGCCATCGAGATGCGCCAGATCGCCGAACCCTACATCCGCAGGCGTGCCATCCGGCACCTGGAGAAAAAGCGGATCCTGATCTTTACGGCCGGTACCGGCAATCCCTACTTCACAACCGACTCGGCTGCTGCACTCCGCGCCAGCGAGATCAATGCCGACGTCATTCTCAAGGGTACCCGCGTAGATGGCATCTACGACAAGGATCCGGAAAAATTTCCGGACGCCGTCCGGTACGAAACCGTCAGCTTTGACGAGGCCATCCGCATGAATCTGAAGGTCATGGACATGACTGCTTTCACCATTTGCCGTGAAAACCATATCCCCATCATCGTTTTCGATATCAACAAGGACCAGAACCTCTTCCGCATCGTGGAAGGCGAGAAGATCGGGACTACGGTGATTTGAAGAGAATAAATTTCCGATCCCTACCTCAGGATCTTTATTCCCGGGCATTGATTTTTCTGCCTTTTGGTCATTCCTTTTATTTTGATTTCATTTCAGGCCTTGCGAAGGAGTACATTTCGTCGCCGGCAGGCTTGATACCATTGTATCTTGTACGCTAAATGTTGAAGTTATGAATCCCAGAATGATCCTCATCGCTGCCTGTCTGATCATGGCAGGTTTTGTAAATGCACAATCTCTATACGATCCCACCCAATTGCAGGAGATCCGGATCTATTTTCCCTTCAGCGACTGGGATGCACGCCTGGACAGCCTTAAAAAATCCAATCCCGACGGCAGGCTGATCGCAAGCTACGCCTTGCTCAACGGTCAGAGGTTTGACAGCATTGGGATTCGCTACAAGGGCAACAGCACCTACAATGCCACCCGAAACAAGAATCCTTTTAACATCAAACTGGACTTTGTCCAGGAATCCCAGCAATACGAAGGCTTCAGTACCCTCAAATTATCCAATGCCTTTATGGACCCCAGTTTCCTGAGAGAAGCTTTGGGTTACCAGATCTGCCGTCAATATCTGCCGGCCTCCAGGGCCAATTTTATGAAAGTCTATGTCAATGACATTTACATTGGTTTGTACACGAACGTGGAGAACGTCAGCAATGATTTCCTGTCCCGGAACTTTTATTCCAGCGACAATGCCTTTTTCCAGTGCGACCGGACAGATATACAGCAAACGCTGCCCTCTTCCTGTACCGGAAATCCCGGATCGGCCTTGAAATATACCAGCGCGGATTCAGCCTGCTATTACAATTCCTACGAGAAAGAATCCGATCAGGGTTGGGCCGCCCTGCTGAATTTGATGAAAGTACTCAATCAGAATCCCACGGCAGTTGATCAGGTCCTCGATGTAGACCGGGCACTGTGGATGCTGGCGCTGAACAATATTTTTGTAAACCTGGACAGCTATTCCGGATCGGGACACAATTATCTGGTCTATGAAGATGACCAGGGCCGCTTTCAGACCATCATGTGGGACCTCAACGAGTTTTACGGAGCCTTTGCCAATGCCGGCACCGGCGGACAGCTTAGCGTTGCCCAAATGCGCACCCTGGATCCGCTTCTTCACCAGAACAATGCCGAGAGGCCATTGATCAGGGCCTTGCTCAGCAACCCTTCCTGGCGCAAAAGATACCTGGCGCACGTGAAGGCCATAGTGGACGATGCAGTCACGGCCAACGCCTGGGAAACCCAGGGAAAAGCACTTCAGGATCTGATTCGCGAGGCTGTATCCCAGGACAACAACAAGTTTTTCAGCACGGCCGCTTTTGAACAGAATCTGACTCAGGACTTTTCCGCAGGCGGAGGACCCGGAGGAGGCAAGACCTATCCAGGCCTGACCAAGTTTACCCGGGAGCGGGTGTCTTTTCTCCAGAGCCATGCTTCACTGAATGTTGTGAATCCCGTCATCAGCGATATACAGACGAGGACGGAGGGCACAGGGACTGCAGCTCAGATCTTCCTTACCGTTCGCGTGCAAAATGCCAACCTGGCCAAACTGTTTTATCGGGAGCAGCCAACCGATGTTTTTAGAGAGATCGCGCTTTTTGACGATGGGGCGCACCTGGACGGAGCTGCCGGGGATGGTGTTTACGGAGCACAATGGAGCAGGGACCGGTCCCGGAAGATTCAATATTATATCTATGCAGAAAATGCTGACATAGCAGCCCTTTCGCCCGCCAGGGCCGAATATGAATTTTACGAGATAGCCGCAGAAACCGAAGCTATTGAGAAGGATGCCATCCTGGTCAATGAGCTGATGGCTTCCAATCAAAGCTTCATCACAGACGAAAGCGGGGCCTACGAGGATTGGATCGAGTTGTACAACAATACAGACCGCGCCATCCGGATGCAGGGTCTGTACCTGAGCGACAATCCCGACAACAAGCTCAAATGGTCTTTTCCGGATACGAGCATTGCGGCTCGCGGATATCTGATCGTATGGGCCGATGAGGACGGCAAGGACCCGGGCCTGCATGCCAATTTCAAATTATCCAAATCCGGGGAAGGTGCTTATTTGTACAACAACGACAGCAGTCTGGTCAATGGCTTCGATTTTCCGGCACAGAACGACGATCAATCCTATGGCCGTTGCGGTACCGGATTGAAGAATTTTTCAGATCCCACTTTTGCGAAAGCCAACGATTGTGGTGCTACTTCTGTCGATGGGGTCAGTGGATCAGAGATCATACTTTTCCCTAATCCCTGTCGCGATCAATTCAGCTTGCGGGCCTCCGGAGCTGAAAGGCTGGCTGTCGAACTCTTCGACTTGTCCGGCATCCGACATCTTTCTTTGAGTTGGGCTCCCTCCTCAGGGGAGGCTCTCATTGTGCCTACTGGAGATTTGCATCCGGGTATCTACCTGATACGGGTGATCCGGGGTGATCAAACGCATACCTTTCGTTTGACGAAGCAATAGTCACCGGGCATTTTTATGATATATAGAGTAGGAGGGGGATAAACAGGACGTTTATGATTTTTTTTGATCCCAATCAGTCAGGATAGGCAACATCCCAATACCTTACTGATTGAAATCATCCTTCCATTTGATCCGGGTCATTGCATTTGTATACTAGACTCAGAATATTTGCAGTATAATTCAAATGCATGAAGAACTTACTTATTTTAATGATTTTCCTGGGAACCGGAATGTCCTATGCCCAGACCTTTGATGACCTGCTCCAAAACTATATAGGAAATAACAAGGAGAAGTACCTGCAGCCTGTGGCCGATCTGGTGACAGGTAGTTTCAATTCCGGCTGGAATTCACCCGGAAAAATGGACTCCAGCTTTTATTTTCGTTTTGGGATCACGACCACGGCAGGATTTGTGACGGATAATCTTAAGACATTCCGTGCGACCACGGAGGATCCTTTTTTACCCATGACCACAGTAGATGCAGCCACCATCGTTGGCAACAACGAACCCGTGGTGGTCGATGGAGAGAACGGCACCTCCTATGTCTTTCAGGGTGGTACCCAGTTGGCTTTGTTCCCGATGGTCATGCCTCAGATCAATGTAGGTGGACTATATGGCAGTGAATTGGGTCTGAGGTTTTTTGCCTGGGATTTTGGGGGTGATTTTGGAAAACTCCAATTGCTCGGCTTGTCTGCGAAGCATGATGTGGGGCGGTATTTCAAGCTGGGTAAATGGTACTGGAATGCGATGTACGCCTTTCAAAACATACAGGGGGGGAAATATTTTGACATCACCACCCATCTGGTCGGCATGGAGGCAGGCAGGACCATTGGTCCGTGGTATTGGTACGGCACTCTGGGTTATCAGTTTGGTAAGATGGATGCCGTGTACAAGGAGGATCCCGACCAGGGCGAGCGCGAAGTGAGCGTCAGCCTTAACAATAGCTTTCCGGTCTATGCAGGCCTCGGAGGAGGGGTAAGGGTAGGCGTTTTACGCGTCAACCTCGCCCTGAATTATGCCAAGGCTCCTTTTGGTGAGCTGGGTATCGGAATTCAGTTTTAATTGCTTATTTAACCACATAAAAACACAAATCATGAAATTCAATTATTTTATTTTTTTGGCAGTATTATTTTCTTTTGCTTCCTGTACGGATAGTCGGTTGATCAAATACAATGAAACCAAAGTTTTTCCCATAGAAGTTGAGATGAACGAGTCAGGTAGAACTGTTTCAGGTAATATAGAAGCCACGAGCTTGAGGAAATTATTTGATATTCCTTCAGATGGAAAGGTGGAATCATTCACCATATCGGGGGTAAATCTTGTATTGGAAAGGTTGCCAGCAAGTGAGGCTGATTTGATTGATTATATAGTCGCATTCAAGAATGAAGGTGAAACCTGTGTACTTGCCTATAAATTAGGCCGGGATGTTAGTGTCCTTTTTGGTAAAAAAACTTTCAATATTTCATCTGAGCTGAACAAATTTTGTGTGGACGAATTGGAATGTAACATTTATGATTTAATAGGTGATGGGCCTTCGGGTTGTAGCGTCGATAATTTGAAATATCATATGGAAATTGTGGCAAAGGATTTTGCTGGTCAACCAAAAAAATTTGTTGGAAAAGTTACGGGTCAAATTCAATGCCAAGTAGTTTACTCCGTCTGTGAGAGCTTTCCGGAAGGATTATTCAGTGAATATCCCGAATGTAAGTAAGAACTTTTTCAATAGCAAAAGTAGGAATATAAATCGGTTTGAATAAAAAGTGCAATAGATAGGTTAGGTTTTGTTTTGTAAAGTTGTTTTAAACAGTGAAGTGTTTTTTAAACGGGTGGGCAACCACCCGTTTTTTTTCATTTTGTAGCTTAAAATTTGTCTCAAAATATTCAGAAGAAGACAATAAGTAAATGCCTACTTGATTGTAACATTAGAGTAGAGATTGATATCTTCTTGAGGCGTTTAAAAAGACGACCTTCACCATATCCATTCATTCCACGTATCATACCTACCCCCGCATGACCACCAATTTCTCTGCTTTGACCAGGATGCCTCGCTCATAGATCAGGGCCGAATAAACTCCGGGCTGCAGATCGCGGGTATCGATGAAATTGCTGCCCTGATAGAGGCGCGCAGTGTACACATTCTGTCCCTGTGGATTCATCAGGTGGAGGTACATGCGCTCAGGGAGGTAGTCGTGTATATTGAGGACGAAATGATCCGTGGCGGGATTCGGGAAGAGTTCTGTGCTGAGGATCGTTTTTCCAGCGTCACCGGTGGCGCTTGTACCTACATGGAGTGTCCGGCACAAAGTATCTGCTCCATATTTGTTTTTCACCATCAGGCAGACCTCATACACTCCGTCCTTCTGATAGCAATGCACAGGAGATGTATCTCTACTCTGAGTCCCATCGCCCAGATCCCAGTACCACTGAGGCTCCGACTCCTCTGTAAGATAGGCACTCAGATCTACAAACTCAAAACATCTGTATTCCACTGTATCCTGGTCATATCTCCACCAAGCCCAGGGGACATTGTCTATACCCAGCGTGTCACACTCGCTGCCATCAATGGGGCCGAGGCGGTAGTTGGGAAAATTTGGGGTCCCTCTATCTGTCAGGGTGGGTAACATAAATGAGTTCTGTAAAGGACTGCTAGCCTTACCATACTCATTAGGTCGATCGATCACGTGCATAACAAAATTATTGTGCCCGTTTATTATATATATTCTGCCATCGGGTGCTAATTGATGTGAGCCGTAGCTTGATCCCCAAGGAGGAGTCACATCAATTATACTATCCACTTTCTCCAGATAATTCACCGGGTCTGGTGAAGTAAGATCCATTTGGTATAAGTTAGACCCCTCACTCCAGTATAGGTATTTCTCATTAGGTGAAAAACTGATTCCCATCAATCCTTTGGCTCCATAATTAGCTACATCTATAAATTTCAAATTTCCTGAACAGCGATCAAAATTAAATAAATAAATAAATAAACCTTCATTATATGAAACACCTTCAAGCAAAGCAAAGTAATTGCCCTGCGGAGAAAACGATGCCTGGCCATAACCATCTAAAATCACAGGACCTACCCTTTGAGTATCTTTCAGTTGAAATCCTTGGGGAGTCAAAAGATATTTGTAGTATAGGTTTGTATTGTATTTGTTAAATATAATCCACCAATCTCTTCCATTTGCATGAAGACATGCAGTCATACAACCCTGATTGATAGTATCATGTATAACGTTACCATTTTTCTCACTTTTATTATTTTTAGAATTAAGTACAAGATACTCCACGCCTTTTATCAAGAAAAATGGATCACCAGAAATAGAGCTTCTTTCCTTATTCATATACAATAAATAATGTTCATTTTTATTGCTTGCTGAAGGAAGAAATAATACACCTTGAACTGCAATTAATCCGTCCCAGTATTTTATCCCTAAATCGGTTGCTCCTTCAACTAACATATGATTGTTGCTCATAACATCGAACCCATTTGTATAGAATAATAGTTGTCCAAACTCGTCTGATATAGATGCATTAGCTAAATAAATATTCAATCTTCCTTCTGGGACAAAACTAGCTACTGGATTGCCTTCGTTAAAATCCATCATGCTGGTACCAAATCGACTATCTCCTTTACCTCCTGAATATCCATTCATCCAGATAAAATCATACCGCTGGCACCAGACAGCGGTATGATTTAACAAAAGGGTAAATGCTATGAAAATTAATTTATACATAT
Source organism: Bacteroidota bacterium (assembly GCA_029572935.1). Taxonomy (GTDB): domain Bacteria; phylum Bacteroidota; class Bacteroidia; order Chitinophagales; family Saprospiraceae; genus Vicinibacter. Next base: position 47,438 of record JAKQHM010000007.1, read on the forward strand.
CCTGATGGTATAACCCTGTCAAAAGCAGTAAAAAGGTAAATTTAACTTTAATTCTTCATTTTATATAAAAATTTTGATCAACTGGTTTGTACAGGAATGGAGATTTCCACCAAGTGCTTCATGGAGGTCTTCAGATATTAAACTTTCTAAGATTATGGTGGGGCTGGAAATACAAACCCTTCCAAATATCCATTCATTCCACGTATCATAATTATTACCTAATAGACTCTATTTCTTCCCGCAAGATAAAAAAAAGGCCGGAGGAAATCCCCCGGCCTTCCTGGCTTCAAGCTTAATCTGGCTGTTTACATTTTTACAAATCGTATTCTCTGTTTTGCACCCTCTCTGTTTCGTATCTCCAGTATGTACACGCCCTGTGGCCATCCATCGAGACGAATCTCCTGGATGGGTTTGTCGATGATCCGCTGACTCAGCATGCTTTGCCCGTTCGCGTTTAGAATGTAAGCATCCAGTACATCGTAGCGGCCTTCTTCGGGGATGTCTATGTAGAGGAGCTCTGCCGCGGGATTGGGGCGCACCTGTGCATGCCATGCGGAAGATTCCGGATCGCGGTGGGAGGACACACAGATCCATTGGTTCACCTGGCCTTCACCGGCAGAGAACAGGCGGCAGGGCTGTGTGCCGCAGGAATCATAGGATTCCAGCGCCTGCACGATCTGGTCGGGATGCAGGGTGCTGATCCACTGGTTGCCGTCCCAGGCAGCCACGCCGGACATGGGATTCATGCCGGCAGCGGTGAACTTGCCTGCAGCGAATAGTTTGTTTTCGTAGATCTTAAAATCGTAAAGGCCTTCAAAGCTGCTGCTGATGTCACCTCCCGGTAAGGCGATCCAGCTGCTGTCGTTCCAGCCAGCAATATGGCGGGTCATCGGCAGGCTGTCCGCTGAGGGGAAACGTCCACCTGCGATCAGCATGCTGTCGTATTCTATCAAGGCCTTGACCCCGAAACCCGGATTTTGTGGATCTACGTCGATTCCACCGCTCCACGCGTTCCAGTTGGTTCCGTCCCATTGTGCTATGTTGCGCTGTGGCACCGAGTAATATCCGCCGGCCACCAGTTGTCCGTTTCTCAGGGTAAGGGAATGAACCGGTCCGTTGAAGCTGGAATTCAAATCGTCGGACCAGATGCTGTCATTCCACAAGGCGATATGCTGCGTTGGAAGCGGTGAATTGGCTCCGGCCTGATCAAATACTCCTGCCGCCACCAAACCTTGCGGTGTGCTCAGCAAAGAAGCCACCAGGGGCACCTTGCCCACCGCTGTGACGCCGTCATCCAGATTACTCCACTGGCTGCCATCCCAGGCTGCTACGTTGTTGCTGTTGGGATTGCCTCCGGCGCTGGTGAAGCTGCCTCCTGCATAGAGCTTGCCCTTGTGTACGGCCAATGCCCGCACGGTACCGTTGATGCCACTGCCCAGGGCGCTCCATTGATGGCCGTCCCAGGCGGCTATGTTGCTGACCGGTTGGCTGTTGATCTGCGAGAAGGTTCCTGCTACGATGAGCCTGCACTCATACACGGCCATATCGTACACCAGCTGTACGTTTCCGATGTTTTGCCAGTTTCGGTTGGTGGGTTCGCAGTCAGAACTGCTGCAGGTGCTGTCTGGTGGTGCAGAAGCACAGCTAAAGCTTTGTTCGTGTACGCAACTATCGACTTTGCCTTGATGGCTAAAATAATATTTTACCCGAAGGGTGTAGGCGGTGTCCCCGTTTACGCAAAAGGACAGGGGGGCCGTGGGTCCTGCAGGGAGATAGCCGGACTGATGGGTGAGCAGAATGCCCTGTGCACTGCTGTCGGCCTGATAACCTGTGGCAGCCAATACATTTCCGAAACTGCCTCCGTCCGTAGTGATCAGGGCTGAAGTAAAGCAATTCGATTGCGGCAGGTCATGCACCAGATCGTAACAGCACTTGCCCGGTGTGGATCCGGATTCGTACAGCTGACTGCTCAGAGAATCACAGGAGCAGGCCTTGGGCGATGCCGGACAATCAAAGGTTTTGGAATAGCTGCAACTGTCCTTCACCCCTCCGTTGTCGTATACATAATGCACCGTGAGGATGTACTGTGTGGCACCACTCACGCAAAAGGAAGCGGGCAGATAGGTTCCAGCCGGGATCTTTCCGGATTGGTGGGTCAGCACAAAACTTTGGTTGCCGCCGGAGACCATCCATCCGGAAACGGGTGTGATCTGAATGAATGTTCCGGCACTGACTTCCACGCCGATCTCGCTGAAACATCCCGATCTCGGTATGACGGAGCTGAGCACGTAGCAACAGTATCCCGGATTCTGGCTTACAGGGAATATATCGTGCCGGAGCGAATCGCAGTTGCAAACGGGAGGCGGAGGCGGACAGTCGAAGGTCTTACTGAATACGCAGCTGTCCTTCTTGCCGCCATGATCGTAAAAGTATTTGACCGTGATCGTATAGCTCTGAGCTCCGCTGACGCAATAGGAGACCGGACTGTAGGTGCCGGCCGGGAAAAAGCCTGAATTCCGGGTGAGCACAAAACTCTGGTTGCCTCCTGTATGGCTGAAACCGGAATCGGGAAGTATGTCCGCAAAGCTGCCTGCATTCAGGCTAAAATGTACCGAACTGATGCAATCGGATTGAGGAATTTTCATCTCTTGCTCGTAGCAGCATTTTCCGGCAGAAGGTGCCTGCACGATCCAGTTATTTTTCAGGGAATCACAACTGCAGGATTTGGGAGCCGGACAATTGAATCCTTGCGTGTACACGCAGCTATCCCTCTGGTTGCCCACATTGAAATAAAATACAGCCCGTATGGTATAACTGAGCGCACCCGTGACGCAAAATTCAGCAGGTGTCTGTGAGCCTGTGGGAAGGTTGCCCGATCCGTGCGTCACATTAAAACTTCTGCTGCCCGTCGAACCAACCGTGAAACCTGCCGGACATTTGAGGCCGATGAAGCTGCCATCCGAAGTGGTCACCTTGATGCTGGTGAAACATTTGCTTTGGTTTGATTTCAAAAAGTAGTTGATGTCGTGACAACAGAGTCCGGGAACGGATGACACTGAATTGATGGCCACATCCAGCGAATCGCAACTGCAGGGTGGAGGGGGCGGTGGACAGATCTTTACAAACTGCCTTCTGCAGGAATCCAGCCGGTTGCCTGAGGTGTCGTAAAAATCCACTGTGAGGGTATAAGCGCCGGTGGTGCCCGTGACGCAAAATGAACCGGGATGGATATTTCCGGGCAGAACAGTACCGCCGGAAGGCAAAAAGCAGATCAATCCCGGAGAGGCCTGTGCAGTCCAGCCTGTGGTAGCCTGCACACCTGTCAACACCCCGGAGCTGCTCGTGACGCAGATTTTCGAAAAACAAGCTGCTTTGGTGCTTTGGGCCAGCAGGTCAAAACAGCAATCCTGCGCATTTCCCTTGGTCATCAGACTTACAGATTTCAGAGAGTCACAACAACTGCCTTGCGGCGGCGGCGTGGTCTGGCAAAGGAAGCTGTAGGAAAAGCTGCAGGAATCCGTTTGTCCTCCGGGCAAGTTGTAATAGTAACGAAGCACCAGATTATAGGGTCCGGTACCTGCGTTCATGCAAAAGTGGGCCGGTGAGAAATTTCCGGCAGGTATGAAACCACTGTTGTGGCGGATGGTAAAACGCGTAGGGCTTTGATTGGAAATCAGGAAACCGGCGCCCACATTGGGATTGGAGGATGAAAAGCTGCCATTGCTGATCAAAGCATCCATCCTTGTGAAAATATTGCTGTTTGGATTGACCGTGCGGATGTCCCAGCAGCAGTTGGCTCCGGATTTTCTTTCCAGGTAATTGACAAAGCTGGAATCGCATTGCGGTTTGGGATTGTTGAGGTTGCAACTGAAGACGTACTGGAAAATGCAGGTATCCACCTGACCTCCGGAATTATAGTAATAGTGCACCGTGACCGTATAATTGGAAGCGCCCTGTACGCAAAAATCACCGGCATCAAAGTTGCCGGGTGGCAGATTGCCGCTGTTATGGACAAAGTAAAAACTGCGGTTGGAGGAACTTCGGTGAGACCATCCTTGCGCGGTATTGGATTGAATGTTGGTGAAGCTTCCGTCGCTGACAAATACCTGCATGGAGCTGAAGCAGCGGTAGGATTGTATTTTACCTTTCAGTTCGTAGCAGCAGTTTCCACCGGAGGAGGATACAGGCAAAACCGCATTGCTGTTGTAGCTGTCGCAGCGGCAGGCTTTGGAAACCACACAGATCGTTTTTTCACAGGTTTCCTCACAGGGTCCGTCGCGCACGATCAGACGGACGCGGAAACATCCCGGGATATCATATTTCACGCGGATGCTGTCGCCACGCAGGGTATCCGGTACCGCACTGCCTCCTTTCTCCAGGATCCAGGTAAACACGGAATTTTGAGAACCATTACCGGTATAGCGAAATAAAGCCGTATCGCCGACCGTAAGGGTATCAGGACCCTGGAAGGAACAGGTCAGAAGACAATTGAATGTGGTGCAGACCGTGTCCCGGCAGAGCCCGTTGTCCACATACACGCAATAACAACCGGGAAGAGGCGGGACAAAGCACTGATCCTTGGAAAAAAGGGCTGGAGCCCCGCAGGCTACCCAGGTATAGTCCAGTCCGGCCGGAAAGGCACAAAGGGTATCTCCTTGCCTCAGAATGGCAGCGCGAAAAGGAGGCAATACTCTGACTGTCGCACTGGAGCCTGGATTGAGTTCTGCGCAGTTTGAATCGCCTACGCGCGTGATTTCATACGTGGTGCTGGTCCCCGGACAGACGGTCAGGTTGTAGTTAAAACCGGCGCTGGTGTATTGGGTCAGTACCCCGTTGGCGCGTATAGTGAACTGGAAGGGTGGTGTACCCGTGAAACCAATGTTCAGAAGGGCACAATCTCCTTCGCAGATGGTGTCGTTGACTCTGAATTTGGCAGTGGGTTTGGGTGAAACCAGCACGTCGACCTCACAGGTCTGTGGGGCCTGTCCGGGTTCCTGGTACACCAGGTTGATCTTGCAGTTGCCTGTGGAAGTGAAGCAGGCGGACTGGGGATCCCGGGAGTTGGGTTGCGCGATGGTGCCACAGCTGTTGGTCCACTGAAACGTGGCATTGGGCGAGGCAGTACCTGCGAAACTCAGCGGTACGCAATCATCAAGACAGGCTTTCGCCGGTGCGTCAATGCAGGAACTTTGGGCCATCAGGCCGGCATGAAAAAGAAGAAAAACCGTTAGAAAACGAATAACCGGAGTGAGTAGTGGAAGAAAACGCATACTGAGGAGTATTAAAAGGTGAAAAAATACCTTGCTCAGATTTCAGGAGCCAGGCCCCTCTGTTTGATGCGTGATTTATCCGCGATCCGCAGGACGAAGATACGATCAAAACAATTTACTTTCCTAATTATTTCTTAAAAACAGAAGGATGGGTCATTTATAGACCCTCACCTGCTGTCAAGGTCTTATTTTTGGGTTCCATTTTCTTTTCCATTCAGCATGCATCAGTTCCGTAGGCTTTTTTACCTGTTCTGTCTGGTCGTTTGCCAGGGAGCCCTCTGTCTGCGTGCCGGGGGAGTGGACCCTCAGAAAAGTCTTTCTGCACACCGCGTCCAGGTACCCATAGTGATCGACGGCAAACTGAATGAGAAAGCGTGGTCACAGGCACCCACAGCAGAAGGTTTTATCCAGAATGAGCCCTATCCGGGAGCAAAGGCCACGCATGACACACGGGTCATGTTCCTGTACGATGGTCAGGCAGTCTACATCGGTGCCATCCTGTACGATCCGGAACCTTCCAAAATTTTACGCGAACTCTGCATCCGCGACAATACCAGCAATTCAGACCTGTTCAAAGTTTTTCTGGACGCTTACCAAAGCGGACTCAACGGATTCAGTTTTTCGGTGAATGCAGCCGGTGTACAGTCCGAGGCCATCGTTTCCAATCATCAGGAGAATCTGAACTGGAACGCCGTATGGGACAGCGAGGTCCGGATAGACAGCATGGGATGGGTGGTCGAAATGAAAATTCCCTTTTCCTCACTCAGGTTTCCACAAGCCGAATGGCAGCAGTGGAATGTTCAATTTACAAGAGAGATACGCAGGTTCCGCGAAACATCGCACTGGAGCAAGGTAGATCCTCTGGTCAACGGATGGGTGCAACAAAGTGGCCGGGTGGACTCACTGGGGCAACTCGCCTCACCCCTCAGGCTGTCGCTCACTCCTTTTGTGACAGCCTATCTGAACTCAAACTCCGATCAGGGTGCTCAAAAATTCACTCCATCCTACAGCGCCGGAGCGGACCTGAAATACGGGATCAACCAGGCCTTCACGCTGGATATGGCCCTGGTGCCCGACTTTGGACAGGTGATATCAGACAGACAGGTGCTCAATCTGAGCCCGTTTGAGGTGTTTTTTGACGAGAACAGGCAGTTTTTTACAGAAGGCACCGAGCTTTTTAACCGCGATGGTTTGTTTTATTCCAGGCGGATCGGCAGCAGGCCCTTGCTTTATCAGTCTGCTTTCAGTCAGCTGAAGGAAGGAGAAAAAATTATGGAAAATCCCGATGTCAGTCAGTTGTACAATGCCACCAAAATAAGTGGGAGGACTGCAGGAGGCTCCGGATTGGGTTTTTTCAATGCGCTCGTCGGCAGGGAATACGCCGTGATCGAAGACTCTGTGGGCAACCGCAGGAATTTCCTGACCAATCCCCTGAGTAATTACAACATCCTCGTGGCGGATCAAAACCTGATCAACAATTCTTATGTGCGGCTGATCCATACCAGTGTGAGCAGGGAGGGAAGCTTTACTGATGCACACGTCACGGGAATCAATACCGAACTCAAGACCAAAGACCAGCGTTATTCTGTTTTGGTACGTGGCGTGATGAGCCAGCGCTTTTTGGAGAGCGGGCCCGACCGCGGTTACAGCAGTACCCTGCGCCTGGGCAAGTTTGGTGGTAAATGGACCTGGAATCTGCAGCAGGTGATTGAGACGGATCGGTATAATCCCAACGATCTGGGTTTTTTACAAAGTCCCAACGAACAGACCTATACACTTTCGGGAGCCTATCAGGAGTTCAAGCCCAAAAGCAGAAAGGTGCAATTGTACAATTTCAAATCCAGCATCCTTTATTCCCGCTTGTTTAAGCCGGATGTATTTTCAGATTTTGCCATCAATGTCAGTCACTTTTTGTTGTGGCGAAGCCGCGATGCCTATGGAATCAACCTCCGTTTTGAACCATTCGATACGCGCGATTTTTTTGAACCAAGGACGCAGGATTTCAGCCAATTCCTGAAATGGCCAGAAAATTATCTTGCTTCTGCATTTTTCTCATCGGATTACCGCAAGCCCCTGGCATTGGATGTCAACTTCAGTTATCGTTGGTTTGACGTGGAGGGCAGACAGAATTTTGGATTTGGTTTTTTACCGCGTATCCGTTTTTCAGACCGCATTTCACTGTTTGGCAACCTGGCCATCAGCAACAACCGGCAGGAGCCCGGATATGTCAGCAGGTATCTGATCCCTGAACAGACCGGCGGTTGGAATGATCAGGACGTTTTGATCGGAACACGCGACCGCTGGATCGTGGATAATTCCGTTTCGGGCAGATACATCTTCAACAACAAAATGGGATTCACCCTCCGCGTCAGACATTATTGGGATCGCGTCACTTATTCAGCTTTTGGCAAACTGGGCGAGGACGGTGTTCCTGACCTACTCGATTTTGATGGAAGAGATCCGTCCGGACATCCCGTTTTTGATCAGAATTTCAATATATTCAATCTGGACCTGCAATACAACTGGCGGTTTGCTCCAGGCAGCGATCTGATCTTTGTCTGGAAGAATCAGATCTTCAGCAACGGGCGCAAACTGGACTCCGGTTATTTCAGAAATTTTTCAGAACTCTTCGATCACCCACAAACCAACAGCATTTCAGTCCGCGTTTTGTATTTCCTGGATTATCTGGACGTAGAACGAAGGATCAGAAGAGAGGTCTGAAAAAAATCTGAGAGGGTTTCTGCTTGGCTATTTCAGAAATTTGTTGCGATTGAATGGGTTAAAGTCTACTCACTGAGCAACATGACCTCTGCCATCAGTACGGCCAGCATTATGGTTCGTCCCGCATCGCTTAGATTATATTCATTCTCGTCATCCGGGCCTATGGAGAGTTCCACAAAATCGACCGCATCTTTTTCTATCATGGTTTCGTAAAAATGTGTGACCGCCCCGGCAAAGTCCTTTTTTTCGTTGACCACTTCCCAGGCTTTTTCTTCAGCCTCTTCGATTTGCTCCTGTGTCAGGGATTTCAATCCACTTTCGCGCGAAAAGGTATCAAATATCACCGCGTATAAAAAAACGAGGTAATCCATCTCTTCTTCGCTGAGCGAATCGGAATTCGTGCCGATCAGAATATCCAGCATGAGCTGATGTTCGCCTTCGATGAGGTCAAATACTTTGTCTGTCTCATTCGGTGCACTTTCAAATCTTCCGATCGTTTGGTCAAATTTTTCTGCAGGGATCATATTTCAATTTTAAGGTCTTTGGCGGCCCAAAGGTACAGACTTGCCGCGGTTCGGAAGGGTTTCCATTTTTCTGCCTGATCTTTCATGGTTTTGATCAGGCTTTTGCGATCTCCATCGATCTGATACCATGCCTTCATCGACATCTGGATGCCGAGATCGTCTGCTGCAAAAACATCCGGCCTGCCCAGGCAAAATATCAGTACCATCTCAGCCGTCCAGCGTCCTACGCCTTTGATCTGCGAAAGTTTGACGATGATTTCTTCGTCTCCCATGTCGTGGAAGTCCTCGTTTTTCCATTTGTGTTCTGTGAAATGCTCTGCGATGTTGCGGATGTACGAAGCTTTTTGTCCGGAGAGACCGACTGACCTTAAATCTTCTGTGGCCATGGACAAAATTTGCTGATTGGATGGAAAATCCGAAGGGAAAAGATCCAGAAAGCGCCTGTTGATCACCCTGGCCACCTGAACCGACAGCTGCTGGCTGATGATGGAGGCGATCAGGTGTTCCCGTACCCTGCCATCCGCATCGGATAAGTAAAGTTTCTCAGGCGGTACTTTTTTAACAATTCGCTTGAGTACGGGATCCCGGGATAAAGCCCGGAGCATTTCCTGATTGTACAGATTCATCAGGGATAAAGGTCCGCATTTTATTTGATTGAAAATGGGCTCTACATGTTTGATTTTACATCCGGATGCAGGTTGATTGATCGGCACCGCCCTTACGATGTCCTGATTGCCGGGAACCCGCACACCGTTTCTATTGTTCTCAGAAATATGAAGATACTATTGATCGTGCTGGGGGCTTTGTTTCTTTTGTGGCTTGCCTGGGGGTACTTTGGATCTCGTGTGGAAAGTCCCAAATACCAGCTGATCAGCAAACACGAGGGTTATGAATTGAGAAAATATCCGGCATTCATCGAAGCACGGGTTAAGGTAACCGGCGACTACCGGGAGGGACTCAACCAGGGCTTTCGCCGTCTGGCTTCCTATATTTTCGGGGCCAACCAACCTGCAGATAAAATCGCCATGACCGCCCCAGTATTGGAATCCAAAGGGAGTAAAATTGCGATGACCGCACCGGTGGCGGAATCCACCTCCGATTCCGGACGCTGGGTTTCTTTTGTGATGCCAGCTACCTACTCGATGGATTTGCTTCCCAAGCCCAATGATGAGGGAATTGAGTTTGTGGAGACGAAGGATCGTTATGTGTATGTAAAGCGTTTTTCAGGATATCCCACTGAGAAAAGGGTCAGGAAAATGAAAGAAAGGTTGATGCGCGCTCTCGAACGGGATGGCATCCATCCCGAGTCCGAACCCTCAGCCGCCTTCTATAACCCGCCCTGGACGCCTCCTTTCATGATGAGAAATGAGGTTTGGGTCAACCAGGATCCTTCCGGACTGCCTTGATCTGTTTGGGTGTAATTTTGAATATCACGAATCGCTTCCCTGTCACTTTCGCTATTTTTGCGGAAAATTGTACCATGACCAAGTATGTACTGATCACCCTCTCCGGATTGTTTCTGATATCATGTGATCAGACGACCAGACACAAGCCGGCCATAGATGCTTTGGCAGCGGAGTGGACCACCGCCACCCAGCAAATAGCAGAGGCGGCGACTACCATGGAAAACAACCGCAATACCATCGATCTGGTCAGACCCAACATAGAACTGAGGAGTAAATTGCTGGCTAAAAAAACGGAGTCCGAGCAAAAATACCTCAAGGAAATGTGGCTGGCTTTCGATACCCAGCTCAACGGATTGGATAAACTCCTGCTGCAGGTCAATGAATTTAAAACAGGCTGGGCCAACAAAACAGAACGGGTGCAAAAGCTTCAGCAGGGACTGCAAAATAAAAAGCTGGACGAAAACACTGAGTCAGAGATCCAGGCGCTCAACGACGCCATCCTGGAAGTAGTGCCACTGGTGGAATCCTGGAACAACAAATCCAAAGGAGCACTCACTACGGCTATGACAGCCTACCAGAATATGTATCATATTCTGTACCCAAAAAAGTAATTCCTCTTTATCCCTGTCCGGCTCCCGATAATTGGATGATCCAATAACACATCAGGGAGATGAGGACGATACTGATCAGGTTGAGGATCAAACCGGCCTTAAGCATCATTTTCAATGGAATTTTTCCGGAAGCAAATACAATTGCGTTGGGAGGTGTACCCATGGGCAACATTCCTGCGCAACTGGCAGAAAGGGTCATGGACAGGCCCAGCAATAAGGGATCCTGATCCATCGACAGGGCCATACTTCCGATGATCGGGGCCATGACAATCACCTGGGCCACATTGCTCATGAGTTCGCTCAAAAATATGGATACAGTGGCTACCAGAAAGACAGTTACAATAGTCACCTCCGGAGACCAGGCGGAAAGATGCTTTCCAATATCGGCTATAATGCCTGCCTGCTCCATGGCCTTTGCCAGGGTCAATCCTCCGCCAAACATCAGCAAAACACCCCAGTTCATCCTGGAAGTATCGGACCAGATCAGCAAACGGTCATCCTCTGCTTCGTGGGTCTTGTTTCCGGAAGGAGGATTTTTATCCATTCCGGATGGAAGCACAAAGAGCAGCAATCCTGCCCCCATCCCGATCATGCTGTCATGCAGATTCCAGCCTGTGATCTGTGCGAGGGGTTCCTTCAGAATCCAAAGTACCGCTGCGAGGATGAATACCGCGAAAGTCCGGATTTCTGGTGTCCTCCAGGGGCCCAGTGCTTCCTTTTCCGCACAAATGAAGTGCTGGGTTTCTTCCTGATGTTTCAGATCATTGGGAAATAAAACTTTGACGAAGACCCAATAAATCGCACCCAGGAGGAGGAGCGCGATAGGGGTACAGATGAGCATCCATTGAAAAAATGAAATCTCCATACCCAGTTGCTCGCGCGCGTAGGCCACAAAGGCCACATTGGGTGGTGTGCCGATGATCGTAGCCAGTCCACCGATGTTGGATGCATAGGCGGTACCGAGCAGGGCAGAAATGCTGAACCGGTCTATGGATTTTCCGGGATTGCTCTTTTCGAGTACGGAAAGTACGGAAAGGACGATGGGCAACATCATCATAGTCGTGGCCGTATTGCTCAGCCACATGCTGATGGAAAAGGTGGAAAGCATAAATCCAAGCAGGATCTGGTTGCCATTGCTGCCCGTGATGCTAAGTATGGTGAGGGCCATGCGGCGGTGCAAATTCCATTTTTCAATGGCCAAGGCAATGAAAAAGCCACCCATGAACAGGAAAATGATCGGATCGGCATAATGGCGTGCAGTGCTGCCAATATCGGACACTCCGGACAGCGGAAACAGGACCAGCGGGCTCAGGGCCGTCACGGCCAGCGGCACGATCTCCAGGATCCAGAAGGAGATCATAAACAATGCCAGACAAATGGTGATCTGCGTTATGTCAGCAGCCTTCCAGGGATTCCAAAAGAAGTAACATGCGAGAAGTACTGCGATCAGGAGGCCGGTCTTGTGTTTGTCAAAGGACATGGCCTGCAAGATACAAAATGACCGCTTCCCTGAGCAGGACCAACCATTTGACAGATCCGCTGTTGCTCCCAAAGACAAATTCATTTACATGAAATACAAACTTTTGGGAAAGAGCGGCCTCAAGGTTTCTCCGCTCTGTTTGGGTACCATGGGATTCGGTACCGAATGGGGCTGGGGCGTTGAACGGGATGCCAGCTTCCGCATCTTGGAAAAATTTACTGACGCGGGAGGAAACTTCATCGATACCGCCAACCGCTATACCGAGGGCAGCAGCGAGAAGATCATAGGGGAGTTTATGCTCAGAGACCGCGACCACTTCGTCCTGGCTACCAAATATTCTTTGCACGACAACACGACGAATGTGAATGCATCCGGCAACAACCGCAAGAATATGATCCGCAGCGTGGAATCGAGTCTGAAAAGACTACAGACCGACTACATCGACCTGTTGTACCTGCACATCTGGGATCAGCTGACGCCCATCGAAGAGGTCATGGCGGGACTGGAGCATCTGATCTCACAAGGCAAGGTCCATTACATTGGCATCAGCGATACACCGGCCTGGATCATTTCCAGAGCACAGACCCTGGCAGAATGGCGTGGATGGAGTTCGTTCATCAGCCTGCAGGTAGAATACAGTTTACTGCAGCGGACGCCCGAGCGCGAACTCATTCCCATGGCCAAAAATTACGGCATGACCCTCATGCCCTGGGCCCCTCTGGCAGGAGGCGCCCTGACCGGAAAATACCTGAAGGGAGACCGGGGCAGGATCAAAGAAGGCAGCACCCGCCTCAACGAACGCGCAGAGCGCATCACCCGCGAAGTGATGAACATTGCGGGAGAACTGGGCGTGCCCGAATCTCACGTGGCCCTGAGCTGGGTCAGACAACAGGGCATATCCTGCATCCCGATCGTGGGTGCAACCAGGCTGGAACAGCTCGATGAAAACCTGAAGTCCCTGGAACTCGTACTGAATGCAGACCAGCTCAACAGGCTGGATGCAGTAAGTAAAATCGAGCTCGGATTTCCGGGTGATTTTTTCAGAGAGGAAGGAGTCAAGACTGTGACCTATGGAGGTTTCTACGATCGAATCGAGAAGCCATTCTGAAACCGGCCTCATTTCTTAAACCGGATTATCAAAAGTCAGGCCACAGGAACCTCCTGACTACCGGACGCATTATGCTGATATGAAACGCAAGGATTTTATCAGAAAATCGATCTTGGGCACCAGTCTGCTGTCCACCGGATCAGCCTGGTCTGCCATCACAGAAAACGATATTGATGAACTCAGGCCTTTGCCCGTCATAGGATTCAATCACCTTCCCCATACAAATTCAAAGATCATGTCCAATCAGGTTTTACACAAAGCAAACACCCGGGGCCATGCCCACCATGGCTGGCTGGATTCACATCACAGTTTCAGTTTTGCCAACTACTACAATCCGGAGCGCATGCACTTCGGTGTTTTGCGTGTACTCAACGACGACACCATCGCCCCCGGTACCGGTTTTGGCACCCATCCGCACGACAACATGGAGATCATCTCCATACCGCTTTCCGGTGCACTCGAGCATAAGGACAGCATGGGCAACAAAGCCGTGATCCGGGCCGGAGAGATCCAGGTCATGAGCGCGGGATCGGGCATCACCCACAGCGAGTACAACCACAGCAGCTCTGAGCCCGGTTCTTTCCTTCAGATCTGGCTGTTTCCCAACAAACGAAATGTAAACCCCCGTTATGACCAGATCCGGCTGGAGCTGGACAGCAAACCCAACAGCCTCATACAGATCCTGTCTCCAAACCCTGATGACGAGGGCGTGTGGATCCACCAGGATGCCTGGTTTCACATGGGCAGGCTGGATGCGGGCGTATCGCTCGAGTACAAACTCCGGAAAAGCGGAAACGGAGTCTATGCCTTTGTGATCGGTGGCGAGGTGACGGTCGATGGCACCGCACTCAACCAACGGGATGGTTTGGGTGTTTGGGGTACGGATCAGATCTCCATCCGGGCCGATCGGGCGACCGAGATCCTGCTGATGGAAGTCCCCATGAAAATTTAAAAAGAGCATATGAATCATATCAAAATACCGGAAACCCGTTTTCCCATCATGGACCTGGTGCGTCATAGATGGAGTGCGCGCAGTTTTAAAGCAGATCAGGACCTGACCCAGGACCAGCTGCATACCCTAATCGAATCCGCTTCCTGGGCGGCCAGCGCCAACAACGAGCAGCCCTGGAGGTTTATCCTGGCGGCCCGCGGCACAGACTATTACCAGAAGGTGTACGACTGTCTGATGGAAGGCAACCGGCCCTGGTGTAAAAACGCAGCGGCTTTTGTCGTCACCCTGATCCACACCAAATTTGAAAAAACGGGAAAGGATAATTTCAATGCCATGCACGACCTGGGGATGGCCAATGCCACCTTGCTCCTGCAGGCCACGCATATGGGCATCGCATCCCATCCTATGGCCGGATTTGATAAGGCAACGCTGACTGAAAAATTTGGTCTGCCCGAAGACATCAAACCCATGGTGACCATCGCACTGGGTTATCTCGATGCCCCTGAAAAACTCGAAGAACCCTACCAGGGTCGCGAACTGACTCCCCGCAACCGCAAAACGGTAGAAGAACTGATCCTGAGTCGATAAGCGGTATTATGCCGGTTCGGCCTCCTTTCTCCTTTGTGACTTAAGTTGCACGCCCAGGTCTGTGAATGTCCTACCTTCGCAGTCAAATTTAAAAAATGGAGATCCTGGGCTACTTTGCTTCCATTCTGATTGGTGTTTCACTGGGCCTTATTGGTGGGGGTGGCAGTATTCTCACCGTCCCGGTACTGGTGTACCTCTTTCACGTCGATGCTGTCACGGCTACGGCCTATTCCCTGTTCATCGTCGGCCTCACCAGTGCGGTCGGTTCCGGAGATTATTTCAGAAAAGGACTGGTGGACACGCGCACGGCCATTATTTTTGGCATACCGTCCATCATCGCGGTTTTCGCTACGCGCGCCTGGCTGGTGCCAGCGCTTCCTTCTGAGTTCATTTCAATCGGAAGCTTTGTGATGACCAAGAGCATTTTCCTGCTCCTGCTCTTCGCTGTACTCATGGTGGCAGCCTCCTACAGCATGATCAAAAAAAGCAAGAACGGTGCTGCAGAGACCGAGTCCCAGGTCCGTACTTTCAACTATCCCCTGATCCTGGCAGAAGGAGCCGTGGTGGGCGTATTGACTGGACTGGTGGGTGCCGGAGGCGGATTCCTCATCATACCGGCTTTGGTGGTCCTCAGCAAATTGCCCATGAAGCAGGCCGTAGGTACATCCTTGGTGATCATCGCTGCCAAATCACTCATCGGTTTTTTTGGCGAAGGGGGAGAGACCCTCATAGATTGGAAGTTTCTCTTCATCGTAACCGCCTTTTCCATATCGGGCATCTTTATCGGGACCGCCCTGTCGAAAAGAATCGATGGTGCCAAACTGAAACCTGCCTTCGGTTGGTTTGTCCTGGTAATGGGCATCTACATCATCCTGAGGGAGACCTTGTTTCATTGATTTTTGTATAAGCGATAATTCCTGCTCACTCTTGGGATAATAGCCAATGCCAAGGCCAAAGCTTATGGCAGATAGCTTATGGCGAAAAGCCTACGTCGAGGTAATTGGCCTACGCCAAAGTAAAAGCCTATGGCATAAAGCTTATAGCAGGTGGTAAAATGCCTATGCCGTGGTGGAAGCCTGGGCAAATACCAAAGCAAACCAATATCTCTGAGCCTGAAAAAGCTGATAGATCAAATCTTGTTCGGAAATAATTAACAGTAAATTTTATATTAAATATTATTATAATACATAAAGTATACGTAGTAAATTAATAACAGACAATAAATTATAATAATATATAAATTACCTATTTATGGGTATTTTGCAGATGTATCACCTTCACTATATTGCATAGGAATAAAATGATTTTTCAGCTCACCTGCCTATGGCAGATTTCCTGCTGCAAGTGAGCTAAAATCATACTTATTCACTTCCCGCACGGTGCCATTACTCCCCGTAAGCGCGCACGGACTGTAATCAGGCTGTACGGATCTTTTAACCAATCGTGCATGTATTGGATCCTGAATTCAGGTGAAATCCAATGCTATTTTTTCATCTTCAAAACTGCCATTTTATGAAAAACTCAGGTAATTTTTCAGCAATCAGCAATCAGCAATCAGCAATCAGCAATCAGTTTTTTAATAAATACATTTATTAAAGTAATTCAAGGTGTATCATTTTTTACCAGATTAGGATATGAATTGATTTATTTCCTAAAGGTGGTGACAATTCCAAAATTGTTTCTAATAAAAAATGGGCGAATTAAAACTTTGAATTCCATATCTATATTGTATTTATTTTTTATTTTTAATCTTAATTCACAACCAGTCACAAAAAAGATTCTGACTTTCAATTCATCGAATACGCCTTCCTGTGATTGGATTTACTCGATCATAGCTTCTGATGATAGCGTCCATTATTATTTTGCGGGATATTCTGAAGCCAAAGACCAAAATGGAAATGTTATCAAGAGGTATCCTGTCATGGGAAAGATCAATAGCATAACGAATCAATTGGTTTGGGAAAGGAATTATACAGTTTTAAATTTTACTGGTAATGGAACATTCAATAGTCTAATAGAAGATGGTGAGGTTATCATTGCCGCGGGTGAACAAGCTGAGTGCGGTTCTTCCAATAGAAAAATGATATTAAATAAAGTTCTAAGCTCCAATGGCGATCCAATTATTTATACTGGTTCAACATATTATCCAATAGCCATTTTTTCAAATTCATTTAATTCACGACTAAATGAAGTTAAACCAATTAGAGATGGTTCAGGAGATCTAATAGGTATTATAGGAATTGGAAGTAAAAATCCAGTCGATGGAAATAATGAAAAAGCAATTTTTACAAAGTTAGATGCTCAGGGAGATCCAGATCAAAGTTTTGGAAATGGGGGTTACTTCGAATTGAATGATTCCAGGGATTCAAGAGGGCTGAATGGTATTTTGGTGGAAGGACACAACACAATTAAATACGCTTTAGTAGGACGAATATTAGAAACAACAAGCTCTTCAGTTCACAATGCTTTAATCGTTACGATAGATGCAGATGGTGATTTAGTGTGGAAGCAAGAGTTAGGTGAAACGGGTAATGAATCTGGAATAACTCAAGATTTTGGATATGTTGATATTAATTCAGGTAATGAATATAATTCATGTTTGAATCAAAATTATGAGGGTACAGATCAATTGGCAAGAGATATAATCCAAGACGGAGATTACTTTGTTATCAGTGCAGAATATGATTGGTTTGGGACAACTTTCAGCCAAGGGACTTGTGGACTAAATCTCGATGGTGATGATACTTACAGAATGATCGATGGCGTTCTTATTAAAATGGAAATAGATGATGGGGATGTATATTTTGGCGAAAATGTGGGTCTCTTTGAAGGGGATGCTTTTTATTGCGATCTTGAAATTAAAGATGGTTCTTACTATGTTTTAGGCAGCACGGCACAGGTTATCAATGGACGATTGTCTAGTAAAACTCAAGTTGTTAAAACAGACGATGAAGGAGCAATACTCTACACAAAGACAGTAAACAAGCCAGGCAACGCAACGTGGGAAACTGATTGTGGTTTTGATATGGCATTTGATTGCAATGATGAATTAATCATTGGCGGTGATGCTAATGTTAATGAGGAGGACTATTTTGTGCAGGTTCTTTCTAGTGATTGCCTCTCATCATTTAGTTATACTTCTTCTGATAATATTACCATAAGTTCCCCTAATACAGTATGGAATACCAGTAGATCTATCAAGGGCACCGTAACCATAGAAAGTGGGGGTGTGTTGATTATAAATTCAGCGGCAGTGGTACAGTTTGGTGCTAGTTGGGAGACCAACGATTTAGATATTCTCAGTACCAATGGTTCTACTGTAAAAACAGGTCGGATAGTTGTAAAATCTGGTGGCAAATTGAGACTAGACAACTGTACCTTAAAAGGAGTATATGCTTGTGGTAAAGACTGGATGTGGGATGGAATGGAATTACAAAATGGTGGTCAGGTTTTTCAAGCCAATGGTGCCATTATTCAGGATGCGAAAATTGGTATTTTGGCAGGGAGTGGGAGTTTCAGTGCATCAGGTACTTTTAATCCTACCGAGGCTGATGGA
Source organism: Bacteroidota bacterium (assembly GCA_029572935.1). Lineage (GTDB taxonomy): Bacteria > Bacteroidota > Bacteroidia > Chitinophagales > Saprospiraceae > Vicinibacter. Next base: position 65,654 of record JAKQHM010000007.1, read on the forward strand.
GGCGGCACTATTAGCGCAACATCAGGCACTATTTTAGATTGTCGCAGGTGCATACATTTTGCTCCATGCACTTCCAATGCTTCGACCGTCGCAGGAATTGATTTTGTGAGTGCAGGATTTCTAAAAGATCCATCCTACAGGCATTTTGTTAATTTTCCACCAAGTTCTGATTTGGTCCTGACAGGTATGTGTACCAAAGAATTTGTAACTGCTAATTCCGCGACTGGAATGGTATTTGATGGTTGTACTTGGACCAATACTTCTTCTGTTCCTAAAGGCTGGAAAGGTAAAGGCATTAATAGCTACAATTCTGCTTATCAATATACAGGCGGTTGTGAAATGACTGGATTACAAACTGGTATATTTGCTATCTCAGCTGCAGATCCTACCAAATTTATCTATGTATCAGGAGCGAATAATTTCAGTGACAATTCAATTGCTATTCGTTTTACTGGTGGATCGAACCACATTATAGCCAATGAGAATACTTTTAATATGACTATAAATGCCAGTCATCCAGGCCTTGGATCAAAGCCAGATGGCATCGCAATATATAATGGTGGTGCGACTAAGATAAAAATTGAAAACAATGAATTTAATGGTGCAAGTTCCAGTTATGGACCACAGGCATATGGTATCATTAATGAAAATACAGGTCCAGATGCCACCCATCACAAGAAAAATACTTTTAATACCTTGTTGTATGGAGAGCAAACTCAGCGTAACAATGGAGGAATGAACTTATGGTGTAACGAACACGATGATAATATACGTGCTTGGAATATTAACCCTTCTACATTTGGTGTCTTTCCAGATCAGGGAATTTGTAATTTGAGTTATTTTGTTCCTGAAAACTTCTTTTACGACGCTTGTCCACAATCTCAGATTAACCACATTCGGAGTACTTTGACTTTTGACTATTGGTATAAAAATTCAGAACAAGATTTTCCACAATGTAACAGTAATAATGTTGATGTTCAGCAATGTTCTGAATTTGTTATTAACACGGGCTGTGATGAATCCATTTACTTAAATCCTGCCAATGCGGATGACTACCTTACTGCACTTCCTGAGATGCCGGCAAGCCCCCATAGACAGGAATTGGTCAATGACTTGATCAGGCATTATATAATGGAACAAGATATGACTACAGTAAAAGAGATATTAGCAGGTGAGTCGGGCATTAGCTACCGCTTTGACCTTGCATTTATTTTGCTTAATGAAGGTGAGTTTACTTACGCTCAAGATACAATTAGTAATTTAAATGCGTCTGATCCAGAAGTGATAGACATGGTTCGTTTTTTTAATGTTGTAAAAGCAACTCTGATGGATGACCGCAGTCTGGCAGAATTATTGACATCTGAAATCGATACACTCGAAGTATTATCTGAGAACAGAACTTTGGGGGCGTATCAGGCTCAAGCTATATTAATGGGATTATACGGCTATAATTTCCCGGCTCTCGTAGAAACTGACAGTTCTCTGGTTGAACGCAGTCAGAAGAAAATTAATGGTATTTTAGACAAAGAAACTGTTCTTAGAATTCAACCTAACCCTGTATCAGATCTTCTAATGATTGAGATTCCTACTTTTAACAATTTTAGAGAAAGAAGTTTACTTTTGACTTCTATTGATGGGAAGATACTTTTAAAAATCGCATTAAAAATAGGTCAAACACAAATTAAATTGGATCTGAGTTCTCTGGCACAAGGAGTATATTCTTTGCATTTGGTGGATAGTAGTAAAATATTTCCTCCTCAAAAACTTGTCAAATATTAATTAATAAAGGAAACACTGGTCATGGCTCCCATGGCCAGTGTTTTAAAATGTATAAAACATGAATATTTATTGGACATTTGTTTTGTTGTTATTAAGCATAGAAACAGTAAAATCACAGCATTATTTTAATACTGTTATTTCTCATTCTCAAGCTTTTGTGGAGGGATTGCAGCATCAGGCAGATGTGATTGAGACAGACACCAGCATTATTTGTTTTCCGAATACTGCATTAAGAAATGCAAATGGTGAATACGGTTCAGTAAACATTTTAGATCCGCATGGCAAATTTCTAAATCGTAGCGTTTTTATAGATAGTATATATTCATTCCGAATAACTAATATTTTACAGGATACTGATGCAATTTGGATGACAGGTTATCGGTATGTTCCAGATTCCTTTAAGTATAATTATTGGTTTGGAAAATTCGATAAGAATTTGGATTCAATTTGGACAAAAACAATTTACACCCAACAGAATACCTCCAGGATTGAAAAAATTCTAAAATTAAATCAAGACACATTTGTTATTTTAGGTTATGAACAATCAACTAGACCGAGTGGTGCAACAATTGATGCTTGGCCAGTGCTAGTCTGGATCGACCGAATGGGTAATGTTTTGCACAGGCTCGACATTAATGATAATAATACAGAAATATGGGAAGGGCTTAGAGACTTGGTATTAGCAGACGATGGAAATATTTATGCATGTGGGGTGTATACTTATTATAATACCACTAATGATGATCAATTTTTGGTAAAAATCAGTACTGCCGGTAAGCTGGTATGGAAGAAATCATTTCAAAAATCGGAAAATGCTGAATGGTTAGGAAACATTTTTTTGGAGTCAAACGGAACTTTAACTGCAGTTGGGAGTAGAAGACTACCTAACTTTTTTCAGGAACCAAAATATCATGGTTTTCTAATGGTAAATTTTGACAATAATGGCAATATATTGTCAGAAAAAACAACTTTTTGGGAGTATAGTCATAATCCTAGTTTTTGCATCAGAAATGTATTTGGTGATTTTATTTGTGCAGGTAATTTTGTTGATACAACTGGTGGTAACAGACGTAATGATGGCCTTGTATTCAAAGTTTCTAAGGAGGGAGAATTGTTGTGGTATCGCGTCATCGATTATTCTCCCAAGAATGAATTATTTTGGATGATCACGGCTGCAAGGGATGGAGGATACTTCCTTACAGGCATGAGTTGGTATCCTGGGGACAATAGCTCCAAGCCATGGATCGTTAAAGTCGATCAACTTGGTTGCTTGGTGCCGGGATGTGAGTCGGCAGTATCGACTGAGGAGCCTGAAGACAACACCCAGGCATTCAAAATATTCCCCAATCCTGCAGGGCAAATTCTCAATTTATTGGATCGTTGGGACAGTTCTGAAGAACTAATGCTCGAATTGATAGATGCCTCTGGTCAGATGATGATGTGTAGATCCTTCAGAGCCCAATTGGGAAAGCAACATCTTTTTGATTTGGATCCTAAATGCCCAGACGGATTGTATTTATTACAAGTCAGAACATCTTTTGGGAAGGTGATTTTTTCTGACAGAATACAATTGATCCGATAAAGAATAGGGAATAGGATGGAGAATTGATTCCCAAATATTTTCTTCAATTGGTTTTTGTCTTATTCTCTGAACTGGATGCTGAAATATCTTTTTTGTTAAAGGATTGGCAAGTCTTGAGGCATTTTAACTTGTCAACACATAAATATAAGTTACTTAAGCCTTTGCAAACAAGATGAGCCAATTGACATTAGAATATTCGAATGCCAAGGCCAGAGCACATGGCAGATAGCAAATGGCAGATAGCTTATGGCGAAAAGCCTACGTCGAGGCAATAGGCCTACGCCAAAGTAAAAGTATATGGCTAATGGATTATGGCGGATAGCTTATGGCGGATAGCTTATGGAAGATAGCCAAAGCTTAGGCCAATGCCTACGCCATCAGCTAAGCCAATGATAACTGCCTATAGCTTATGGCAGATGGCTAATGGCTTATAGCTTATGGCCTATGCCTGGGCCAAGGCTTATGCAAATAGCCAAGAGCCATCCGCCCCCCCCAAATGTGACTTGAGTTACACGGCCTGAAAATTCCTATCTTTAACTTTGCATTGAAATTGATATAATGACTAAAAATATGAAAGTAGAACAGATTTATACCGGATGTCTGGCCCAGGGGGCTTATTACATCGTATCCAATGGAGAAGCTGCGATCATCGATCCGCTTCGTGAGATTCAACCTTATCTGGACCGTCTGGCCAAGGATGGGGTGAAATTAAAGTACATCTTCGAGACGCACTTTCATGCGGATTTCGTCTCCGGACACGTCGACCTTAGCCGCAAGACCGGCGCGCCGATCGTCTATGGACCCAACGCAGCCTGTGAGTTTGAGTGTATCTCTGCTCAGGATGGACAGATTTTCGAGCTCGGACAGGTAAAGATCAAGGTGCTTCATACTCCCGGACACACCATGGAGAGTACCACCTTCCTGCTGATCGACGAAAACGGCAAGGACCATGCGATTTTTTCAGGAGATACCTTGTTCCTGGGCGATGTAGGCAGACCGGACCTGGCACAAAAGGCAGCCAGCATGACACAGGAACAACTGGCCGGTTTGCTCTATGTGAGTTTGTATGCGAAGATCATGCCCCTTGCTGACGATGTGATTGTCTATCCTGCACACGGTGCCGGCAGTGCCTGTGGCAAAAATATGATGAAGGAGACCGTGGATACCCTTGGCAATCAGAAGAAGGTAAACTATGCACTCAACCAACCCAACAAAGAAGCGTTCATCGCAGCCGTGACAGAAGGATTGTTGCCGCCGCCTGCATACTTTGGCGCCAACGTGGCCATGAATAAAAAGGGATATGCCAGCGTGGAAGATGTCATCCACCGCGGTACCACCGCCCTGACTCCTGCTGAATTCGAGGCAGTGGCCGAATCAGCCGGCGCGCTCATCCTGGACACGCGGGACAGTGCCGAATTTTGGAAGGGCTTTGTGCCTCAGTCCATCAACATCGGATTGAAGGGGGATTTTGCACCCTGGGTAGGTGCCATGATCGTGGACGTACAGCAACCCATCCTGCTGGTGACAGAACCCGGTGTCGAAGAAGAAGCCGTCATCCGTCTCAGTCGCGTGGGATTTGACAATGTCCTTGGATATCTGAAGGGAGGTTTTGAGGCCTGGAAGCAGGAAGGCAGGGAGGTCGACACGGTCAACCGGATTCCGGCTGCCAAATTTGCCCAGGAAGTAAAGATCGGCGAAAGCATGGTCGTGGACATCCGCAAGGAAAGCGAATACCAGGCCGAACACGTAGAAGAAGCCTACAACAAGCCGCTCGCTTACATCAACGAGTGGATCAAAGACATCAATCCTTCTGAGCATTTCTTCCTGCACTGCGCCGGTGGATACCGGAGCATGATCGCAGCCAGTATTCTTCAGTCCAGAGGTTACCGGAATTTCACGGAAGTGGAAGGTGGGTTCAAAGCCATCGCCGAGACAGGCTTGCCCAAAACAGATTACGTTTGTCAGAGCAAAATGATGAAGATTTAATTATTCAACGTGGTTCGCAGCAGGCAAGAATTGATTTTATCTTGTCGCAAGCCATTTATTTTCAAACATAAAAACATAAAATATCATGAGTTTTTTTTCAAACATTTTCGGTAAAACTGGTTCCGGCCTGGACCTTTCTCAGGTAATTAATGATGGCGCCTTTCTGGTGGATGTGCGCACTCCTTCTGAGTTTGCTTCCGGCAGCGTCAAGGGTGCTGTGAATATTCCCCTGGACGCGGTGATGCAAAATCTGGCCCGCTTTAAAGACAAGAAGAACATTGTTGTTTTTTGCAGAAGCGGCAATCGCTCCGGACAGGCCAAGTCCATCCTCGAGCAAAACGGATTTAAAAATGTCTTCAACGGAGGCACCTGGGAGGATGTAGCACGTTTGGTGAAATGAGATCAGCTATGACCCTTTATTTCAAAAAAGGCATCTCGCTATTGATACTTTTTACACTGACCACCTGGTTGGGATTTTCATCCTGCACAGAGATGAAAAGCCAAAGGGAAATGGTCGTGGATGTCAGGACGGCAGAGGAATTTCAGAATGGATCCGTAGAAGGAGCAGTCAATATTCCTTTGCACGAAATTCAGAAAAGGCTGAATGAGTTTAAAGACAAAAAGTCAATCCTGGTATTTTGTCAAAGCGGGAACCGAAGCGCTCTGGCTAAAAGGGTGCTTGAGGAAAATGGGATCAGCGGCGTGACCGATGGCGGAGGCATCGATCAGGTCAGAGAAAAATTAAAGTCTGGTCAATGAGCCGGACTTTAATTTTTAGTTCCTCCGATTCAAAAACGATTAATTAAATTACAGGATGAAAGATGCAGTGATTTCTTATTTCAGTTCTTGGGATTTTTTTCGCCTGTTCAGACTGTCGCTCGGTGTCATTATATTGACAGAAGCCATTGGAAGATCAGATATTATGCTGGGTATTTTGGCTTTTATTTTCTCTGCCATGGCTGTGTTCAATATGGGTTGCTGCGGCAGCAGCGGCTGTTACACTCCAAATCAAAGGAACAGGGAAACCAATGAAGATATTCAATATACCGAAATAAAGTGATCCTTTCACCTTGTCTTTTATTTTTCATGGTAAGCTGATTTTAAATATTATTACCTTTCAGATTCAGGATGTACCAGAAATATTACGGCACACCTGGTTATTTAAAAATCTGCCCGTATGCAAAATCAAATTAAAGTTCTGATCCCAACCGATTTCTCTGTGCAGGCAGAGTTTGCCTTCATCATGGTTCGGAAAATCGGAGCGAAAATTCCTATTGAAGTTCATTTTTTACACGTGCTGTCTGTACCGGATACGGTGACCATGGATCCCGATGGGAGTATCCAGACCTGCGGCGAGATCGACGTGCGATATGTAGAGTCTCAGCGGGATATCGCTCTGAGAAATCTGGAAAACCTCAAAAAAACCTATGGTCCGGAAATACGCACCGATCTGGTCTTGGGCAAGACCACAGACGCCATCGTTCGGTATGCCGAATCCAATGGCTTCGATCTGATTGCCATGGGTACCAAGGGAGCCTGGGGTCTTAAAGAAAAAATATCCGGCAGCGAGACCCAGATGATCGCGAGACACACGCGTGTCCCAGTATTATCCCTGATGTGCGACAGAAGCGATCTGGAATTTAAAAATGTGTTGCTGGTTCACAATTTCAAGGAAACACATAATCAGGACCTGAGGATATTAAAATTGATGGTAGAGGCATTTGAAACAAAAGTTCATTTTTTGCAGATCGCCAAAACCTCCAATCCACAGGAAAAGAGGGAGATCGAAAATCATATGGCTGAATTTGCAAGTGCGAATGGCATTGGAGGTTACGAGCCCCACGTTCTGGTGGACAGCGACATCGAAAGCGGCGTCACGCATTTCAACCAGATGACACAGATGGATCTGGTCTGTATCGGTACGCACGCCAAGGGTGGCTGGTTTCACAGAAGCGCTACGGAAAAACTCATTAATCATATGTTCAAGCCTATTATATCCTTTCACCTGAAATAAAGCAATCATGACTCTTATCGAATTTATTCAACAACCCTGGCCCTGGTGGCTCTCCGGGATGATCATCGCCTCCGTGATGTTCATCCTGTTGTATTTCGGACAGTCTTTTGGTTTTTCATCCAACCTCCGAACAATATGTTCCATGGCAGGAGCAGGAAAAGTTTCCAGATTTTTTGATTTCAACTGGCGTTCTCAGACCTGGAATCTCGTATTTCTGCTGGGTGCTATCCTGGGCGGATTTATTTCCAAGGAATTTTTGTCCAGCGGTGCTCCGGTCATGATTTCCGATTCCACCATCCGGGATTTGGGAGCAATGGGATTTGCACCTCCGCAGGGGATGCAGCCGGAAGAGTTGTTCAGTATGTCTTCCATATTCAGTGTAAAAGGCTTTCTGGTACTGGCCATCGGTGGTTTGATGGTGGGATTTGGTTCCCGCTATGCGGGTGGTTGTACATCGGGGCATGCCATCAGCGGCATTTCCAATTTGCAGATACCATCCATCATCGCGGTGGTCGGCTTCTTTTTGGGAGGTCTGCTGATGACACACGTTTTGTTCCCACTCATTTTTTAACCCTGAATTTCTAAAACATGAAGTTAATAAAATTCCTTCTTGCGGGGACTTTGTTTGGCATCGTCATGGCCAAGTCTGAAGCCATGTCCTGGTACCGCATCCAGGAGATGTTTCGCTTTCAGGCATTCCACATGTATGGGATCATCGGTACGGCTGTGACCCTGGGCGTGATTGGCGTTTTTCTGATCAAAAAATATCAGTTGCGTGATTTTTCAGGCAACCCCATTCTCTTTTATCCAAAAGATAAATCCACAGTGCGCTATCTGGCAGGTGGAACCATTTTTGGATTGGGTTGGGCACTGAGTGGAGCCTGTCCCGGACCCATGGTCGTCAACATTGGTTATGGATATTTGAGTTTGCTGATCGTATTTCTTTTTGCAGTTTTGGGCACCTTCCTTTATGGTCTGGTTCAAAATAAATTACCTCACTGATCCTCAATAATCAGATGGATAATTTTACACCTGCTCCACAGTACGTCCGCGAGTTACACCGGATCATCAGCAGATTGCTTTATCTGATCCTTTTTCTCGTGCTGGTGATCATTGCCATGCCCTTGTTATTCCTGTATGGAGACCGCTTGTCCAAGTGGATGACTACTGCACCACAGCAACTGCCCCAGACACCGATGTCCATCCGTACCGGTTCTTCGCAAAATGAACCGGCCAATTCAGGCAGTCTGTTCTGGTCTCCACCCGAAACGTCGACCATTGTGGATGCCGACTTATTGAAGAAAGTGGAATACGGTAAAAAACTGATCCAGCATACTTCTGTTTACCTCGGACCCAAAGGTTCCGTGGCGCAAATCAGCAATGGGATGAATTGCCAGAATTGTCACCTCGATGCGGGGACACGCGTATTTGGCAACAACTACGGATCCGTGGCGTCCACTTATCCAAAATTCAGAGCACGGAGCGGAAGTACGGAAGATATTTACAAACGCGTAAACGACTGTTTTGAAAGAAGCCTCAATGGTAAGGCATTGGATACCCAGAGCGCTGAAATGCAGGCCATCAGGTCTTACATAGAATTCATTGGCAGCAATGTCCCCAAAGGCACAAAAGCAGAGGGATCCGGTTTAAAAGACCTTGCTTTTCTGGACCGCGCTGCAGATCCTGCTCTGGGTAAAAAAGTATACGACCAGAAATGTGTGAGTTGTCATCAGCCCAATGGAGCCGGGACCTTGCTCGCAGATGGAAACGAATATGTTTATCCGCCCTTGTGGGGACCGGCCAGCTACAACGATGCAGCGGGATTGTTTCGCTTAAGTAATTTCGCCCGATACGTCAAGTACAACATGCCACTGGGTGCCACCTACGAAAATCCCCAGCTCACAGATGAGGAAGCCTGGGATGTGGCTGCCTATATCAATTCACAAAAAAGACCTCATAAAAAGACTCCGCTCGATTGGCCGGATATTTCGAAGAAACCCGTCGACCATCCCTTTGGACCTTACAAGGATTCTTTTTCGGAAGTGCAGCATAAATTTGGCCCCTTTAAACCTATTCAGGAATTTTATAAAAAGTAGCTAATGTCCCAAAAGAGAAGAGAGTTTTTACGAAATATCGGTTTGGCGGGAGCCGCTGCAGGTTTGCTTCCTTCGAATGCCCTTGCAACAGAAATATTCGAAAGCAAAGGATCGGAACCTGAAAAAAATGAGGACGGATCATTCGTGCTCAATATCCTTCAGACCACGGATGTTCATTGTCAGGTACACCCACATGACGAACTCTTTTGGGAAAACGGAAAATCGGTATTCAGAAAGACCGGCGGATATGCGCATTTGGCGACCTATCTGAAGAGGGAGCGGAAAAAAAATCCCAACACTTTCCTCATTGATACCGGAGACATGTTTCAGGGCAGCGAGCTTTCGGTCAGGACCACCGGAGCAGCCATGGTTCCTCTTTTGGATGCTATGAATTACGATCTGTACATTCCCGGAAACTGGGAAGTGATCTATTCCAAAGCTGCCATGCAGAAATTGCTGGGAGCATTGCAAGCGCCCAAGATCTGTGCCAATATGTACCACGATCTGGGAGAAAGCAAAAAGGGGGAACTCATTTTTCAACCCTACCACGTCTGGAGTGTGTCAGGCATTAAAATTGGATTCGTTGCTTATACCGATCCAATGGTACCCATCCGCCAATCTCCCAATTACAGCAAAGGCATTATCTATACCCAACCGGAAGAGAACCTCGCATATTATACGGACCTGCTGCGCAATCAGGAAGGATGCGATTATGTCATTCTGCTTTCACATTTGGGTCTCTCCCAGCAAATCCATCTGGCCAATCAGGAGTATTGCAAGGGTGTGGATTATATTTTCGGAGGCGATACACACGAACGCGTGCGCAAACCCATCCAGTGCAAATACGCGAAGGTTGTGGAACCCGGCGCATTCGGATCTTTTATAGGTAAATTGCAACTGACCATTCGCAATGGAAAAATTGTCGGAGACCAGTATGAACTGATAGAAATAGATGCTCAAAAATACAAGGCAGACAAGGCCGTCAGTGCTTTGATTGCCGCAAAGGAAGGACCCTTTCAAAAGGATATACACCAGGTGGTGGGCTACAGCAAGGAGCCTCTGTATCGTTATTTTGTCATTGAAAACACCATCGATACCCTGGTCCTCGATGCCCTGCAATGGCGCAATCCGGAGGTCGATATCGTTTTGTCCAATGGATTTCGTTTTTGTCCTCCGAGAGTGACCCGGGACCAGACCGGCAACGTGCCCATCACCCACGGTTACATTTACGACATGCTTCCCGTCGAAAGTGCCGTAAGAACCGGCGAAGTGACAGGAAAGCAATTGATGGACTGGCTGGAGAAAGAATTGAACAATGTTTTTGCCAAAAATGCTTCCGAGCGTTTTGGGGGATGGGTTGTCAAATTCCAGGGCATGAAGGTGAAGTTTCTGGCCTTTGGTGAAAAAGGAAAAAGGGTCAGGGAAGTCATGATCGGAAATGCTCCTTTGGATCCCGATAAAATCTACAAGGTTTGCGCCTGCGAAAGAGACGGAGATCCCGCAGATATGTTGTGTCGCATCAAGGGTGTAAAAAAACCTCGCACAACCCCTCATACCTTACACCGCACGATGCTGGATTACCTGGCGGCCAACTCTCCGGTATCTCCTGTTCCGCATAAGAATGCTGTGGCCCTGGATGCACCCGAAACCCTGCTCACTCAGGTATGGGGTGTCGATTATGAATTCAGATAATACAAATCAATTTTTTTCATCATGAGATATTTTTTTTATTTTCTTGTTGCTATTTACTCTTTTTTCTCACCCTTTCATTCATCTGCACAGGTCTCCATCAGTCCTCAGTATAAATCCTTTAAAATTGTTTTTCAGCTGACTTCCGGAGATACACTGGCACATAAAGCACTCATGAAGCAGCTTAACAACATCACTGCGGTCTCACCGGATACTCGTATGGAAGTGATCTGTCATGGACCTGGACTGGACATGCTGCATCGGGATAAATCAATCGTGGGCCAGAAGGTGGCCGAATTGTCCGGTAAAGGGATCGCATTTAAAGCCTGCGAATTTTCTCTGAAGGAGCGCCAGGTAAGCAAAGATCAACTGTTGTCTTCTGCCGGTACAGTACCCTATGGAATCATGCACATTGTTAGCCGTCAGGAGGAAGGATGGCAGTACATCAAAGCTGGATTCTGATTATCCGGTCTGAGTTATATAGGATCCGGTTTCATTAGTTTTAAAAAGTAAGATTCAGACTTTCCTGATCAGGACTGCAGTCTTGATCGGATTCCAAATGTTCTGCACGAATACTCCAGAACCTTTAAGTCAGAAATAGCATATGTCTCTTCAAAGTATTTTTTTTCCACTCATGAGAATTAAGTCAGTCTTCATCTTAACCTGGACTTTTTTTGCAGTGTCGCTGTTGTCAAAAAGTGTATCCGCGCAGCATCAGGAACTGAATGAAAAGCCATCCATCTGGAAGGGATTCTCACTACCGGCTCAGGACAGTTCTTTTTTGCAGAGTTATTTTCAGAGAGGCAGGGCCAATGGTCATTTTCGTTATTATTTTATGTCCACCGACAACGAGCACGGACTGACCGATTATTATGCCCTTGCAGCAGGAGGAGGATTGCGTTTTGAGACAGCGCCCTTTTATGGTTTTCAGTTTGCGGTGAGCGGATTTTATTATTTCAACATCGCTTCCTCAGATCTCACAAAAGCAGATTCTGCCAGCGGCCAGGCCAATCGTTATGAAATCGGTCTGTTTGATATCCAGAATCCTTCCAACCGCAAGAATCTGGACCGACTGGAAGAATTGTATGTGAAATACCAGAGAAGCAAATCCTCGCTCATCTTTGGTCGGCAACTACTCAATACACCCTTCATCAATCTGCAGGACGGTCGCATGCGTCCCACAGGAGTGGAAGGCATCTGGTTTGATATAGGCGAATGGAAAAAATTCAGCCTGGAAGGTGGATTCCTCTATGCGATGTCTCCAAGGGGGACCGTGCGCTGGTATGGCGTGGAGGAATCGATCGGTGTTTATCCTTCAGGCGTGGATGAAGCGGGTGCAAAGTCAGCCTATCCGGGCCAACTCGAGTCAGGGGGCATTGGAGTGCTGGGCCTTCACATCAAACCCAACCGATATTTAAAACTGCAGATCTGGGATTACCTGATCGATAACATACTCAATACGGCGATGATCCAGGTCGATGCGATCAAACCCGTCGGCAAGGAGTCCAAATGGACAGCCGGATGGCAGATGATTCGTCAGGATGCAGTAGCAGAGGGCGGAAATGAAGACCTCCGGAAGACCTATATTCGCCCCGGTGCCAGAGCCATGAGTTTTGGCGCCCGCACCGGCTGGCAAAATAAGAATTGGGATTTAAGCCTGAACTACAACAGGATCACGGATGACGGCAGGTATTTATTTCCCCGGGAATGGGGCCGGGATCCTTTTTTTACCTTCCTTCCGCGCGAAAGAAATGAAGGCTTTGGCGATGTCCACGCCCTGACCGCAAAAGTGCAGTATTCTTTCAGAACCTTCCCCTTGTCCATATCCCTGGCTGGAGGATATTTCGATCTACCCGATGTAAAAAATACCAGATTGAATAAATACGGTATGCCTTCCTACACACAGGCCAACCTCGACATCCGGTATCGGTTTCAGGGATTTTTCAAAGGCATGGACGCACAGCTTCTCGTCGTCGCCAAATCCGCTGCAGGGGAGACCTATGATCAGCCCAAATTCATCATCAATAAAGTAAATATGGTTCTTTACAACCTGGTATTGAATTACAGGTTTTGAGTTCCGTCCGGATCACCACCGGAATGACAGGATTGCCCAACAGGCAGGAAAAATCAAAGTGAAAGCTCCGCTGCGGTATTAAACCCGGACCAGGATACTGGCTTCGTTTTTAAGTATTTCGGCAAATCCATTCTGGATCGCAAACTGGTGTTTTTCCCCTTTCAGGTCGGTCAGAACGATCTTACCTTTCGTCAGTGCTGAGATAAGGGGTGCGTGTCTGTCCAAAACCTCAAACTTGCCGTCCAGTCCCGGCATCACAATGGCGCGGGCCTCTCCTTCAAATAACTGGGTTTCCGGTGTAAGAATGGTTACGTGCATGAGATCAATTATTTGCTTCAGCAAGTAATTTCTTTCCTTTTTCGATGGCTTCATCGATCGTGCCAACCAGGTTGAAGGCTGCTTCCGGATATTCATCCACCTCTCCGTCCATGATCATGTTGAAACCACGTATGGTCTCTTCAATCGGTACGAACACTCCTTTGATACCGGTAAACTGCTCTGCCACGTGGAAGGGCTGTGAAAGGAATCTCTGAACCCTTCTGGCGCGGTGTACGACCAGCTTGTCCTCTTCTGACAATTCTTCCATACCGAGGATGGCGATGATATCCAGCAATTCATTATATCGCTGCAGAATGTTTTTCACACGCTGAGCGGTGTTGTAGTGCAACTCTCCTATGATGAGCGGATCCAGGATCCTGGAGGTGGAATCCAGAGGATCCACAGCCGGATAGATACCCAGGGATGCGATCTTACGGCTCAATACCGTGGTGGCATCCAGGTGGGCAAAAGTAGTAGCAGGCGCAGGGTCCGTCAGGTCATCCGCAGGTACGTAAACGGCCTGTACGGATGTGATGGAACCTCTTTTGGTGGAAGTGATGCGCTCCTGCATCAGACCCATCTCAGTAGCCAGGGTAGGCTGGTAACCCACCGCGGAAGGCATACGTCCCAAAAGGGCCGATACTTCTGATCCGGCCTGGGTGAAACGGAAAATGTTGTCGATAAAGAAAAGGATATCCTTGCCGCCTGCAGGGTCGTTGAGATCCCCGTCGCGGAAATATTCAGCAATAGTCAGTCCGGAAAGGGCCACACGTGCACGGGCTCCGGGGGGTTCGTTCATCTGGCCGAAGATAAAGGTAGCCTTGGAATCCATCAGCTCTTCTTTGTTCACAGCTGAAAGGTCCCAACCTCCTTCTTCCATGGAATGCTTGAACTTGTCTCCATATTTGATGATACCTGCCTCGATCATTTCTCGCAGAAGGTCATTTCCTTCGCGGGTACGCTCACCCACACCTGCAAATACGGACAAACCTCCGTATCCTTTTGCGATGTTGTTGATCAACTCCTGGATCAATACGGTTTTACCCACACCGGCTCCACCGAAGAGTCCGATCTTTCCTCCTTTGGAATAAGGCTCGATCAGGTCAATCACTTTGATACCAGTGAAAAGCACATCGTTTTCGGTAGAAAGATCCTCGTAGGTTGGTGGTTTTTTATGGATGGAATAAGTGTTTTTTCTGGAAACCTCGCCCAGACCATCGATGGCTTGGCCGACTACGTTGAACAAACGACCCTTGATGTCATCTCCGACCGGCATGGCAATGGTTTCTCCCAGGTCGATGGCTTCCGCACCGCGCGTAAGACCATCCGTTGAATCCATGGCTACCGTGCGCACGCTGTCTTCTCCCAGGTGTTGCTGGACTTCCAGAATGAGATCTTCCTTACCTTCTCTCTTGATGCAGAGCGCATTGTAGATTTCCGGAAGCTTGGATCCTTCCCCTGAGAATGATACGTCCACAACTGGACCGATGATTTGACTGACGCGACCGATATTTGCCATATGAATGAATAAAAAATGTAAAGTGTTTGAATTCGGGCGCAAAGATAAACCCGCTGCCCCCTTTGGCCAAATAATCCCGGAGTTGATTCTCCCTATATTTTGTTAATGATGATTAAAAAGAATTCTGTCCCTCCTTTACTCCAAAATCCCGGCCTGCGGGAGCGGATCCTTCAGGGGGATCCCGAGGCGGAATTATGGGCCTACCGGCTTTTGGAAGCCTACCTGGGAGATAAGGCCGGAGCTTTTCCCAATCTGGATGTGTCAGTATTCAAAAGCATTCCGGAATCCCGGGTCTCCCTGCCACTCGAGGACCTCATGAGAGCCTTCCTGAGTGCCGGCTATGCGGAGATCCTGTTTGAATATTGGGTCATCCTGGGGAGGAAAGGCCTTGAATTGCCTGCCAATCTCGTTCCCCTCAGCATGGATGCCACTAAATTGCCATACAAGACCACGCTTACACTGCAAAAAGTATTGGGTGCTGCCGGTCAATGGCTATGCCGTGAAAACCCCGATTGGCATTGGATCCTCTCCGAATCTGAGGAAAAGGCATTTTCATTTCAGGATCCGCATGCCCGGATGTTTTGCCTGCGCCAATGGATGATCCGGGATTCGGGTCGGGCTGCACGAGCCTTGCTGGACTGCAAAGATTCACTTCCTCCGCGGGAATTTGAAAAGCTCTGGACCTCCTTGTTCCATTATGCCGCTGCTGCTCAACTGGACTCTGACTGGCTGATCGCCGCCTTGCCTTCCAAATGGGCTCATCTGGCCTGGCCTTTTCTGATGGAAGACAGCCGGTACAGTGGATTGCCGGGAGAGAGGCTGGCCCAATTCAGAACAGCCAGGGATCCCATGATGCTGGGACTTCCTTCCTTGCGCAAATCCGGTAAACCTCTGTCGCCGGCCGATTCACTGAGACTCATGCCACCCGATCTTATTTTTCAACATCCTGCTTGGGAGCAGTATCTGGATCTCATCGCGCAGGCCGGGTTGTTGGAGGGAGTGATCCAGTCGGTCAGTGTGTACGAGAATGAAGCTTGTGCGGGCATTCTGTGTGACTGGATGATCCGCAAATCCTGGTTTAAGGAAGATCAAAAGGTGGAACTGCTGTCGCCTTTGTGCAATTTCCAGACCTTCAATGCCTGTGCGATCCGTTTTTTGCAGCAGGAAAAGGAGAACGCCGATCTGGAAGCACTCTACAGATTTATGAACGCAGGGAATCATTTTTGGGATGACCGCTTGCTGGACGAAATCATCAGACTCAATGGAAACAGCAAGCTGGAAGGGCGTTTCGAACTGGAGGTGTTCTTCAACCTGATCCCCTTCAGGATCAATCCCGCCACAGATCTGATGCAGAAAATTCCTGCTTCGGTGCGCCGCAGGATCAATGTACCCATGACGCCCGAGAAGATCCTGAATTTCAGGAAACTGATGAGACAGTAGATTTGGATGGCTTCGAGAGTTAAAGTGTAGAGCTTTCAGAGTTTTTTAAAAAAAATCTTTGTACCACATCAGCATTCAGACTTCTTCATCGTTATATTCTTTATGCCCCTTACCGGGCCTTCAAACTCAACGAATGAAAACCGGAATTTCCGTTTGGATTCTACTGATTATATGCCTGTTTCCCAAGTGGATGCATGCCCAGACGGGGTTTTGTTCCCTATCGGGTCAGGCTGTGGACAGCTCCATGGCGCCCCTGGCATTGGCCTCGGTCATCGTCATGACACCCCAGGATTCCACTCTGGTCACATTCGCTCAGGCCAATGACAAAGGTATTTTTACGGTAGCCAAGTTGAAGCCAGGGAGTTACCTTGTAAAAATCAGCTATGTCGGATTTCTGCCCTCTATTTTGCCCGTGGATCTGAATGCGGCCGAAACTGCCAGGGATCTGGGCCAGGTCGTATTAAAAGAAATTTCCCGGGAGCTATTTGAAGTGGTGATCAAAACCGCCAAAGCCCCCATGACCATTCGTGGCGATACCATCGAATACGATGCCTCCAAATTTAAGGTGCCGGAAGGTTCTACTGTGGAAGACCTGTTGCGGAGGTTGCCCGGAATAGAAGTCGGACAGGATGGAACGATCTCCACAGAAGGACAGGAGATACGGAAAGTGACCGTCGATGGGAGGAGGTTTTTCGGCGGAGACCCCAAGGCTGCCACCAAGAACCTACCTGCCAATGGGATCAGCAAAGTCCAGTTGTACAACGATGAAACGGAAGAAAAAAAACTGACAGGAGCTTCATCTGCTCCTCCTGAAAAAGCCATGAACCTCACCCTGAAGGATGAATTCAAAAAAGGGGCGTTTGGCAAAGTGATCGCCGGAGCGGGAAGCTCGGAACGGGCAGAACTCAAAGGCAATTACAACCGCTTCAGCGAAGCACAGCAACTGAGTATGATTGGTTCGGGCAACAACACGGGACGAAATGGACTCAGCTGGGATGATTATCAGGATTTCAGGGGAAGCCAGTCTTTCAACTGGAATGACGAAACGGATTTCGGCTTTGGTGGCGGGGGCGAATATTTTATTTATTTCAACGATGACGATGGTTCTTTGCAAAGTAATTTTTTCGGAAACCGCCAGTCAGGACTTCCCCTCAATGGTTCCGGAGGATTGAATTATTCTCACTTCAATAAAAATACAGAGATCAACGGCGTTTACTTTGCTAATTACAACGAATTGTTTGCAGAAGCTACGCGAAATCAGGAGAACTTCCTGCCTGATCTTTATTATACAAACCGCGATACTACACGCCGTACACAGATACAGAGAGGACATCAGGCCCAGGCCAGAATCGAACATAAGTTTGACAGCCTGCACAGCTTCGTGCTGAGTATTCAGGGCAGGAATTCTTCCAGGAATTTATTCAACGATGGAAGCTATCGGTATTTTCGGGATGGCGCTAATTTATCCAATGAATCGCGTTTTGATAATCTCGGGCGGAGTTTGCAAAACAGCGGAAATGCTTCTTTTATTTTCAGGAAAAAGTACCGCAAAACCGGGAGAAGCTCTGCCATCAGCGGGAATGTTTTGGGCAATGGCAGTCATGCGGAAAATGAATTGAATTCCGAAAATATTTTTTACCTGTCTGACGGTACACAGGATTCCATCAGCAACATCCAACAAATCAACGAGACCGAAAACCGAGCCCTGATCCTGAAATCGAGTTTACTGCATGTTGAGCCTCTGGGAAAGAATTTTTTTGTGCAAAGTTTTTACAACCTGGTCAGAAGGCAGGAGTCTGCAGACCGCGATGTTTTTGACCTGTCCAATGAGCTTCAGATCAGAAACTCGTTTCTTTCCAGGTATTACGACAACCTGGTTCAGTTGCACAGACTCGGTACTTCCCTTCGTTATTCCAGCAAGGGCATCAATATTTCCCTGGGTTTGGCCAGACAATTGTTTTCACTCGAAGGGACGGTTACGGGTGGTATAGTGTCAGATGTCAAGCGCGATTTTTACAACTGGATTCCCAATTTTTCTTTCAACAGCAGCGCCAGGAAAAATCAGTATTTCAACGTCAATTATTCGGTCAGTGCCCGCGAACCCCGAATACAGGATTTACAACCGGTAGTGGATAACAGCAATCCGCTGTACTTGCGGGTGGGAAATCCGGACCTCGTTCCTCAGATCGATCATCGTGTCAATCTGGGATTCAGAAAAAACAATCCCGTACGTTTTATCAATTTCAATGTCAATTTAAATTTCAACGCTTCTCAAAACCAATTCGTACAGGAGCAAATAGTGGACAGCAACCTCATCACCCAGTCGCGTACCATCAATTATAAGGGAGGCAGCAACATCGGCCTATGGACCAATTATGGTTTCCCCATCATTAAGACCAAGCTGATGGTCAATGTATCGGGTAGCAGCAACCTTAGTCGGAGCTTTGCCCTGGTCAACCTGGTGGAAAATGAAACTTTTTCATTCAACAATTCCGCCAACCTCAGGATTAATTTTACTCCAAGCGAATTTTTGAATGCTACTGCCAGCGCACGCATCAGTCAAACCAATACCCAGTATTCCATCAACACTTCACAGGATCAGGTCCTCGTGAATGAGAACTACAGCGTCAGTCTGAATGCACGTGTGGTCTGGGGCGTTTTTCTCAGTGCCAATTTTAATTACGATCGTTATACCAATGATCAGTTTGGTTTCAGGCAAGATGTCCCTATTCTGAATGCTTCTGTTTACAAGGTTTTCCTGAAGAACAACCGCGGGGAGCTGCGCATCAGTGTTTATGATATTTTCAACCGCAATCTGGGTGTCAACCTGTTCGCCAATTCCAACGTTGTATCCGAGACGCGTACCACCACCTTGCGCAGGTATGGACTGCTGAGTTTTACTTATAACATCAAAGGTATTGATACCCGTCTGAACAAACAAAACATGTAATGCGTAATAGGGTCCTGTTCATACTCATTTCTATTGTTTGCATATCATCTGCAGATGGCCAACCGTTTTCTGGCAGAATTGAATACGACCGCACTGTTTATTGGACAAAGATTCTCGATGAACTCAGTTATCTGAGCCAGGAGGAGAGAGATCGCACCAAATTTACATGGGGAAAGGAAGATGGATACACCACACAGATGGAACTCTTGTGGAATGGTCAGAAGTCAGTATATCAGATGTCAGGAGATCAAAAAGAAAAAAACAGCCAATGGTCCTGGCGCAATGAAGAATTGTATTTTTTTGAAGACCGGGAACTGGGTACCTGTCAGGATATTGTCGAACTCCCAGACCGGGTTTACCGCGTAGAGGATCAAATCCCGGTGTACCGTTGGAAAATTCTGTCTGATATCAAAGAGGTCCAGGGGTATTTGTGCATGAGTGCCGAGACTTATGACAGTGTGCGCAACCACCGTATCGTGGCCTGGTTCAGCACGGAAATACCTGTCCCCATTGGGCCTGAAAGATATGGCGGTCTGCCCGGGGCTGTACTGGAACTGGATATACAAAATGGATCCTGTCTGATTGCAGCCCGGGCTATCAGAACAGACACCTTGATCTCTGTGAATCAACCGGTCAGATCAAAAAAGCAAAAGGTGATCAATAACAAAAAGCTGTTTGAGCTTCAAGCAAGTTATATAAAACAGTGCATAGCCGGTCGGCGCAATCCTTATTGGAACTTGAGATACTGACATTCCCGGCAAGTATATTTTCCTTGTCCATCCTGATTTCTATCTGACCGGGGGGTGTTTGCTTTTTTATTTCAGGAAAAATTTTCTTTTTCAAATAATATTGAGTACAAATTTTATGATTTTAGCTTGCATCCCTCTCTTTGGAAATATTTTTTTATCAATATGCTAACTGTGTTATCTTTGGGGTAATAAAGTAGGGTAAAATATGAGTAAAGGACAAAAACGCCTCACCGGCGTATTTTTGATGTTGGTTCTTTTGTTTTTTTTTAAGAATCAGACAGCTGAATTCGGGTCCAAAATCACGAACAAGATCTTTTCCAAAAATGCTGAATTCTATCTTCCAGCAGAATTTGAAGAGCAGGAAGCCGTCTGGATGTCCAGCGATGACAGTTCTGCATTCAGACCCGTAAGAGCCGGTATCATTCGTGAATTACTGCCCTATGTGAGACTCAATATTGTAGCCCAATCTGAATCATCACTGAAAGAGTGCAGAGATTATCTCAAATCAGTTTACATCGATGTCAGCAAGATCAATTTCCAAATCATGCAAGGCAGTGAATTTTGGATCCGCGATCATGGTGCCACCTTTATGATCAACAAGGAGGGTGGAATGGCAGCCGTGGACTTTGGTTGGAGCCGCTATGGATACGACAAATGGCTGGATGAATACTATCAGGGGGATTCTGCCATGATCGAAAGCGTGATCAAAACTTTGCCATTCAGTGAAACGTCAAAGGTCGATAGCCTGATGGGTGCATCTCTGGGTGTGCCGATCATCAAGTCCTGGGTAAACATCGAAGGCGGTTCGCTTGAAGTCAATGGAAAAGGAACCTTGATCCTCAACGAGCCACTGACCCTGGGTAGAAACAAAGGTGCAAGCAAAGAACAGATCGAAGAAGAATTCAAAAAGGTGCTGAACGTTAAAAATGTGATTTGGGTACAAGATGGATTGGCTGAAGATCCCCTGGTTGCAGAAAACATCGTCGACGATTATGTGGCCATTGGGACCGGCGGACATACCGACGAATACATTCGTTTTGCGGATCCGAATACCATTTTGCTGGCCTGGGTTCCGGAAGAAGAGAAAGACCTGAATCCCATCAACCGGATCAATCACGAAAGGATGAAAAAAAATTATGAAATTCTTCTTCACTCCCGTGATCAGGATGGCAGGCCTTTCACGATCATCAAGGTCCCTCTGCCCAACCCGATAGTGACCCGTATCAAATTGAATGAAAAGGATCAATGGGACGGTACTTTGAATATCCCGGAATGGCTCCTTAAACCGGGCACTCCCTGGAAAGCCGGTGATTCACTCAGCCGGTTAGCAACAGCAAGCTATCTGAATTATTTTGTGACAAACAAAGTGGTCTTATTGCCTACCTATCTGCATGCAGGCACTTCCCAGGCTAAAGAATCAACAGTAAAACAAATCTTTCGCGAGGCATTCCCGGACAGAAGCATCATCTTCATGAACGCACTGCCCCTGAACTGGAGAGGAGGTGGAATGCATTGTGCCATCCAGCAGCAACCCAACCGCAGACTCAATCCCTGATCAAAAAGGACCAGATAATATTTAAGGTGGTTCGGCCTGCTGAGGGGTCAGAATTATTTTTTATTTATCTGTATGGATGAGGCCAGCTACAACGCACCCTTACCCGCGCCATTTTTTTTTACGATTTTGTCTTTCTTCCCTCCAGCTTTCAAAATTGTCCGTGATCTTGTCGATCTCCTCCTCCACTTTGCGGGCAATGTTCTGCACGTTGATGGGTTCTCCTTTCATGGCAAGTCTGTCTGAGGGACTGCTGGCTTCTCGTGTGGCTGCCCATAGGATGATGTAGAGTGGAATGGTAAAACCGCCTGCAAAGATTCCCAGGGCAAAGGCCAGACGAACCCATACTACTTCCTGTATACCGAAATAGTGCGCTACACCGGCACATACTCCTGCGATTTTGGCATCCTGGGGATCGCGGAACAGTCGCTTTCCAGTTTTGATGCCCCAATCGCTCGTCGTGGTATGTTCTTTTTCTCCTCCGCTTGATTCAGCAGACCACTCCGCACCAAAAGCTTCCGGAGAGCCCATGATGTTGATGGCCTGTTCCACCAGTGAAAGTGAGACGATGCCCCTGCCGGCCAATCGCTCCTGGAATATTTCAGCTATGCGGGTTTCAATATCCTGCATGATTTCGTCACAGCCTTCTGATCGCTCAAAATGCTTTTTCAGGGAAATAAGGTAGTGATCCAGTTTTTCAAAAGCGGTATCGTCGATGGAAAACGGATAACCGCCTACATTGATGTGCAAAATTTTGTTCATAGGTTTTTATTGGTTTTTTATTGATTGGTTAACGCCTTGTACAAATTGATTCCAGCTTTCTGTCAGGGTATTCAGCGATTCCATGCCTTGGTCCGTGATGCGGAAATACTTTCTGGGTGGGCCGGAGCTCGACTCCTTCCAGTGGTAATCCAGAAGACCGTAATTCTTCAGGCGGGTCAAAAGGGGATACAAGGTGCCTTCTACCACAATGAGATCCGCCTCCTTGAGCCTCTGGATGATGTCAGAGGGATAAGCCTCACCTTCCTGTCGGAGTATGGAGAGAATGCACATCTCCAATACTCCTTTTTTCATCTGGGCTATGGTATTTTCAAGTTTCATGATCTGAAGTTTAGGACAAAGGTATGGCATGATCAGGTACTATGCAACACATAGTACCTTAATATGCATAAAAAATCGACCAATGCTTACTTTTGAACGATCAGCGCCTCGTATGAAGCTTCAGATTTATTTTTTCAGCGATCTTTACCCCAGAATCATGGATATGGATCAAAAACTGAGGGAATTAATGGCCTATTTTCCGGAAGCAGAGCTTCCATTTACTTTGCAGGAGGGCTCTGAACATGAATTCGGACTTAATGCAGAGGGCATTCCGGCTGTTTTACTGGATGAGATGATTTATCCTCATCTGCCCTTTGAGGTGGATGAGTTTACGGAAATTCTGCCTGGTGTGCATTGGAAAACCAGTGAAGGTTGTTGGGCGCTCGTTTTCTGGGCCGCCCGACTGATGAAATATTCTTTTGTGGTCTACAGTTACGATCCCGACGGAAAATGGAAGGGTGTCGCCGAGGTGGCTGGGTTTACGGCTTTTGGCGAAGACATCATCCGGCGCATGGCACGCGTGGATGATCCGGATACGCTGTACGTGGTAGAAGGCTCACAAAGCCATCGGGACCAGGATGTGCGTCCTGGCAACTCCCGTAAATGGGAGATCCAGATTCTCAGCAATGGCGAGTTGGCAGAACTGATGCTTGAGGATTGAGCGATGCTGATCAGGGATCCGGCTACCTAAATCTGATTGTCCGGACTCTAGCTACGGGTTTTATTCAGTTGTATCTTTTTAATTTAAGGCTTTCGGCTTGCTTTTTGGAATTCTTCGGCTCCTCCGATCACCGGCAGACTTATTTTGGTCCCCTGCAGATCGAGGGTAAGAACAGTACCCGGCTTGGGACACAGGGTAAAATCCCGATCGCTTGAAAAGATCATCAGTCCTATTTGTTGTCCTTTGCGAATGACCTGATCATCCGGCATGAAATCAAAAGAAAATTCATAAAATCTCCCCGGTTGTAAGGGTTCACCTGCCGAAAGCGATTGGTGATTTTGCGGATCTGCCCAGGCACGGTTGATGATGTTATCGTAAATCTCAGTTCCTTTTTCTTTTTCCCAGGGCAATGAAACCAAATAGGCGGACAGGTTGGCGGCCGGCTTGCTGCTGGATAGTCGCACGGTTACACGCGGAATACCTGATATTCTTACATCTTTTTCCAAAACAGGAGTGACAAAAAGCAAGCGGTGTTTTTCATTTTTGGCTTGCACCAATTTTTCGGGTTTGATACGATGATCGTCTATCAGAGAGCAGCTTTCCTGCTTGATGTTTTTTCGCTGACTCAGCGTGCCGTTTTGCTGTTCTGATAATGCGGGATACAAAACCACTTCCGATGCTCTGGCATCTGGATAAGCGTCGTAGGGTGTAGGCATTTCTTTGCGCTCCCGCGTGATCCAGGCATCCTTTTCATTTTCGATGCCATTTTCAATCTGATGCAGATAGCGCGTAAACCACCGGTTCATCATCGAGAACGGAGGATCTCCGCCATGATCTCCCTGGTGATAATAGATCTTTGTGGTCAGGCCTTTTTTTCGGGCCGCTTGGTAAAATCTGTAGCTGTGTTCACTCATGACATTCCAGTCATTGAACGCATGGGACATCAGCATGGCACATTTCATATTTTCCATTTGGTTCAGATAATCCCGTGAAGCCCAAAACGCGTTGAAGTCGCCGGATAGCCTGTCCTGATTTTTAAAGAGGATGCTGTCCCGGACCCTCCTGTTGTTTTCTTTTCTTCTGGAGGGTTCAGCGGTATGGATCAAATCATACAACACGTCCATATCTTCACCCTGATAGCCTCCTGGCGACCGGACCAATCCATTGGAACGGTAATAATGATAAAATGAGCTTACAGGGGCAACGGGAATGATGACTTCCAGTCCCTGGACTCCCGTCGTCGCTGCGGCAATGCAAAGGGTACCATCATATGAGGAGCCGGTCATGCCTACCTTGCCGGAGCACCAGAAGGCCTGTACTTTTTCATTTCCATCTCTTGTTTTAAAACCATTTGCCCTGCCACAAAGCCAATCGATAACGGCTTTTGGAGCTTTTGATTCATTCTCTCCTCCTATCGTGGGAGCCCCATCTGAAAGACCTGTCCCCGGAGAAGAGGAATAAACCATGACATAGCCCCTAGGGACCCAGGTCCTGTCTGAAGAACCGGAAAAGAAAGGTCTTTTCGTCCTGGTTTTGAGATTGGCGTGCTTTCTGGACTTGGGAAGATGGCCTAATTCATGTTTGACTTTCCAGTTGTATTTACTGGAGGATATCCCTAACAAAGACCATAATCTCAAACCATAATAAGGGCTGGGCATATAGATCGCGGGCAATTTAAGCTGCCCGGATTCGGTGCAGGCCGGTCTGGTGACAAAAACATGCATCCTGTCCGGTTTGCCATCTGCGTCCGAATCAAAGTCGGTCTCCACCCATAACTCTTCTCTGATAAAACTTTTGGGATCGCCAAACTCCGGTACTACCTGTGCTTCGCCATTTTTGAAAACGGGTCGTGGAACAAATGCAGTATCTGTCTGGGATGGCTGGGCAGACAGCGGAATAAGGACAAGTGAAATGGAAAATACCGACAGGAAAATCAGATTTTTCATCTTTCTTTTTTAGGCTGAAAGGATTCTGAAATAATGTTTCAAAATGGACTGGCAGACAGTTGGTCTTGCCTCAGGGATGTAGAAATATATGTTCTGAGTGAATGTCAGAAGTGTATTAATTTAGTTCTCAAAAATAAGAATGATTGTGAACCGCTTTTAATTGAATCCTTTAGTATTGAGATTTTTTTCATCCTGTAAAAAAACAGTTCGGATCTGGAGATTCAAATCAATCTTTTGGGATCATGTACAAATAGTTGCCGTATTCCGGCTGCACATACTTTTTCAATGCAGCGGTGACCTCTTCTTTATTCAATGCCCTGTAATTTTCAAACTCGTGCAGCACCAGATCGGGATCGCCCAGCCATTCCGCATAGGAATAGTTTAGCGCCTGGTTGATTACGCCCACCTGTGAGAAGTAATAGGCGGTCTCATTTTTATTCAGGTATTTTTCCCAGGTATGTGGATCGATTCCCTCGGATTGGAGCTTGTACAGCAAGTTCCAGATCTCTGTTTCTGCCTCTTCCCGGCGCACCCCTTGCTGTAATTTGCCTTCGATGAGGATCAATCCGGGATCTGTGGTGGCAGTGAGGTAGCAGTCTATGCTGGAGAACAGCATCTTTTCTTTGCGAAGAATGCTGTAGAAGAGGGAGGATTTTCCATCTGCCAGAATATCCGTGGCCATGTCCAGACAATAAAACTCTTTCGTTTTTCTGGCCGGAGCATGGAATGCCATATACAATGCTTCTTCCGGATAGGACCCTTCCAGGGTCTTCATCCGGCTGGTGCTTTGTGCAGGCTCTTGTAGATAACTGTTTTCATTTCGGATTCCCGGTCTGATGTTTCCAAAATACTTTTCAGCCAGGGCTTCCACTTCAGCAGTTTGGATGTGGCCACTCACCACCAGGATGGCATTGGAGGGATGGTAATACCGGTGATAAAATTCTTCTGCATCTTCGTATTTTAATGCAGCGATCTGCTCGCGGTCTTTCCCGATCACAGGCCATCGATAGGGATGGTTTTTGTAGGACAGGTCCATGATCAGATGGGAAAATAGTCCATAGGGATTATTGAGGTAGTGTTCGGAAAATTCTTCGATCACTACTTTTTGCTGAATGCCAAAATCCTTCTTACTGATCTTGAATCCTTCCATTCTGATGGCTTCCATCTGGATCATTAATTCCAGGCAGGAGGAAGGTGCTATGTTGTAATATTGCGTGGTGTCGGGAGAAGTAAAGGCATTGCCCTCGGCACCTGCATTTTGCATGACCTCATCAAAATCGATGCCCGGCCCGCAGTTTGAAAACATCAGGTGCTCAAAGAGGTGCGCGATGCCCGTTTTATCGGGATGTTCATCCCGGGAACCCACACGGTACAGAATGCACACGCAGGCCATGCGCGTAGAGTCATCCGGCACACAAAGCAAGGTCAGTCCGTTTGGCAGCGTACTGCGGTGGTAGGGTTTGTGGGTTAAGTGATTCAACTTTTCCTCAAATCTCAATTTTTCCCACCATTTCTTCGGGTTTGACCCATTGATCAAATTCTTCAGAGGTCAGGTAACCCAGGTCGATTGCGGTTTGCTTCAGGGTTTTGCCCTGCTTGTGTGCCGTCTGTGCGATCTCAGCGGCTTTGTAGTAACCGATTTTGGTATTGAGTGCGGTGACCAGCATCAGAGAGTTGTCGAGGTTGGCTTTAATGTTGGCTTCGATGGGTTCGATTCCGATGGCGCATTTGTCGTTGAAGGAGACACAAACTTCTCCGATCAGCCGGGCGCTGTGCAGGAAATTATAGATCATCACCGGTTTGAACACATTGAGTTCAAAATGGCCTGTGGCCCCGCCTATGTTGATGGCTACATCATTGCCCAATACCTGGGCAGCCACCATGGTCATGGCCTCGCATTGGGTGGGATTCACCTTGCCGGGCATGATCGAAGAGCCGGGTTCGTTGTCTGGTATAAAGATCTCCCCGATTCCGCATCGTGGTCCTGATGCCAGGAGACGAATGTCGTTGGCTATTTTCATCAGGCTGCAGGCGACGGTCTTGAGGGCTCCGTGTGACTCTACAACAGCGTCGTGGGCAGCCAGTGCCTCAAACTTATTGGCTGCGGTGACAAAGGGCAAACCGGTCAGTGCTGCAATGTGGGTGGCTACATTCTCAGAATATCCTGCAGGCGTATTGATCCCGGTGCCGACCGCAGTGCCACCCAGGGCCAGCTCGGACAGGTGTGGCAGGGTATTTTCTATGGCGCGAATGCCGTGGTTCAGCTGGGCTACATAGCCGGACAGCTCCTGTCCCAGGGTTAGCGGAGTGGCATCCATGAGATGGGTGCGTCCGATCTTGACGACATGGCTGAAGGCCTTGGCTTTGGCCTGAAGCGTGTCTCTTAGCTTCCTGAGGCCGGGCAGGGTGCAGTCCTGCAACATTTTATAAGCCGCGATGTGCATGGCGGTAGGGAAGGTGTCGTTCGATGACTGACTCTTGTTGACATCGTCATTGGGGTGGATCACCTTTTTTTCATCCAGCAGGGAACCTCCGGTGAGCACGTGTGCCCGGTAAGCCACGACCTCATTGACGTTCATATTCGATTGGGTACCGGATCCGGTCTGCCAGACCACCAGGGGAAACTGGTCATCCAGCTTGCCTTCCAGGATTTCATCGCATACCCTGGAGATCAGATCCTTCTTTTCTGCCGGTAATACGCCCGCTTCAAAGTTGGTAATTGCCGCTGCCTTTTTGAGGTAGGCAAAAGCCTGTATGATCTCGATCGGCATCCGGTTGGTCTCGCGGGCAATTTTGAAATTCTCAATGGAACGCTGGGTTTGTGCCCCCCAATATACATCGGCGGGTACCTGAACGGTACCCAAGGTATCCTTTTCGGTCCTGAAGTTCATTTTTTCCAATTTTAGGCCGCAAAGGTAACAAAAGCCGGCAGCCACAGTTCAGTCAACAGCCAGGGAATCTCCTGGTCGGTTCCTGTTCATTTATCCCATTTTGAAACCTGAAAAACAGGCTCATGGATACATTCCTGTTTTTAGACAAGGGCCCCTTCTTTGGTTTTTGAGTCCGGCTTTTAAGGGCGTTGGGAAGCCGCCGGAGGGTTCGAGATAAATCTAAACTGCCTGTGATCACCCGGCAGGTCAACAATTTGCTTGCAAGCTCCCTTACCAAGTTGCCCAAATCAGTTTATTTGAAGTAAAAATTTTTTTCTACAAAAATTTGCAAAATGAAACCGTTGTTTTCATATTTGCCTTCAGATTTCAATAACACACCCATTCATCATGTCAAAACACCCTTGTCATGAAACAATTTTATTTTGAAGAATCAGTCGAAAGGTTGATTCGGATCAGCAAGGAAAAACCCTTGTTGCCTGAGACCTATGTCCCCTGGGCCGACGAGCCCAAGGATGATACCCTTTTTATGCCTGAAAAACTGGTCTCACTTGAAGGCCATCCGCTCTGGCACAAACTATCCCGGGAGCAGCAAATTGAGCTGGGTCGTCTGGAGGTCGTCCAGGTGATGTATTCGTATGCCTGGAGCGAGACCCTGGCCTGCTATTTTTTTCAAAGACATCTTCTCGGTCTGGATCCGGATTCGGTGGAGTATCGCTTTCTTTTGCGCGAGATCATCGAAGAAAGTCGGCATCAGGAGATGTTTGGGATGGCCATCCGCAAATTGGACAGAAAGCCCGTGAAGCCAACGGGTCTGCACCGGCTTTTTGCCTACTTGACCGTCCGATGGTTTCCTGATTCCTGGATGTTCATTTCTGTACTGGCCATAGAGCATATGGCCGATACCTATGCACACCACATGCGCAGGGATCCCGGCGTTTTTTCAGTGATCAGAAAGTGTTCCCAGTTACATCACATCGAAGAAGGTAGGCACATCCAGTATGCTGAGTGGTGGTTGAAGCGTTTCACGGATTCTGCCGGATTTTTCAAAATCACCATCTTGAGTCTGATCACTCTGGCCAATATTATATTCATGCGAAGCTTTTATGTTCAAAGGGCTTTTTTTAAAGAACTAGGGACCGGCGATAGCGATACCCTATACCGGGCTGCCAGGACGCATTACCGGAAAAAATTTGCCGGCCTTGCTGCTGAAGAATCCGTTCGTTTTGTGAACAGTTTTAGAGGTTTCAATTTCATCACCCGCCCACTGTGGAATTTCTTTTTACTGAATCCAAGTGCATCCAATCAAAATCCAAAATAACATCATGAGAGCATCTGTAATAGACCTGGAAGTTTATCTGCCCGATCGTCGGATGACCAATGCCGATCTGGAAGAGCGCATCACCCTGGAAGGAAGTCCCTTGCCTTCCGGCACATTGGACAAACTATGTGGTCCCATAGAAAGGAGATACGCAGAATCCGATGTGCAGGTCAGCGATTTGGCCTGTCTTGCTGCCTCCCGACTCATGGAGCGCAACAAAAATGCACCGGTCGATCTGATCATTTTTGCCGCCGCATCATCCGATCTGATCGAACCTGCTACAGCCTGTATCATCCAGCAAAAACTAAATTTGTCTTGTCCTGCTTTTGACCTCAAGAATGCCTGCAACAGCGTGGTCAGTGCCATGCAGACAGCTTCAGCATTTGTGGAGTGTGGTATGTACCGCCATGTACTGATCGTTACAGGGGAAAAATTAAGTGAGGTTATCCGCTGGCATTGTCAGGACGCCAATCAGTTCAAAAGAAGTTTGGTCGGATACAGCCTGGGCGATGCCGGGACAGCGATGCTCATGGGACTGGGCACCTACCGCGAACTGCTCCACCAGAGAATGCAAACCTGGGGGACGCATTGGCCGCTTTGTGCAGTGCGTGGAGGCGGATCCATGGCCTTTCGCGATCCGGATGCCTATTTTTTTGAAGGAAATCCCATTGAATTGAAAGCAGTTTTTGCTGAGAAGACAGGTGAATTTGTACAAAAAAACCTGTCGGATTTACACCTGTCTGCCCATGCAGTTGACTGGTTGATCACCCATCAGGTTTCTGAAAATACATCTCTTCAGCTTGCAGGGATTTTGGGCGTCGATTCATCGAAGGCCATTCCCATTTTTTCAGAATACGGCAATCTGGCTGCAGCTACCATACCCGTGGCCTTACACAGGTTAATGAAGTCAGGCAATCTGAAAAGAGGACAATTAATTCTGGTGATCGGGATGGCTGCAGGAATCAGTCTCTCTGTTCAATTGATCAAGGCATGATATGAAACTCTTTGACAACCATCTGATAGCTGCACTGCGCCATACCGATCCGGCGAAAAAGCTCATTGCTGAGGGTGCGCGCAGCATCACGGCGGGAGAACTGCTGAAGGCTTCCATCCAAAGAGCTGCTTTGTTCCGAAACAAAGGAATGAAAAAAGGGGACAAGGTTTTGATTGCTGTGCCATCCGGGATTGATCTGGCCATTTGCTTGTTTGCGCTGATGATGAACGGAGTGGTGATTGCTTTGGTGGATCCACAGATGGGCAGAGAAAATTACAAACAGAAGCTCAGGCAACTCAATCCGGATCATGCAGTGCTGGACAGTCGTCTGATGCTGATACGCGAGCATCCATTGTTGAGATGGGTGCTGACCCGGTTTTTTCCAAAAATTCCGGTACTGCCTTTTTTACCTGCGCCATCGATCTTTACCACGGGGATCCGATTACCTGTTTTTACCAGACATGTGCACCTCAAAGCAGATACCCTTACGGATCTGAATCCGGAGTGGGAAACAATTCCTGCCGAAGAGGATTTTTTCATCACCTACACCAGCGGCACTACCTCAGAACCCAAAGGCGTGGTGCATTCCTACAGGAGTCTTTCTCAAAGCATCGGACTCCTGACACAAATGTTGCGATCCAATGCGGGGCACAGGTCTTTGGCAACGCACTTGCCCCATTATCTGCTGATCGGCATCAACGCAGGTTTGGAAGTGCATATCTGGAAGGAGGCATGGTCTCCGTCTGTCAAATTGAATTTCATCGAGGACAGACATATCAGTACGCTTTTTGGGCCGCCCAGTGAATTTGAGCCAATGATTCGCGAGCTCAAACAAAACCAGTCCCGGATTCCTTCTTGCGTGGCCGGAATATTTCTGGGCTCGGCACCTGTTCCTCTTTCTTTTCTTGAAAAAATCCTTCCTCTGGCGGGTCACGCAGACCTGACCATTCTCTATGGGATGACGGAACACCTGCTCATTGCTCAGGGAGACGCCCGAAAAAAATTCAGTCGAAAGGCGAAGGGTGACTGGATTGGAAAGCCTTTTGCAGATGTGGAGCTTAGCTTTTCAGATGAAGGCGAGCTGGGCATTTCATCGCCCCAGATTTTTAAGCGTTATTGGGGTCAGGATACAGTCACTTTGCCCTTTCCCACCGGAGATCTGGCCCGGTTGGACGAAGAGGGAAATATAGTCTTGCTGGGCAGAAAAAAGGACATGATCATTCGCGGCAATTTCAATATTTACCCTCCCTTGTACGAACCCATTATCTGCAGCATCCCCGGCATCTGGGACGCGGCGCTCGTTGGTCGGTACAATGAGGAAAAATCAGATGAAGAACTGATACTCGTGGTGGAGTCGGATGGAAAAATGAAGGCAGGCGACATTCTGGATCGGTTGCGATCCGGACCACATTCCATCGACCGGGAGGCTCTTCCGGATCAGATTATTTTTATGCCACTGCCCCGTTGTGGCAGACACCAGAAAATTGATAAAAAATTGCTGGTTCAAAAACTTTTGCAAATGCCATGAAAAGTATTCTGGTGACGGGTGCAACGGGTTTTATTGGAGCCGCTGTGGTGAAAGCATTGGCCGATGAAGGAAACATGGAAATCCTGGCGACCGGAAGGACCGGCACTGACCCATTCGAAGGACTCTCCGGGGTTCGTTATTTTTCTTCTGACCTCAGTATTCCCGGTCCGCCCATAGATTGTGAGATCTGTGTCCATTGCGCCGGACTGGCCAGCGACAACGCAGGCCCGCTGGATTTTCAAAAACACAATGAAACCGCCACGATCAATCTGCTCAACAGACTGCCAGATTGTAAGAAATTTATCTATGTGTCCTCTGCTTCCGTGTATGATTTCAGCGATGGCAAACCCAAATCCGAAGATGATGTAAAGTTCTCAAGCGGATTGTCCCTTTATGGTATCAGTAAGCTCAGTACAGAACAACTGATCTGTCAGGCTCCCATTGATCAAAAATTCATTCTCAGGCCCAGGGCCGTCTATGGCAGAGGAGACCGACAGCTGTTGCCGCGCCTCAGAAAAATGGTGAAAGGTCCGTTCATCCTTTATCCCGGCAAAAGGGAGGTTTTGGGCAGTCTGACCCATATAAACAATCTGGTTCAGGCTATACAACTTTGCATCGACTCAGCTCTGACAGGTACTCAGATTTTTAACATCTCAGACCGCACTCCGTATTCTGTTTTCAAGGTATGTATGGCCTTGCTCTCAGAGGGAGGAACGAAAATTCCGATTTCAATAATACCCGATATTTTAAGACCTATTTTGCAACTCAAGGAAAGATTGGGTCTCCGGTCAGGAGTCACTGTACAGTCCTTGAATTACCTGAGCTTTGATTCTGTACTGGCTATCCGCAAAGCCGAAGAGCTTCTGAATTACAAGTCAGAGTTTTCACTAGATGATTTTTTAAAAGAAAAAATCGAATGTAAGGATTGACATTTGGGTATCTTCCTCACTTAAGAGGGAAAATGAACGATAGGATTTAAATACCCATTTGGCTTGCAACTTTTATGCAAGTTTGTATGTGACGAAAGATCGTTGTTAGATGGCTGGGTCATTTCTGCGGGTGCCATGAATCTGTTTTTCATTGTTGGATGGATTCGGTCAGGCATAAACTGTTACAGGACATTTTCAAAACAATTGATGGGTCTGTCTGTTTTCCACTGGCTTCTCGAAAAGATGTATAATGGTAACTTTGGGATGCAAGTTCAGGTCCCTAAGAAAGCAGGCAAATAAAAATGTTGTTTCAGCGAATCAGAAAGAACGATTGCGTCGATGACGAAGAATTTGACCGGATCTATCCGGACAAGGTCCGGCAACATTCCGAAAATCATTTTACGCCTGTGAAAGTAGCCCTTGAGGCTGCTGCTTTTTTGACTTCAGACGGACCGGTGCAAGTATTGGACGTAGGATCCGGGGCCGGTAAATTCTGCACGGTGGGTTCAGCGAGTACACCGGGACATTTCACAGGTGTGGAGCAAAGAAAAAGTCTGCACGAGGCTGCTCTTGAAGTGATGGAATCTTTCCGGCTGGAAAGAATTCAGTTTTTTCATGCCAACATTCTGGATTTCCCCTTTGGCTCTTTTGATGCGGTTTATTTTTTCAATTCATTTCAGGAAAACATCAGTCCGATGGATAAAATGAACGATGAAGTTGAATTGAAACGGAATTATTACAAACTTTACGGCTGCTATCTGAAGGATCAATTGGCGGGTATGCAGACCGGTACACGACTGGTCACCTATCACGGATTTCTGGATGAAGTACCCGACTCTTTTGTTCTGAAGGGCATTTCTCAGGATCGCCACCTCAGAATGTGGACTAAAATGAATTAAAAAAATATGGATGGTATAGAAGTGAAAGATGCCAACGGGAATCTGTTGAAAGACGGAGATTCCGTCACGCTGATTAAAGACCTCAAGGTAAAAGGCTCTTCCGTAACCCTCAAAAGAGGGACCAAGATCAAAATCAGACTCACCGATGACCCGGATGAGGTGGACTGCAAGACTGACAAAGGCGCTTTCGTTCTCCGCACGGAATTTTTGAAGAAGGCCTGATCCCGCTGCCCCGAT
Source organism: Bacteroidota bacterium (assembly GCA_029572935.1). GTDB lineage: Bacteria > Bacteroidota > Bacteroidia > Chitinophagales > Saprospiraceae > Vicinibacter. The sequence goes on from JAKQHM010000007.1 coordinate 99,906, forward strand.
TTCTTTAGTCCGGTTTTCCGGTACCGATTGAGAGTGCTTAAACCTTGGGCGCAGGGTGCTTGTTTGTTGCGGGTCCAAGTGGCATAAACTGCTTATTTTTGGCCTCTAAACCACAAGATCATGATCCAGGTAAGTACCGCCTATCACGCAAAGCATAAGATCCGGATTTTAACCGCTGCATCCCTTTTTGACGGGCATGACGCCGCCATCAACATCATGAGGCGGATCATGCAGAGCAGCGGGGCGGAGATCATTCACCTGGGGCACAACCGCTCGGCCCTGGAGATCGTCGAAGCCGCCATTCAGGAAGACGTGCAGGGAATCGCTATTACTTCCTATCAGGGGGGACACAATGAATTTTTCAAATACATATACGATTTGCTCAAGGAGCGGAACTGTGGTCACATCAAGGTCTTTGGCGGCGGTGGGGGCACCATTCTGCCCACCGAGATCGAAGACCTGCACCGCTACGGGATCTGCAGGATCTACAGTCCGGACGACGGCCGGCAACTGGGATTGCAGGGGATGATCAACGACCTGCTCTCGCAATGCGACTTTGAGACCGGCAGCTCACTTAACGGAGAGGTCAAGGCCATTGAAAAAGGAGACTTCAGGGCCGTGGCCCGCTTGATCTCCGCCATCGAAAACTTCCCGGAACAGGCCGACATCCTGCTCAGTGCCCTGGGTAAAAAGAATCTGGACAAGAAAATTCCCGTCCTGGGGATCACCGGCACAGGCGGAGCGGGCAAATCCAGCCTGGTGGATGAACTTATCCGCAGATTTGTGCTCGATTTTCCGGAAAGGACCATGGCCATCCTGTCTGTGGATCCCTCCAAGCGCAAAACGGGAGGCGCCCTTTTAGGGGACCGCATCCGGATGAATGCCCTCCACCCGGAGTTTCACGGCGGCAGGGTGTACATGCGCTCCCTGGCTACCCGTCAGAGCAATCTGGCCCTTTCCCCGCACATTAAAAATGCCCTCCATATCCTGAAATCTGCCGGCTTTGACCTGATCATCCTGGAAACCTCCGGCATCGGTCAGAGCGATACCGAAATCGTGGACTTCAGCGATCTCTCCCTTTATGTCATGACTCCGGAATACGGAGCGGCCACACAACTCGAAAAGATCGATATGCTCGATTTTGCCGACCTCGTCGCCATCAACAAGTTTGACAAACGCGGAGCCCAGGATGCCATCCGCGATGTGCGCAAACAATACCAGCGCAACAAACAGGCCTGGGACCGCAATCCCGACGATATGCCGGTCTACGGGACCATTGCCTCCCAGTTTAACGATCCCGGCACCAACCTGCTGTATAAAAACCTGATCGCCCGCCTCAACGAAAAAACAGGGGCCGGTCTGGAATCACATCTGGACATACCGACCGGCGAATCTGAAAAGATCTACATCATTCCTCCGGCGAGGACCCGTTATCTTTCTGAAATTTCAGACAACAACCGCAAATACGATGAATGGGTCTCCGCGCAATCCGAAGTAGCATCAAGGGTACAGAGTCTGAGACAGGCCTCAGCCCTGCTCAGTGGCAAGGAAACTGCGCAGCAGGAGATCGCAGCCACCCTCCGCGAAGAAGAAATACGACTGGACGGTGTTTCCCGTCAGATCCTGGAAGGCTGGGAGGATAAGAAAAAAGCCTATGCATCCGGAGAATATGTTTATAAGGTAAGGGACAAGGAAGTCCGCGTGAAGACCTTTGCCGAATCCTTGTCTCATACGCCCATCCCCAAGGTAAAACTGCCGGAGTATCATTCTTGGAAGGATATTCTGCGCTGGAGCCTCCAGGAAAACGTGCCCGGAGAATTCCCCTATACCGCAGGGGTTTATCCCTTCAAGCGCAAGGAGGAAGATCCCACCCGCATGTTTGCCGGAGAGGGTGGCCCGGAAAGAACCAACCGAAGGTTTCACTATGTCAGCATCGACATGCCGGCCAACCGACTCAGTACTGCATTTGACTCCGTTACTCTGTACGGAGAAGATCCCGACTACCGTCCGGATATTTATGGCAAGGTAGGAAACAGCGGCGTGAGCATCTGCAGCCTGGACGATGCCAAGAAACTCTACAGTGGTTTTGACCTCTGCGACCCTCGGACGTCCGTGAGCATGACCATCAATGGTCCTGCTGCCACGATCTGTGCGTTTTTTATGAATACGGCTATCGACCAGCAATGCGAACTCTTCATCCGCGAACACAAGCTCGAAGATCGCGTGGAATCAGCCCTTAAAAAGAAATACGACGACAAGGGACTGCCGCGTCCCCGGTACCAGGGCGAGCTGCCCCCGGGCAACAACGGCCTGGGATTGATGTTGCTAGGCCTAACGGGAGACGAAGTGCTTGATCCGGCGGATTATGCCGCCATGAAGGCCAAAGCCCTCAAAGCCGTGCGCGGTACCGTGCAGGCCGATATCCTCAAGGAAGACCAGGCACAGAATACCTGTATTTTCAGTACCGAGTTTTCCCTGAAGCTCATGGGGGACGTACAGGAATATTTCATCCGCCACTCTGTGCGCAATTTTTACTCTGTGTCCATCAGCGGATACCACATCGCGGAGGCAGGCGCCAATCCTATATCCCAGCTGGCATTTACGCTCTCCAACGGATTTACCTTTGTGGAATATTACCTTTCCCGGGGTATGAACATCGATGACTTTGCGCCCAATCTCTCTTTCTTCTTTTCCAATGGAGTGGATCCGGAATACGCCGTGATCGGCAGGGTTGCGCGCAGGATCTGGGCCAAGGCCATGAAGTACAAATACAAGGCAAACGAAAGGTCGCAGATGCTCAAGTACCACATCCAGACCTCGGGACGTTCGCTACACGCACAGGAAATCTCCTTCAACGATATCCGCACCACGCTGCAAGCCCTGTATGCGATCTATGACAACTGCAATTCCCTGCACACCAACGCCTACGACGAGGCCATCACCACACCTACCGAAGAGTCCGTGCGCAGAGCCATGGCCATCCAGCTGATCATCAACAACGAACTGGGATTGGCCAAAAATGAAAATCCGTTGCAGGGTTCCTTCATCATCGAGGAACTGACAGATCTGGTGGAGGAAGCGGTGCTGTCGGAGTTTGACCGGATCTCGGAAAGAGGCGGCGTGCTGGGTGCCATGGAGACCATGTACCAGCGCAGCAAGATCCAGGAGGAAAGTTTGTACTACGAGACACTGAAGCATACCGGCGAGTATCCCATCATCGGCGTGAATACCTTTCTGTCCAAAGAAGGATCTCCCACCATCATCCCTCAGGAAGTGATTCGCGCTACGGAGGCTGAGAAGGTGGATCAGATCAAGGCATTGGAAAACCTCAAGAAAGCCAACGAAGACAAATCGCGCGAGGCCCTGCACCGCCTTCAGGACGCGGCCATCCACCACCACAACATGTTTGAACATCTGATGGAAGCGGTCAAATCCTGTTCTTTGGGACAGATCACCCAGGCCCTCTATGCGGTGGGAGGAAAGTATAGGAGAAATATGTGACCGAGCGGTCACGCCGCAGGCGTGAATCGAGTGATATTGATCACTCGATAGCGAGGGAACCACGCGCCCCTGCGCGTGGCAACAGAGGTTGCCGCCCGGAGACCTCTGCTAGGCGTAGGCTGTGCCTACGTCAAAGTGTTGCCATGGCTATGCCATGATTCTTAATATTACTGTTTATTTGAATTGGATATTTCAGCTATTTAATAGGTTTGGCTCTTCTATACCAAATTATAAATTTATTTTCGCCAAGACGTAGGCGCAGCCTACGCCCAGCGGGGATCGCAGTTACTAACTGCGACCATCGTTGAGTTCTTGCATTTTAAATTAAAATTTGTTATCGCGAGAACCACCTCTGCTTGACGTAGGCTGTGCCTACGTCAAAGTGTTGCCATGGCTATGCCATGATTCTTAATATTACTGTTGATTTGAATTGGATATTTCAGCTATTTGATAGGTTTGGTACTTTCATATCAAATTATAATTTGTTATCGCGAAGACGTAGGCGCAGCCTACGCCCAGCGGGGATCGCAGTTACAAACTGCGAACATCGTTGAGTTCTTGCATTTTAAATTAAAATTTGTTATCGCGAGAACCATCTGCCTGATGATCGAGTTTTTTGTTTGCTTATTTCACTATGAGTTTTCGGACCGCTGTTCTGCCATTTTGGTCTATAATTCTGATGAAATAAATACCTGCTGTGTAATGAGAGAGGTCGAGCACAGTGATCTTGCTTGCTGCATCAAAATTTTGAGTAAGGATTGTAATGCCAGTGGCATCCATTAGACTCAGTTCGTTTACTGGATGTGTATCATTTGAAAGGCGGATCTCGACCCGATCGGTGGCGGGGTTGGGCATAAGAATGATGTTGATGGAAGTTCTTTTTTCGTCGGATGTGCCTACTGATTGGCAGGCTGTTTCGATGAGTGCATAACTGTCACAAACTCCCAGATTATGATCTATGTCGAAGGACTGGGATTGCCTGTGATGAATCCAGTCACAAATACTTTTCACATGACAATAGTTTAATTTGATATTATCTCTGATGATGAGTTCTGAAATGGTCCTATGGTCAAGGTCTTGAATACCCTCCAGGGTAGTCAATTCCGGATTCAGATTGATCTGGAGTTTGCCTCCAAGAGTTTTTAGTTTGCCTAAGGGTTTTAGATTCTTGATGGCCGATAATCCCATGATTGTCGTTTGGTCGCCTACTTCTTCCAGGTTCCTTAAACCATTGAGATCCTGCAGGACCCTAAGACCCACCAGTCGGAGATGTCCACCTATTTTGCGAATATTACTCAGTCCTTCGATGTTTTTCAGACTGAGGTTGCTTTGTATGCGAAGATCCTCCGGGATTTCGGTCAGGCCGACTAATCCATCAATATTGCTCAGATAGTTATTATTTCGGATAGAGATAAAGCGACCAATTTTCTTTAGATTGCGCAGACCATTGATTTGGGTTAATGAATCAATGTTGTTATAATGTTGATAAATGTAAAGTCCACCTCCGATTTCATGCAGTTGAGTCAAGGCTTCCATATCCACCAACCGAAGATTGATTGCAATTCGCAGATCACCGCCCACCCTTCTCAGAGAATCCAGGCCATTCAGATTAAACAGAGAATCGGTTTCATAAATCTCCAGATCGCCTTCAATCTGCTGAATACCTAGGATTGGTCTCAGATCCTCCACCTCCAAAGAAATGATAAGATCCCCCATGATGTGCTTGCAATCAGGATACAAGTCCGCAAACGATTGGACTTCCTCCTGCGAACATAATTCAATTCGTTCCTCAGTCGGACATTGGGCAATAATGGGCTTCAGATGAAATAAGAATGCAAGAAAGAAAATAGAATTATTTTTAAAATAAAAGAACAGTCCTTTTGTCCAATTGTCATGTAATACATTGAGTATGAAATTTAAAAATGACTTTAAAAAGAGCATGTTGGATTTATTTTATTCGATGATTAATTTTTCAGTTGTTTTGGATCCATGGGTCATGTAAACCACCAATAAATACATCCCTGCATCCAATCCTGAAGTTCGGATGGAATGGCTGGAAGATGGGTGTATGAATTTCTGATCAAGGACCATTCTTCCAGCCATATCATATATTTGGACCTGATGGACACTTTGTCCGGGAATCATGGATTGTACTTCCAGAATCTCACGGACCGGATTGGGCCAACATAGTATTTTACGCTCAGAGTCTGATAAAGGATCGTGGACAGAGACCAGGGTACTGTCGCAGATCGGTTCATATCCAAGGCGATAATTGACAAAATTGGGCATACTGGCATGATTAATCGCAGGTAGATGGAGTCCGTGTTGTTCAAATCGACAAGCCTTTCCTTTCTCATTGGGTTCGTGGATGATGTGCATCACCTCGTTGCTGGTTCCGGTGCTTACATAGATCTTGCAGTCTGGTGCCAGCCTGGCCAAATTAAACGCAGCTCCCCAGCCCCCTGGCTCAGTATAGCCGTCCCAGGAGTCGATGTGTACCAAACCTGTCTTCAAGTCTTTCGCCCATGTATCCAGCTGATAGAGATCATAGAATTGAAACATGTAAACATAACGGGAGTTGGGAGAAAATGCCACGCCACCAGTTTGGTTCACTCCATTGGCCTCTGCACCGGTGGTGACCTGTCTGAAATTACTCAATACACCTGATGTTCTGTCAAAATCCATCAAAAACAATCCATCGCTGGTCGTCATATGTGCATATAGTTTTCCGTCAGGAGAAAAGCAGGATTGACCAGCCCAATCATCATGCCATCTATTAGGGAAACCTAATTTGGTTTCAACATTTTTTACATGACCGGATTCTGAGAAAAGTGAAGCGATGTAAGAATTGTTATTCAATTCGCAAGTGATCACCCACCAATCCTGATTGTTGGCATGTCTGACCCCTGTAAGATAGCCTCCAGAAAGAAGTTTTTTGACTATGGGTATATTTTTTTGGGTGACATCGCCATAGCCTGAATTCAATGTCATATCCACCACTGAATACATTAATTTTGAAACTACTGATAATGATTTAATTTCAGGGTTGTTATTTTTATCCAGAAACATGTGAATGACAAAATAAGCATTTGGTTTATTGGGTGTATTCAAAATCAGACTTCCATTTGGAATAATATAATCTCCATACTCGCAAATATAATCCCAATAATACCCTTCGTTAATTTTACCATTGGGCATAGGGCGAAAAAGTCGGTCGTTGATGTAACAACCAGATGTTTGAATAAGTAGTTGACCAGCTAAATCACATATTGAAGCATTGTTTCCATGTACTCGAAAATATCTTCCAAAATGTTTTAACAAAACTGGAGAATAATTAAAGTTCATATTAAAACGATAAAATCTTGTATCGGTTGTTGTTTCGCTATTAGTTCCACCTAAAACCCATATGTAATCTCTATTTCCCAGAGAATACAATGTGGTAAAAAAGAAAATAGTAAAAATTATTACTTTCATAGCTTTTGTTGTGTAAGGAAAGAGGAGGGTCGCATCCAACCCTCCTCTTAAAATCTAAAATTAATTCTTCAAAAATTTGACAGTTTCTATTTTGCCCGAAGTCATTAGTAATTCTAGAAAATATAATCCGTTTGGATATTCAGATAAAGGAATGAGTAAATTATTTACTGAATCAGTTTTTTGATTCTCTACCATCTTACCTTCCAAACTAAAAATCCTGAAATTTTCTACTTGTTCCCCTACTTCAGAAATGGTTACTACCAATAAATCTTTTGCAGGAATCGGAAATACCATAACTTCAGATGGTTTAATTGGTATTGAATACCTTGTTCTTTCCGATGCTGCTTCATGACAAATTGTATCATCCGAGTAATGGACTAATTCATACAAAGACCGCATAGCTCTGGCACGATATACGGCAGGACCGGCAAAATATGGACAAAGCTCTGAAATATACTCGATTTCTACCCTTTGTGTAGAGTCCAATTCCCAGTCACTATCCACAAGCATATTAAAATAGAGTGCATTGACGTACTGTTGGTATTCTTCGTAATCTTCACTGATCGTGAGTGTGTCGTTAAGCACTTCAAGGTTGCCCAATGGAATGGCAAGTAGGGAGTCTATCTCTGCAGCAAGTAGTGAGCGATCTGATTGTAGATCTTGCAAGGATTCTGATAAAACGGAAAGATCGTCCAGCAAACTAACCAAAGTTGAGGAATCTTCTTCTGTAGCTAATTCTGTTAAAATCCCTAATGCAAGGCTGAAAATACTGTCTTCTTCTGCCAACCAATCATTAATCGTAATATAATCATTATTTCTTGCAAAATAGGCTTGGTGTATTCCCCTTTCTATTTGTTCGAAGCGGCCAACGGTAGTGGCTGCATTTGCACTAAAGAAACTACCGTAAATAGAAGGGTAACTTTGTAGACTACCCCGCTCTAATAACTCAGCGTATAGTTGCCTTTTTGAAGACCAAATGCGTGTACCCCAATCATAAGCGGTGTCATAAACCCCAATAGCTACAAACTCATCATCTGATCTTGGAAAGCTACGGGGTACAGGATTGAACCCAGCACCCACTGTGCCGCAGTTCAAGGTAAAGTGATTGGCTGCTGAATCATGACCAAACCAACTTCTGCTTACATTTTCTGTAAAATTATTGGGTTTTAGGTCAGGGTTAGATATGTCTTCTGCGTTTACAATAAATTTAGATTTCAATCTATCAAACAAACCACCATAATTATAAGCCCCTATTGTGTGTGAGCCGATCCACCGATTACCCATGTGAGTTTGT
>JAKQHM010000012.1 GCA_029572935.1 Bacteroidota bacterium
AAAAAAAAGTAAGTTTCCCCCCCCCCCCACACACACACACACAGGCAGTTAGGATTTGATTTTATAACCAGATGCACACATTTTTTAAAAGCAAAGTTGAAATCAAGTGTTTCATTGCTTTTAGGCATTCTGGTGATCGGATCACATTCATTGCATGGACAGCCTAATTTGACAACTCCTGCAGTTTGTAGTGGATTTACATCCAATGATATGACCTTGACCTATAATGGTAGTACTGGATCATGTTCCTATTACACATTTAGCTTTACCTATGATCCGAATATTACCAATTTAGAGTGGGAGATCTGGTCTAGTGGTAAAAATTCATATAATTCTTATATGAACTATTGTGATGCTGTCGATGGAAGTCCCGCCAATTATACATTTTCATTTAAAGGTTGGTATTTGATCAGGCTTATTATAACTTTCAGTGATAATTCTACCTGTCAGGTTTACAAGTACCTGAACGTAAATGGCTCGAATATGATCAATTGCCAACCCAATCCGGATGAAACGGATGTCGCCAGGCCTCGGGTAAACATTAATTATTCTGACCCTTGCTTCATGGGTGGCCAAACTAGGGGAGCTTATATCTCTTTTGCCGGAGATCCTTTAGCTCCTTGCACCTCTGATTCTAAAATATCCTATTACCTTAATTATATTGATTGCGATGGTACCACACATTGTGATGTAGCTCTTGGGTATACATTAGGATTTAATAGTTGTTATAATGTTGCAATTAATACAGTAATGATTATCGAAGCTGTAGGGAATCACTGTTGTTATCCTGATGGCTTTAAAAGGTACAAAACCATACCTTTCTTTCCAGTAAATCTAACAGATAAACGACCTAAAGTTATCATAGATAATGGAAATAACTGCACAGATGCTTGTACCCAATGGCACTCTAATTGTTCTGCTGGGAATTATTTTTTTGTAGACTCAATTGCAGTTAATACTGGATATGGTTGGCCTATGGTGTACCCTTCTTCATGCAGTCCTTATTTTCAAACGGAAGATTCCTCATTAAAATCAGGAAATAAAGGTAATCAAAGCGCAGAAAATTTAGAATATGCATTAATAAATGAGAACACAATTATTTTATTAAATAATACATTGTACGAATCGGTTTATTTATATGATCAGATAGGCAAGTTAATATCGGCAAAATATAATTCTTCTGACAATTCTATTACTTTGGATCAAAAATATATTGGCCTGGGTTTTATTGTTGCCAAATCCGGAGAGAAAATTATTGTAAAAAAAATAATTCTATAACTTAATCATAATGGAAGGAAGTCGATTGATTTCCTTCCATTTTTTAACTAAAAAAAATGAATACATTATTAAAAATTATTTTGCTTTTTGCAATTGGTCAGATCGATCTAACAGCACAATGTAAGCCCATTATGATGGATGGATCGGGTGCAGAGTATACCGAACAGGTTTGCTACGTAGAAGAAACCGATTTTGGTTTTAGCATTTATATACGTAGGCATTATTTCTTAAGTAATTTGGAGGATCCGAGAAATGGAATCTACATTCAGGAAAGAGATACTTGCTTACAATTAAAAAAGGAGAGTTTATTTCTGCGGACTATTGATATTAATAATAGGCTTTTTCAGCCTAAAGATCGAATATTTATATTTAAATCTAAGTGGCCGGGATACCTTTGGATTTTATCCGGTGGAAGCGCCGTAAAATTGAACAGCACCACTAAAGAGTATTCAATTTTCGACGTTCAGACTCCCTGGCAATCGGTAGATCAAAACTTTATTGAATTGGATAATGGTAATTTCGCAGTTCAAGGCCTATATACAGGATTATATATCTTAGACTCTAATTTTCAGAATATAGCAATATATCGATCGTTCCTAATTCCATTTAATAAGATTGAGAATCAATCGTTATATTATCGCTTTGAACCAATTCAACTGCCTTTATTCACCATCGACAGTTCTATTTTATATTCTGATTTTAATGGGACTATTCATTGGGAGTATAAATATCCGACCCAAAAAATGCCTTTTTTTTATCACGGCGATTTCTCAGATTTCAATCATTTTCTTGTTGGAGCAGCTGATCCGGATGGGAATGAAGTAGCCCACAATCCAGTTATATATAAATTTGATAAATCGGGTCAGTTAATTTCAAATATTTTTTTAGAATCAAACAGGTTTAAAGCTGCACAGGCAGAGCATTGCATATACGCACACAACCATTTATATATATTAGGCACTCAAACTATTAGCAGAACTCCAAAAGAAATTTACCAATCTTTTGTTGCCAAACTCGACACTAATTTAAATTTAATTTGGAAGAAAGACCTTGAGTTGGATTGCGGACCCATTTATTGCAATTTTAGAAGACCTCTTCCTACTAAGGATGGAGGAATTTTGATAAATATTGCAACTAACATTCAAGGTGGTGACAGTTGTCAGCCAGTGTTAATAAAACTAAATGGAGATGGAAGAATTGCAACATTTAGTGAAAATATTGAAAATAATGAACTAAGTATTTTCCCGAATCCAGTAAAAGATTTTATTTACCTGAGTTCCGAAATGGCATCTGAAATTAAATCAATCAGACTTTTAGACTTAAATGGTATTGAATTTGAAATTAAATTAATCGGTTCTGGTTTGGATATGAGTAATATCATGGCTGGAATTTATGTGATACGCGTTGAATTGAATAATGGTAAAGCCTTATACAAGAAAATAATTAAAATTTAGAATCAAAGAATATCATGCCTCAGACTGGAAAGTTTTATGTCCAAGCCAATCTTTTCAGATGTAACCCTTCCATAAATTATTACGGTTTAAAAAGCACCGCCAATGAAGAAGATTATAATCATTTTGTCAATTATATTTTCTATTTTAGAAAAATCAATATCACAATGTGGCTTTGTGCTGATGCATGATACGAGCAGCGAGTATTTTTCTCAATTGACTTATGTAGAGGAAACCACGTGGGGATTCAGGACCTACATGAGAAAGTACTTTAATCCACAGGAAGTAGATGATCCCAGGAATGGAATATATGTCCAGGAACGAGACGAGTGTATGAATCTGGTGGATGAACAGATGTTCCTGAGGGTGATTGACATTCCTAACCGGGTATTCCATCCAAGAGATTGGCTTCAAATGTTTACGGCCTGGGATACAAATTACCTTTGGGTTTCTTCTGGCTCAATTCCTCTGTATTTAGATAAGCGAACCAAGTCTATCGAGATATATCCAAGGTATGACAATTGGTTGGACATGACAACTCCCAGTCTGATTGAGTTTGAGAAAGGTCGATTTGGGTATTCATTTGGTTCAGGTGGAGGATTTCAGGTGATGGACTCCTTGTTTAAAAATAAAATGGTAAAAAGATCTTGTGTCTCTGCATTAAACCAACTTGACAGTGGAAGACTGTTTTTTGCCTATTTACCGGATACGATACCTTTGTTTACAGCGGATAGCTCCATTTTTTTAATGGATGTAAATGGCAATGTAAATTGGGAATTCAGGTTTGGAAAAACGATACCAGGTATTTATGATTGGCATTTCTCTAAATTGCATTATTATCTGATAGGTACGGAAGATATTGATGGGAATAGAGTAGCTTATAATCCAGTCATCTACAAGTTGGACAAAGAAGGGAAACTCATATTGAAGAAGTTTGTTAATACTAATCAATTTAGAGCAAGTATTGGCACTCGAGTCATGGTAGCGAGGGATTGCTTGTATATGACTGGTTGGCAAACCATCAGCCGTAGACCATCTGAGGTAAAGCAGAATTTCATAGCCAAACTTGACCTTGATCTGAATCTGATCTGGAAGATCGACCTGGATCAGGTTTGCGGACCGAGGACTGCGGTATGTACCAGTATAAAACAAACAAAGGATGGAGGGGCGCTCTTTACTTACTTAAGGGTTCCGGGAGCTGATACCTGCAATCCCCTTTTTGTCAAAGTGGATCCCAATGGTGTGATCAACAGTGTTGTCAATCATAGCCGATCTGAGGAATATATAGTACAGCCTAATCCGGTATCGGATGAGGCACTGATAACTGGAAGCGAATTGCCCATCGATGCAACGGTGGAGTTGGTGGATCTGATGGGAAATCGTTTTGCTGTGACCGCAGTCAATAGTCGGATCGATATGTCACATCTTCCAAAAGGAATATATTTTTTGAGAATCAGAAATAAAGATCAGGTCGATCGGGTGATAAAATTGGTCAAGATGTAATGGTTTGAACCATTGTAATTTTTCGTACCGGTATTTATCTCGGAACTGGCAGTGAATGATCAGACACGCATTTTATTAAAATCTGGAATGAGAGGGATGTGAGCGCTCCTGATTTTTTCATTGGTCAAATGAAGGAGTTGACTTTTCTAAAGAATTGTTTATTTCAATTTTATGCAACATCAACCTCGCTATATTGGCCGCCCTTGATTTGGCCTCTTCGGCATTATTACCTTCAAAAAGTCTGTTGACCGTGGCATTAAATAATCCCAGCCATTCCGAAAACTCTGTTTCGGTCAGGGGAGTTTGTCGGCTGAGCTCGATGTGCCGGATCATGGGGTTTCCCGAGTAGCTTTGTTCGTGGAGCAAAATACTGCCCCAGAAGGAATACATCCTGGGCAGATGTTCGTCCCAGTGTACCTCAGCAACCTGTTCAAAAATATAGCCCAGTACCGGATTCACCCTGACCTGTTCATAAAAGCTGTTCACCAGCAGGATCACATCTTCTCTGTTTTCGATATCCCGTTTTGCCATTTGCCTGAAGGCTGGTTTTAAAGAAAACTGCCAGATTGGGTTTTAAGTTTTGCCTTTACGGGTATTCAAGAACCTGGCATGCGATCCTGGCTCTGATATGTGACTTTTCATAATGTCTAAGCTTCTGTGCTTTAAGTCGATGATTTGCGATTTTAAATATCCCTTCCGATCCGTCCAAATCCCTTTAAATTTGGGCGAAATTAAACCAACCGGTCCTCAAATTGGTCCCTGTGCCCGATATCAACTACCTCCTCTGGTGGCATGTCAACCGTTATGGCTGGCTGGACCTGCCGGGTATTGGTTTTTTTGAATCCGAAATCAGACAAGCACGGATCGATCATCTCAATGGTCAGATCCATCCCGCAGAGCTCAATCTTCGTCTGGGTACCTCCACGGAAGGCAAGGCCGATGAGATGGTCAGCCACGTGTGTGTGGATACGGGTCTGGATCGCGGCCAGGTAGAAGAGCAGCTGGGCGTTTTGTGCCGTTATCTCGCGGAAAACCTGAAGAAAAACGGGTGGGTCGAGTTTGATCCCTACGGCAAAATCGAGCGATCCGGTGAAAATCAGGTTTTCAGACCGTCCGGCTTCAACGCCCATGAGCGATTTGCCGGGCTGGGGCCACTGCCCATCGCCCCGGTCAAACTGCAATACGAGCGTACCGAAGTGCCCATGGCGCCTATTAAGCCTCTGCAGCCACGCAAAGCATCGGACCTTCGCTGGTTGTATTATTTGCTGGCAGCCCTTTGGCTCATTTTCCTGCTGCTTGTTTTATGGCCGGACCGGAAAAAGGAAAAACCTGCCAGCCATCCTGTTCCTGTCCTTCCTGATAGCTTGCCGGACAAACCTTCTGAGGATACAACGCTGGTGTCCGCAACGCCTGATACGGCAATCACTGCAGCAGACAGCAGCTCTGACTTTCAAAACGAGGTGCTGGTTCAGGATCACAATGTGGCCGAGATCGATCAGGAAGTGCGGGGTAAAACCTGCGTGATCATTGTGGGTTCGTTTCAAAGGGCCCAAAATGCGGACAGGATGAAAAAGAAGGTGCGAAGAGACGGTTACGAACCTTACACAGAAGCGTATGGCAGTTTTACGCGGGTCGGCATCAAATTCAACTGTCTGGACCGCGATCTGCAGCAGGTGCTGGCTGAATTAAAACTGAAGTATCATCCCCAATCCTGGGTATTGAAGCATTAAAAACGGATCTCCCCATGAAACAAATGAAATCCATCAAGGACCTAAAGGGATCGCAATACGACTCCTTTTTTCTCATAGCCGGACCCTGCGTGGTGGAGTCCGAAGAGTTGTGCATGGAAGTAGCAGGTCAGGTGCTTGCGATTTGCACAGAGCTGGGCATTCCCTATATTTTCAAAGGCTCTTACCGCAAGGCCAACCGATCCCGGATGGACTCTTTTACCGGGATTGGGGATGTGGATGCATTGACCATCCTGCGCAAAGTGGGTGACCATTTTCAAATTCCGGTGACCACCGACATCCATACGGAGGAAGAAGCAGCTTTGGCCGCTGAATATGTCGATATCCTGCAGATCCCTGCATTTTTGTGCAGACAGACCAGTCTGCTGGTGGCTGCTGCACAGACAGGCCGGATCGTCAACGTCAAGAAAGGACAGTTTATGTCTCCCGAGGCCATGGGTTTTGCCGCCGATAAGGTGAGACAGGCAGGGGGATCGGAAGTTTGGCTTACAGACCGGGGCAGTTGCTTTGGTTATCACGACCTGGTCGTGGATTACAGGGGTATCCCTGCGATGCAGGAGTTTGGCGCTCCGGTCATCATGGACTGTACCCATTCTCTTCAGCAACCCAATCAACCGGCAGGCGTCACCGGAGGCCGTCCCGATCTGATTCCGACCATTGCCCGGGCAGCTATAGCCGTAGGGGCAGACGGACTTTTTATCGAAACCCACCCGCGACCGGCCCAGGCTAAATCAGACGGTGCCAATATGCTTCCTCTGGATCAGCTCAGGAGCCTCCTGGAAAAACTGGTATGCATCCGCAAAGCCATACTCTAAGTCCCATGGCCCGGATCCTGGAAATCAAAATTCCGCATGACAAGATCCAGGATGCTGCCTGGATCCGCGATCGGATCGCCCGGATGAACGGCCTGAAAGCCTCAGATCCTTTTTCCTACATCATCCTGCGTCGCAACATAGATGCACGTTCGCGCGAGGTGCAATACGTACTTAAAGTGGAGTTGCGCATGCCGGGAGAAGATCCTGCCTCCTCTCCGGTCCGCGAACGTGAGTGGCCCCGCCTTTCGGATGGTCCTCCGGTGCTGATCGTAGGAGCAGGACCCTGTGGATATTTTGCGGCACTCCACCTGCTGACACTCGGCATACGCCCTATGGTGATCGATCGCGGCAAGGACGTACAGGCCCGCAGGCGGGATCTCAGAGCCATCCAGCAGTTTGGCCAGGTGAATCCGGATTCCAATTACTGTTTTGGAGAGGGTGGTGCCGGCACTTATTCCGACGGGAAATTGTACACGCGCTCGGACAAGAGGGGAGACATACGCAACGTCCTGGACTGGCTGGTGCAGCATGGAGCAGTGGAAGATATTCTCGTAGACGCTCATCCGCATATTGGTTCCAACAAGCTCCCGCCCATCATCGCAGCGATCCGCAAAACCATTGAAGACCGGGGGGGTAATGTTCATTTTGAGACCCGACTGGAGGATATGGTCATACGAGATGGCAAAATAGTTTCTGCCGTAACCAATAAAGGTACGATCGATACCTGTCAGATCGTACTGGCCACCGGTCATTCGGCCCGCGACGTATACAGGATGCTCATGGAGCGAAATGTAGCCCTGGAGGCCCAGGATTTTGCTCTGGGCCTCCGCATCGAACACCCCCAGTCACTGATCGATAAAATCCAATACCATTGCGACTTCCGGCCAGATACTTTGCCAGCGGCATCCTACAGTCTGAGCTGTCAGGTGGAGGGCAAGGGCGTTTTTTCCTTTTGCATGTGTCCGGGTGGTCTGATCATTCCGGCCGCTACCGCACCCGGAGAGATCGTGGTCAACGGGATGTCCCTGTCCCGCCGGGATTCCCCCTATGCCAACAGCGGGTTGGTCACTTCGGTGGATGCCCTGGATTTTAAACCTTTTCACAAAGAAGGCATCCTGCAAGGAATGTACTTTCAGGCATCAGTAGAACAGGCCATGTTCCGCTCCGGAGATGGCAGCCAAAAAGCCCCTGCACAGAGGATGGTAGACTTCATCCGGGGGACTGAAAGCAAGCGATTGCCGGACAGTTCTTACATTCCCGGCCTTTTTGCCGCAAGACTGGATGAACTGCTGCCTGCTGCGGTCAGCCAAAGACTGCGCAAGGGTCTGGGTTTAATGGGCAAGCGGGTACCTGGATATCTATCGGAGGAGGCGGTTCTGGTAGGGACAGAATCCCGGACCAGTGCGCCGGTGCGCATTCCGAGGGATCGCAACAGCTGTGAGCATCCCACTGTGAAAGGTTTGTTTCCCGCCGGAGAGGGCGCCGGATATGCGGGAGGAATCCTGTCGGCTGCCATGGATGGCGTGCGGGTAGCAGAGGCTTTGGCGGCTTCATTAAGAGCCTGATTTGATCCATTGGGTATCTCGGAATGACAAAAATCATTCTATTTGATGACAAATGGATACTATTGTCCATTAATATTGTTATTATCTTTGCCTTCGATGCGCATTATTTTTGCTTACACGGTGTTATTAGCTTTTCTCCTTCCGGGGATGATGAAGTTTGGCACCTTTGTACGCTGGAAAATGGATCAGGACTGGATCGTCCGTACGCAATGCGTGAATGTGAATAAGCCGGAGCGGAAATGCGGGGGTAAATGCAGACTCTCCTTATTGCTCAAACTCTACGATGAAACCCACAAGCCTGTCAGCAATGAACAAAAGCAAGAGCAGCGCATGGAATTGTCCTGGTTTGAGCTGCCTGTGGATCAGGCTCTGCCCATCCCTGAGATCGGATTATTGAGTCGCGGTTCTTTTTCTCTTGCACATATTTGGATTCACCATCCATTCCGGTACTCTGTTTTTCAACCACCGGATCTGAAGAAAAACGTCTGATCCAAGATTCGTTTTTCTTACCTAAAAAAAATTTCCATGAAAAACATTTTGTTCGTGGTCCTCGCCTTTTGGGCAGGATGCACGCGAGCGTGTGACATTTGTGGTTGCACGTCTTCCCCCGGAGCCATGGGGTTGTTGCCACGTATGTCAGGGCATTTTGCAGGAGTGCGATCCATGTATGCCCGCTATGAATCGAAACCCCATTCTTCCGAACCCAGAGTAGAAGATGCTATTTTGAGTTACGAAATCCTGGGCCGTTATTTGATCACGCCCAATTGGGTCGTGACGGCATCTCTTCCTTTTCAATCTGTATTTCGGAAAGCAGAAGGCAGCCGGACTCAATATCATCAACTTGGGGATGCCAGCCTGATGCTTGGTTATCTCTATTCATTCAAATCTGGTAGATCCGGACGGGATCATACGCTTTATGCTGCCGCAGGAATCAAACTGCCAACGGGATCTGCTGCCCTCGTAAAGGATGGCAATCTGTTGCCACCGGGCCTCCAGCCCGGATCCGGTTCTGTCGATTGGATATTCATGATGGCCTGGAATCAGTTTGGCAAATCCTTTGGAATGGGTGCAGAGAGTTCTTTTCGTCTGGCCAGGCCCAACAGCGATCACTATAGTCTGGGAAATCGCTTTGGTGCTGCAGCAAAGACCTATTACAAACTGCCCTGGATTGCGCAGGATGTTTGGGCAAGTCTGGGACTGGATGCAGAGCTCACTACTCCCGATCTGAGATTTGGTGAGGCGGTGGATCAAACCGGAGGAAAGGCGCTTCTGATGAACTGTGGTTTGAATTTTCTGAATCACCACGGATTGAATCTGGGTCTGTATGGTCAGATACCACTGGCACAAAATCTCAACAACGGATTCACCCGATCTTCTGTTCGGGCCGGATTGCAGTTTTTTTATTTTTTCTGAACGTACTTTGAGAACATCCAATTTTAATATTCACTTTAAAATTAAAAATTATGAAATTTAATTCTTTTTCATTTTTATTTTCTGCTAGTTTATTTGCTATTGTTATGAGTTTTAGCGCCTGTCACGAACATGATGACGAACTTACCGGTACAGGCAGTCTGGAGATCGAATTTGATCACCTTGCAGGTGGTCAGACACTGGAATTGGGGAAAAGCTATACCAATGCTGCAGGAGAAGCTATGAGTTTTTCAGAATTTAAATATTACGTCAGTAATTTTTCATTGGTCAAATCAGACGGATCCGTATTCACGGTGCCCAAGGATGATTGTTATTTTCTGATCTCCGAAAAGGCGGATGGAAAAAATGGGACGGTTAAGATCGATAACATCCCTGCCGGGGATTACAAGGAGTTTCGCTTCATCATTGGAGTGGACAGTCTGAAGAGCGTGAGTCCTGCTGCTGAACGGACCGGCGTTCTGGATCCTGCAGGTGAAGGTGCAGGAATGTATTGGGCCTGGAACAGTGGTTATATTTTTGTAAAGGTCGAAGGAGAATCTCCTGCCGCACCTTTGGATTCAGTAGCCGGCACCCGCAGGTTTCGCTATCACATAGGTTTGTTTGGCGGATTTTCAGCTCCTACCTTAAACAATATCAAAAGTGTGAGCCTCAGTGATGCCCATGGCGATGTAGCTAAGGTGCGCAACAGTGACCACCACGCTCCACATTTGCATTTGTATGTTGATGTCCTGGAAATGTTCACCGGGCCCAACAATATCAGCGTAGCGACTAATCCTACCGTCATGGCCAGTCCTTTTTCCAAGAACCTGGCAGATAATTACCAGGACATGTTTGTGCTGGATCATATCCATAATTAAAAGCTCTTCGGTGTGAAATAGTGTGGATTTAATTTCCACACTATTTCTATTTTTTATATCAATCTGATCTGAAATGAGGCATTTATTGGGCTTGTTCATTCTCATCACAATCCTTTCTTTTTCATGCACTACCGAGGATACTAATGCATGGCGGGGGCTGGAGATACCTGCTCATTTTCCCGATCCAGTTTTTCAGGTAATTGTCAGCGAGAAGGGATTTGAGTTAGGCAGAAAGCTATTTTACGATCCCATTCTTTCCCGGGACAACACGATTTCCTGCGGGAGTTGTCACATTCAGGGAAGCGCATTCTCACATCACGGTCACGATGTAAGTCACGGTATTGACGACAGGCTAGGCAGTCGCAATGCTCCTGCCGTGCAGAATATGATTTGGAACAGCAGTTTTTTCTGGGACGGAGGAGTCAGTCACATCGATCTCATTTCTGTCAGTCCGATTCAAAACGAATTGGAAATGGACGAGAGTTTCGTAAATGTCATCCGCAAACTGAATCTCAAAGAGGATTATAGAAAACTGTTCAAAGAGGTATTTGGAACAGACAGCGTCTCGGGCGCCTACTTTCTGACGGCAATGTCTCAATTCATGTCCATGCTGGTCACGGCGGACAGCCGGTATGACCGCTATGTGCTGGGTGATGCGACGGCATTGGATGCAGTCGAACTGGAAGGTAAACAGCTTTTTGAACAAAAATGTGCCTCTTGCCATGTGGGCGTTTTGCAGAGCGATTTTAGCTTTCGCAACAATGGCCTCAAATCAGAACCCTTTCGGGATGGCGGAAGGTACCATGTATCCCTGATAGAAAGTGACAAAGGAAAATTTAAAGTGCCAAGTTTAAGGAATGTGGCGATAACGGCGCCCTACATGCACGATGGCAGTCTACGCACTCTGGAATCCGTACTGGCACATTATGCTCTGGGAGTGCAAAAATCTTCGACCCTCGACCCGGAATTGGAGAAAAACGGGGTGATCGGCATTCCCATGAGCACGGAAGAAAGAACCGCAATCATCAGGTTTTTACACACGTTGACCGATGATAAATTTATCAGAGATCCCAGGTTTTCCGAACCTTAGGTATGCTGAAGTTTTGAAGGCAAAAAGCTAAACCTCGAAATTGCTTCTAGAGGGGAATATTGCCATGTTTCCTTCTGGGCAGATTGTCCACCTTGTTTTCAAGGGTGGCAAACGCGCGGATCAGTTTTCTCCGCGTCTCGTCCGGGTGGATGACTTCGTCGATGAATCCCCGCGAAGCTGCAATATAGGGATTGGCGAATTTTTCGGCGTATTCGGCCTCTTTTTCCGACATGGTGCGTGAGGGGTCGGCTGAGCTTTCGATTTCCTTTTTGAAAATGATTTCGCTTGCTCCTTTGGCACCCATTACAGCGATCTCGGCAGAAGGCCAGGCGAAATTGAAGTCTGCACCAATGTGTTTGGAGTTCATCACATCGTAGGCTCCCCCATAAGCTTTTCTGGTGATGACCGTGATGCGGGGCACGCTGGCTTCGCTGAAGGCATAGAGCAACTTGGCGCCGTTTGTGATGATGGCATTCCACTCCTGATCGGTGCCAGGCAAAAATCCCGGTACATCTTCAAAAACCAGCAAGGGAATGTTGAAGCAATCGCAAAAGCGAACAAATCGGGCTGCTTTTTTGGAGGAGCTCACATCCAGACAGCCTGCCAGTACCATGGGTTGGTTGGCCACAATCCCGGTCACTTTGCCGGCGAGTCTGGAAAAACCAATTACGATGTTTTCTGCGTATTGTTCGTGAATTTCAAAAAAAGAACCGGGGTCTACCACAGCCCGGATCACTTCTTTTATGTCGTAAGGTTGGTTGGCGCTCTCCGGGATCAGGTCCGAGATTCCATGCAGCATTTCGGATCCATCCTGGGAATAGGGCAGGGCGGGCGCTTTCTCTTCGCAGTTTTGAGGTAAATAAGAAAGCAGTGTCCTTAGTTTTTTGATGCAATCCACATCATCGCTCGCAGTAAAATGCGTCACACCGGATTTGGAGGAATGCACGGATGCGCCCCCAAGGTCTTCAGAACTCACTTCTTCATTCGTAACGGTTTTTACGACATTGGGTCCGGTGACGAACATGTAGGAACTCTGCTCCACCATCAGGATAAAATCCGTCATGGCAGGTGAATACACAGCTCCACCCGCGCAGGGTCCCATGATCGCTGAGATTTGGGGAATGACACCGGAAGCCCGCGCATTCCGGTAAAAAATATCCGCATAACCTCCCAGCGACCGGACACCTTCCTGAATACGGGCCCCCCCTGAATCGTTGAGGCCTATGACCGGTGCACCATTGCGTAAGGCAAGGTCCATAATCTTACAGATCTTTTCGGCATGTGTCTCCGAGAGAGAACCTCCAAAAACCGTGAAATCCTGTGAGAAAACATAAACGAGCCTGCCGGAAATTTTTCCGTATCCGGTCACCACGCCATCGCCAAAGTAAACCTGATCTGCCATGCCAAAATCAGAGGTGCGGTGGGTGACGAGCATATCGAGTTCTTCAAAACTACCCGGATCCAAGAGCAGTTCCAGTCTTTCGCGGGCAGTCAGTTTCTTTTTCTTGTGTTGGGCGTCTATGCGGTCTCTGCCTCCTCCGAGCAGCGCTTTTTGTTGTCTTTCCTTGAGTTCTTCCAGTCTTTTCTGCATCATAACGGCGCGAAGTTAGGGATTTGCCTGCCACTGTCCTAACAGCAGGGGCATTTTGAATTTGCCTTAGAGAAAGTAGAACAGAAAATGATGGGCTGTTCATCCTTGCATGTACAGTATTCAATGAAGCGGATTTGGACTCTGTAAATGGAATAATACAGATTCTGGTTTCATGCTAAAATATGGGGGTGCCGGATATGGATCCCTGACAAATTTGAATTTGTGCTTGATTGAATGCATGGTTGCATGGTTCGTGGTTCGGTTATTCCCGATAGATTTTGAAATTTCTTTTATATCCTTGACATAAGTATGTTATTTTTGGATCCAACAAAACAAAAACTTTATGAAAAAACTATTCACTATCATTTTGATTTTTATGAGCTGTTGGCTCCAGGCTCAGATTCAGATCAGCGGTACGGTAAGCGACCAGGCCGGGGAGGCCCTTGCGGGCGCCATCGTGATCGAGTTGGGCACCAACAATGCCAGCAACACCGATCTAGATGGTCGGTTTATGATGAAAGTTCAATCCGGATCCAGTCTGATTCAGGTGCGTATGCTGGGCTTTGAATCTGAGACTGTCACGGTAGGGGATCGCAGGGAATTCGAATTCAAGCTGAAGGAAGCCGGTCTGCTCGACGCAGTATCCATTGTAGGGTCCAGGAGCCTGAATCGTTCCAAGATCAACTCACCGGTTCCCATCGACGTGATAGACGTCCGCGAAATCACCAGCTCCCAGGGACAGCTCGATATCAATCAGCTTTTGCAATTCGCAGCTCCCTCCTTCAACGCAAACCGGCAGACCGGTGCGGACGGTGCAGACCATGTAGATCCTGCCACGCTGAGGGGACTCGGCCCGGATCAGACCCTGGTGCTGGTCAACGGCAAACGCAGACACCAATCCTCTCTGGTCAACCTGTATGGTACCCGGGGAAGAGGAAATACGGGCACCGACCTGAATGCCATCCCAGCCGCATCCATCGAGCGCATTGAAATACTCAGGGATGGAGCGGCCGCTCAGTATGGTTCCGATGCCATAGCCGGCGTGATCAACATCGTCCTGAAGGAAAGCGAAGGTTTTACCGGAAATCTCAACGTGGGAGCTCATAATGCCATGGACAACCCGAAGCGCGACGGACTGGACGGCGAAAATGTGCAACTCAGCACCAACTACGGATTTAAAATCGGAGAGCGCGGTTTTGTCAATATGACGGGAGATTACTGGTACAGAGGCCGCACCAACCGCTTTGATCCCAGCCTGTACAGAAGACAATTCGGGGATGCACGGGGAAGTAATTTCAACACCGGATTCAATGCTTCCATACCACTTAGTGATAACGTGAGCCTTTATGCATTCGGAGCCAATAATTTCAGGCAGACCGATGCTTATGCATGGAGCAGGGATGCTGGGTCGGCGCGTAACGTCGATGCCATCTATCCAAACGGCTTTGACCCGAGGATTCTATCTGATATCACGGATCGCTCGCTCACGGCCGGGATAAAAGGGACCCACAAGGAGTGGAGGATGGATTTCAGCCACAGTTATGGCTTCAACCGCTTTCACTACTTTGGCGCAGGGACCCTGAACGCTTCATTGGAAGAGCGATCTCCCACCTCATTTGACGATGGAGGATTCAGCCTCAGTCAAAATACCAGCAATTTTGACCTCAGCCGTTATTTTAAATCCTGGTTTGAAGGCACCAACCTTGCTTTCGGCGTGGAACACAGATTGGAGAACTACCGCATTTTCGCAGGAGAGGAAGCTTCCTGGAGGACTTATGGCCCCGTGTTGTTCAGCGCAGATTCCATTTTTGAAAACGGGCAATTCGTGGGCATTGACTCAGTTTTCAGACCCGGTGGTGCCCAGGGATTTCCCGGATTTGGTCCCCAGAATGAGGTCAACAAAAGCAGAACCAACCTGGGAGCCTATGCCGATGTAGAAATGGATCTGACTTCCCGATATACGCTGGCGGTCGCAGGAAGGTTTGAGCGATACAGCGATTTTGGGAATACCCTCAACGGTAAGGTTGCCATGCGATATAAATTCAGCGAAAAGTTTGCCTTGCGGGCTTCCGGATCCACAGGTTTCCGTGCTCCGTCCCTGGCTCAGATCAACTTCAACTCCGTTTATACCGATTTCGTATCAGGGGTCGCAGTAGACAAATTTCTCGCATCCAATGGATCCAACATTACCCGAGCCCTGGGTATTCCTGCCCTGAAGCAGGAAACCTCGCTGAATCTGGGATTAGGCGCCACCCTGAATCTATTCGATTTCAACGTTTCATTGGATGCCTACCACATCAAGATCGAGGACAGGATCGTGCTGACAGGAGATTTTTATGCGGATGATCCAGATATCGGAGACGAGCTTCGCTCACTCAATGTAGGATCTGCCCGTTTTTTTGCCAATGCCATCAACACCAGCACGACCGGATTGGATCTGGTACTCTCCAGGATGTTTTCATTTGGAAATGATTCCAGGCTCAACGTCGTTCTGGCAGCCAATTACAACGACATGCAGATCGATGCCGTCAATGTGACCGGCAAACTGACCGGAAAGGAAGATTTTTTTCTGAGCAACCGCGAGCGATTGTTCATACTGGCATCCGCACCTCCCCTCAAAGGGAATCTCAGTTTGAATTATCAAAAAGGTCGCTATGGCGTCAATTTGCGTACGACCTATTTTGATCAAATCACCCTGGAAGATTACGTAGGGGAGTTGGATGTATATGATTCCAGAATTGTGGTAGACCTGAGCGCCAGTTGCCGTTTGTCAGATCATTGGAACTGGACACTCGGAGCAGCGAATCTGCTCAATACCTATCCGACTAAACAAGATCAGGAGACAGAAGGCGGAGGCCTTTACGATGCCGTGCAAATGGGATTCAACGGTCGTTTTTTGTTTAGCAGGTTAAGCCTCAGGTTCTAACCAAAGTACTTTCGTTCTTCATCCATTCCCGGCACTGATTCTTTCTTCCTGGATTGAACCGAGCCTGGAATGGATTTTTTTTTTCAGGATGACATGATACGCGACATTCCATTCAGGGCATTCACACCTGGGCACATGATTCTATCTTATTTGTTGGTTTTTTCTTCGTTTTGATGCCAGGACAGGGCACCTGTAGGGCAAGCTTCCACCTGTCTGATGATGCTCGCGCTGTCCGCACCTTCCATGTTGATCCAGGGTTTGTTTTGGATGTTGAATACATCCGGCAGTCCGAAAACGCATCTCCCGGAATGTTTGCAGAAATCGGGTTTCCACACCACCGTGATCTCGCCATTGGAATATTGCAGCTTTTTGTCAGTTTCCTCACTGCGGTATTCGTAGTTGCGCAATTTGACTGAGCCCTTCAGGATCTTGGAGATGGGACATTTATCCGCTACTTCCAGTAACCTTGTACGCTGCTCTTCCGGCAGCCCCGGGGGAAAATGCAGATCCCTGTCTATTACGGTCAGCAAGGTCCCTTCTTTTTCTTCCTGGAATAGGTTTAACCTGACTTCCAGCTCATCTATACTCCAGTTTTTTCTGTCGATGTACATCCGCAGAGTAGCCAGGGTGCAGGCAGCGAGAGAGGACAAAAGCAAGGAATAGGGATCGGGTCCCGTATCCATTCCTCCTGCATCTTCCGGTTCATCAGCGATCAGACTGCCCTTGCGCCATCTGATGTGGACCTGATATTTCCTGGGGCCGATCGCTCCCTTGATGGGTTCATCCAGTAAGTATTTCATTTTTTGTATCTGGTTTGCTTACTCAATGATAGGGTTAATTTTCTGAATCGCGATCTGGAAATGCAACAATCCGGAACCGGATCAACCTGAATATGAAAATTTGGTTTGACTCATTATCCCGATGGTATTGATTCGCTATTTTTTTGACTGATTCAAATTTTTTTCAGCGGAATAGCGTTTAAGAGTGCTAAATGAAAACCTGGATAAAATGGTACATCAGCACCCTGCTGTCGGTTAGTTTCTTGTTTTGTTCAGAAGCACAACGCTACGGCACAGCAGTGGGCATTCGCATGGGCAATGAACTCGGCATAACCGTACAGCAGAACCTGGGAAAAGCCTGGACAATGGAGGGCATGGTCAACAGCAGTTTTCAAAACAGGGATTTGGGCCTGAGAATATTGGGAGAAAACCATCAGGCGGTACTGGGGAAGAGAATGAATCTCTATCTGGGCGTAGGTCCTGTAATGAAATATTATGGTGACTCCACTGAGCGCGTGGAGTGGGGTGGCGGCATGATCGCCGGCATTGAACTTACCCTGGGCAGGTTAAATGCATCACTGGATTTTCAGCCCAGCTTTTATTTCGGAGATCCGGTCAGGGTGTTTGAGCCCTCGAGCGGAATCAGCATCCGATATGTACTGATCAAGGAACGCCGCAAAGAGAATAAAAAGCACTGGTGGCAGTTCAAGCGCAGGAAGAAGAAGTGAAGCTCAGTTGGCCAAAAAAAGAAAGAAATTATTACCGTGCGAATTTTCTCGTATCGATATAATGAACCTCGGCTTGAAGGTTGAGATCCGCACTCACAGTAAAATACATCCTGCCCTCTTCAATCCAGAAATCCCGGACGAAATAATTTCGGATCTCTCCGTTCAGTTTGATGCCGTTCACGATTTCTTTGTGGTTGAGAAATCCCCGCGCTGTTTCGAGGTATTCATTTAAAAACTGATTGAGTTGGTATTCAATGGAGGTTCTGGTTGTTTTTTCCACATTGGATTTCAATACGGTAAAAAGTGCCTTGGACAATCCTTTGCCGGACACCTGTTTGAGGTGAAATTCGCGGAGATAGAATTTTTTTTCAGTCTGATCAAACTCTGGCTTAAAGTCCAGCCGGAATCCTCCACGCAGGGTACCGGTGGTTTGAAAATTTGCTTCGAAAATTTCACGGGTTCCCGAAAGGACCAGGTTTTCAATGCGGATGTGGGCAAGCGGGGCTCCAAATTCCTGGGTAATCAATTGCTCTCTCAGGATTTGCTCCAGATAAGCCAGGGGGATCCTGGACTGAATCGAGAAAACGGAGCTCGTATCTGGAAAAGGTCGGGTTGAAAAACCGAGTTGATCGGACAATGCAGCAGGACGCATTTCGGAGATCACATTTTCCAGGTAAATGATGACGGGCAGTGTGATGTGTTCTGCATCCATCTGAAAGGGACCTGTCGCGAGTTCCACCGGAGCAACGTATACCTTAAGGATGCCATCTTCAGCTGTAAAGAAAGGCTCCCTGAAATAATTCTGTATGGATTGACGGATTTTAGGGAGCTGGACCGACTGCATGATCTGAGCATCCAGTGCTTGGGTGATCCTGTTTTTGTACCTTTTGACCAATTGGTTCGCCAGGGTCTCGATGGGAAGCGAAACGCCCAATACCTTTAATACGGGTTTCTTAAGCCAGCGGTGATTTATGAGCTCTGTTTTACTGATGAAGCGATCTTCCAGCACGTCTATCGTGGCCGCCAGCTGAAGTTCCATGGTGCCATATCCTTTCACCTGCTGGATGCGCATGGAGGGTGTGATCTCCAGGTTCAAAGGAATGGTAAGCAGGATTTGATTTTGGGAAGCCTGAATATCCGTTTCACCCTCGGGTGTGATCCTTACACTGTAACCATCTTCGACGGTCAGGCCATCGCGAAATACATTGGACAGGATATCTCGGATCGCGCGGTTGAGTTCGTATCGGGATATTTTTACCGGCAGGTTGAGGTTGCTGGGAGGAATGAAGTTGACATTCATTTTGGGAGGTTCTGCAATGGGAGCCAACTTTTTGGAACAGGCAGCAACCAGGGAGAACAAGAGAAAAACGACAACCAGGGACGGAAGGTTCCGTCTTGAAAGGTTGATGGTTTTGGTTTTGGCATGATGACTCATCAAAGGATCAGAGAGGCAGGACTATAGTTGACTGATTTCAGAACCTTGCCATCTTCGCTGCGGTAGACAAGGAATTTGTCTCCTTTCTGCCTGATCTCGGAATTTGTATTTTTTTCGCGCAGATACTTTTCACGTGTCTCCAGGGCTTCATCGTGACTGGCGCAGGCCTTGCTCATGTTGGAGCGCTGCACTTCGTCAAACAGGGATTTAAACTTTGCCCCAAGGCCAAATTCCAGGATCGCTCCCGAAAGTACGTACTGAAGATCGCAAAGGGCATCCGCGACCTCTGTGATGTCCTGATCCTCAATGGCCTGACGCAATTCTTTCAGCTCTTCTTCTAGCAGGGACAATCGTAAGGCACAGCGTTCGGCCGCGGGAATTTGCGGACGGTCCAGGACGGGCATATCAAACAGTTCGTGAAATTCAGACACGCCATTCAGGGCTTCCGGTTCCTCAAATTTCTTAATGGACATATATAAGGTAATTTATATGCAAAGCTAAGGATATGGGACCACATGGAAAGGCTGCAATTGAAGAATAATCCTGCAGGTTAGACAAGGCAATCTGTGCTCAGCCCATTGCCGTTCAGGGATCTGATAATAATATTAGATAAATTTATAATTTATAAAGTATACATCTTGATTATATTGTATATGACTTAATAATTACTTAATATTCCGGAAACATTGACTTTACATAGATTTCTCCTTTAGTTAATATGACTTCTTTGTTTATAGGGTATCATGGGCGGTACCTTTGCATAAATTTTGAGAAATGTTGAAGTATAGTATTTTATTTTTTAATTTCCTGCTGGCTTTGTCCTTATCAGGTCAGTCGGTTTCCTTGTCTGGTACGTTACTTGACAAGCTTACCCGGGAACCCATTATCGGAGCCACCGTCATGGTGGAGGGGACCGGATCAGGTACCACCTCGGATTTTGATGGAAATTTTAAACTGGCCAATCTGAAGGTCGGACCAGCCAAATTGGTGATCAGTTATGTAGGTTACAAAAAGATCGTAAGCGATCTGACTTTGGAAGGAGGAGAGAATAAGATTCCTTCCATTCAGCTAGAGGAGGAGTCCACCGTGTTGGAAGATGTCGTAGTAGTGGGCAAGGTCAACAGACAGAATGCCTCTGCTTTGGTCATGCTCCAGCAGAAATCACCGTCTATGGTGAGCGGTATTTCCAATGAAGACATCAAGCGCAGTCCGGACAGAAGTACAAGCGATGTGCTTAAAAGGGTCAGCGGAGCCTCTATTCAGGAAAACAAGTTTGTCATCATCAGAGGTTTGGCAGATCGCTACAACAATGCCATGATGAATGCCAGTATCCTGCCCAGCACCGAGCCGGACAGGAGGTCCTTTAATTTTGATCTCTTTCCATCCAGTGTATTGACCAATCTCGTGATTTACAAAACTGCCACTCCGGATCTGCCCGGGGAATTTGCTGGGGGGATTGTTCAGGTCAATACCCGTGAAGTTTCAGAAAATGCCTTCGGGGAGTTTTCAATAGGTTCCGGTTACAACAGTCAATCCACTTTTCGCGACTACAGTTTTTACAAGGGATCCACTTCAGATTGGCTGGGATTTGATGGAGGAGCCAGAGCCTTGAACTCAGGTGTAACACAGGAGAAGTTAAAAGATCCTGCTTCCCGTTTTGCGACCAGTCGTCTGATAGCCAACGACTGGGCTGTCAGCAACTTTTCTTCCATGATGCCATCCAGCAATCTTCAGTTGTCCGGTGGAAACACATTCAATCTCGCTGGAATGAAACTGGGTGTCATTGCAGCGCTCAGTCACCAGAACCAGAACAGGATCATCCCGGTCGAACGCAATGACTTCAATATCGATAAAACCCAGTTGTTTGCCTACGAGGACATTTTGTTCAGAAAGCAATTCAATACAGGTGCCATGTTCAATGCCACCCTGGGTATTAATCCTAGAAATAAGATCAGTTTCAACAATTTGATGACCATTCTGGGAGACGATCAGTACACAGAGCGGAATGGACACGATATCGAACAGACGCGTTACATCCGCGCTTACTCCATGTATTATACGAGTACCAGTTTGCTGACCAGTCAGCTGACCGGAGAGCACGAACTCAATAAAAGCGGTCTGTTTCTGAAATATGCTCTCAGCCATTCTGACATCAGAAGAAATACGCCTTCTTTCAGAAGAATGACCTATGTCAGAAATGAGGATTCAGATCCTTCCGAACCTTACATTGCCTATATCCCAATCGGTGCCCCTTCTCCCAATTTTGCCGGTAGGTTTTATTCGGATCAGGTCGAAAAGATGAATACCGGTCGGGTGGACCTCACCATACCTCTGGCAGGTAGCGATAAAAATCTGATCAAGGTAGGTGCTTTCGGAGATATACGTCACAGAGCCTTTGATGCCCGAGTTTTTGGCTATACCTACGCCCGTAATTTTGTTGCCTTTGAATTGCTCACGCAAGACATCAACAATATTCTGGATCATCAGAACATCAACGAAAATGGATTTGTACTTAAAGAATCTACAAACCCCAATGATTCCTATGACGCAGGCTCTGAGAATTTCGGAGGTTACCTGATGGCAGATCACTATTTTGCAGGAGACCGGTTTAGATTGATCGGTGGAGCCAGGCTGGAGTCTTTTCAGCAGACGCTGAAGACCACCGAATTTGGAGGTAAGCCCGTGGATCTGAACAGCCGGGTCCTGGATGTGTTGCCTTCATTGAGTTTGGTGTACAAGCTGAATGAAAAATCCAATTTCAGATTTTCAGCCAGTCAGACAGTGGTCAGACCTAATTTCAGGGAACTCGCACCGTTTTCATTCTACGATTTCGGACTTGCTGCAGCCATCATTGGCAACCCTGAGTTACAAAGAACAAAGATCACCAATCTCGATATTCGCTTCGAGAAGTTTTTTGGGTCCAATCAGTTTTTTAGTGTCTCTGCATTCACCAAAAGATTCAAGGATCCGGTCGAGCAGATCTACGAAACACTGGGCGCCGGAACCCGCAACTTTTTGTTCCGCAACGTAGAGGGTGCCTTTAACTATGGTGCGGAAATGGAATTGAGAATCAATATGGGGCAGTTTGCAGACCGTCTGGAAGGACTGCAGCTTAGATCCAACCTGGCATGGATTCAATCCATGGTTGATTTTAGCGGTGTAGCAGGACAAAACAGGGATAAAAGAGAGCTTCAGGGACAATCCCCATACATCATTAATCTGGCACTCGGATACCAGCCAGTCAAATCCGGATTTTCCATCAATCTTCTATACAACCGCATAGGTCGCAGGATCTGGCTCGTAGGGTCCAATGAATATTTAGACACATACGAAGCGCCGAGAGATCAGATCGATTTGCAGATTGCACAGAGTTTTGGCAAAAGATTCCAGCTTAAGTTAAATATCGGAGATTTGCTCAATACCACCTATCGTTTCTATCAGGATCAAAATGACAATGGAAAGTACGATCAGGACGATACCGTCATTTTAAAAAACAGATTGGGCACCAACTATGGACTGACAGTAACTTACTCAATAAAGTAAGTTAAGGTCCCCTTATAATTCTGACTTCAACATTTCTTTTACGGCCGTTCGCTTATGCGTTCGGTCGTTTTTTTTATTCATGTTTTTTAAACAATCAGGTAATCATTTGATAATATCCATTCCTCCGATGCAGCAGCGATTAGCGGTAATTTTGCGTATTGAAAAGAAAGTGTATCTTATTTCAAATAATCAACTCTCTATGAAAAGAATTTTACAACTTGTTTTTCTCTGTGTTTTTTCCAGCCTTCAGGCACAGAACATTGTCACCATTACGGCTGACATTACGGCTGACGCAAGATGGACCTCCAACAACATCTATGTTTTGAGTGGTGCATCTTTTATTTATGTAACCAACAATGCGGTTCTGACCATCGAGCCAGGTACCATTGTCAAAGGAGATCCTGCGGCACTGGTGATCACACGTGGATCCAAAATCATTGCTGATGGGACAGCAGATCAGCCAATCGTGTTTACATCCAACAAAGCGGCTGGCGACAGAAAGCCCGGCGATTGGGGTGGCTTGCTTTTGCTGGGAAGGGCCAGGGTCAATTGCCCCGGTGGTGAATGCAATGTAGAAGGTGGATTGGATCCTGTTCTGGGTAAATACGGTGGCACCGATGATGCGGACAACTCCGGTATTCTTCGCTACGTGCGGATTGAGTTTGCCGGTATTGCCTTTCAACCCAACAACGAAACCAACAGCCTTACGCTGGGTGGTGTAGGATCAGGCACCGTGATCGAGCGCGTGCAAACCAGTTTCGGTGGCGATGATGCATTCGAATGGTTTGGCGGTGTGGTCAACGGTCGTTACCTCTTGGCTTATAAGACGGTGGATGATATGTTTGATACAGATTTTGGGTATACCGGTATGAATCAGTTTCTAATGGGTATCAGCGATCCAAATCTGGCAGATATTTCTTCATCCAACGGATTTGAAGCAGACAACGATGCTCAGGGTACATTGAATACACCGGTGTCACAAGCTGTTTTTTCAAATGTCACTTTGATCGGTCCCAGACAAGATGCTACCACTCAGTTCAATAATTTGTTCAGAAGAGCAGCACATTTGAGAAGATCTACGAAACAAAGTATTGTCAATTCTATATTGGGAGGTTTTCCTCAAGGTGTCAGACTGGAAAGTGCCAACAGCGAAAACTTCTTCTTGAACACAAAGGAGTTAAAATTCAGGAACAACATTCTGGCATCCAATGGAAGGTTGTTTGATTCATCCTCTGTAAATACACCGACCGTGGAGGCTCAATTCAGAACGGAGAACAGGGTTTTTACCAACTGGTCTGAGGTAGGATTGGTGGATCCTTACAATGGCAGCCGTGCCAACGCATTACCTGCTGCAGGATCTGCTGCTTTGACTGGTGCCAATTTTGATAGTCTTTCTACTTTTTTCCAAAAGGTAAATTACGTAGGTGCTTTCGGAAATGTGGATTGGACAGGATGTTGGGCAGAATTTGATCCGGTGAATGCAAACTACAATGTGGTTCCGCTCAAGTACTTTAATGAAAATGTCAGTGTCAATGCGGATATCAGTGTTGGTCAGGTGAGGTTTTCCACCAACCTGCCGGCAGGCTACACTTATGTCTGGAATTTTGGCGACAGTACGGCAGTGTCCACAGAAGCTGAACCAGTCCACCAATATGCCAAGTCTGGCAGATTCACAGTTTCAGTCAGAATTATCAATGCAAGAGGTTGTGTGAAGAACCTGACAACTGTTGTGGAGATCAGATTGGATCAAAATGTAGTTCTTGTGACCAGCAACATCACCAATGATACAAAATGGACCCGCGATAATATTTATGTTTTGACCGGTAGCGCCTTTATCTATGTAACAAACAATGCTACTTTGACTATTGAGCCCGGAACTCTTATAAAAGGAGAACCTGCCGCTCTGGTGATCACCCGTGGATCCAAAATCATTGCAGATGGACTCGTTGATCAACCAATTGTTTTTACTTCCAATAAAGCTGCCGGTGACAGGAAACCCGGCGACTGGGGTGGATTATTGTTGCTCGGAAGGGCCAGAGTAAACTGTCCAGGTGGAGAGTGTAACGTAGAAGGAGGTCTCGATCCGACTTTGGGTAAATACGGTGGTACGGATGATACTGATAATTCCGGTATTCTTCGCTACGTGCGGATTGAGTTTGCCGGTATAGCCTTTCAGCCCAATAACGAAACCAATAGCATTACATTGGGCGGTGTTGGATCGGGTACTGTGATCGAGCATGTTCAGACCAGTTTTGGAGGCGATGATGCGTTTGAGTGGTTTGGTGGTGTAGTCAATGGTCGCTACCTTTTGGCTTACAAAACGGTGGACGATATGTTTGATACCGACTTCGGTTATAAAGGCATGAATCAGTTCGTTCTTGGAGTCAGCGATCCCAACCTGGCGGATATTTCTTCTTCCAATGGATTTGAAGCGGATAACGATGCACAAGGTACAGTCAATACGCCGGTCTCCCAATCGATCTTTTCAAATGTTACTTTGATCGGTCCCAGAAAGGATGCTACGAGCCAGTTCAACAATTTGTTCAGAAGGGCCGCACACTTGAGAAGATCTACCAAACAGAGTATTGTCAATTCCATATTGGGTGGATTCCCTCAGGGAGTTAGGCTGGAAAGCGCCAATAGTGAGAACTTTTATCTCAATACAGGAGAGATCATGTTCAGAAACAACATCATGGCCTCCAATGGAAGGTTGTTTGATTCATCCTCTGTCAATACTCCAACTGTTCAGGCGAAATTTATTACTGAAAACAGAGTGTTTACCACCTGGGGAGAAGCAGGATTAAACGATCCTTATGCTGCCCCTAAAGTCAACGCACTGCCCAATGCAGGATCTGCAGCACTCACTGGTGCAAGTTTTGCCAATATGCCTGCCTATTTTGAAAATGTAGCCTACGTCGGAGCTTTTGGTTCTTCCAACTGGACCGATTGTTGGGCTGAGTACGATCCTGTCAATGCAGATTACAGCAGAGCTCCTATTCAATATTTTAGTGAATCTGTTTTGATCAGGACCAATGTGAATGGGAATTCTGTTGACTTCTCCAGCAATCTAAGCGGTAATTTTACCTACGAATGGAATTTCGGAGATAATTCTCCTGTGGCAAGAGAAGCCGCACCCAGACATACTTATCAGCAAAGCGGCCCATATACAGTTAAGTTGAAAGTAATCAATGCCAGAGGTTGTGTAAAAGAAATTGAAACCACTATAAACATAACCGTAAGCAGCAACGACCTGGAGAAGAATGCCTCTTTGGCCATAATGCCCAATCCAAACAATGGTAATTTCCTTGTTGAAATTCAATCTTCTCGGACAGAGTCCGTACAAATCGAGTTGATCAATCATCTTGGAAAGTCAACCTTGAATCAGAATATCCAACTCCAGGAAGGAGTCAACAGCCTAGAATTTAACGGAGTGTTGCCTGGTTTTTATCAACTCAGAATACGCAATACCTCCGGCCATGTAAGCCAAAAAGTTCTGGTATTTTAAGCAACTGTCTTTGAAATCCATAAAATAAAAAAGGCCCTCTCGAAGGGCCTTTTTTATTTTAAAACACTTGATCTTATATTTTTCCTTTCAAAAAGGTTCGAATCAAAACACCAATTAATTTCTAAATTCAGATAGTCTTGTTTGTAATGTGAATTTAGAAGATGGGATTACTCTTCCCCAAGAAAAGGATAGCGGTAATCCAGTGGTGGATCGAAATTTTCCTTGATGGTACGGGCAGATACCCATCTGATCAGGTTTAGCAGAGATCCCGCTTTGTCGTTGGTACCCGATGCCCTGGCCCCTCCAAAGGGTTGCTGATCCACAACTGCTCCGGTAGGTTTGTCGTTGATATAGAAATTCCCGGCCGCATGGCGCAATGCCTGAGCTGACTTGACGATCACTTCC
Organism: Bacteroidota bacterium; assembly: GCA_029572935.1. GTDB lineage: Bacteria > Bacteroidota > Bacteroidia > Chitinophagales > Saprospiraceae > Vicinibacter. The sequence continues at coordinate 26,651 of JAKQHM010000012.1, forward strand.
CTGTCGCGTGCGAAGATGGCTCCTGTAAGTGCATAATCTGAGGTCTGGTCCACGAGTTTTAATACCTCATCGTATTGTTCGTCGGGATACACATAGATGGTCAGTACCGGGCCGAACAATTCCTCTTTCATGGTGATGTAGTGAGGGTCGGTAGTCTGGATGATGGTGGGTTCTATGAAATAGCCCACGGACTTATCGCATTTGCCTCCATATATGACACCGGCATCTTTGGCTTTGCGGGACATGTTGATGTAGCTTTCCAGCTTGTCAAATGATTTTTCGTCGATGACGGCATTGATGAAATTCCTGAAGTCTTCGGGCGTGCCCATCTTCATATCATCCAGATCGGCAAACAATGAATTTTTGACGGACTCCCATAAACTCTCCGGAATATAAGCTCTGGAGGCGGCGCTGCATTTTTGTCCCTGAAACTCGAATGCGCCCCTCGACAAGGCCACGGCCACTGCTTTAGGATGGGCAGATGGATGTGCGAGGACGAAGTCCTTTCCTCCTGTCTCTCCGACCAGTCTGGGGAAATTACGGTATTTATCCAGGTTGTTTCCTATGCGTGCCCAAAGCTTCCTGAAAACACCGGTAGAGCCTGTAAAATGCAAGCCCGCAAATTCCCTGTGTTCAAATATGATTTCCCCTGCAGTTGCTCCATCGACATAGACCAGATTGATCACACCATCCGGCAAGCCGGCTTCGTGGAGAATGTCCATGATGAGGGAGGCAGAGTAGATCTGTGTTTCTGCAGGTTTCCAGACCACGGTATTGCCCATCAAGGCAGGAGCGCAGGGCAGGTTCCCTGCTATGGAAGTAAAATTAAACGGCGTCAGGGCAAACACAAAACCTTCCAGAGGGCGGTACTCCATCTTGTTCCAAACCAGTGGCATGGAATTGGGTTGGGTCTCGTAGATCTGTTTCAGGTAGCTCACATTAAATCGAAGGAAATCGCAAAACTCACAAACCGCATCGATTTCAGACTGGAAGATGTTTTTGGATTGTCCCAGCATAGTCATGGCATTGGTCCGGGCCCGGTATCTCCCTGCGATCAGATCGGCAGCCTTCAGAAATATGGCAGAACGGTCTCTCCAGTCCATGAGTTCCCAGGACTCCTTGGCAGCCAGTGCGGCATCAATGGCCATTTGTACTTCCCGCGCGCTTCCTTTGTGATAATATCCCAGTGTGTGGGACAGATCGTGGGGTGGGTGGATTCTTTTCCTATCACCGGTTTCAATTTTTTTACCACCGATGGTCATTTTAATATCCAACTCCTGAGTTTTAAGTTCAGCGAGTACTTTTTTCAGTTCTTTCTTTTCAGGGGAGCCCGGACCGTAGGCCAGAACGGGCTCATTTTTGGGTATGGGAATCTGATTCATATGATTTGATTTTAAATCCTGTAGTATTCCTGTAACAAGCGTATCGCCAGAAAGGATCAATCCGACAGTGGACTTATGTGGCGGAGGATCTCTGCGGGGACGAAGTGGCTGATATCTCCATTGCCCAGGATGAGTTCGCGGACAATGGTCGAACTCACGTGACTTAAATGGGGACGTGCAATGAAGAACACGGTCTCCAGTTCGCTGGCTACGGTATGGTTGATCTGCGAAATAGTCCTTTCGTAATCAAAATCAGCGGCATTGCGGATACCCCTGATGAGGTACTTTGCCTCAATCTTGCGGCAATATTGAAGGGTCAATCCTTCGTAGTGATCGACCTGGACCTTGGGCTCGTCGGCAAAAAGGTCTTTCAGCCAGTTCAGTCTTTGGTCCAGGGGAAACAGCGATTTCTTCTGGGAATTTACCCCAATGGCAATGATGATCCGGTCAAAGAGGGGCAGGGCCCTGTATACGATGTCGACGTGACCGGTGGTGATGGGATCAAATGAACCCGGCAATACCGCTATTTTCATAATCAGGTAGATGGCTAGTGGGGGGCAAATCTAAGAAAATAAACCAGCAAGCCCAGCTTGCAGGGAAGGCGTTGAAATAAAGGAATGAGGAAAATCTGTCTTATTCTTTACTGCCCTCGCTTTGTTTCTTGTGGTGTTTGACCACTTTGGCATCCAGGTAAAAAATGATCTCCTCGGCAATGTTTTTAGATTGGTCGCCGATCCTTTCGATTTTTCTGATAATGGAAAGTACGTGAAGTACATGTTTACGTTGGTCAGGATAAAGATCAAGGCATTCAATAGCCATCTGACTGGCTTTGTCGTTGATCTCATCGAGCAACTTATCGCGTTTGAAAATCGTCCTGGCCAGAGCAGTATTTTCGTATTGATAGGCTTCTTTAAGGTCCTTGACCATTTCAACAGAGATAGATAGCATTTTGAGGACGGACATATGGTCCAGAATGCCCGCACTGAAATGAGTATCTACATCGCTGATAAATTCAGAGATACCACAGGCTATGTCAGCAATCCTTTCCAGGTTGGTGTTGATCTTTAAGGTAGAAAGAACAAACCGCAGATCGGTGGCTACAGGCTGGTAAAGAGCCAGGAAGTCTTCGCAGTTTTTATCCAGATTGATTTCAAAGGCATTGACCCTTTTTTCATTTTCCTGAACCTCGAGAGCCAGATCTCTGTCAAACTTAGACAGGGATTGCAGGGTTTTTTCGAGTTGAGAGTTTACGAGCTCCCACATCAGGCCCAATTCTGATTTTAATTCGTTTATTTCACTGTCTAAATGTGCCATGAAGAATGATTTAATCACCCAAATCTACCTGTAATATAGCTTTCCGTCTTAGGGATTTTGGGGTTAGTAAAAATGGTCTTGGTTTCATCGAATTCAATCAACTCGCCATTGAGAAAAAATGCAGTATAGTCGCTGATCCGGGCCGCCTGTTGCATGTTGTGCGTCACGATCAGAATGGTATAGTCCTTCTTGAGTTCAAATATGAGTTCTTCGATCTTGGCAGTCGAGATGGGGTCCAATGCCGATGCCGGTTCATCCATGAGAAGAATGGAGGGTTCAACGGCCAGAGCCCGGGCAATGCAAAGCCTCTGTTGCTGACCACCGG
>JAKQHM010000058.1 GCA_029572935.1 Bacteroidota bacterium
ATGTTTACATACGATCCATGGATGATTTAACCTATAAGATCAATCTGGAGAATATTCAATCTGGTGTGTATTATCTAGTTATAAGTGACGAACATGGAATGGAAAGTTCTAAAATCTTGGTTCATAAATAAAGTAATCAGACAGCCCTCTATTTATATAGAGGGCTGTTTATTTAAATTAAAATTATCATGAAGTCAGTATATATTACCATCTTTATTTTAATAAAATCACTTAGCTTAGATGCACAACTATCTAGTATCAAGTGGGTGAATTCAGGCCAAGGTGAAAAAAATGATTGGGTATGGGATATGAAGACGGATGAACAAGGAAATGTATATTATGTGGGACACTTTCACTCAGACACCCTTAGAGTGAATGGTACTTTGCTTTATAATAAAATAAAGCAAGTAAACCCTCCAGCTGTCACTATTTATTTAATTAAATACTCTCCATCAGGGCAGTTAATCTGGGCTAAAAATTTTCACTCTGATGGCTATCTTGCCAGTCCTCATATAGATATCAGCAAGTCCAATCATATTATCCTAACTTATTTTACTGGACAATCAACTTTAATAAAGTACGATACTTATCAAATCCATATTCCAAAGGAATATTATAGGGGAATTGTGGTAAATTACTTGGATGAAAATGCCAATTTATTGTGGCATAAAGTTTTAATAGATTCAATTTTGACATATAGTGATGGAAGAGTCCTCTTTGACAAGAATGAGGACATAGTTTTAGGGGGAGTATCCGGATCTGGTACGATGACCGACGAAAAAGGAAATGTGCTAATCAGGGATTCTGTCAGGACTTACAAATGCTTTCTACTTAAAATTGACAAAGAAGGTCGGGTCATCTGGACAAAATCATTTGGCAATGAATCGACCACCTATATTTCAGCAATTGCATCCGACGAAAAGAATAATATCATCATTTATGGATGGTTCGGAGGGGCACAATTAAGAATAGATGAATTTGCAGTGATAAATCGAAGTAAAGAACATCTTGGGATCTTACTAGCTGATGCTTATGTAGCTAAGTTGGACCATATGGGTAAAGCTCAGTGGCTAAACTCCATCTATGGTACTGCTGATGATCGTTTTTATGATGTAAAAATTATTACCGATCAGAATGGCAGTATTTATCAAATTGGAATAATACAAAGTGATACCCTCCACTTTGATAACAAGATACGATTATTTAGGAGTAAATTCAGAACCCAGTCAGGGCCAGTGGATTTATTCTATGCCAAGTATGACAGCGATGGTAAGGTAATGTGGGCAAAAAAAATAGACAATGGAGTCGCTGGAGGTCTTGATAATATCACCCTAAGTCTGAGTCCTGATCAGCGACTGTTTCTTGCAGGTACTTACGATTCTATTGGTTTTAGATCCGGTGAGATCGTACTCCCAAGTTATGGACTAAACGATATCTTTCTGTTTGAGTGTAATACCGAGGGAGATATTATAAGTAAGGGGTCTTTTGGATCTATTGGCTTTGAATATATCACTGACATCGACTTTGACAAAGAGTCCAATCTTTACCTGGCAGGTAGCTACAGTAGTAAGGAACTAAAAATAGGTGATGTGATCCTCATAAATGACAATCCGGATCTGGCGCCAAATCTGTATATTTTTAAATTGTGTCCGGAGCCGGTCAGCGCGGTAAGTAAAACCGAAAAAATAATCAATGTCGTTTATTTGTCGGACCTCCATAGCATCAGGATACAGGGTTTGGAAGGGACGGAGAAGGGAGTATGCAGTCTGTATGATATATCAGGGATTGTGATATTGAAAAAAGAGCTCATCATGGACCCGGATACAGTCATTCCATTGCCTGAGCTGGCAGGGGGTGTGTATATCGTCGAGATCAGGACTGCTCGCGGACAGTACAGCACTAAAATTATCAGACGCTGATGAAATTTAATGAGTATAAAGTGTCAGAAATATAAGTGGAATGGAAAACTTTGAGATCGTAGTTTATAAATAAAGTAATCAGACAGCCCTCTATTTATATAGGGGGCTGTATATTTAAATTAAAATTATCATGAGATTGGCATATTTTATCCTCTTTCTTTTTTGTTCTTCTCTTTGTGTTGATGCACAGCTTTCTAATATTAAGTGGGTGAGTAATTCACAGGGTGAAAATAGTGAATGGCCGTGGGATGTTAAGACGGATCAGCTTGGAAATGTTTATATTGTAGGGCATTTTTACTCAGACACCCTCAGAGTGAATGGTATTTTACTTTATAGTAAAATAAAGAATTCTAACTTTTCTAAGCAAAACGTATTTATATTAAAGTATACCCAAAATGGTGAATTAATCTGGGCTAAGAACTTTCATTCTGATGGCAATATAGGTTATCCTCACATGGATATCAGCAAATCCAATCACATTATCTTAACTTATTACGCCAGTCAATTTTCTATAATCCGTTACGATACGCATCAGATCCACTTACCCAAAGAGAATTATAGGGGGATGATCGTAAATTATTTGGATGAAAATGCCAATTTATTGTGGCATAAAATTCTAATTGATTCGTTAAACACTTTAGGACATGGTAGAATCCTTTTTGATCACAATGAGGACATCGTAGTGGGTGGAGTATCCCTATCCGGGACCATGTACGATGAGAAAGGCAATGTACTGATTAGAGATTCAGGCCGCGTAAAGAGGTGTTTTTTACTCAAACTCGACAAGGATGGACGTGTCATCTGGACTAAATCTTATGGAAATGAGAACTCATCCTATCTCAGCGCCATAACTACGGATCAGAACAACAATCTCATTGTGTACGGGTATTTTTATGGTCCGGAATATAAAATGGACGGCATCACACTGTTGAATCGAAGTAGAATGCATCTTGGAAACGTACTAACTGATTACTATGTGGCCAAGCTGGATCCGGAGGGCAGGGTTCTTTGGGCAAACTCTATTTACGGTACGGATTATAATGACGTTATAGATGCTAAAATTATTACAGATCAAAAAGGTAGCATCTATATCAATGGATTGATTCAGAGTGATACATTGCACTTTGACGACAGGGTCCGCTTGTACAAAAGTCAGTTTAATGTACTGTCAAAACGACCGGATCTATTTTATGCCAAGTACAACAGCGATGGGAATGTAGTGTGGGCCAAACGCATAGTCTATGGCGATCCCGGAGCCGCTGATTATTTCACACTGACCATGAGTCCAGATGGAAGACTGTTTGTCGCAGGTACCTATGATTTTACCGGAATAAGATCTGGCGAGATCATGCTGCCCGTCTATGGTTTGTCGGACATTTATCTGTTTGAGTGTAATCAGGATGGAGATATCATCTCCAAAGCTTCTTTCGGATCAAGCGATTATGACTGGATATCGGATATCCACTTTGATCAGGAGTCCAATCTATATGTGGCAGGAGCCTACAGCGGTCCCGAGCTACAGATCGGTGGTACGACCCTGTTCAATAGCAATACGGATCGATCGACAGATATGCTTCTCTTCAAACTGTGTCCGGAGCCGGTCAGCGCGGTAAGTAAAACCGAAAAAATAATCAATGTCGTTTATTTGTCGGACCTCCATAGCATCATGATACAGGGTTTGGAAGGGACGGAGAAGGGAGTATGCAGTCTGTATGATATATCAGGGATTGTGATATTGAAAAAAGAGCTCATCATGGACCCGGATACAGTCATTCCATTGCCTGAGCTGGCAGGGGGTGTGTATATCGCCGAGATCAGGACTGCTCGCGGACAGTACTGCACTAAAATTATCAGACGCTGATGAACATGGAGTAGAATAAAGTACAAGCCTGTCCAAAAAATTATTGTTTTAAAGTTGCAGTTTTAAATTTCAATAAGTTACCTATTGAAATAGAGCGATTTTAGAATTAAGCAACTGGGTTTTAATTAGTTCCTAAGAATCAAAATTCATTTATGTTACTTTATTTTGGTTGTGTGCGTAAACCGTTCAGTCGTGAGCGACAAAAGCGGAATATCCAATTTTAAAATAGTTTTGGACATGTTTAAAAAAATTGTTGAAATAAGGTAAAAATATTCTGAAAGAAAATTATTTTTATGATTAATTTTGAGCAAAGCATTCAAAAAATAATGGGAATTAAAAAGAACTCCATTTCTTTTTTGATCTGGGTGCTGTTTTCATTGATTGTCATTCCTGAGGCAGCAGGTCAAACAAACATATACGACAGTATATTTATTGATGGGCGATGGAGGACTTTTTTAACACATTTACCATCTGGCTATCACCCTGCGATTGAATATCCTCTTGTATTGGCTTTTCACAGCAGTGGATCCTCCGGCTATTCATCCATCCAATACCAGTCTCGTCTCAGTATAAAATCTGACTCATCCAGATTTATTGTCGTGTACCCGGAAGCAGTTAGTTTGAAGGGCAAGCGGACCTGGAATGCAGGGGACTGTTGTGCACCGGCTACCACTTCCCAAATTGACGATGTCGCATTTGTAAACGCAATATTGAATCATTTATTTGTAAAACTAAAAATTGACACAATCCGTGTCTATGCTACCGGTTTCTCTGATGGAGCTTTATTTTGCTACAGGCTGGCCAATGAGCTTTCACATAGATTTGCAGCCATTGCTCCTGTCGCAGGAGGCCTTGTACAATATCCATGGAATCCATCCAAAGCGGTTCCGATTATAAGTTTCCATTCCTACAAAGATATAAATATAAAGTATAACGGAGGGATTTCTGAAGGCTCCGTTGGTATTTTTATGCCTTCGCAAGACAGTATGTTTCAGGTCATAAGTGATCAATATGCCTGTAAAAGAAAAAAGCAAACTATCTATCACAATGCATCTACATTTAATTTATTTAAATACTCCAGTTGCAATTGCCGATCGGTCATAGATCAATATGTGAGTTATGACGGAGATCATTCCTGGCCTGGAGGACTGCAGCTCTCTAGCATTCCTGTATCTGGCGCAATGAACGCAACGTTTTTGATGTGGCAATTCTTCCAGGAGTTTACTACCACCAATTGTTTAATGACTGATCTCGATGAGGTCCAAGATAATGGTGATGTGATCTTATATCCCAATCCCTTTTCGAGTCAGATCAGAATACTAGATTCAAAGGGATTTGATACTTTTGTGTTGTCCGACTTGCTGGGGAATAAATTATGGAGTGGACAAAACCTTGACCACCAAGATTTCTCCTATCTAAACAAGGGACTTTACCTGATTCAGATCGGTAATAAGAAGGTGAAAGTATTGAAGGATTGAATTTGAAACCTTTAAAAAAATGGGACAGGATTAGACCTGGCAAGAAAAAGAGACAAAAATTAAATTCCTGTCACTAAATGAACACCGTCCAACAAATCAATAAGAGTCCTACCAAAAGTACAAGCAAGACTAATATGTCAGGCCTAATTTATTTCTTTGGGTGATTTCTGCTACTCCTGTGTAAATTTATCGGAATTGCCAGTAGGCTTCTATTCCGTGTCAGAAAATCTGCACATGCGAGGCTCTTTTAGAGCCATTACTTTACTCTTTCCTCTTTTAGCTTGCCCCGAAACAATTTTGGTGGGCGGTTCCTGCCCATGAACCATGGGTATGCTTCCTTCGGTTGTGCGGAAATCGGTCAGCCGTCTTGCGAGGAACGGAAGCCTATATGGCTGTTTTGTCGTTCATCGAGAATTCACATGACAGTTCTGGGTTTACTTATTCCACCGCCAGTTTCTTTTTTCTGTTCCCTTTTAAAATGATCCGGATGCCTTCTTCTCTGAGCTTTTCAACCTGGGCTTCGGGTCCGCCCGGAAATTTTTCCATCATCGAACCGTCATCCCGGACCACCCTCCAGTAGGGTGGTATTTTGGTGTTGCCTTCTTTTCTGATTTCTTCTGCATACTCGGAACAAATGCGCAAAAAGATGCCGGTCGTCAATGGACAGGCATAGTCGGCACCGGTCTCAAATGCAATCTCCTCTCTCAGCGCTTCCAGTTTTTTTACGGTTCCTTTTTTGATCTTGAACAACAGCGACTCAATCAGACGAGGCGTAGGAATCACCATTCTGCTCCCGCCAAATTTTTGATTCCAAATTTCAGGCCCCTCCTTGATTTCAGGCGCAGATGGTTTGTCCATTTTTATACTCCATTTGGTCCTGCTTTTCATTTTTATTTTTCACGCAAGTTAGGAATAAAAAAAACGGCGTTAAATGACTTTCATTTAACGCCGGAGAATGAATGAGAATGAAACCTAAAATTAAGGTTGTAATACGTCTCTACTTATGTAAAAACCGTACCAATTCCGGATAAAATATTCAATCTTGTGAAAGATTTATTTTTTTTATTTTGTATTCGGATGGAAATTAATGAATTACAAATCACTATTTTCCTAAATTGCCGTATAGTTTTTTCAGTTTGGGCATGGTCACAGACTCTTTGAATAGTGCAATATGCTCTTTGCCCCGTGCGCACAGGTCTTTTCTGTATGAGGGATCGTCCTGTATTTTAAGGATGCCTGCTGCCATGTCTTGCGCATGGGTGGTGTCCAGGAAAACGCCGCCGGGTCCTGCGGCTTCTTCTACACTGGTCCCTTTGTGTCCCAGGACGGGCACCCCACTGGCCAGTGCTTCTACTGCAGGGATACCAAATCCTTCGCATAAGGATGGGTAAATCAGTCCCACTGACAGACGGTATAAATTTGCCAGATCAGTTTTGTACTCCACCTTTGGAAAGAAACACCAGCTTTCCAGTTTTTTTTCCTCACAGATTTTTCTGAATTCCTTCTTGCTGCCTCCTTCCCCAATGAATAAAATGGGAATTCTCTGATCCGGTTTTATTTGTTCCCATGCATTCAAAATGCTTTGCTGGTTTTTTCTGGGATTGAAGGATCCCACGCAAAGCCAGAATTCAGAAGGGAGAGCCAGACGTTCCAGAATCCCACTTCCTGCTTTATTCTCCTGATAAAATACCGGATCGCAATTCTGGTAAACGACTTCGATCCTGTCGGGATCCGCATGGTATCTTTCGATCAGATCGTTTCGGGTAGTATGGCTGATGGCTAGAACTCGCGCTGCGGTGCGAAGGGCAAAACGTGTTTTCAGGTCGTAGGACCAACGGTCGTGCCATTTGTAGTCCTGAGGCCGGATTTTAAAAATGACGTCGTGTATGGTCACGACAGCACGTTTCGCTGCGTTTTTTAAGTTTATGGGCAGTTCACCACTTAATCCATGGTAGATCGCCTGATCCGGTATCCGTCTGCCGAGCAGGATGCTTCTGTACAGTCCACCAATCGCCGGATAATCCACCTTAGTCAAATTTGCCTGCTCAATCCATGGTTCTACCAACTTTTTACCGAGCGCAGGATTCAACAGGTGAATATGATCCTCCGGAAAAAACCCGTGGTAGGCATGGACCAGCCATCGGCTGTAATTGCCGAGGCCGGTACGGTTGTAGAAATATCTTTTCGCATCGAAATACAGATCCAATGGCAAAAGTTTAAAGCTGTGGAAGATGTAATAAAGTCCGGACTATTCTTCTGTTTCTTTGTGGTGTGCCTGGTATTCCTGAATGAGTTTGTTTTGAATATCCGGTGTGACCGGAGCATATTCAGCCATCTTCATCGAAAACTTGGCTTTGCCCTGAGACAGAGACCTCAGGGTAGTCGAATAATTATGCATTTCTGCAAGAGGTACTCTGGCTTTGATCTTTTGGTAGTGACCATCGGAATCCATCCCCATGATAATCGCCCTGCGTGTCTGCAGATCGCCCATGATATCTCCCATTACTTCATCCGAACAGAGTATTTCCAGATCGTAGACGGGTTCCATGATCTGTGCTCCTGCATTGTGGAAGGCTTCTTTGAAGGCCATGGTGCCGGCTATCTGAAAGGCCATGTCGTTGCTGTCCACGGGATGCATTTTGCCGTCATAGACAGATACTCTGATGTTGGTGCAATAGGAACCTGTGAGCGGACCTTCCACCATTTTATTCATGACGCCTTTTTTGATGGCGCTGGAAAATTTGGAATCAATGGATCCTCCGACGATGCACCAGAAGAAAGCCAGTTTGCCGCCCCAATCCAGGTTTTCAATTTCGCGGTTTCGTACGGTGAGGCCTGCAGGATCCGGCATATCATCGTGGAAAGGTTCTACGCGGATATGCACCTCCGCAAATTGACCGGATCCTCCGGTTTGTTTTTTATGGCGGTAAGAGGTGTCGGCGGATCGGGTGATGGTCTCGAGGAAGGGAATTTTGGGTTTGATGAACTCCATATGAATACCGTATAATTTCTCTATGCGGTATTTCACCAGGTCCAGATGCAGCTGACCCTGTCCGTGCAGGATGTTTTGTTTGAGACGCATGGATTGTTCCAGGATCAAGGTGGGATCTTCTTCCTGCAATTCATGGATTCCTTTGATCAGTTTTTCCAGATCGTTTTTATTCTCTGTGGTGATGGCAGTACGTATCCTGGGTTCCGGAAAGGGAATGCGATCAATCTCAATATCGTTGCCCTTGATGGAAAGCGTATTGTTGGTATGGCTGTCCCTGAGTTTGACCATCACGCCCAGGTCACCGGCGCATAGTTCGTCGACAGTCTCGCGAATTTTTCCATTTGAAACATACAGTTGGTTGATCCGCTCATGTCCGCGGTTGGCGTTGTTGATGAGTTCATCGCCGGACTTCACCTTTCCGGAGTACACCTTAAAGTAGGAAACGCGTCCGACCTTGGGCTCGCTGAAAGTTTTATAAATGAACAAAACGGCAGGTCCGGCAGTGGAGATGACCAGATCTCCCTGGTTGCTTTTTGCAGCGGGTCTGTCTGCAGGAGAGGGGCACACATCGTTGATGAAGCCCATGATCCTGCCGGTGCCTTTATTGGCAGTAGCGGAAGCGCAAAATACAGGAAACAGTTGTTGGTTTGCGATGCCCTTGCGAAGGCCGTCCGCAAGCTCTGATTCCTCGAGCGTGCCGGTTTCGAAAAATCTTTCCATCAGGCTGTCGTCATTTTCAGCAGCCGCTTCGACGATGGTGTTGTGCAATGCCTTGGCCTTTTCCATTTCGGCCGCAGGAATATCTTTTTTGACAGGCTTTCCTCCATCCGCAGGAAACTCGTACATCACCATTCTCAGGGCATCAATGATGGCATTAAATCCTTTACCGGGATTTAATGGATATTGAAATGGGATGAGTCTGGAACCGAACCGTGCAGTCGCCTGCTCCAGGGTAGCATCGAAATCAGCTTTCTCGTGGTCGCACTGGTTGATCACAAAAATGCCTGGTAGTCCAAACTTCTCTTTGTACTCCCAGATGAGCTCGGTGCCGACTTCCACTCCATGGGCTGCATTGAGCACCATGATGCCCAGGTCAGCAACTTTCATGGAAGCCAGGATTTCTCCGACAAAATCATCGGAGCCAGGAGTGTCGATGATGTTGATTTTGGATTCCTTCCAGCTCACATGCATCAGTTTACTGAAGAGGCTGCCTTTGCGCTCCTGCTCGAGCTCAGTAAAGTCAGAGACCGTATTGCCCGCTTCGATGCTGCCCCGGCGCGTAATGGCCTTGGCTTCGTACAACATGGCTTCCACCATACTGGTTTTACCCGAGTGTGCATGTCCAAGCAAGACTACATTTCTGATATGTTTTGGATCAGTGCCCATATAAGGATTGATTTTTTCGTGAATGATAGGATTGCATCGGTAAGATATGAACAAAAGGGAGAACCTGAATGTAGGCCTGATGATTTTTTTTAAATTACCAAAATGAGCTATTTGTAAAAAATTAATTTTCAGTAAACCTATAGATCAAAGCTGTATTTCAGCTTGTCCCTACGCGGTTCGGATTCCAGGTGTTAGGGCTGGTAAGTATCCATGGAGCAGACCAGGATCAGATAAATACAAGGTCTTAAAGAGCGAATCAAGGCATCCTTTTTTACAATCCGTAGTCCAGATGAGTTGTTTTAATGAGATACCTTTGGGTCCTCTATCAAGTGAGACTGAATCTGTACCGTTGATTACCTTTGAAAATGACACCTGGGCCCTGACGCCTCGCAGAACGGGCATGATTTATGGTTACCTGATCATGAGTGGCCTGTTGTTCATCTTTGCAAATCCACGCAGCAGTGCAAGCTCATTTAACCTCCCTATACTAGAGAACCTGTGAGTAAGCATTATCTGAAGGCACATTTGTTACTGATGGCCGTGGCCTGGATCTATGGGGCCAATTACAGCATTGCCAAGATTATTCTGGATCCGGGCTTGATCGCGGCCAATGGATTTATCCTGTTGCGTTTGCTGGCGGGTGCCTTACTTTTCATACTCTTTTTTGGATTGCCCAAAAAGGTGGAGCGATCAGACTGGCAGGCCTTGTTGTTTTGCGCTTTTACAGGGGTGTTTGCCAATCAGCTTCTGTTCTTCAATGGGCTGGCATTGACCAGTCCCATCCATGCCTCGCTGATCATGATCTGTACTCCGATCATCGTCATGCTGATCCGCGTGGTCCAGGGTCAGACGATGAATGCGATTCAGTGGGCAGGTTGTTTTCTTGGTTTTGGGGGGGCTTATCTCGTGATACGGTCATCCTATCAGACAGACGGCAGTGGAGCCAGCTTATCGGGAGATCTGATGGTATTGCTCAATGCCTTGTTTTTTGGCCTGTTCCTAAGCAAAGCGCCAGCGCTGATCAGCAAATACGGAAGTTTTGAATTGATGAAATGGTTGTTTCTGACCGCGGTACTCATGTGTCTTCCCTTTGGGTTCACTCAATTGCTTCATGTGCGCTGGGAGATTATGGAAGAGGTGCATTGGCTGAGCCTGGGGTTTGTTTTGTTGTGTACCACTTTTCTGGCTTATGCATTTAACGCAAAGGCACTGGAATACAGTCATCCGGGTCTCGTCAGCAACTATATTTACCTGCAACCTTTGATTGCGGCCTTTATAGCGGTCATGCTGAAAAAAGATCATTTATCTTCCTGGCATTTGTATTCTGGTCTGATGATTATGACCGGAGTATACCTCGCCGGAGGAAAACTGCCAGTCGGATTGGAAAAATATTTTCCAGGTGTAAAAAAAATTCTATTCCGTGAACAAGAGTGAGTTATGAATAGGCAAGATATACATGCTAAAATATCCCGATTTGTAAAATATTGATTCTGATATTTTTAATTATATTATAAAAAAACTTTACGGAAGCTGCGAATGACTCAGGAAAAATAATTTTGAATAGGGTATAAACGGAATTATATACTTTTACGGGTCGTTATTTAATCCCTGAGAAGGTAGTGTCTAGGAAAACGAAGCCAAATCCAAAACTCAATCAACTCATTTCAGAGTTCGAAGGTCCATTGAGGAGTTTATCTCCCAAGCAATGGACTGAGAAATCTTTTAATAAGCTGATCCAACATTACGAGGTGCAAGGCTCTATCAGCAATGCACTCGAGGTAGTTGAATTGGCCATTCAGTATTGCAAGAGCAAAGTCAGTTTTTATATCATCAAGGCCAGGTTGCTGATGGCCCAGTTCAGGTTTGATGAAGCCATGCAGACTATTCAGGTCGCAGAACCTTTTGTTTCTGTGCACAACATGGACCTGCATCTGATTCATGCCAGACTGCTCGCATTACAGAAGAAGGAAGCAGAAGCCTTGAATCTGATAGAGGGACTTAAATGCAGATTCCATAAAACCGAGTTACAGGAAATTTATTTAGTGGAAGCATTTATTTACGAATCCATGAAAGACTTTGAGAAAATGTTTTATACGCTGAAGGAGGTGTTGACCACCAATCCCAACAACTCCAAAGCACTCCAGCAAATCTGGGTCAGTGTCGAGTTCTCCAAGAAATACGAGGAGAGCGTCGAACTGCATCAAAAGATCATAGACATCAATCCTTATTCCTATCTGGCCTGGTATAACCTGGGTCATGCCTATTCTTGTTTGGGTGAATACGAAAAGGCACTCGAAGCTTTGGAGTATTCTTTTTTGATCAACCCCCGATTTGAACAGGGCTATCTCGACTGTGCGGAACTATCCCTTCAGGTTGGAATGTACGAAAAGGCATATACCTGCTACGAAGAAGCAAACGAGATGTTTGGTCCGGACACTGAGCTTATCGCTTTTATGGCAGAATGTCTGATCAAATTGCGCAGGTTTCCTGATGCAAAGAAATTACTGAAACAATCCGTTCATCAGGATCCATACAATGACGAAGTGTTTTTCTATCTGGGTGAATGCTATACGCATGAGCACAACTGGCAAAAGGCCCTTGAGAATTTTCTCGAAGCCATTTCTCTGGATGAATACAGGGAGGAATTTCATGCCGGCGCAGCCCTTGCTTATGAAAATCTGGGCATGCTGAAGAAGGCGGAGCTCCATTATGGCAAGGCAGCCAGGATCGGACAGGAGCAGAGCCAGTATTGGTCGGACTACATAAAGTTTTTGATCCGTCAGGAGAACTATGTCAAGGCAAAAAAAGTGCTCGATAAGGCAGATAAGTATTCTGTCGGTCCTGACCTCGTATGCTGTCGCATCGCATTGCTGCTTCAGTCAGGATCTGAGAGAGAAGCCCATGCTTTGATCGAAGAACTGTTACAGGATTACCCCGAGCAGATCCATCATCTCTACGGGATTCTTCCTGAGTTAAAGGAAGACCGGAGGATCTTGGCGATGGTGCGCTATTTCAGTTATTCCGAATAATCTTATATTGATTTTCCCTTATCGCTTCGTCGCGATTTTTAGGGAGTTTGGATTCATCGGTACATATTATTCATCTGGCCGTCAGGGTCATTGTATTTATATGTTCGCTCCTTTTGCTTATGAACAAATAAGTTGGCTCAATTCCTGAAGCAAGGGGTTGGATCAGTAAATCGATTTTTGAATTTTAATAAAATGGAACAAAGTATGACCCCGACTTTGGTTTCGTGATCAGCTTTATCTATTTAGTGGAGCAGCACCACTTTCATTTTTACATCTTCGATCGGTCTGTCTGCTCTGCCAGTCTGTACCGATGCGATCTGATCGATCACTTCGAGACCTTCGATGACCTCCCCGAATACTGTGTAATCCTGATCGAGAAAAGGCGTGCCTCCCAAAGTAATATAAATGTTTTTTTGTTCCTCGGTATACCGGAAACCTTTCTGATCTTCCACCCGCGTCAACAACGCTTCTGTCTGGGGATTTCCCTGAACGATATAGAATTGTGAGCCGGAAGATTTTTTTTGCGGATTGACGGCGTCCCCCGTTCTGGCAGCCGCCAATGCTCCTTTCTTGTGAATCAGTCTCGAATTGAACTCAGCCGGAATGGTATAACCGGGGCCCCCACTGCCCAATTGTGCTGTCGGTGCGGCATTTCTGGAATCAGGATCTCCTCCCTGGATCATAAAGCCGGCTATCACTCTGTGAAAAAGCAGATCCTGGTAGTATCCTTCCTCTGCGAGTTTTGAAAAATTATCCCGGTGCTGAGGCGTTTCATCGTACAGATGGACCAGCATGTTTCCAAATTTGGTTTCGATGCGTACCAGGCATTTTTCTGGCGCCTTCACTTCGATCTTCATTTTGTGTTCCTTGGTCTTTTTGCCAAAGGAAGCTTTGAGGCTGACGTGGTAGACTCCTGATTTGGAATAGAAATGGATGGGGTCCTTTTCGGAAGATTTCGTACCATCCCCAAAATCCCATTCCCATGATCTGGCAGATGTGGAAAGGTTTGTGAATTGGATTCCTTCCGGGATGCGGACCCAGTTTTTCTCAACAGAAAAATGGCAGTTCTTTTTTTGGGCCATCAGACCCAAACTGGACAAAAACCAAAATCCCAAAAGGACAAAACGCATTATTTTAGTATGTGGGATTGAATCCATCACTTGCCCATTCTGATTTTCATTTTTACATCCTGCACAGGTCTGTCGCCGGGTGCGGTCTGTACAGCAGCGATTTTATCGATTACATCGAGACCTTCCACGATTTCACCGAAAACCGTGTAATCGCCATCCAGAAACGGGGTGCCTCCCAGGCTTGCGTATTTCTGGATGTCCTCCTGAGTGTATGGGAGGTTCTTGGTCATGTTCATCATTTGTAGTTGGCCCGGATCCACAGGCTGGCCCTGGACGATGTAAAACTGGGAGCCGGAAGATTTTTTCTGCGGATTGACCTGATCGCCCTGGCGTGCAGCGCACAAGGCACCCTTGAAATGGTACTTCCCGATCTCCGCATCAACGGTGTATCCGGGTCCGCCGCCGCCCAGCATCACGCCGGGAGCCGCATTGCGGGAATCAGGATCTCCACCCTGGATCATAAAACCGGGAATGACGCGGTGAAAAATCAGATCGTCGTAAAATTTCTCACTGACCAGTTTTTCAAAATTTGCTTTGTGCTTGGGTGTGCTGTCATAAAGTCTGGCCTTCATGATGCCGTAGGGAGTTTCAATAATAACCAGATCGGATGATTTTTTGCTGTTGCAGGAGAGCATGGCCGCAGCAGCCAGGAGCAGAATGAAAAATTGTTTCATGTTGAGGTATGCTTTTCGAATTGGTCGGCGTACTGGTTTTTGAAATAACGCACGACGAGCTGTTTTAAATAATTTTCCTGTTCTTTAACGCCCTTCAGGGTAAAAGGTTTGAGGGCTGTATAATGGGGCCATCCGTCCTGATCCAGGCCTTCAAAAGTATAGAAGCCATCCTCACTTAGCAGGCGGCAGGATGCGATGTGCATCAGATCTCTTTTTTCTTCTTTGGTGAATTTACCACCCACAGGACGACCTAATTCCTGGATGCCGATCAGCAGCAGGATGATATTGAGATCAGGCAGTTCTTTTTTGCTGAACCTGTCCTTGATAAAATGCCTTACCCTCAGATATTCAAAATCCAGTTCCCATTCTTCCATCAGCCCGCAAAGGTAATAAGGCAGGGATCATTCCTCCCTGAAAATTGCGGGAACCTCCCTGATTTTTGCTACCGGCAGCAGACAGGCGAGCCAGGTAATGGTCAGAACGGTGAGGCTAACGGTCAGAAAGTCAGTTGCCTTGAGGGATATAGGATAAGAATCGATGATGAATTCTTCAGGAACCCGGATGAGCGCGTATTGCGTCTGGAGCGAATAAAAGAAGATGGCCAGCAGAAATCCGGCAATTAAACCCAACAGTCCCATACCCATGCCCAGCCACAGAAATACCTTTCGGATGGATTCATTGGTCATTCCCATGGCTTTCAGGCTGGCTATGTCCATTCTTTTTTCCAGAACGACCATCCATAAGGCCCCCATGATGGTAAAGGAGACCAGGACGAGGGTCAGACTGAAAAGCAGGTAGAAAAGCCATTTTTCGAGGTTCATGATTTTAAGAAAGGCTTCGTCCTGGCGGTAGCGGTCTTTGACCAGAAATTCCGGGCCCGCCCATTCGTCAATCTGCTTCACAATCTGGGTTGTGGAAGCATCTGGTTTTAACCGGATTTCCAATGCGCTCAGTTTATGCTCAGATCCGGTCCACTCGCGCAGCTGATCGAGACCGATGATGACCATTTCATTATCCAGATCCTGATGCATGCTGAACACGCCGGTTGGAATGACGGAATGCTTCCCAAAATCTTCAGCACTCAGACCTGATTCCTCCCAATCGCCGGAAGGTGTGTACAGGTAGAGTTTGGTGAGAATATTGTCCAGTGAAACACCCAGCTTGTTGGCTAGCCCCAGCCCTAAATAAGCAAAAGCCACATCGGCTCCCTGCAGCGATTCCAATAAGGCTGAATCGATGGGTACCACCTTGCTGTAGTTGGAATCCACTCCTTTGACGATTCCGAAATCCTGGGATTCATCGTATTGGATCATGGCGGTTTGGTCCAGAGACCCCGACACGGCCATGACGCCATCCATCGTTCGTATCTTTTCGATCAATCCACGGTCTGCTTCAAATAAACCACTGCGGGCGGATACGATTTTGATATCGGGATTGTAGCGGCTGAACATCCCGGACAGGAGATCTTCAAATCCATTAAATACGGACAATACGATCACCAAAACAGCAGTACCAATGGTGATACCCAGTACCGATATGCCGGTGATCAGATGGATGGCCTGAGAGGATTTTTTCTTGAACAGGTATTTTCCGGCCAGAAAAAGTTCCAGTTTCATAAGTCCTGCAGGGATTTGTAAACGATGTCCTGAATTCTCTTCCTGAATTTTTGTTTGTGCAAGAGGTTCACGCTCCCATTGGGATAGGTTCGGTTGGACAGGAATACGTACACGATATCATGCTCCGGGTCCGCCCAGACGCAGGTTCCAGTGAAACCCTGGTGTCCGAAAGTTTTCTGGGATGCCAGCGCTGATACGTAGGAAGGGTCATTTGTGCTGGAATCGTTGAGATCAAAGCACAAAGCCCTTCTGCCCAGCGCGGGATCCCTGCGGGTAAACATGCGAACCGTGGAAGAGCTGAAATATTCCCTACCTCCGTATTGTCCGAGGTTGAGCAGACATTGCATGTACACAGCCACATCCCTGGCATTGGCAAAAAGACCCGCATGACCGCTGATGCCATTCATCAGTGCAGCGCCCATGTCATGTACTCTTCCGCATACGATCTGTTGTCTGAAGAAATGGTCGTCTTCAGAGGGTGCTATCTGGTTGACTGAAATCCCTCTGTCTAGTGGATTGAAAAAAGTCCGGCGCATACCGAGGGGTTGGTACAATTCATGCTGCAGAAAATGATCAAAACTTTTTTTATAATGCTGAAAGACCAGAGAAGGCATCAGATAATAGCCGAGGTCAGAGTAGACGTATTTTCCGGGAGGATTGAGTTTGCTGTTTCTTAAACTGTCGAGGACAAAGTTGATGATGGAGCTCCTGGCATACAGGGATTGCCCCAATTGAATTTGAAAACTGTCTGAGCTTTTCGTTTTGTAGAAAAAGGGATCCTGCAAATTGAGTGTATCGGGAGCGATCAAAGTGGATTTATAAAAAGGGATCCAGGATACCAATCCGGCCTGGTGTAACATCAGGTCTCTGAATCGGATGGAATCCTTGTTGCTGTTTTTTAAAAAGGGAAGATGTGCTCCCAACCGATCGCTGGTATCGAGCATGTTTTGATCGTGGAGCATCATCAGGGCCGGTGCGGATGCCATGATCTTCGTGATGCTGGCCAGATCATATAAATGTTCTGTACCGGTTGTATGGGTAAAGACGTAATCGAGCGTGCCATAAGACTTTTCAAATACAATTTTTCCATTCCTGGAAATCAGTACCTGCATACCCGGAGCGGCTCGTTCGCGGATGACGGATTCTGCCACTGAGTCAATGCCTGCCAGTGATCTGGAATCCAGGCCCACTTCCTCCGGCACGCTGAAACCCATTCTCATCAGTGAAGGACGACGGATTGAGTTACCTGAAGACAGGGAGCTGTCCACCGTTACAGGCAGGACCCCCTTCATGGCATCTGTTCCGACCAGAAGTTGGGCTGCTATATCGTGTACGTGGATGTTGTCTTCATAGGCCAGCACCACAGAGCTGAGCGATTCCAGGTATTTCATTGCATAGGGAGCCCCGAACACCACGCCTGTCAGGGGTTTGAGTTCTGCCAGTTGTTTGAGGTTAGCTAGGGTTTTTTCTGTCAGTCCGTATCGATCCCGCTCTTTGTAATTCAGGCCATGCAGGGATATCACCACCAGATCTGACCGCTGCACCTGTGAAAGGATATCAGGAGAGAGGCTGTCTTCGCGTGTCAGGGAAAATGTTTTCAATGGCAGATACTGTGCCAGTCGGTTGGCAAATACAGGTTCGGTCCTGGCACCGAAACTGATGACCACGGTATTTTGGTTGATATCGCGGATGGGTATCCTTTGCAGGCTATCGCGCACCAGTGTGATCGCCTGACGGTAAATTTTATCGCGCAAGGCTCTGGCAGATGGTGGATTCAAAAGGGTGGGTACGATGGTCGAGTCGATTGCCGGAGCGGTGCGGTGCAGTCCTGCCTTGGATTTGGCGATGAGGATTCTACGGACTGACGATTCGATATCCTCCAGTTTTAATTTATTATCGTTCAATGCAGCATGGATGGCATTGACTGCAGCTTCCAGGTTTTCACTTAACAGAAGGATGTCGTTTCCGGCTCTGAGGGCATCCACTTCGAGTTCGCCGGCTTGGAAATTTTTGGAGACAGCCTTCATTTCCAGCGCATCGGTGATCACCAGACCATCGAACTTCATCTGCTTCCTCAGGATCTGTCTGATGATGTTTTTTGAAAGGGAAGCGGGTTTTCCGGCATCTTCTTCCAGAGAAGGAATGGAGAGGTGGGCGATCATGACGGAAGCCAGGTCGGTAGAAGTCATCACCCGGAAAGGGAAGAGCTCGAAACTGTCGAGTCGCGCACGGGAATGTTTCAGTACCGGCAGATCGTAATGTGAGTCCACGTCTGTATCTCCATGTCCGGGAAAATGTTTGGCACAGGCCAGAACCCCGCCGTCCTGAAGACCCTTCATGAAGGCATAGGATTTGGCACATACCTTTAGTTTGTCGTCGCCAAAAGAGCGTTCATTGATCACCGGATTCCGCGGATTGTTGTTGATGTCGAGTACGGGAGCGAAATTGAGGTGTACACCCAGTTTTTTTAACTGCAGAGCCTGTTCTCTTCCCACCTGGTAGATCAGGCTGTTGTCTTCCAGAGCGCCCAGGGTGATTTGTTTGGGAAAATGAAATCCGTCCTGTTTGAGTCTCATACCCAGTCCCCACTCCGCATCCATACTGATGAGCAGCGGCAATTTGGAACGGCTTTGATACAGATTGGTCAGTTTTGCCTGGGTCTCCGCTGTACCCTGAAAAAAGCAGATCCCGCCCACATGGAATTTTTCGATTTGATTCAGTACAGACTGAATGTGAGCTGAGTCATTTTTGCCATAAGCACGAATGGTGAAGAGCTGGCCTATTTTTTCGTCCAGGCTCATAGCTTCCATTTGTTTGCGGACCCATACTTCGTCCGGTTCCTGAAGCTGTGCTTTCGTCGCAAAACTGATCAGGACAAGGATCCATACCAAACTGCTGTATCGGAGGACTTGCATTATTTCTGCTGGCCGTTGAATTTTTTAAGAATATCGGGATTGTATTTTTGGGCTTCAGCAAGTGCCGCCTGAGCCCTGATGCTGTCGCCCATATTCATGTAGGTGAGGTAGAGGTTGAAATGTGCTTCCGGATTGGTAGGATTACGGGCGATCACTCTGCCAAAAATTTCCAGAGCCTTGTCGTAAGAGCCGATTACACCGTGAGCGACACCCAGCAGACTGAGTGTTTCATCATCATCGGGTTTGAGCTGCAGGGCTCTATCCAACCAGGCGATGGCCCCTCTTGGGTCATTCTGGCTCATCCCTTTGTAGCGTGCGCCTTCCCTAAGACTCAGGTGCAGATTGTTCAGCGCTTCTGCGTCATCCGGCAGATAGCGCAGCACAAATTCGTATTTTGAAATAGCCTGATCGTATTCACGTGCCATAAAATGTGCATTGCCCAAAAGATTGTAGGCGTCAAAATAAAACGGGTGCAATTCGATGGCCCTGTTGAGATGAGCTTTTGCGCTCGCGATGTAATTTTTGATGGTGAGGCTGTCTTTTTTGTTTTTGATGTTGTCCAGCAGGATGCCTCCTACCGCATTGTTGATTTTGGCACTGTTTTTTGAGATTTTGGCATCGTGCAGGATCAGGGTGAAATCATTTTTCCAGTCCTGATTGCGGGTCACGGTTTTGATTGCAAACAGCACCAGCACGATGACGAAGATACCGAAGGCCAGGTTTGTATTTTTATTTTTTAGTTGAAGCAAACCCCATGCTGCGATGAGAGAGAATCCCACTGAAGGCATAAACAAAAATCGCTCACCCATGAAGGTTCCGATCGGGAAAACCAGATTGCAGACCAGACTCAGAGGGATCAGGTACCAGAGGAGGGCAAGAGAAAGGAGGGGATTTCTTTTCTGAAATATAAAAATGCCCGCCAGCATGGCCAAATGCAGGAGTACAGAGAGAATGGGCAACAGGGAGGAGAAATTCTGAATGGCGATATGCCTGGGATAATAATCGTAGGTAAGGGGATGAGGAAAAAACAACAGGCCAATGTACCGGATCAGGGTGTAAAAGATGGTGGCATAGCGCTCGGCTGAGGAAAAAAGTACGTAGGTTCCATTGGAAAACTTCAGAAAAGGATTATTCATCAATTCCCCGGATTCTCCTGCGATGGGGTTCCAACCCAAAATTTGTGCACGGATGAAGAGGAATAAAATGACCGGAATGGTGAGCCAGAATCCAGTGCGCAGGGCTGTACCAAAGGATTGCCCATAAAGCAGCCAAAGCCCTGCCGGAATCAAGACAACGAAACTGACCGCATTTTCTTTGGACATCAGTCCCAGGAACAGAAAGACCGAGCCGAACCAAAAATCCAGATTTCTCTTTCGATCTATGCCATTCAAGAAGTACTGAAAAGCGAGTACAGAAAACAGCAAAGCCGCTGTTTCGTCCATCCCTTTGATATTGGCCACGACTTCGGTATGTACGGGGTGGGCCGCAAAAATCAGGCAGGCTACAAAACCCAGCCATATGGCACTTTCCCCCAGGCGGGGTCGTAGCAGTCTTTGCAGCAGTTTGAGCAAGAGCATGCAAACCAGAGCGTACAGCCCCATACTGAGCAGGTGGTACACGGCAGGTGTAGCTCCGACAAACTCGTACACGATCGCAAAGGCAACCGGGGTAAGTGGACGATAACGGCCTCCGGCTACGAGTTTATCCTTGCCCTCTTTCTTGAAAAATCCTCTGAAAGTGTCTTTCGTCAGCAAATCCCATATGCCGCCAAAACCGCGGGTGACGTATTCGTTTTTGGTGATCACGATGCCATCGTCCACTGCAAAATCGTGCATCAAGGTATTGATGTACAAGCCCAGTGACAGTATGACCAGCACCCATGTCTGTTTGATGGGATTGTCCCAGATACCCGCTGAATTGAGTAAACTCATGATGAAACGAATGTGGACCCGCAGATCCGTCTATGAAAACGTAAAAATGCAAAAAAAAGGGGAATCACTCCATAGTGCTGTACACGTTCTGTACGTCTTCGTCATCTTCGATCTTGTCCAGCAATTTTTGAACTTCTTCTTCCTGAGCGGTATCGAGTTTTTTGGTGGTGGTGGGGATGCGGTCAAATCCTGACTCGATGATCTCGTAATTGTTTTGTTCGAAATAGGCCTGCAGCTTGCCAAAAGAGTCAAATGCTCCATACACGATGATCTCGTTTTCTTCTACGGACATCTCTTCACAGCCGCAGTCGATCAGTTCGAGTTCGAGCATCTCGGGATCCAGCTCGTCCGTTTTTTTGATCCGGAAATTACATTTGTGCTCAAACATAAAGGATACCGATCCGCTGACACCCAGCGAACCTCCGTATTTGTTGAAATAGGAACGAATGTTGGCCACCGTACGGGTAGGATTGTCCGTGGCAGTTTCGACCAAAACGGCGATGCCATGGGGCGCATAGCCTTCGTAGGTTATGATTTCCAGGTCCTTTTCATCCTTGGAGCTTGCTTTTTTGATGGCTGCATCGAGTCTGTCCTTGGGCATATTGACGGCCCGGGCATTCTGAATGGCGGCTCTGAGGCGGGGATTGCTGTCCGGATTGGGTCCAGAAGCTTTTACGGCCATGAACACATCCTTACTGATCCTGGCAAACTGTTTGCTCATTTTCGCATAACGAGCGAACATTTTATGCTTACGTACCTCAAAAATCCTTCCCATGTCTTTAATTTTTCAAAATGCGGGGCAAAGTTAAGCTTTTTGAACGATTTTCCTGAACCATAAACAGACCAGACAAAGCAGACTGCTGTTCTTCAGGCCGCTTGATTCTCATTTTGGTAGTTTTTGGCTGCCCGTTGACTATTAATCGCAATGGTCCCGGGGCTTCCCGGATGATGCGGTTTGCTGACCGAATCAGAAAAAGTCCTTTTGGGTCTGGCTGAGTTTGTTACCCAGATTCGGATCCACCTGATAGGCTTTTTTCATGTATTCCGTGGCGGTCATCCTGTCTCCTTTTTTGTAGTAGGTATTAGCCAGATTGACGATGATGAAGGCATCCCGGGGAGACATATCGGAGGCTTTGTGGAGGTAGTTAAGCGATTCCTCGTATTTGTCCATGGCACCATAGGCAATGCCGATGGATTCCACGGTACGGGCATCATTGGCATTGATTTTGAGTGATTTCATCAGCAGATCCAGGGAGTTTTCCAGATCCTGTTTTTTCAGTGCGAGATTTCTTCCTTCTTCTCGGTATGCAGTAGCCAGATTCTTGATCACATCGTAGTTATTCGGATCGTAGCTCAGGTATTTGTCAAAATATTCTGCTGCCTTCAGGTAATTTTTCTTCATGTAGTAGGAATTACCCAGATAGTGGTAGCAACTGATCTCTCTCGGATTGATAGATACTGTTTTTTCAAGATGCAGGATTCCTTCGTCGAGTATCTTCGATGCCAGGGCAGTATCCCGTGTTTCCCTAAACTTGCTCATGCGGTCAAAGCCCAACGAACTGTGTGCTTTTGCACTGTTGCGGGATACCTTGATGTCCGTGGAGAACAGCCTGTAATTGTCCTTCCAGTCAAGATTGCGGGTGATGGTCTTGTATGAAAACAACATACCCACCAGACCCAGGCCTATTCCTGCGGGCCACACCAGTTTGGGACGGTGGAAGGCAGCATAGAGCCCGTAAGCCAGCAAAATGCAATAACCAAGGGAGGAGACAAAAATAAATCGTTCACCCATGGGGGTTCCAATATTGAAGATCAGATTGCTGATGAGCAAGGTCGGAATGAGGTAAGACAAAAGAGCATAGCTGCTGATGGGATTCCTCTTCCACAAGCGGATGATGAAAAATACAATCAGTCCGTATGCAAGCAGGGACAGAAACGGAACAGGGGTGGCCAGACGGACCAGAGGTATTTGTTTGGGAAAATAATCATGGGTCAGAGGATGCGGAAAGATCAAAAGTCCCAGATATTTGAGCAGGGAATAAAAGATCATGCCGAGTTTTTCGGATGTACTGGCATCGACTAATTCCACCCCGCGGTATTTTAAAAATGGATTGACCATCAGATCTTTCAGTGGCGGATCAAAAATGGTAAAGCCGATCACTGCGACCCGGGCTGCCATATAAACAGCAAAACCTGAAAGGAGCGGGATGGCGGCTTTGGCACTTTGGATCAGACTCTCCGAGCGGAGCATCAGCAAGGCAAGTGGGATCAATGCAACGAAATGGATCGCATTTTCCTTTGAAAACATAGCCAGAGTAAACAAAATGCCTGCGATCCAATAGTAATGCCTTTTTCCGGTGTCAGATGAAAGAAGAATCATCTGAAAGGCAATCAGGGAAAACAAAAGAGAGAAAATTTCATCCAGTCCTTTGATGTTGGCAACCACTTCCGTGTGTATCGGATGAAGGGCAAACAACAAGGAGCTCAGAAAAGCAACCGGACGCGCTGCATCGGGCCACCGGATCCTGAGCAGGCGCTCCAGAACCATATAAATCACCAGGCAGAGGAGGGTGAAAAATAAAATGTTGAACAAATGGAAAGCAGCCGGATTGTCTCCAAAGATTTGCCAGATAAAAGAAAAGAAAACCAGGGTCATGGGTCGGTAGCGGCCACCCGTCACAGCAGAACCACTTTGTTCAGATTTCAAAAATCCTCTGAAGGTGTCGTAGCGCAGGATATCCGGAATGCCCTTTACCCCTTTGGTGGTAAAAGTATTGTTCTTAACAACGATGAAATCGTCCAGGACGAATCCATTGCCCATAGTGTTTATATACAACAGTATGGAGATCAGGCTCAACAGCAAGAGGTGGGCTTTTTTGTTGTGCAGCAGGGAGGTGAAGGACTGATTCATGTATCAAATTTAAAAAAGCATCATGTTTGGGGACCGCCTGTACCCGATGTCCGTTGTACCGGCAAAAACGGCTGCAAAGATAAGCCGGCAGGCTGAAAAAACCAGTCTATTTTAGATGCTCGGTCCTGATTCTGGCTACCGGGTAGACTCTGAAATAGGGCTCTGACCAGATGGACTGCTCATATACGAAGGTCAGCTTTTTCGATGGAGAGGCGGCGAAATCCGGATCATCCAACTTACGTGCCTCAAACTTCTTCAGGAGTTCGGGATCTTTTTGCAGGAGTTCTTCTGCAGTAGGTGCAAAAAGGTAGTCTGAAAAATATTCCTTGCGTTGCAGGATCGCATCGAAAAAATTCCAGGCAAAATAGGAGTCCGTGGCCTGGGGTTCCAATACTTCCATCAGAAAGCGTACTTTTCTTTGCTTGCAGGAGATCAGGTAATCTCCCCGGTGGTAGGGATATTTCATTTTGCGCAGGTTTACCTGAACCTGAGTATGTACATGATGGTTTTCATAGGCCTGTGCCGGAGTTTTCAGCTCTTTGATTTCATAATATTCTGCTTCCACCATCGTATCTTTTTCGAGTCGGATCAGTTCGATCCCGTTCCATCTCAAGCGGTCCACCACATCTGAATAGGCCTGGGGGATGAGGTAGTAATCAGGCTTGCTCACTTTAATCTCTTCGGTAAAATAATCAAAGAGTGGGACCCTGCGATTGTATTTCTTCGATCGGTCGTATCGGTGCATACGGATGTCGAGCGTTGGGTAGTATGCGATCTCGCTTTCGAATCCTTCAAACTCGATGCTGTCACAACGGCTTGGATCGTGTTTCCACCGGATGCAGAAAGAATCCTTTTTTTGATCTTCCAGGAAAGCCTGGTATTTTATGTTCCGGATCAGACGGGCATTCTTTGCGGTGTAGTTTATCGCCAGGTCAAGCAGCCTGTAAGTGCTGGCCAGCCGGGTGGGGTAATCCTTGATCATATGG
This sequence comes from Bacteroidota bacterium, assembly GCA_029572935.1. Classification (GTDB taxonomy): domain Bacteria; phylum Bacteroidota; class Bacteroidia; order Chitinophagales; family Saprospiraceae; genus Vicinibacter. Next base: position 24,829 of record JAKQHM010000058.1, read on the forward strand.
GTCTCGATCAAAAAAGGCAGGGCATGGTGGAGGGCGGCATAACCAGAGGAATACCGGGGCGAATCCATGAATCCTGCAATTCCCTGATCAGGCGTTTCCCTGACCGGATACACATAATGGGTCAGCGGATCGCCTTGCTTTTTCATTTCCCGATAGAGATAGGGGATCATGCTGTCGTACAACAGGGTTCTGATTCCGGGACTGAGTTTACTTCTTTGAGAGGGCAGCAGCGTGTTGTTGTAAGTGTAATCTGCACCGTTGGAAGTATGCGTGTCGATGAAAACATCGGGTTCCCATTCACGATACAGATTTGAGAAAGTTTGGGCATTGCGGCTGTCGCATTTGATGAAATCGCGGTTGAGGTCGAGGTAGTTTCGGTTGCCTCTGAATCCATAGACAGAAGGGCCATTCTGATTGGCGCGGGTATGTGAATTTCTCAGTAATGCACCGCCCACATTGTAGACCGGTATGATCGCGATGCTCACCGAATCCAGTAATTTTTTGAGGGCCTGATCCTTCAGATATTTTTCGGCGAGCATCATGGTGGCTTCTATTCCTTCAGGTTCTCCGGGATGGATGCCGTTGTTGATCATCAGGATGGCTCTGCCTGCTGAGCGAATTTTTTCTGCCGACGTCCAGCCATCTTTGTCGATCACCACGAGGTAGATGGGGCGGTCGGTGTCCGATGGTCCTGCTTCCAGTACCTTGATGGTTTTATGTTTTTTTTCCAGTGTCCTGTAAAAATCAATGCATGCATCATATTCCGGACTTGGGGATATGGCTTTCTCAGTATGACCTTGTGCAGAGAGGATCAGTCCGGAAACGGAACAAAGGAGATGGAGTAAGAACGAGTAGTATTTCATTTTATACATTGCGACAGGACCAAGCAGGTTTTGGTGTTCATTTTGAAAATATTTCTGCCATAATGGGGTTGTGATCTGAGAAGGGTGTCTGTGAAACCCGGTGGGTGCAAAAATTCAAAGGACCCTCATCGGCCAGAATGAAGTCGATCCTGAGGCCGGGAATGAGTCCCATGTAGGTGGTCCCGATCCCGAAGCCGCGTTCCAGAAAACTGTCTTTTCTTTTGTTGGTAAGAATCCTGTAGGAATAGGAATAAGGCGTATCGTTGAAATCTCCTGCGATGACTACGGGATAGGGACTTTGCGAGGCATGTTCCTGGATCATATTGGCTTGTTCCGCTCTGCGGATGGACATTCTGCGGTATTTTCTGAAAATGTCGCGGATCAATCCCACTTTTTGTTTGCTTTCTTCCGGCTGGTCGTCCCTGAGCTTACTGACCTCCCGCGTGATGCGGTTGGATTCCAGATGGGTGCTGTACACCCGGATGCGGTTTCCATTGACCATGATGTCTGCCCAGACGCAGGAATTGGTATTTTTTCCAAAATCGAGCAGACCCTGGTCCAATATCGGATAACGGGAATAAATGCCCGTCCCATGGTTGATCATGTAATGCACGTATGGGAAGATCCCTGATTCTGTCAGGATTCTGTCTGAAAAAAGATTGTTTTCCTGTACGCAGAGAATGTCCGGATCCGTTTTTCGTATAAAACTCAGGAATTGAGATTTTTTACTTTGCTGGATCTGCTCGCTGGGATCTTTGGTATTTTTGAGTCCATATAAATTGAAACTCATCAGGCGGAACGAACTGGTCTGACATCTGGAACTTTCATTTTTCTCATTCAGGGAAAAAAATTTACGGATGTGTCCGTATCCCAGCAGGAGGATCAACAGGGATAAGATACCATACCTCCACTTGACGAACAGCCAGATGAATATAAACAGAACGTTGATGGCAAAACTAATGGGGATGATCAGGCTGGAAATGGAAAAAAGCCAGAATCTGTGTGGGTCCACACCCGATAGTAAATACAAAATCACGCATAGGATGCCCCAGACTATATTGAGCGAAAAAAGAAAGTGGATCATGTTTTGTGCTTGCTGATGTGATCCAGTTCTTCTCTTTCCTCAGCAGTCAGGGAATCGATTCCGTGCAGCCTGATCTTATCCAGTAAGTGATCCATTCTTTCCTCAGGCGAAACCGATACTTTTTTAGGAGGTGTTTGGATCCGTCTTATTTTTCGGATGGGAGGATTTTTCTTTTTTTGCTTGAGAAAGGAAATTCCTTTCAGCCAGTTCATGGGATCCAGCGAAACTCCGCTCCGGATGAGGATGACGTAGAGGTAGCCCCACAGGGCTCCTCCGAGGTGGGCGATCCTTCCTCCGGTGTTGGAGTTTTGACCGGCAAAAAGCAGGTCCAGAAGCAGAAGTGCCACCGCAAGATACTTGATGGGTACATTGCCGATCAGAATCAGCCGTATGCCGTAATCCGGCGCCAGTGTGGCTGCGCACAGCAACATCGCCATGACAGCTGCAGAGGCGCCGAGTGCCATCGATCCACCCGACATCCAAGGCACCCATTGTGCAAAGCCAATATAAAAAATGGCGCCCGCAACTATGCCCTGGAAAAACACCAGCATCAGATGTCTCCTCCCGATGAGGTCCTCGACAATTCTGCCAAACCAATACAGCGCCATCATGTTCCAGAGCAAATGAAACAGACCCTCGTGGATGAAAGCATGCGTAATCAATACCCACGGATGGGTGAGCACAAAATAAGGGTCAGCGGAGAGTCCGGCGTAACGAAGTACATCATGGAAGTCTCCATTGTCGATGCCCCGGGACGATATGATGAAATAGGATTTCACCAGGTTGACCAAAACAAATACCAACACGCACAGCACGATCACCCGGGTGAGAAATCCTCCGGTGCGGATCTGATATCTTACATCCCTTATGAGTTCTGCAAACAATTTATTTTCCTTTTGTCCAGCGAATTAAAAATATCAATCCGAACAAGGCTCCTCCCAGATGGGCAAAGTGGGCGATTCCGGTCTGGTAGTTGCTGAGTCCGAAGAAAAGGTCTGCTCCTACCGTGATCAGAGCCAGGTATTTGGCTTTGACCGGGACCGGTATAAACATCAGGTACATTTCCAGGTTCGGGAACAGATAGGCCAGACCGATGAACAGTCCGTTGATGGCCCCGGATGCCCCCAGCGCCGGTATGTTCATTTCCTGATATGCTCCAGCATAATGGATCAGGTACCACTTCACGATGGTGTGTAAGATCGCACCGCCAAAACCACAGATCATAAAATAGCTCAGAAATCTTTTGGTGCCCAGCTGGTGCTCCATCAGCGGACCGATGAAAAACAGGGACAACATGTTGAACATCAGGTGGGAGATATTGGCGTGCATGAACATATGGGTAAGCACCTGCCAGGGTCTGTAAAATTCGCTCTCCGGGTAAAACAGGGCCAGAATGTACCGGTCGTCGCCCATGAGCAGGGTGGTACCGAGGAACATGAGCACATTTATGATCAACAGGTGCTTGACTGCATCCGTGAGTGGCATCATAGGGCGTGAAAGTTTTTAAGGAAATCCGTCAGTTTCATCTGATAAATAGTCTTTTTCCCATCCGGGCTCAGATGGGGCGTTTCGCAAAGAAACAACTGTTCGACCAAAAGGCTCATTTCTTCCTGAGAAAGTGTCCTTCCTCTTCGGATGCTGCTGCTTCTGGCCAGCGAGCGGGCTGCATTTTCCATCGGACTGAGCTGGAATTCCAGATTGTTTCGAAATTGCTCCAGTGCGCTTTTGATCAGTTCCGCCTCGTTGAATTTGGACTCCAGCAGGGCAGGACTGGCGTGGATGATGAACGAGTCCGAGCCAAATTCCTCAATTTCAAATCCAATGGAATTCAGATGCGGTATCAGGTTCATCATCAGCGGGACATCGGGCTTGCTCAGGTGCAGGGTCTGTGGGAAAAGGGATTTTTGCGACAGTCCTTTGCCTTCTGTCATTGTCTTTAGGTAAGATTCGTACAGAATCCGCTCGTGGGCAGCCTGCTGGTCTATAAACATGAGGGCAGATCGCGCAGGCAGAAAGATAAAGGAATCGTAAAACTGGTAGCAACCGCCGGATGCAAAAGAATCTTCGCGATACAAAGGGTCATAGTTCTGTTCTCCTGTCCCGGAAAAAATGGTTTCCTCCCTCTGCCGCACCGTCTCCCGGTCCGCCTTCGGGAAGGCCAGGTCTCTCCAACTGGCCAGGGAGGCTGAAGGTTTTTGAGGTATCGTACTTGAAGAAGCCGGTTTTTTATCAAAAATCTGATCCAATCCGGGGTTGGCATTTTCAAAGTCGAGCCTAGGAGCGAGGGTGCTGCGTCCCAAGGCATGTTTTACCGAAACCTGCAGGAAATTGTAGATCAGGCGCTCATCGTCAAATTTAATCTCGTGTTTGGTAGGATGCACGTTGATGTCGATCAGATTGGGATCGATTTCGATGAACAGGGCATAGAAGGGGTAGTTGCCGGGAGCGATCAGCTCTTCGTAGGCTGAGCTGATGGCATGGTTGAGGTAGTGGTTTTTGATCAGCCTGCGGTTGACATACAGCAATTGTTCGCCCCGCGACCTTCTCGCTATGGAAGGAGACCCAATGAAGCCGGAGATCCGGATGATCTCTGTATCCTGGTCCAGACTGATCAGTTCCTCCTGATATTTTTTACCAAACACGCCGATGATTCGCTGGCGCAGACCCGATGGTTGCAGTCTGTACATTTCATTTTCACCCTGGGTATAACTCCAGGCAATCTCTGGATGAGCGATGGCCTGGGCTACAAATTCATCGTGTATGTGTCGCAGTTCGACGGAATCGGATTTGAGGAATTTTTTTCTGGCAGGCACGGTATAGAAAAGTTCCTGCACGGTGACCTGGGTGCCGGGCAGACAGGCACAGGGTTCCTGGATCCGCACACGGGAATCGGAAACCTGAATACGAGTGCCCACCGTGTCTTCGTGTCTGCGTGTACGGATCTCGACTTCGGCTACCGCGGCGATGGAAGCCAGGGCTTCCCCCCTGAATCCCATGGTCCGGATGGCAAAGAGATCGTCTGCAGAGCGGATCTTGGAGGTGGCATGTCGTTCAAAGGCCATGCGGGCATCGGTCGGACTCATTCCGCAGCCGTTGTCCGTGACCATGATCAGCGATTTGCCTGCCTCCCGCACCGAAAGCCTGATTTCCGTACCCCCGGAATCTATGGCATTGTCCAGCAGCTCCTTGACCACGGAGGCGGGCCTTTGAATTACCTCTCCCGCTGCGATCTGGTTGACCACTCCGTCGGGTAATAATTTGATCAGGTCTGCCATGAAGGGAATTCTAGGTTTCTGGTTTTAGTAATTCAGTCCGATCCAAAGGATCTTCTCAAAAACAAAGGGCAAATTTAGGTCTTAGACCTGAAGATGACGCCGCTATTTTGATTGGGGAGCTGACTTTCGGTCTACCTGCCGGAGCTTGTCTTTTGATTCTCCAGGGTTTCGGTTAAATTGACTAATTTTGTGCTGTCAACCGAAACATGAGCGACCAGATCAAACACGAATGCGGATTGGCGGTGGTCCGACTGCTGAAACCCCTCGAATACTACGAAGAGAAATACGGAACGAGCTTCTACGGCCTTCAGAAACTGCACCTGCTGCTCCAAAAGCAGCGAAACAGGGGCCAGGATGGGGCAGGGCTGGCCACCATCAAGCTGGATGCCCAACCGGGTGAAAAATACATCTCCGTAAAAAGAAGCAACTCATCCAACTACCTACAGGATCTCTTTGAAGGCGTTTTTGGTCATTTCAAGGATTTGAGCCAGGAGCAAACCCATGATCCCGTGTGGCTGAAAGCCAATATGCCCTTTATGGGAGAGCTTTTGCTCGGTCACCTCCGCTATGGGACCCACGGGGACAACAGCCTGGATACCGTACATCCCTTCATCCGGGAAAACAACTGGATCAGCCGCAATCTGGTGGTCGCCGGCAATTTCAATCTGACCAACATCGAAGAACTCTTCAACAAACTGGTCAGCCTGGGACAATACCCCAAGGTCAAGTCGGATACCGTGACCGTCATGGAAAAGATCGGTCATTTTCTCGATGAGGAAGTCCAGCATCTGTTCAACTGGTACAAACCCGAAGGGTACAACCAGATTGAGATCAATCCCCTGATTTTTGACAACCTCAACATAGGCCGCGTCCTGAAAAAGGCTGCGAGAAAGTTTGACGGAGGATTTGTGATGGCCGGCATGATCGGCCACGGCGATGCCTTCATCCTCCGCGATCCCAACGGGATCCGTCCCGCGTTCTACTACCAGGACGACGAGATCGTCGCGGTGGCATCCGAGAGACCGGCCCTGCAGACAGCGCTGGGCGTACCCAGGACTTCCATACAGGAGATCAAGCCCGGCAATGTGCTGATCATCAAACACCATGGAGAGGTCAAAGAAGAACTCTGCATCGAGCCGGGGCCCAAACTGTCCTGCTCCTTTGAGCGGATCTACTTTTCCAGAGGAAATGATTACGATATCTATCAGGAGCGCAAGAACCTGGGCAGGCAGCTGGTGCCAAGCGTCCTGAAGGCAGTCGATTACGATTTTGAAAACACGGTTTTTTCCTATATCCCCAATACATCCGAAACCGCATTTTACGGAATGACGGAAGGCCTCCACGATCACATCAACCAGTGGAAGATCGACCAGATGCAGCGCGAAGGCACCAGGCCCGAAGGCGAAGAACTCGTCCGGATCCTCTCCCGCAAACCCAGAATTGAAAAGCTGGTCGTCAAGGACGAAAAGATGCGGACTTTTATCGCCAACGATCAGATCCGCGGAGGACTGGTCTCGCACGTCTACGACGTGACCTACGGCATCGTGCGCAACCACAAGGACACCCTCGTCGTACTGGATGATTCCATCGTCCGGGGCACTACACTGAGGGACAGCATCATCAAGATCCTCAATACCCTCAAACCGGCCCGCATCATCGTGGTCTCCTCGGCACCGCAGATCCGCTATCCGGACTGTTATGGCATCGATATGTCCCAGCTGGGCAAGTTTGTCGCCTTCAATGCCCTGGTGCAGCTTCTACGGGAAGAGGGGAAGGACCATCTGCTCGACGAAGCCTTTGAAAAATGCGTGGCCGAAAACAACAGGCCGCTGGAAGAGGTCAGCAACGGCATGGCATGGCTTTACGACCTGTACAGCTACGAACAGATCTCGGCGCGCATCGCCAAAATTCTGACGCCTAAAAATCTGGAGATCCCTGTCGATATCATTTTTCAGTCGCTCGAAGGACTCCATCAGGCATGTCCGGATCACAAGGGGGACTGGTATTTCTCAGGCAAATACCCGACACCCGGTGGAAACAGGGTCGTCAATAACGCCTTCATCAATTTCATGCAGAAAAAAGAAGTTCGGGCTTATTAAGCCTATCTCCCGCTAACGAGCCCCTGCCATCCATTACAGTCGAACATGAGTTTATTCATCATCAAACTAAACGCCTTCCTCAAGGGAGTCATCCTTTGGATGAGGCCGCACCTTTACCTGGGATTTCTGGAGCGCCCCTTTTCGTTTATGGCCTCCCTGCTGAGCCTTTCCCGCTGGGCAGCCTCGCAGGAGCGCACCGCCATCCCCAACGATTTCTTTACACCCGGCAGGGATTACAGCCGCAGGCTCGAGCTGTACCGGCATGTTTCGGAGCAATACGGACTGGACCAGACGCAGATTACCTATCTGGAGTTTGGCGTATTTGAAGGTCATTCCTTCCGCTGGTGGCTGGCGCAAAATGCCCATCCCGAAAGCAGGTTTTACGGGTTTGACACCTTCGAGGGACTACCTGAAAACTGGGGCATGTTTTTTGGCAAGGGGACGCTGCTGGCCAGTGTGCCGGATATCCAGGACGAGAGGGCCCGTTTTATCAAAGGCCTTTTCCAGGATACCTTACCCGGTTTTATCCGCTCGGCCGGTCTGGATGCACCGGTGCGCAAGGTCATCCACCTGGATGCAGACCTTTTTTCCTCGACCTTGTTTGCCCTGGCCTCCCTCCATCCCTGGCTGCAAAAGGGAGATATTCTTTTATTCGATGAGTTTAATGTGCCGGAACACGAGTACAAGGCCATGAAAATCATGTCCGAAGCGTTTTACTTCAAGCCCCGTCTGATCGGAGCGGTCAACAACTACTATCAGTCCGCCTTTGTGGTGGAATAGCAGCCCATTCAGCTTAATACTATTTCAGCGACCTGAAGGCAGAGGCCACTTGTAATCCTGCTGATCAGGAACGCATCAGATTTTTAAACCTCGGTCTGTGCGGGGTGACATTGCCCAGTCTCTGCTTTTTGTTTTCCTCGTAATCGGCAAAATTGCCTTCGAAGAAGACCACCTGTCCTTCGTCTTCAAATGACAGGATGTGGGTGGCCAGCCTGTCGATGAACCAGCGGTCGTGTGAGATCACCAGCACGCATCCCGCAAAGTCGTCTATGGCCTCTTCGAGTGCCCTGAGCGTGTTCACGTCGATATCGTTCGTCGGTTCGTCCAGCAGCAGCACGTTGCCCCCTTCCTTGAGCGTCATGGCCAGATGCAAGCGGTTGCGCTCACCCCCGGAGAGTACGCCCACTTTTTTGCTTTGGTCCTGTCCGGAAAAATTGAATTTGCTCAGGTAGGCGCGGGCATTGATCTCGGCATTGCCCACCTTGATCAGATCCAGTCCTCCGGAGATGATGTCGTAGATGGACTTTTCGGGCAGGAGATCCTTGTGGCTCTGATCCACATAGGCCAACTTGACCGTATCGCCGATGACGATGCGGCCGCTGTCGGGTTTTTCCTGCCCCATGATCATGCGGAAGAGGGTGGATTTACCCACCCCGTTGGGGCCTATGATGCCGACGATGGCATTCTTGGGTACTTTGAAGCTCACGTGATCGTACAGCAGGCGGTCTCCGAAGCCCTTGGACACATCCTCCACTTCGATGACCACATCGCCGAGTCTGGGTCCTGGCGGAATGTACAGGTCGAGCTTGGCTTCTTTCTCGCGGCTCTCCTCGCCGGCCATTTTTTCGTAGGCATTGAGCCTGGCCTTGGACTTGGCCTGTCGTCCTTTGGGATTCATGCGCACCCACTCGAGTTCGCGCTCGAGGGCCTTGCGTCGCTTGCTCTCCTGTTTTTCTTCGGTGGCCAGGCGGTTTGATTTTTGTTCCAGCCAACTGGAGTAGTTGCCCTGCCAGGGGATGCCCTCGCCGCGGTCCAGCTCCAGGATCCAGCCGGCCACGTTGTCCAGGAAGTAGCGGTCGTGCGTGACCGCGATGACCGTACCCGGAAACTTGGACAGGAATTGTTCCAGCCACAGGACGGATTCCGCATCGAGGTGGTTGGTCGGTTCGTCGAGAAGCAGGATATCGGGATTGCTCAGGAGCAGGCGTGCCAGCGCGACACGACGGCGTTCGCCCCCGGACAAAATATTGACGGGAGTGTCGCCCTCCGGACAGCGCAGAGCGTCCATGGCCACCTCCAGTTTGTTGTCGAGTTCCCAGGCACCCAGGATCTCCAGTTTTTCTCCTACTTCACCCTGGCGCTCGATGAGGCGGTTCATCTCGTCATCGCTCATGGGTTCTCCGAATTTCAGGTTGATCTCGTCGTATTCCCTGAGCAGGTCCACGATCTCCTGCACGCCCTCCTGGACGATTTCCTTGACGGTCTTACTGTCGTCCAGGGTCGGCTCCTGCTCGAGGTAGCCGATCTTGTAGCTTCCGTCAAACTCGATCTTGCCCTGATAGTTTTTGTCTATCCCGGCGATGATCTTGAGGAGGGTGGACTTTCCGGATCCGTTGAGACCGAGTACGCCGATCTTGGCCCCGTAAAAGAAGGAGAGCCAGATGTCTTTCAGGATGGTGCGGTTGGGGGGGATGATCTTGCTCACCCCGCTCATGGAAAAGATGATCTTATGGTCTGCCATTTTTTACAATTTGAGGCTGCAAAGGTAAGAGAATTGGGATATTCTGCGGAAGGGTCAGACGAGAGGGGTCGGGATCCCGATGCCGGATGGATCAGGGCCTCTGGCGCGGGGTCTGTCCACGAAGGCTTCCCCTGAAATCCCGGCTGAATGATCCAACCGATAAAAACGCAGATCCTCTGTCCCTGTCTCAGGGATTGCCCTGACCAGTCTCATGAAATTTTCTAAGGGTTTTCATGTATTTTTCCATATTTTAAGCATCTTCAGGTGCTGATTTGGAGATTCTTTTGTATTTTTGACAAGAACTCTTTCCTCCGGTTTGTTCAGATCAGCACCGGATCAGACTGGGTTTTGATGACCACCATGGATTCAGAAGGGATGATGCTAATGAGCAAAGGAATTCAAAATCATAGGATGTTATTTCTCATGTCCCTCATCTTGATTTCAAATCATCATATCTTTAAACTGGAGTATTCCTTGCTGGATTGATTATCTCAATAAAGAATTCACCATGATTTGGCAACGGATCTTTTATGTCTTATTTCTCTGTGCGCCTTTACTTTTGGACGCTCAAAAATACGACTACGTCTGGCCTATGGGCTATGGCGATGATCCGCCTAACGGATGGGGAATCTCTAAACTTGATTTTAATGAATCAATGCTGAAAACAGGATTTCTATTCGCCAAGAAAACATTCAGGTTTTCCTATTCAGGAAGTTTTATCTGCGATGCCGATGGAGAACTGGTATTGCTATCCGATGGCTGTTCTGTCATGGACGCCAGAGCCAATATTCTGCCCAACGGATCAGGCTTGAATCCAGGACCCACTTATGATTCCTACTGCGATCCCAACACCAGTGACCAATACTATCCCGTCATCAACGGCAATTTTTTCATCACATGCCCTAGTTGGGGTGATCACTATATTCTGATTCATCAGGATGGTGAACCCAATAGGGAGTTACAGGATGTTATTTGTTACAACGTTTATTACAGTTTAATTGCTAAAAATCAAAACAATAAATTTGAAGTAATCAAGAAAAATATAAGTATAAACCCAAGTTGGAGCACAAATACCAGTTTGTGCGCGGTCGAACATGGGGATGGCGATAAATGGTGGATTTGCTTTCCGGCATATTATCAGGATAAAATATACCTGGCACTGATGGATAAAAATGGAATGGTCAGTATTGATAGTCAGTCTATCGGTCTGCAGATCCGCCATATAGGTGATGGTTTTGGTTTTCAAACCAGATTTAGTCCAGATGGTAGAATACATGTTACAGGGAAATTTGGCGAGGCAATTTACTTATACGACTTTGATAGAACCCTGGGTAAATTTTCCAATCTCCGCAAGATCAGGACTCCTCTGGATTCAGCATTTGTGCGCGGCAGCTGTTTTTCGCCGGATAGCCGGTTTTTGTATATCACTCAGGACACCTTTCTGTATCAGTATGATCTGTGGGCATCGGACATAGAATCTTCGGTGGTTGAGATAGGGCATGTGTTTGGGTTTACAGCCTCTACCGGCTGGCCCTACGGATTG
>JAKQHM010000006.1 GCA_029572935.1 Bacteroidota bacterium
CTATTTGCCAATATATATGGAGATTATCATGGCCGATACGAAGGCAATCTTCACCTGAACCGCGTGTGGAATCACCATATTCAGAGTGGCCTGTATCTGCACGGATCCCGTCATTCCGGATTCCGCGACCACAACAAAGACGGATTTTACGACGACTCCAGGACCACCCGATACAATGGACTCTGGAGGAATACATTTCAATCTGAAAACTGGGAAGGACAATTCAATATACAGGCACTGACAGACCGCAGGACCGGTGGTCAACTGACGGAAGAGAATCCATACTTATCAAATCAAGAAATAGGACACTTCAATGCATCTGCCAACCTGGGATTTCTGGGTATGAAAAATCCCGGTACTACCATCGGAAGTATTTGGGATTTTTCCACCTCGGAATTAAAGGGTACTTATGGACGTAATTATTCCCTTCAGGCGAGAGAATGGCATCTACAGGCTCAAATTATCTTCACTCATGAATGGGGGGAGGGCGCCCATAAGATTGATGCAGGACCTGCAATCACTTACAACCAGGCTCAAGAAAACCTAGACCTGTTCAACAACAAAATCAAGTTGGATTACATCCAGGCCGCACCGGCCTTGTTTGCTGACTACCACTGGAAATTTGGTCAAACCTGCGCTGAAGGGGCCCCAAAACTGATTCTCAGTCTGAGTCAAAGAATTGAATGGCCCGATACTACTCAACCTTTGTGGATCCCAAGGATCAATGTCCGGTATAATTTCCTGGACGAATGGACGCTGCGCGCTTCAGCAGGAAGAGGTTACCGCTTTTACAGACTTTTTGCTGACCAGATCAATGTTCTCTCCACCAACCGACCTTGGGATATTGGCCCCTTACCCAAATATGAATCCAGCTGGAATTACGGTCTGAATCTGGTGGGAAAGCCGAATCTATTTGGCAAAGAACTGGAGATCAACCTGGATGCCTACCTCACCGATTTTGAGAATCAGATCATCATAGATCTGGACGATCCGACCAGAGTCTCCATTTACAATCTGGATGGAAGATCGAGGGCACTGGTCCTGGGCAGTACCGGCACCTTGCCGATTGGCTATGGATTCAGCGCAAAAATCGGCGCCCGCTACCAGAACAATAAAATAGATTACCGGAAAGGATTCAGGGATCAAATCATGATACCCAAATGGAGAGGTTTGATTTCACTGGACTGGGAAAGTACATCGAAGATATGGTCCGTCAATCTTACTGCAAATTTGATTGGCCCGATGAGACTGACGGACAAGGACGGAATACCCCACGAGTACGTCCACGACCATATAGGAAGATCCCCTCAATACGGACTTTTGCAGGGACAGGTGAATTATCTGAAAGGCAGTTGGGAAGTTTATGCAGGATGCGAAAACATTACAAACTATACCCAGCATAATGCTATCATTGCCTTTCAGGAACCCCATGGAAACTATTTTAATGCAACAGAGGTGTTTGCTCCCATAAACGGTATCAAACCTTATCTGGGCTTAAAATACCGATGGAAGCAGGACTAAATAACAGGTTCAATGCCCAACTCCTTACTGCTTAATTCGCTTCGCAAGCGGAACAGTTCATATATCATGTGGCAGAAACGTATAAAGACTGGTACCTGCTCTTCGGGTATCAGTTCTTTATCCTTATAAATGATGAGATAAAAATTGGAAGCCTGTATCCAGAAACTTTTGTAATCAGAGAGTAATTCAAGCACCTCATGATTAAAGTAATAACGGATGACCGATTCAAAATCACCGGTAAGTCTGTATTGTTTTGAAAAATCAGGATGACTAATAAAATCGATATCCGTAAAGCCAAACCACTCTTTCAGGATATCAAAAAAGTTCTCAGGTTTCAGAAAAAAATCAGGCAAGGCCAGGTTCCTGCAATCGTAGAACATGACCGTCTGACTGAACTTGTGGCTGGACTTTCCG
>JAKQHM010000009.1 GCA_029572935.1 Bacteroidota bacterium
GTATCGCATGACAATGCGATAAGGGAGGGAGCGCGTTAGCGTCCTAAATAGAAGCGACTTGTCACGCCAAAGGCGTGAAGGAGCCTCCCAAACTTCGTATGGGACACGGCGCAAGGGCATGGAGGTGGCCAAACAAATGAGTGGGTCTACGGGTAGATCTCTCCATGCCAATCACAGGAGTGATTGGTTCCTTCTCTAACGAGTGCCTTTGTGGCACTCTTTTCACGCCTGTGGCGTGACCGTTCAGTCACATAGCGACAAAGCTGATGTTGGGTGATTGAGGAGTCTAGCCGCGAGTTTTCTTTGGTTACTTTCTTTTGACGGCCAAAAGAAAGTAACATACATGCAATTTAAATATTAGTTACATTAAATATAATGTCAAAATATTTTAGGAAATAAATTTATTACCGCAGATCGGGTATCATTTCATTTGTATCGCAGTTACAAACTGCGACAATCAGATTATTTTGGACAGGTGTGTTACATAAATACTCATGACAATGCCCGGAAAGAGGGGCACAACCGGATAAAATGGCTAAATTTGGCATTTAATATTATAAATGAGCAAATAATTAAACAATGGCCCATATAAATCCCTACCTGCACTTCAATGGCAATGCAGAAGAAGCTTTTGCATTCTACCGATCCGTTTTTGGCGGTGACTTTGCTGTCATCGTGCGATTTAAAGACATGAGTTTTGAAGGCGCTCCCAGTTTTGAAGCGGAAGCAGAAAAAATTGCGCACATTGCCCTTCCCATAGGCCAGCACAGCATGTTACTGGGCAGCGACACACCCGAGCAGATGGGAAAACACAGCGAAATGGAAACCCGCAGCAAGATTTCCATTCAGGCCGCAACCAGGGAAGAAGCCGACCACATCTATCATGGTCTTTCTGCAGGCGGACACATAGAAATGCCCCTGGCTGCCAGTCCCTGGGGTACTTATTTTGGCATGTTCCGGGACAAATACGGCATCGAATGGATGGTGGATTACGACCCAAGGCCAAAAGGATAATCCTGGAAAGACTACAAACGGCTTAATAAAAATGATGCATTCAAATATGCTGCAAATAGTCTTGCTACTCGCTCTGTCCTGGATACTCATGTGGTGTTTTAAAAAAGGAGACCTGTCTGTAATGGGGTTGACACCTACCCGGGAAAGAATGAAGTATTTTTCCATTCTGTTCCCTCTCTCTTCTGTTTCTCGCCAAATCTTACCACACGTGCATCCAACATGTTTTCATGTCCTGCTTTTGTGCCTCATGACCGCATGCCATCATCCTAGCCGAACATCAGAACCCACGCCTCCCGAAGTACGGACAGATACCCACAAAATAGTAGGAGGCGGCTGCGAGGGTTGTGAACTGATGTACATTGGAATGCCGGAACAGATCCAGGCGGGTCATACCAGTATCGGCTGGGAGCAAGGAAAAACAAAATTGATCCTGAAGGGCAAAGTACTTCAATCTGACGGTCAGACTCCGGCTCCAGATGTGTTGATTTACTATTGGCATACGGATGAAAAGGGCTTGTATTCTGGAGATCTCAGTATCCCTGAAAAAGCCAGGAAGCATGGAAAATTAAGAGGATGGATCCGAACTGATACATCGGGAAACTATTTCATCCATACCTCCAGACCTGCCGCTTATCCATCACAGGACATTCCACAGCACATCCATTTATCTATCAAGGAACCTGACATACAAAATGAATATTTTGCCGACCTGTATTTTGCGGACGATCCACTTTATGCAGCTCATCAGAAAAAATATGGAATCCTGGACCGAGCCGGATCAGAACTGCTGAAGCCAATAAAGGAAGGAAAGGCCTACATTGCAGAACACCACATCATCCTGGGGATGAACATCCCGGATTATCCGAAATGATCAAAGGTCCATGGCTGAATAGTACTGCAATTCCAAATGCCTCCATCCTGAAATATCTGTTTCAAATCCTGGAATCACAGCAAATACCGATTAAACCTGAATCTAAAATGGGCATCTATACTCTAAAAAAATTGAGGGAAATATTATTGATTCAGCTGATCGTCGTACTGATCAGTATCTGCCTTCCGGCTCAGACCAACATCACTGACAGCCTCTTGCATCAGACTTATCAAAGAAAGTACATGGTGCATTTGCCTCCTAATTTTGGTGCGGGCAAACAAAGACCACTGGTCATCAATCTGCACGGTGGAAGTGGCAATATGGTCAATGCGCAGGGTTTTTCCATGTTCAATCCGGTGGCAGACCAGAATGATTTTATCATAGCATGGCCTCAGGGCTATGGCATCGCGCCTCCCGGTTTCTCCTGGGCCGATGGAAGGAATACCTCCGCCGATCAGGCCGGCATCGACGATGTTGGATTCATCGACAAGCTCATCGACACGCTGATCAGCAGATATCATATAGACACCCAACGGATCTACCTTTGCGGTTTCTCCAATGGCGGTTTCATGGTACAGCGGATCGCCTGCCAGCTTCCCGGACGATTTGCTGCCATGGCCAGTCTGGGCTCTTCGATGGATACCGTGCTTTTTAAAAATTGCAGGCCGTCGAAATATATTCCCTTTGCATTTTTCAATGGAACCGCAGACCCGGCCATGCCCTATGGGGGAGGCTCGCTTCAAAATCCCTTGGTCATTCCCGTGGTGCCGGTGGATTCCACCGTGCAATTCTGGGTGAGGCACAATCGCTGTCAAACTGTGGCACCCGTTTACCAATTCCCCGATACTTTTCCAGGCGATCAATCAACAGCTGAACTTTATACCTTCTCAGATTGCGCTTGCGATGCGGATGTAGCCTTTTACAAGTTGATCAATGGCGGACATACCTGGCCGGGCGTCTATATCGCATCGCAGGCATCCGTGTTGGGAAATACCAACCGGGACATACACGCAAGCTTTGAACTCTGGAAGTTCTTCTCTGCGCATACCCGCTGCAGCACGACAGTGGGTACGGACGAACATAGCATCCGTCCGCGTTTGACACTCTTTCCCAATCCGGCCAGGTCAGAACTGAATATCAGCATGCCAGATACCGAGGGAATTCCATTGACCATCCACAACGCGCTGGGACAAATTCTCCTCCAAACGCAAAATAAAACTCGCATAGACATTTCAGATCTGTCCGCCGGAATTTATTTCCTGACCATCCGACAAGGCCTGAGGACAGAAATTCAAAAGTTCGTCAAAGAATAAGGACGGGCGACCGCAGGACAGAAAAAAGATTTTCTCAGACAACAGAACGAAGTAAGAAAGTTATTCTTCCTTTTCTTTGTTCCGTATCCTGGAATCCAATCTCCATGCAGGATAAAATCTGTACTTTTAACTCACTGAACCGGGATTGCTCCCAATTTTTAATTGAACCGGAAACTGGTCGTGAATATCCTAAGAAAAGAAAATTAAGCCTCCATATGATGCGGTACATCACCCGGACGGTTTGGATCTTATCCATAGTGAGTTTGCTTACGGACACGGCAAGCGAAATGCTCTATCCGGTGATGCCGATTTACCTCAAGAGCATTGGGTTTTCCATTTTGCTCATCGGCATACTCGAAGGCCTGGCAGAAGCTACTGCAGGACTTAGTAAAGGTTATTTTGGCCATCTGTCCGACCTGTCTGGCAGGCGTGTGCCCTTTGTGCAACTGGGATATGCACTCAGCGCCCTCTCAAAGCCGCTCATGGCTGTTTTCCAATATCCGTTATGGGTATTCTTTGCGCGCACCCTGGACCGCTTTGGGAAAGGCATTCGCACGGGTGCACGGGACGCCATGCTCTCAGACGAGGCAAGGCCGCAGTCTAAAGGAAAGGTGTTTGGGTTTCACCGCTCCATGGACACTGTAGGAGCGGTCCTGGGTCCTTCTTTGGCCTTGCTGTATCTAACCTATCATCCTCAGGACTACCGGACCCTTTTCTTTATAGCCTTCCTTCCCGGACTGGCTGCGGTTTTGGCCTCACTCCGCCTCAGGGACCACCGACGCGTTGAAACCTCTGAAACCCGGACCGTATCCATTTTTGGATTTCTGAAATACTGGAAGCTGAGTCCTGCAGAATATCGAAAATTGGCAACCGGCCTGTTGGTATTTACGCTGTTCAACAGTTCGGATGTCTTTCTGCTGCTTCAGGCCAGGCAATCCGGACTTGAGGACAGCCTGGTGATCGGGGTTTATATTTTTTATAATCTGGTTTTTGCATTGTTTGCTTTTCCCATGGGCATCCTGGCCGACCGTGTGGGTCTTAAAAAGGTTCTCATCATCGGGCTGACCTTATTCGCTGCAGTGTATTATGGCATGGCATTTCTGACCAACCTGTATTTCATTTTTGGATTGTTCTTCCTGTATGGTATTTATGCCGCTGCGACAGAAGGAATATCCAAAGCGTGGATATCGAATATAACCGATCCAAAGGACACGGCCACAGCCATCGGGACTTTTGCCGGACTGCAAAGTATCTGCACCCTGGTTGCCAGTTCACTGACCGGATTTCTGTGGTTTCATTTCAATACCAGGATCGCATTTTTTACCATCGCCGTGGCGACCCTGCTGGTCATAGTTTACTTCCTGATCATGCCCATTCCCGAGCGAATCGATCAGAGACAAAAAGCGGAAGCATAAGCTCCGGATTTTACGGTTCTTCGAGCCGTTTGGATGATTCCGTTTACACTGCACTGCGAAAGATCTGACTGTTCCATGATGTTACTTACAAGGGAGGGGTTTGGAAAGTGGCCACTTTGTCAAGCTTGTGGATTGGGATCCTTGCCTCATTGCATCAAACCCAAAAGTGGACATTTCAATTTATTCTGACAAATTTCAAATTCAATAATTTCTAACTTTGGACCTGCTCACTTTCCTACAATTTAAGAGTAAGACCAATATCAAGAATAGCAACATGTCAAAATATCTTATATTCCTGATCCTGCTTATGTCTGCATCGTATTTACCCGCTCAGCCACCCGCCGGAGCAGTTCCTGCCAGACCCAACATCATTTACTATGCAGGAGGAAGTTGCAAGTTTTACGATGCCCAAAACAAACTCTTGCTATCCGTAGACGCTGCAGAAGCAATCTGGTCCGCCACCCCGGCCAAAGCGGCCTGGGCCGTAGTGAGTCCAGCAAATGCCGGATACTACGAATTTCCCAATTACGGATCCCAGGTACCTACCTGCAATATTTCCCAGTACCTGCAAGCCTTTTGGAAATCAGACACAGTGTTCAACGAACTGGTGCTGCTTTCGGGGGTCAACAGTACCGCCAATCTGATGTTCACTCCCAAAGAAATTATTTCAGTCAGCAATTACGACTTCTCTCAATACTTTGTACCCAATGTGGATTTTTCGGTCACAGGAAATGTGATCAAACAGCTTAGCGCCAGAGTATCCGCAGGCTATGCCCAAATACCCGGCAGAAGGGGAAATGGACAACCCAACGGACTCCTGAACACCAAACCAACTTCCTGGACCTGCGTGACCTACATCCCCGACAGAACCAACTGGAACGGTGCAAATTTAGTGGGATACAAAGGCAATCTGTTGCCCAACACCCTTTCCAAATTGAAAAATGGGCAGGATGTAACCATCCAGGCTTACGGCATGAGCATCACAGCAGGTCTGAATGTAAGTGGTTTTGCCGGAGACGACAAAAACTTCAGCCCCACACGACCCTATATGCGCAGCTACGTGGATCTGCTGGAAAACGCCCTCGAGATGCAATTTGGCTCTGACGTGACCATGATCAATGGATCCTGCGGTGGCAAAACAGTTGCCTGGATCGATCGGTACTGTGAAAGCATGGTGGTACCCAACCAACCCGACCTGGTGATCCTGGACATGGGCATGAATGACATCTGGGGCAATACGAGCAACAGCGCATTCAGGAGCAGCATGCAATCCTGCATCCAGAAAATCAAAAATGCCAATCCGAATACAGAATTCATTTTGATCGGCAACATGCTGCCCGACATAAATTCGATGGGGGCACCTGCAAACGGAGCCGCACTCATGTATGGCTTTTTAAATCAGTTGAAAAGCCTTGAATCGACGGGAATCGCGGTGTTTGACATGACGAGCCTGAGCGACACCATCTACAGGCGAAAGGGAGCTGTGCATTGTCTGTCAAATTCGCTGCATCCCAACGATTACCTGGCCAGGTGGTATGCGCAGGGCCTGGCAGAACTATTCAATGACGGCCACAAAAATGTTGTAGCCGGAAAAAAATACTATGTGCTCACAAGCGGAAACAACACAGACGGATTAAGCCCGGCCACGGCCTGGACCAGTCTGGACAGAGTCAACAGCAAAAAATTCAATCCCTCCGACACCATCCTGTTTGAATCGGGAAAAACCTTTACAGGCTATCTGGAATTTGACAGCGCTGACGGCAACGATCCGGATAAACCTATTGTACTTTCAAGCTATGGTCCCGGCGTTGCGAAGATCCTGACCACCCTCACCACCCGATGCGGTTTCAAAGCCACCAATACGCAAGGGTTTTTGCTGAGCAATCTGCACTTTGAGGGTCCCGGCACCGGGACACAGAAAGACATCGATGGCATCCTTTTTTATACCAATAATTCCTCCGGTTACTTAAGCAATATACAGATCGAAAACTGCGAGGTGAGCGGTTTTGGATATTGCGGCATCCGGTTTTATTCCAACTGGGATCCAAATGTAAAGGCAGGTTTTAAAGATGTGCAATTAGATCAGTGCAAAGTTCATGATTGCAGGGAAAATGGAATTGTCTCCCTGGCCTATGACGATCAGAACACAAACTTCTACCACCACAAGAACTTTGCGATCAAGAATACCGAGGTATACAACATTACAGGGTACCCGGCCAGCTCACACAAAGGCAGCGGGATCGTATTGTCCCAGATCGATTCGGGTCTGATCGAACACTGCATCGCTCATCATACCGGCACTGCCAATACGGCTTGCGGAGGACCTGGCGGTATCTGGGTCTGGTCTGCCAACCGGATCACGATTCAATTCTGCGAATCTCACCACAACTCATCCGGAGGAACAGGTGGATGCGATGGATTGGGATTTGATCTGGATGGCGGGGTGACGAATTCAATCATCCAGTACTGCTATTCGCACGACAATGACGGCCCGGGCTATTTACTGGGCAATTTCCCCGGCGCAAGACCCTGGGGCAACAACACAGTCCGGTACTGTTTAAGCATCAACGACTCCAGGACCAACAACAGTGCAGTGACCCTGTTTACAGCTCCCGGAACGGAATGGAATGGCTTGAATTTCTATCACAACACCATCATCATCAGTCCCTCCAACCGAAATAAATATCCGAGTGCAGGTGCATTCCAAATGACCGACTTTGGAAGCAACATGTCCGGGATAGCTTGCTACAACAATATTTTTCAAACATCCGGACCGCTTTCTTTGATTTCAGTTCCCCTCAGCTTCAAAAATTCAAATCCCAGATTCCTGGGAAATCTGTATTGGAACACAGACCAGACATTTATTTTCAACTATGGCACGAAATACCAATCGCTACAAGAGTTCAGAAATGCCGGGGAGTACTGTGAAAAATTAAATGGGCTGCCAACCGGAATGGACCTCGATCCTAAATTGATACCATCATCCATTCCCTCCCCCGTGCTGTATCCCCAAGCCCACGACTCCTTGCAAACAGCCAGACTGAGCAATTTATCCCCGGCCATTGACAGAGGTCTTGAATTAAATTCCATGTTTGGCATCGATCCGGGACCTCGGGATTTTTACGGCCATCCGATACCGATTCAGGGCAGATATGATATCGGTGCACACGAATGGGAACGCCAGACCACAAACAGCTCTTTGCCTATTGACAGCAAATTTCTTGTTTATCCAAACCCCACGCAATCCGGCACGCTGTACATCGAATGGGAGGAGACAGGAACTCCTGATTGCCGGATGATGCTCACTGATTTATTTGGCAAGTCCTTGATTTCAATGCCCCTTCATTCGGGAAAAAACAGCTTTGAAACACATGAACTGCCTGCCGGCATATATTTCATCAATATATCCGGTAAAAGTTTCCATGAGGTGGTTAAGATTATCAAGACCCAATAGATCCGCTGAAACAAGTTCCTTTTCATAAATGCATAAGCACAGGGACATTGGATGAAAAATTCCTGATCACCGCATACGCAAAGATCCTGCAGGCCCTTCAATTCCGCTCTCAAAATTCAAAAAGATCTTAATTTCATCTCAATGAATAAAACCAGAAAGATTCCATGAAAAAAGGCAGGCCAAAAACAACCTGAGAACCTGCAAGTCTGGACACAGCTACTACAAAAGTTCCGAATGTCCCATATGTCCGGTATGTGAAAAAGAAAGAACAACAAAAGACGACTTTCTGTCTTTCCTGGCTGCGCCAGCCAGAAGGGCTTTGGAAAGCAAGGGTATGATGAATTTGGAATAGCTATCGGGATACACGGAAAGCGATATTCTGAGTCTCCATGGAATGGGGAAAAGTACCCTGTCGCAACTGAAAGCCCAGTTGAACAAATCCGGGTCTTCATTTAAAAGTAAGGATAACCCACAACCATAAATAAATAAATATACAAGACCCCATTGGAGAATGCTACTAAGGAAAATATTCCAGGATCAAGGAAAATTCTTCTTCAAACAACCAAGTTGCTTCACTTAAAACAGAGTATGTTCCATTTAATAACAAATGGAAATTTTTGACCTTTTGAAAAAGGCACCAAAAGGCTGATTGCACTTTTTAAATATCCTTTTCATCACGGGCGACCTCCTGCGGGTGACATTACTAATCCGCGGATAGCTCGATCGCGATGTTATTTCTCCAAAAAACTTTTATTGCGATATATTTACATTTCAAAAAAGATCGAAAAAAATTCATCTCATTTTGTCCAGGTTCATGCAGCCAATTCCATTCGCAAAATTATTTTCCAATCCATTCACCTCCCCTGCAAACCAGGGAAGATCCCTTCCTTTGAATGCCAATATATATTTACTACTATTTCTTCCATGAAAAATAAGAAGCGTGGCCATCATGATGTATAATTTGCTGCAAAAATGGTTTCACAAACAAAAAAGAAAAAAGAAAATGATCATCCAGACTGAAAATAAATATTGCTGGCATTGGATACTGCTCTGCTTTTTAATTGCCCATTCGAAAGGATTCAGCCAGAGACCCAACATCATTTACATCATGACCGACGACATGGGTTATGGAGATCTGAGTTGCTACGGACAAAAGAAATTCCGGACGCCCCATCTCGACAAGCTGGCTTCTGAAGGAATACGCTTTGTAAATGCCTATTCGGCCGCACCGGTCTGCACGCCCACGCGCACTGCATTGATGACGGGCCGCTATCCTGCGAAAACGCCCGTCGGATTGCTGGAGCCCCTTCGCGGGCCCATCATCGACAGCGCCTACGGACTCGACAAAAGCATTCCCAACCTTGCCCTGATGCTCAAAGAAGGCGGCTATGCTACAGCCCTGGTGGGCAAATGGCATCTGGGGTTTATGCCCCACCAAAGTCCGAGACAAAATGGATTTGATTACTTCTATGGCATCCTCAGCGGAGGCGCAGATTATATCTCCCACAAAGGCAGCAACCGCATGAAGGCCCACGACCTGTACGAAAATGAAAACATGGTGTACCATGAGGGCTATCTGACCGAACTGATTTCTTCGAGATCCGCAGCATACATCCTGCAAAAACACGACAAACCCTTTTTCCTGAACATCAACTTCACTGCACCGCACTGGCCCTGGCAGGCCCCGGGCGATCCTGCATATCCGGATTCCATGGATTTTACCGCCGGAGGGTCCCCGGAGACTTATGCCCTGATGATGAAAAGCCTCGACGAGGGCATCGGAAAGATCATGGCAGCCCTCGAGGAAGCCCATCTGACAGATCATACACTGGTCATCTTTACCAATGACAACGGCGGTGAAAAATATTCAGACCAGGGCGGATTGACCCATTCAAAAATGACCCTGTGGGAAGGAGGGATCAGCGTACCGGCCTTTGTGCGGTGGCCGGGCAAAATCAAAGGCGGCACCACGACTCAGCAGGCGGTCATCACCATGGACTGGACAGCCACCATGCTGCGGGCAGGAGGGGCAAAACCCCATCCGGATTTCCCATTGGATGGGATCGACCTGATGCCCATCTTAAGTGGATACAGAAAAAACATCGACAGAACTCTTTACTGGCGAACCTTCCAACGCACCCAACAGAAAGCAATGAGACAGGGTAAATGGAAATACCTGCAGGACGAAAAGGGAGCCTATCTGTTTGACCTCAGTACAGACAGAACAGAAAAAAATAACCTGTGCGACAAAGAAAAAAGGAGATTCCAAAAAATGAAAGAGCAATATGTACGATGGGAAAAAACGGTATTAAAACCCATTCCCCTCTGATCATCAGAAAAGACTCGAGACGCCAACTATAACTGATGTCGACTGATTTAAAAAATGTCCTCTATACATGCAAAAATCCTTTATCAGATCAGTTTTAAAATCAAATTCCAATGATCAAATTAATTTTACATTTGAAACGATTAGTCGAACCTTTACCTTAGTCGCACAAACCAAGTCAGCAACTTTCATCCACTACTAACATCAAATCTGAATACATGAAACATTTCAATAAATACCAATTCCTTGCTATAGTTTTACCCGGCTTGATTTTCATCTCTTGCAGCACCCTGGAAAAAGCATCCCAGCATGGCTTTCAAAGCGGATATTATAAAATGAGATCGGATCAGACGCCCGCACAAAAGGTGTATGTGGACCGCACAGAGGACAAAGTAGAAGTCTACCAGGCACCCCATAAAAAGCCGGATCTGGATGATTCATTTGGGTTTACTTTAAACTCCGAAGAAAGTGAGCCCGGAAAAAAACTTTCTTTCACAAAAAGCAGCCTGGACATAGATCTGGCCACCATCCTGATGAAATACCGTCCTTCCGTGCAGGGACTTCCATCCCAACTCACCTCAGATCTCAATATTTCCCTGTACGCCGGATGGAGACGGGACCAATACAGACGATCCTGCACAACAGACCCCCTGGGCAGACACATCAACCGGATGAGCAGCAGGGGCTTTGACATCGGTTTATTCGGAGGCCTCGGCACCACGGCCATCACCCCCTTTACCACCCAGAATAAAAGGGAATACGAATACAGTGGCATGATCCTGCAATCGGGCATTGCGGGTTTTCTGGAATTCAACATAGCCAGTTTTGGATTTGCGCTCGGCTGGGATTACCTGGTCCACAGCGACCGGGAGGTCTGGATTTATCAAAACAAACCCTGGCTGGGATTTATGGTGGGGATCGCGCTGAACTAAACTGATTGAATTTATCTGATGAAAAACGGAGGTTCGGAACTTCATCCGCCATCCTGCTTTTTTCATACGAACAGTTTCATTTCTCCGAAAAAGAGGAAAACTGATACCCCCACCATTGATATCGGGCAAAGTTGATATCTTAGCCTGCTCGATCTGACAGATAAGCCATCGGCCGCACGCTTTGCAGCCGTACTTTTCAGATACCCAGGAAGGCCATGATCCGGTGTGCTTTACAAATGTTCAGGAGTAGTTAATTTATTATCAGGTTTCAGATACAGCAAGATCCCGGATGAAATGAAAGAAGACATACAAGCCTACCACGATAAACTAAACCCCGATGAAAGAAAAATATGCGATCTGCTCTGTGCCATCATTGACTCCGAACTGACAGATGCCGAGAGCAAGGTCTGGCATGCCCATCCTGTATGGTTTCTGGATGGCAATCCGATCGTGGGGTACAGCAAACAAAAGGAAGGCATGCGACTTATGTTTTGGAGTGGGGCAGATTTCGAAGAACCGGCCTTGAACCTGAGAGGAGAAAAGTTCAAAGATGCTTCCATCTTTTTTAAAGATGCTGCCGAGATCCATTCCGATGATATGAGAAGATGGCTAAATAAATCAAAAGAGATCCAATGGGACTACAAAAACATAGTCAAAAGAAAGGGCAAATTAGAGCGACTGAAATAAATCTACAAACACCTATTCAAGTCAACATGAACCCATCAAGCAAACAGAATGAACGTATCGCAAAAATGAGTTTTGCTTCGGTGTACCCGCACTACCTCGCGAAGGTCGAAAAAAAAGGCAGGACAAAGGAAGAATTGTACCGGGTGATCGAATGGCTGACCGGCTTTGATGAAAACAAACTGCAGGCGCTCATGGAGGAAAATGTCAGTTTTGAATTGTTTTTTGATCGGGCAAGCCTGAACCCCAATGCCCATCTCATCACGGGACTTATCTGCGGTTATCGCGTGGAAGAAATAGAAAACCCTCTGACGCAAAAGGTGCGCTATCTGGACAAGCTGGTCGATGAACTCGCACAGGGTAAGAAAATGGAGAAGATCCTGCGGAACAGCGCCGTCTGATTGTCCGGGAATCAGGCCTTAAACCCAACAAACTTTTCTTTCTGCTATTTAGCCTTCTGGTGCTTTTCTATCTTTCCGTGCTCGACTCCGAATTCTTGCATCAGTTCTAGCCCGTAGTTGCGGATGGCATCTATGATGGCAATGGCTTTCCTGCCCCTCTCAGTGATGGAATACTCTACCTTGGGCGGTACCACGGGATAAACCTCCCTGTGGATGAACCCCTCCTCTTCCAGTTCCCGCAACTGGCTGGTCAGCATCTTGTGGGTGATGCGGGGGATATCCTTCTTGAGTTCTCCATAGCGCATCACCTTGTCCTTCAGGCGCCAAAGAATGGGCATTTTCCAGGTACCTCCGATCCGGTCCATGGCAAATTCCACCGGATTGTAGTAGAGCTTGTTGTGGTAAAAAAACTCAGGCATCTTCCAAAGATATTGATTTTATTGATACTTTCCTTTTAGTGTGTATCACTATTTAGAGTAAGTATATAGGCAAAAGTACCATATACCCTCAACTTTGTGGCATAAAACATCAAAAAATGAAGAATACAATCTTAATCATCTACTGCATTCTGATCGTGATGGGTTCCATCCTGAATGCTCAAAGTTCTAAACCAATTAAAAACAATCTAAAAATGGCAAATCCAAAAGAAAGAATGAATTACGTGCACTTCCATGGTGCGCCCACCAAGGGAAAAATACTGATGGTGGCTAGCTCACCTACCGTTTCCAAACAAACCGGATGGCCCATCGGATTCTGGGCTGCCGAACTCACCCACCCGATGCGGGTGTTTCAGGAAGCCGGTTTCGAGATCGAACTGGTGTCCACAGAAGGAGGTAAACTCGAGATGGACGGATACTCCAACCCAACCGATGCAAGCGGCTACTCTGCCCATGACATCATCTCCCTGGGATACATCCAAAAACCCGAATTCAAAAAAATGCTGGAGAACACCAAAAAGCTGGCTGATGTCAGCCACAACGACTACGCGGCCATTTTCCTCGTAGGCGGTCAGGGACCGATGTACACCTTCAGAGGCAACAAGGACCTGGAGAAATTATTTGTTTCCTTTTACGAGGCAGGCAAACCCAGTGCAGCAGTCTGTCATTCCACCACCCTTCTGCTGGAAGCCAAAAAATCCAATGGCGAACTTCTGGTCAAGGGTAAGACCTGGACCGGATTTGCTGATGCGGAAGAGGAATTCGCTGATCAGGCGGTTGGCATGAAGATCCAACCATATAGAATTGAAACGGAGGCCAGAAAACTGGAAGGAACCAGCTTTAAAGTATCGGCACCTTTCTCTTCCTACGCCATCCAGGATGGAAACCTGATCACCGGACAGCAACAGAATTCAGGGGCTGCTGCTGCTGAAATGGTGGTGGACTTACTCAATCAGTAAAATAAACATCAGGCGGTAATTTTAATTGCCGCCTGATTTACTTTTAAATCATGAGGACCATTATAGCATTGATCTTCTCCCTGGCCTATGAAGTGGGCACAACTCAAATCCCTGTGGAAATTTTTGCGGGACATGAGCGCTCCACCGTGGACATCATGTTCTTCAAATTTTTCAAAAACAAAGAGGGTAAAAATTCCCGCTGGCTGTTCTTCAACAGAAACAGGGCCAGCATAGACTACAGAATGACCCAAACTGCCTATCTGCCGCAGTTTGGCTTTACAGAAGCACTCTCCTACAACCATCCCGGACTGAAAGGATTCGCTCCGGTCGTCGTGGGCCAGGTGTTGAGCTGGGGCGTATATCCCAAAGCAGGAATTCAATATGCCCACATCCGGAAAAACATGACCCTGTTTACCTGGCTTGTGAGCGAGACAGCACAGGATCCGGATATAGACTATTTTCTGCTGTTCCGGTACACACCCCGCTTGTCCGAAAAATTAAATCTGTTCTGCCAGGTGGAAAGCGTCAACACATTCCCAACATCATCCGGTCAGAATTACAGCTTTACCCAGAGGTTCAGATTGGGCCTTCAGCACATGAGCTTCCAGCTGGGTGCGGGAGCAGACTTCAATCAATCCGGCCATACACGCTTTGTCACTACGACTAACCTGGGAGGATTCATCAGACACGAATTTTAATATGATCACCAAAAGAAACTTCAATCCGGTCAAGGTCATCCAATATGTCAAAACCGAGATGGCCTTCGCCGCCCTGGTATCTGCGTTGGTGTACCTGCTGCACCAACAAAAATTAACCGGCCTGTCCCTCCCTTTTTCCATCGCAGCCATCCTGGGCAGTGCGCTGGCCATCTTCATCGCATTCCGCAACAACAGCTCGTACAGCCGATGGTGGGAAGCCCGAACGCTTTGGGGAGGAATCATCAATGCAAGCCGGGTTCTGGGAAGGCTCATCATTACCTTTACAGACAGTCATGCGCACCAGCCCAACTACGACAAAAACCGAAGCGAACTATTCAAGCAGCAAATGATCTACCTGACCATTGCCTGGGCCCATGCCCTGCGGTTGCATCTGAGAAGACAGGATGACTGGTCAGAGCTGAAGCCATTACTCAATGCAGACGAATACACCAACCTTGAAAAAGCACAAAACAAACCAAACTTTTTGCATCTGCTGACCGGAAAAAAGATTTATCAGGCCATGTCAGACGGGACGCTGGGTGGTTTTGACAGTTTTCAGATGGAGGGTCAGCTGCTCGCATTGACCAATCATCAGGGAGGCTGCGAGCGGATTAAAAACACACCCCTTTTGAGACAATACGACTACTTCACCAAGGTATTCCTCTATAGTTTCATGCTTCTGCTGCCTTTTTGCTTGATCGGAGATTTTACAAAAATGGAACTGGGCTTCTTGCTGATCCCTGTCTCCGTGCTCATTTCCTTTGTGTTCTCCATCATCGGAAAAGTAGGTGAAGTCAATGAAGATCCCTTTGAAAACAAAATCACTGACGTGCCGCTCACGGCCCTGTGCAATACCATTGAAAGAGACCTGCGCGAAATGCTGGGAGAGGTGGATCTGCCAGACAAAAAAGTACCGAAAAACGGTTTTCTGTTCTGATGAAAAAATGGCTGCACACCAACCGTTTTGAGCTCCTGCTCCTGGCACTGATGATGGTCATTTTCAACAAGATCTTCTTCTTTGCACCATCGTTTTATTCTACCTGTGTCTGGCCCGCTAACATGGTCCTGCTGGGCATCGTTTCCATGGGCATATTTCACGAGAACAGAATGGGAATCAGGCTCCTTAAGAACGTTCTGTTCATGGGCATCATAGCCGTACCTCTGTTTGCTGCCATTATCTTCCGATCTCATACGACCTCTGTCCTTGCTCTGACGATCTATATATTTTTTTACCTGATCATTTTCGTTGAACTCATGAGGCAGATCGTACAAAAATCCGAGGTGACGGAAAGTCTGATCTATGGCTCACTGAGCGGCTTTCTGCTGCTCATTATCATATCCGCCTTCAGTTTCCTGCTGATCGACAAGGCGGAGGCAGGGTCTTTCAATCATATCAGTGGAACAACAATTCCCGAAAAATACCACCAGTTTATATACTTTAGCAGCGTCACCATCAGCACCATAGGATATGGAGACATTACGCCCGCCACGGACAACGCACGCTTGCTGTCCGCATTTTGGGGGGTTGTGGGTCAATTTTATATGGTCGCAGTGGTGGGCATCATTATTTCGAAATACAGTTCAAAAACATAGATCGTGGACATAAACAAAATATTCAAAAACAACGAAAAATGGATCGCTGAAAAAATATCAGAAGATCCGGACTATTTTAAAAATCTATCCAAAGGCCAAAGTCCGGAATTTCTGTACATCGGTTGCTCGGACAGCAGGGTCACTGCAGAAGATCTGATGGGCGTTCAACCCGGAGAGGTGTTTATTCACCGCAACATCGCCAACCAGGTGATCTCTACCGACAGCAATGTGAATTCCGTGGTTCAATATGCTGTGGAACATCTCAAGGTAAAATACATCATCGTATGCGGACACTACGAATGCGGAGGGGTGAAAGCAGCATTAAACCCCAGCGACATGGGACAACTCAACAGCTGGCTCCAAACCCTGCGGGATGTATACCGGTACCATCGCCACGAACTGGACGCCATTTCAGATCCGCAAAAAAGATTTGACCGCCTGGTCGAACTCAACGTCCGTGAGCAATGCATCAACATCATCAAAATTGATCATGTACAAAGGGCCTGGTACAAAACCGGATATCCCAAAATATTCGGATGGGTTTTCGATGTGAAGACCGGTAAACTGATCGACCTGAATCTCAAGATGGAAAAGGAGTTTATGGAGGTCAGGAGCATTTATGATTTACATCCATTAAACAAATAAAAAATGAAAATTGCAATTATTGGCACCGGCAATGTAGGAGGCACCCTGGCAGCAAAATGGGCTGCCAAAGGCCATGAAATCAATCTGGGCGTAAGAGACCTGGATCAATTCAAAGGGAAGGAGCTGCTAAATAACCCCAACACAAAGGCCTTTTCAATAGAAGAGGCGGTCAGGAGATCAGATGTCATTTTCATATCAACCCCCGCACCCTCTGCCGTGGAGGTAGCAAAATCCCTGGGCAACACCACAGGCAAAATCATCATCGACGCTATGAACATCGTGATGGGTCGGGGTCCGCAGGGATACAAAAACACCACGGATGCGATCCTGGACCATACGAATACCCGGGATGTGGTCAAGTGCTTTAACACCACAGGCTTTAACAACATGGAAAACCCAAACTATGGTGGTGTGGCGCTTGACTTATTTGTAGCAGGCGACAGTGAAAAAGGAAAAGCAGCAGCCATCCAACTGGCCGTCGATGCCGGATTTGGCGCTTGCTATCCCGTGGGTGGAAACGACAAATTCGAAATGATGGAACAATTCGCCTGGTTTTGGATCAACCTCGCCATGTTTCAGGGTCAGGGCAGGGAAATCGGATTTAAACTCCTGAAAAGGTAAAGCTTGACCAGGTGACAGGAAACCTTAAAACACTCCTGAACAGGCAGAAAGAACATCCTGACACCTATCCTGCACAAACTGACACCAGATGAGTGTGGCAGTTTTATCAATTTCGACGGTTCAGAACATCCCTGGTAATCTTTACTTACTTCGAAGTTCCTGCTGTAAATCCATTGGTTTTCAAAGGATACAAACAGCTTAAATCAAGAGTGTAAACTCCAACAGTATGAACACAGTATAAGGAATAAAATTTTCTTTCTGCTAAACGGTTCGCACTTACGAAATGGAAGACCCTATCCGGAATTTATATTAACGAAGCAGTATGTAACAATAGTTGCACATGAGATGGCTGCACTGGAATAACTTTGTTTGAAACAATGTAAACCTCATGTCCAGATCATTCTTATTCCTGCTGCTGACCGTATTAAGCTTTCGCATGGCGATCTCGCAGAATCAACCCTTTGCGCTGTATCTGGAACCTATGAATCTGCCGGGTTTGGGAGGGTTGCAATCCTTTGCATTTGGACAGGATGGGGGCAAATGGCTGATCGTGGGTGGAAGACTGGATGGATTGCACAGACGGCAACCCTTTGCCTCCTTTGACCTGGCCGGAAACAACAATAAACTCATCGTTGTGGATGTCGCTGCCCAAAAAATATGGAAAGCATCCCTTTCTTCACTCCCGCTGGCCATCCGGGAACATCTGAGTTCGACAAACATGGAGTTCCATCAGGAGGGCGAATACCTCTACGTATTGGGGGGCTACGGGTACCAATCCGCAACAGCTTCCAAAATTACCTTTGACAAATTAACTGCAATACATCTTCCTTCCGCTATCAAAGCGGTCACAGAGGGCAGTGACCTAAATCCTTCCTTCAGGCAAGTCAGCGACAGCCGGTTTGCCGTCACAGGAGGACATCTGAAAAAGATTAACGATACCTGGTATTTGCTTGGCGGCAACAAATTTGATGGAAATTACAATCCGATGGGCCATAACACTTTCACGCAGGTGTACACAGACGCGATCCGGAAATTCAAAATAGCAGATGATGGAAAAACAATCCTGGTATCCCATTTACCCGGACATACGGATCCAGAAAATCTGCACCGGCGCGATTACAATGCAGTGCCCCAAATCATGCCCGATGGATCAGAGGGAATCACCATGTTCTCAGGCGTTTTTCAACCTGGGGCCGATCTGCCCTTTCTGAATTGCGTCAACGTGGACAGTACGTCCTATCAGGCTGATCCCGGATTCAAACAATATTACAACCACTATCATTGCGCCGTACTACCTGTCTATTCTGAATCAGAAAATGAAATGCACAATGTATTCTTTGGCGGCATTGCACAATACTACGACAGTGCAGGTCTGCTGGTGCGCAACGACAATGTTCCTTTTGTGAAGACCATCGCACGGGTCAGCCGAAACACTGCCGGAATCATGACGGAACACAAACTTCCTGTAGAAATGCCGGGCTACCTCGGTGCGGGTGCCGAGTTCATACCGGTTGAGGATATCCCACAATTTGAAAATGGCGTGCTCAAGCTAGACCAATTACCCAAGGACAGCATGCTGGTGGGATATATCTTCGGCGGCATAAACAGTACGGATCGGAATATTTTCTTCATCAATACGGGAGCAGAAAGCATGGCCAGCGGCCTCATCCTGAAAGTATTTCTCATCCCCGACAAGACCAGTGAAAACCGGGACATCCCTGAAAAAGGAAACGGAGATTTGCACTTGAAACTCATGCCCAATCCGAGCAAAGCAGAATTCTCGGTTCAGTTTCATCTAAAACAAGCAGAGGATCTGACTTTTTCGATCCACGCCATGGACGGTCAGTTGATATTTGAGGAAAAACTGAAAAAAATTAATACCGGAGAAAATACCTACAGCCCTTCCATAAAAGATCTGAATTTAAACGGGACTTATCTGGTGACCCTTCAATCAAAAAGCGACAAAGCATCTCAGATCCTTTCGGTCCGACCCTAGATAGTCACAATTCCGCTGATGGAATCCATCAGTGAGGAATCGTCCCAACCTATTCGACAATTACAAATCTGATCCATTAAGTAAAAAAAAAAATCACACTTGTCCAAAACAATTTTTATTTTAAAAATGCAGATTTGATTTCTAATAATTTTCCTTTTGAAATATAGTGATTTTGGAATTGAACCCCTACCTTTATTATCAATTCCACAGAATTAGAAATTCATGTATGTTACGCTCTTTTGGCCTGACCGAACGGTCAAACCTATGGTGTGAATGGAGTGCCACAAAGGCACTCCATAGCGAAGGGAACCAATCAATCCCTTGATTGGCATGTAGGGTGCTACCAGTAGAACCCTTTATTGTTTGGCCGCTTCCATGCGCTATCGCATTCATTCGCTTCTCGTACTGCCGCACTCGACTTCGCCAAAAGGCGAAGTTCGATCATTCACTGCGGAGCCTTAGGCCGCATTTAAAATACATGAAAACCGACTTTTATAATTGGACTGAATTCACAATTATGGAGAATTTAAGAAGCCTTTTCGTCCAGCGGCTGACCGACCGGTCGCGCCAAAGGCGTGAAAGGAGTGCCACAAAGGCACTCCTTAGGGAGGGAACCAATCACTCCTGTGATTGGCTTGGAGGAGGCTTCCTCAAAGGGCAACTCTTGTGTTTGGCCTCCTCCATGCGCTTACGCGTTCCTTCGCTTCTCGTGCTGTCGCACTCGACCTCGCCAAAAGTCGAGGATCGCTCAGTCACTTTTTGCGCGACAAAAAGTGGGAAAGTCCAATTTTAAAAAATTATTTTGGACAGGTGCAAATAAATATACATCCTAAAAAAGAATGATGATCAAATATGATATAGGTTAATTATATAACCTACCAAACTAAACTTTTTCACACAGAATAGACCGAAGACTTAGAATGCCTGATTCGGGATTCTGCAAAGCACAAATCTCAGTTGGAAAAATAATTAAGCCATCCCATATTATTCGGATGGCTACTTCATTTATTCCTACTTTTGAGAAAACGAAAACCTATGGAAATTGAATTGTTTAAAAAATGGCAATCTGACCGCTTGCTCCTTTTGGGTATGCTGCTGTTTCTGATCGGTCTGGTCTTTGCCTTGTTCATTCCAATGATGGCCAATCCCAGAATGGGCTTATCGGCCCATCTGGAAGGCGTTTTAAATGGACTTTTTCTGCTCATGCTGGGTCTCATCTGGCATAAGATCGCCTTGAGTCAGAAAGTTTTGACCTGGGCCTTCTGGCTGACTGTTTATGGCTCATTCGCCAATTTTCTGGCTGTATCGCTGGCAGCCATCACAGGAGCCGGCAAGATGATGCCGCTGGCGGGAGGAAAAGAAGGAAGCGGGCCGGTAGAAAGCCTGATCTCCTTTCTGCTCGTATCGCTGGCACTGGTCATGATCGCGGTCTGCATTTTGGTCCTGACAGGACTGTACAGAGGATTGAGACAGACTTCTCCAACCGAAGTCTAAGCCAGGCAGGTTTAAATCTTGAAGAGATGTTTTCGGACAGAGATCGACTAGACCATTCTTAGAATACCACAAGGCTAGTGGTCAAATTTGCTTTTCACGACTATGAATGGACCGAATCATTCTGGTATAAAACAAGGCCCAATATTTCAGCTGTTCCTGCTCCATCCTAGATTGAACTTAAACCATGTCCTTTGTCCCATCCAAAAAAATTGAAACAATTTTTATGAACTTTTCCATCCAGCCCGTTTTAGAAAACGATTTTATCCTCCTTTTGCCCTTGCAGGCAGAAGACTTTGAAGACCTGTATGCCGTCGCCTCCGATCCCAACATATGGGTGCAACATCCCAACAAGGACAGGTGGAGAAAAGAAGTGTTCCAGGTTTTCTTCGAGGGCGCGATGCAAAGCAAGGGAGCCTTCAAAATTATCGACAAAACAACAGGCGAAATAGCAGGCAGTACGCGGATCTACGATTACAATGATTCAGACAGAAGCATTTTGATCGGCTACACTTTCTTCGCAAAGAGATACTGGGGCACCGGGTTGAACCACGCCGTAAAAAAAATGATGCTGGATTATTTATTCCAATACGTGGATCAGGTCCACTTCCACATCGGCGCAGAAAATTTGCGTTCCCAGATTTCCATCACCCGACTGGGAGCAAGAAAAACAGACGAAGTGGAAGTGGCCTATTACGGTGAGCCCGTTAAACGGAATTTTGTGTATTCGATTTGCAAAGAGGAATGGGATAAAAGGGATGGATCCCATCTTTTGTGATCAGAATTCTTTCCAGAGCAAGTTGGATGTTCTGTTCGGACCTATACTTAAAACCGATCCTCCAGCACCTTCCTCACACTCCCTTTCTCCAGCAGCAATTTCCGGGCTTCTTCCTCCGAAAGTTCACTGGCAGCGCGTATCATGCGCACACCTCTTTCTATGAGTTTCTGGTTGCTCAGTGCCATATCCACCATTTGATTGCCCTTGACCCGGCCCAGACGGATCATGGCAGAGGTGCTGATCATGTTGAGGATGAGTTTTTGGGCCGTTCCGGCCTTCAGACGCGTGCTTCCGGTCAGGTATTCGGGACCGACCACGCAGACGATCGGATGGTCTGCGATCAGGGTGACCGGGCTACCCGGGTTGCAGCAGATACTGGCAGTCAGAAGACCATGATCCCTGGCCTGTTTCAATCCACCGATCACGTAGGGAGTGGTCCCGCTTGCCGCTATTCCTACCACCGTATCGAGAGCGTCCGGCATAAAACGCCCCATATCGGTCCAACAACCCTGTAGGTCGTCTTCGGCAAATTCAACTGCCTTGCGGATGGCTCTGTCTCCTCCTGCAATGATACCGATCACCCAATCGTCTGACACGCCAAAAGTGGGCGGACACTCGGAAGCATCCACGACACCCAGTCTGCCACTCGTGCCTGCTCCGACATAAAACAACCTACCGCCCTCCTTCATGCGGTGGACTAGTTTTTCCACGAATGACTCGATGGCCGGAATGCATTGCTGCACGGCAAGTGGCACGGTCTGATCCTCGCGGTTCATATCTTCCAAAATCTCCCTGACCGCTTTTTGGTCGAGGTCGCGGTAAGCGGATTCCGACTCGGTGATTTTATCAAAGGACATGGGGTATCTTTTTATCTGAAATCATCCAGAGTCCGACAAAACAAATCAATCCATTGAGTGCGACGAGCAGGTTGCCGAAGGTAAATCCTC
Source organism: Bacteroidota bacterium (assembly GCA_029572935.1). GTDB lineage: Bacteria > Bacteroidota > Bacteroidia > Chitinophagales > Saprospiraceae > Vicinibacter. Next base: position 22,576 of record JAKQHM010000009.1, read on the forward strand.
CCATCCAGGCTGCTGAATTCTCGCTGATCAGCCAGCTGAGGACAGGACCCAGGATGCAGACCAGGGGTATGTACTTCTGATGCCGGATCTCGCGATCCGTACCGATGGCAAATGCAAAGAGACCGAGAATGGGCCCGTAGGTATAACCGGCAAACTGAAAGATCTTGTTGACCACCGCGTCGTTGTTGAGCCAGTAAAACAAAACAATGACCACGAAGATCAATAAGGAAAAAATCAGATGCACGCGCGTGCGGATTTTTTTCTTGACCGCTTCCGGTCTGCTGTCTTCATTAAAATTCAGAAAATCAATACAGGCCGATGTGGTCAGTGAGGCCAGGGCGGAATCGGCACTGGCATAATTGGATGCCACCAGACCCAGGAAAAACAGGATGGTGACCAGACTACTCATATGCTCGAATGCGATCATCGGAAAAAGCTGATCCGATCTTTCAGGCAGACTGATGTTTTCCTGCGCAGCAAACAAATACAGTCCTGCACCTAAAGACAGGAAGGCAAAATTGACAATAAAAAGCAAAGCGGAAAAACTGAACATATTCCACTGGGCCTCTTTCAGATTCCGGCAGGTGAGATTTTTCTGCATCATATCCTGATCCAGTCCGGTCATCACCAGGGCAATCAGCATACCGCCCACGAGCTGTTTGAAAAAATAATTGGAATCACTCCAGCCGTTGTCAAAATGGAATACCTTGCCGTAGGGTGAATCCATGACAGAATTTAAAAATCCGAATACATCCATCCCCAGACGCTCACTCAAAAAAACAAGCGTCAGCACCAAAGAGCCGAGCTGACAAAAGGTCTGAAAGGTATCGCTGATCACAATGGTCTTGATCCCTCCCCGGAAGGTGTACACCCAGATCAGAAAAATCGAGATGAGGACCGTAAGCCAAAAGGGAATGGAATAATGGCTGAATACAAATTCGTGCAAGACCATGGCGACGATGTACATGCGAAACGCAGAACCGATCAGCCGGGAGATCAGAAAGAACGCTGCACCGCTTTTATAGGCACTCAGGCCCAGCCGGTGATCGAGGTATTCGTATATGGAAGTCACGTTATGCCGGTAGTAAATGGGCATCAGCACAGTGGCGATGATCGCGTAGCCGATCAGATAACCCATGACCATTTGAAGGTAACTGAAATTCTGATTGACCCCTCCGGCTCCCACTACGCCCGGTATGCTGATGAAGGTCACACCCGACAAAGAAGCACCGATCATGCCAAAGGCCACCAGATACCACTTGCTGCTTCTGTTGGCCCTGAAAAAGGCATCATTGGAGGCATCTCCTGAGGTCAGATAGGAGATTCCGATCAGGAGCAGGAAATAGGCCAACAGGATGACCACCAGGATCCAGGGTTCGAGCATGCCGGTATTTTAGGCGAAAATAGGAGAAAAAGGGGATTGGGGTTCCTTTAAATCACGGAAACCATTTATACCGGACTCTTGGACGGAATCCTGAAACCGCCCATATTTACCCTTACCGAATCTGCATGACCCTGCTCAGGCGCTGGATCTTTAATCCTTGCCGAACAATGAGTGAATAAAGATAATGGCCTCCCGGAATGAATGAAAAGCCGAGTCTGGAATCCAGGATGACTTCATGATTGCCCTGCTCCAAAGTCCCCTGGTTTATCCTGCCCAAACGGACACCCTGCATATCGTATAACTCAATGCTTACCTCCGCAGTCTGGGTCAGATGGAAAGGTATGGTTGTGGCTTTTTCAAAAGGATTGGGATAATTCTGTAACAGCAGATTCTGATCAGAACCTTGTTCATCCTTTACACCCGTAAAAACCGCGGGATTATCTTTAAAGGCATAGGCGAAAGTCTCATAATGTGGCGGATTATAATGCCGAGCCCACCCTGTCATGATGTAGCGGTTTTTTCCCTGCCTGATGAGGTCACTGACCTGGTATTCGATAAAACTGCCGCTGTTGTCCTTAAATTCAAAAAAAGGATAACCAAACACTACATCGGGGCTTCCATCTCCATTCAATCTTGCCATTCCAAGCTGTCTTCCATTTCCCGTGTAGGCCAGATAAATTTGATCCCTGTCTGCAAACATACCACCTGGCACCTCAATTTCTCCAGGATCGCATTGGGCAAGACCCTGGTCACCAAAGGAGAGTACGGGGGCTCCTGTCTCAGGTGAAATTTTGGCGGCCCAAAGGAAAAAAATATGACTTCCACCCTGGTAAAGAAGATCTCCCTGTTCCGTGCGGATCATTTTTCGGGAATAGGTTTCATTGTGAACTCCTGGCCTTCTTTCCACTATGGGCTTTCCTCCCCCAAACACAGGGTCGTACTGACCCTTGTTGTCAAACTTATAGAGTATCTGATGATTAAATCCAAACTGAGCCCTGGCAGTAGCCACTGCATGAAAACCTCCATCTCCGGATGGATCCGGAACGATGCTTTCCACATAGGCTCTCCAATTAAATGAATCCAATGGTGTGATGATTCCCACAGCACCAAAGCTACCATCATACATGCCATTGGATAAAAATCTGCCTATGAATGGCCGTCCGGGAGCAAAGGGTGCACTGAGTATCGACCCACCGCCCACAACAATTTTTCCATCGGCCATGACTTCGATGCATTTTAATTCATCTGTCGCTTCTAATTTGCCCTTTTCTCCATCATAAATGAAATGGTGGATCAGGGTACCCGAATCTGCAAAGGTCGGATCGACGGTACCATCCATGTTGATCCGTACCATGGTAATCAGATATCCCGGATTTTGATCTGCAAGGTAAACTATGGCATCACCTCCAATGATGATTTTTCCATCTTTTTGCAAGGCCAAGGCTTTGCAAGCGGTAGGATAGACCGGAAAGAATGAAGAGCGGGGCGTAATGACCACTTTACCCTGATTTCCAAATTTGGAATCAGGTAAACCGTCGGCACCCAATCTTATTAAAGTAAAATCAACAGCCTCAGTTCCATTGGGACTTACCTTTCCATTCTTGACACTGCCTGTCAGCAAGATCTTGCCATCGCTGGTCATTCTGGCTGCGACAGCTCCGTTAAATGATCCGGTACCTGAAGCATCCCAGTGAAATGAACCGAACTGTCCGAAAGTACTGTCGATGATCATTCCTCTGACTACCTGAAATGAAGGACTGGTTGCAATTTTTTGGTAACCGTTTCCCTGAAAAAGTCTGAAATTATAGACACCCTCAGTCTGAATGCCTTCAAATGTGATCCTGCCATTTACCTGCTCGTTGATGTATTGAAAACGCAAATAAGCGCCATCTCCATCCGCCTGCCGGTAAAGTCCGATCCAACTACCTCCCACACCACTCGCATTGCTAAATTCAACCGGGAGAGGTACCCCGAGCCCCACCCTTGCATATGGAATTCCCACGCTTTGCGCATTCAATGTGAACGACAAAAGACAAAAAAAGAACATCCCAAAAAAATTATGTCTCATTTGAATTTTCATTTGGCTGTGAATTAAACTCTGTTTTTTAATTTTGATGCAATTTGACGGATTTCAAAATAATTTCATTTGATCTGTGTTACTGGAGAAATTGATATACATCATCAAAATGTTCTGACAAAGAATAGTATGACCCTTTCCCAAAAGGAGTCAACCCGTAATAACCCGGATAAAACAGATGATTCATTTGACCGGTCCCAAACGGATCGCGTGAATTAATCCCCCTGTTAGATACCCCTCATGAAATATGGATCCATAGATATATGTCTGAAAGGCACTCAGCATGGGTCTCTGGTTTAAGGTTCGCTGAGACTTTGAATAAAAAATATTGGCCTCACCCCGGGTGGATTTAGATCCACAATTAATGTTAAACTATTAATTACATATTAAATATATTTATATGTATCAGATTTTCTCCATTCATTATGAAAATAGGAGAAAAAGCTGACAGTGCTGTTTAGAATTGACTTTTATATATCTCAAAAAAATTCAAAACCTGCCTGATTGGAATAACCTGCCAAATGAATGGAGTTAAACTGTAACCCTCCTTAAAAATAGCACAGTTTAAAAAATTACAATAACGCACTATTTCTTCATAAACAAGGTCATGTATTGAAGAATGCCCTCTTTGAAGATTGATAAATTATAAATTCCTGAAGATAGATTTTCAACATGGAATTGATGACTTCTGCCTGTCAAATCAATTTTTGCAATCTTGTGACCATAAATATTCTGTATTTCCAGGATGAATGGATAATTTGAAACATGATCGGGAAGCAAAATATTCAATATACATCCCACAGGATTGGGGAATAAGAGAAGCGGATCAGTCTGCGAAATCGGATATTCCAACGACACCAAGGAATCTGAAGATTTATAAACTCCATCGTATCCTATGGACAGATAAACATGGCCATTCGGAGCCTGAATCAATGAATTGTATGTTGGAATACCCTTGATAAGCTTTGAATTTAGATTATACAACATATCAAGCCAGGAATTCCCAAGATCTGAAGAAATTTTAATTTCCCCGGATAGTGTAGTAATCACGATTTTCATATCTTTAGTGATGATAAAACGTCCTACATTGGCATGTAATAAAGAAAATACTTTAAAGTCTGAAGTTCTGTATAATCCAAAAACCCCTCCCATTCTTCCTCGGATCAAGACCCCTAACTCAGGATGAAATAGTATATTGTGAACAATTAAATTACTAAATCTGGAGTCGGATCTCCAGGTAATTCCCTTGTCCTCCGAAAAAAATACAGGAGCTGCACCTGATTTAAAGGAAAGCCAATTTCCACTATCATCGACCATTAAGTTTTCCGGTCTGAATTCTGCCACTGGATTCTCCTTCCTGAGGCTCCAGGATTTTCCCAGGTCCCCGGAACTAAATAGTCCAAAATACTCTTGTCCGGATCTGAAATATTTGGTAACTACTGCCAATTCATCATCATTTAAAATAAACAGATCCTGAATAGAACCTGAACCCCACAATATAGACCGCCATGAAACACCAAGGTCGTTGGACAAAAACAAACTATCACTGTTCTTTCTCCATCCACCCAATAGTTGATCAGAATGGGTCACAAGAAAATCAATTTGCCTCCCGTCTATCAATACATCCTCCCATTTAGCACCATCATCCCTTGAATGTATGTATTTGCATTGATTATATTTCGCAAACAAATGGTCAGACTCGGTTGATACAAGCTCATACAAATTAAGACTATTAATTTCCGACTCCACATTTCTCCATACTTCATGTGTGGGATGAAGATAATGGGCCTGTGCCATTCCGCAGGAATCTTCAATGGCCAAAACGGCCCTCAAAGTATCCAGAACAAAAGCCTTATAAACGTATCCTCTAGCAATTTTTGAATTAAATCGGACGGGTCTGATCCATGTATCACCCTCATCATAACTTACATAAAACTTGTCCCTGAATCGACAAAAAAGAGCATCTCCTTTTACAGATAAAAAAAAGTCCTGTATCAGAACATTGGGATTGCTTAAACTGTCAATAATAACCAGATCAACCTGCTTGCCCTCCCGGGAGTATCTGTATAATCCTCCAGAGCTCGGAAAAAAAATAGTGCCATTTTTCAGTACGACTACCTTCCTGAAATTTACACTCAAATTAGTTTCAGCAATAATTTCATTCTCTGAAGTTTGAGAATTGTATTGATATACTGCAAATTTATACTTCTCGGATGAGCACAAAGCATAATTTATTGAATCATTGTATGGATAATATTCATAAACCACAAGATTTTTTCCGGACTGAGGAAATGACTTGGTAATATTGGCGTATTCCCATTTCTTATTGTATTTGTAAACACCAGAAAGCAGATTGATAAATAGATTTCCGGTTTCATCAAATTTATTTCTATAAATCGGAGGATCTATATAAGCGAAGAAAGGAATGGTGGACATTTGATTGGTATCAAGGACATATTTTTCTCCCTCCAATCTGAATACATTAAATGATCCCTTTCGCAGGACCATGAGCAATAGTTTCTGATCATAATCTATGAATGGGTGAATGCGATCTCCGATGCTGGCATCAAAATTGGGAAAATCAGGCAATTTTTCCAGACTGAATCGATTTGAAGCAATGTTTCCTTTGTATACTGATCCCTGGCCCAGTGGAGTCAAATAAACATTTCCCGAAGTATCCATGGCCAGGTCCAATACATCGAATTGCTCCAGATTTGTCATTTTTTTCCAATAGTCTTGAGCACAAATCAGGAAGGAATAAAATGAAAGAAAGATAAAATAAATAACCCTTTTCATGACCTACTCTTTTTACTGAATCCAATTTGGACAACACCAAAACTCAAACCTTACGCCAATTTTTATGTCGTGGCAATTTTCCTCCGAAAGATTTTCGCAATTACTTTGGTTATGAAATTTACAATAATATAAGTATATATCTCCTAATCTTGCTTCGTAATTTTCCGGACAATTTGGTTCAACAAGAGTTGCAATATAATTTCTTAAATGATTCATCAATGCATTCTGGTAGGCAATTGAAATCGTAAAATGCCTATATGGAAACGGTTCATTTGGGCAATAATACGTGCCACATGTTGCCGAAGAACAATACCTATATGGAGAACCGTCAGGAAAAATGTTTAGCATATCAGGATGAACAAGGTTTAATTCGTAACATACATCATTTCGATAACAACCTTGCTCAAAATTTCTTTGGGTACTACCGTTTATTAATTTAGTAATTTCACATGTAAAATCATAGACAAAATCCTCCATGTCGGAATAATTGCATGGATCTAAATCTCTTCTATTTTGACAATCAGCAGAATTGTAACTCCTGCAGGGTGGTTCAATACAAACCCTATCTATCTCATTACCAGTTGGGCAAGGTAAAATAAAACTAGTCCAAGTATTTTCAAAATTATTTATTTTAAAGTCTTCTGAAAAAAATGGTACTAATTGACCTTCCTTACAACTTGTAAAAAATAAAGAAATAAAAAATAATAAAGCAAAACATTTTAAATTTAAAAAAAAACAAACGTTAAATTTTAGAGATGTGTTTTTATTCATAGACTAAAATTTAGATAGCAAACTTAAATTAACGAACAATTTTTTGATATACCTTAACTTAATTTTAACCTTTATTTTGCCTTAATCCGTGATTTTGTAAAATTAAAATCAAACACCTACAAACTCATGTCCAAAAAAACGGATTTTACCAGGATCCTTCAAATTAAAAACTTGTCCATTATACATTATAATAATAAATATATATACAATTTAATATTCATGCTGAAAAATACGCTAATTTTAAACCCTGTTCCTGCAGACAAACAAGATGAAAAAGACAATCCGTGCAAATTTGGGACTCTCCTGTCGGTCCTTTAATGGGGTGTTGGGAATTTTACTTCTTTTTTCCATGAGCTGCACCCGGGACCACATCAACGTCATTGATGACAACGACCCTGCCTCCGTGGCCAACATTTCCCGGCTCAAGATCGAAAACTACGTCAACCGACTCTACATCGACCTGGTAGGGCGCGAACCCCTCAAAACAGAACTCAAGGAAGAAGCCGACACACTCAAGGCCCGCGAACTGAGCCGCGAAGCCAGACTCGATCTGATCACCCGTCTGATGGAAGACACCAGCTTCCGCATAGGAGAGCGATCCTACCAGGCTGCATTCTATCTCAATTTATACAATCTGGCCAAAGTCCGCTGTCTGGAGGGCGTCACGGACGAAGAGATCCAGATGAAAATGGGACTGGTGCTCAACGATGCCATGCGAGACTCCATGAACCAGAACTGGAAAGGTTTCTATGCCAAACTGGACATCCTCCGCCGTTATCAGGACGTATTGGAAAGCCAGCAGGAATTGCAGGAAGGCCACATCGCCTACCACCAGATGTTCACCTTCATGGTCAACAACGGGATCTACGACATCATCAACATGAACACCTTTAACTTCATCCGTGCCGTCTTCAACGAATTGTTGTTCAGATTGCCCACCGATCAGGAGTACGATTCTGCTTTTGACATCATCGAAAACAACGCTGCCGGACAGGCCTTTGGCAGATACGTGACCAATAAGACCGAATACGTGGAAGCCCTGGTGGAATCGACCGCCATGCTCGAAGGCATGATCATCTGGACCTTCCAGGTGTATCTCAACCGCTTCCCTACCCCCAGGGAATTGTCCAGTTTGTTGCCCACTTATCTTCAGGAAAAAGACATCCGATACATCATCAAACAAATCGCCGTAACCGATGAATATGCTGGTTTCAAATAAGATCCGAATGTGGTGCGGAATCGCCACCCTGGCACTCTTCCTGGCAGGCTGCCAAAAGGACTATTACGTCTATGAAATAAACGATCAGACCATCCTGCCGGTCAACAGTCAAAAGATCAAGCCCAAATCGATCACACAGTACATCTCCATCCTGTACACCAATTTTTTTCAGAAGGCAATCAGTCCCAATTCGATGCTGCAGGCCCAAAAGGCCATTGAGTCCGTGGGAGACAAACAGGTGGCATTTGACATCCTGCTCAGCAAATACATGAATGATCCCAAGGTCATCCTGCCTACAGTAGAATCCATGCGCCAGGATCCTGAGGGATTCATCCGCAATACCTACCGGCGGTTCCTGGTGCGGGAACCCACGGAAGCTGAACTCAACTGGATGCTCAATTACATGCAGAGCAGACCCAATGTGACGCCCGAACATTTCTATTTTGCATTCGGCACCTGCAACGAGCATTTTCACTATTAATTCCTCCGGCATGAACCGCAGAAAATTTATCAAAAAATCAGCTCTGGCAGCCGCAGGCACCGTCGGAGTCCCCTATTTGCTCCCTTCCGGATTGCTGTTCGCGAGGCAACCTTCGATGAAGGCCGAGCACGTCGTATTTGTTCAGTTTGCCGGTGGTTTGCGCCAGCAGGAATCCGTCCTGCAGCGCTACCTGAATGGCAGCCAGAATGAGAAGGTGGAAGGAAATATCATGTACAATCTGCTGGATGGCAAACCTCCGGAGGACAAGATCGCCTACGGCACGGACGACAAGCAGAACAACATCGTTGGGGCCTTTCCCATCAACCCGATCCTGCAAACCCCGCTCCAGAGATTGGGCACCCTTTTTCCGGAAGTGAGATTCTCAAAAGGCGGTGCAGGACATTTCAATGGCCTGAGTACGGGTGTTTCGGGTAATTACTACGTAACCGCAGGACTCAGGCAACGCACGGCATCGCCGACCATATTTGAATATCTGCGTAGACACGCTGGATTCTCGGCCACAGATTGCTGGTCCATCGGACAGGGCATTACCGGTTCCAGACCTTTGCTGAACTATTCTGCACATGCTGATTACGGTCGGAGATACGGTGGCAATTTCCTCGCACCCCTCATCACGTTTGGATCTCCCGGTCAGGAACACTTCATGGATTTCAAAAATTATCATCCCGATACAGACTACGAGATGATCCGCGAGATCCGAGGATTTCTCAACAAGAATTTTTCAAACGATGGACTTGAAATTCCGCATTTGTACAATACGCCCGAAGAGGAAAACAGCATACGCGAATTCATCCGCGCCACCTTTGAAAAAGTAAAGGAGGGACGGATCACCATGCCTCCCGTCAACGACAACGGTGACCTGAAAGTACTCGGCTTTACGGTTGAATTGCTCCGTTGGTTCAAACCCCGTGTAGCTGTGGTCGATCTGAGCAACATCGACGTGTGTCACAACGACTTTACTGCCTACCTGAAAAACATCCACCGCGCCGATCACGGCATTGCCTTCCTCTGGAAAGAAATACAGTCTATACCGGGCATGAAGGACAACACCGTGATGATCGTCATGCCCGAACATGGACGCGACGAGCAGCATAATTCCATCAAGGACCTCAACGACTGGTACGCCTACGACCATTCGGGCAGCCCCAATGCCCGCCGGATCTTCACCCTGATGGTGGGTCCCGGGATCGATGCCAACCTGAAGGTAGGTTCAGAAGCCAATCCTGTAGGCGACGCCGCCGATGTCGTACCCACCATTGCCGATATTTTCGGCATCAAGGATCAGGTGAAACGCGCAGGACTTTTGGACGGCAATGCACAGTCTTTGTTTGACAGAATTTAATGGCTAGCCCGATGAAGAAAATCAGCGTTTTTATATTATTTCTCTGGGTAGCATTCACGTTTCAATGGGCCTGTGAAAAACCGGATACACCGCAAAATCCCTTTGACGATTACAATCCTGCTCAGGATACAGTCAAATTTATTTTCCAGGATCCGGATTCAGTTTCGATTGCCGGATTGTATTCTTATATTTTCAAACCCACCTGCGCCAATTCGGGTTGTCACGACGGCACCTTTGATCCGGATTTCCGAACACTCGAGAGTTCGTACAACACACTCGTAAACCGCGAATCCATCAAAAAAGACGGCAAGTATTATTTTCGAGTCAAGCCTTATTCATTGGACAGCTCGGGCATTCTGGCCCGCGTAAACGGCATCGTCACACCCCAGATGCCCATCCAGATCGAACCCGACTCGGATTGGGGCAAAAGAAAAGACCACTATATTTCCCTGATCCGCCGCTGGATCGAAGCCGGCGCACCCGCCCTGGATGGCAGCATTCCCGTCGCAGGACTCCCCCAGATCCGGTTGAAAGGATGCCTGGCCCTGATCGATGATACAACCTTTCTCGAGAGAAGGCCTTTCAGCGGTCCTTTGCTGCTGGACAGTCTAAGGGACAGCCTGTATCTCTATTTTTCCTTTGGTCACGATGCCCAGGATCCCCTGAGTTTCACCCACAACAAAATCAGCTTTCATTCCAATCCCCATGTGTTTGACAGTACTGCAGTGACTTCAGACCTGGAGACAGGATTTCCTGCCATCAGAATGATCGGTCTTTATGGCGACAGTGTAAGCTACACACACCGCGTGCTGATCAATCCCAGAATGCTGATGTCCGGTAGCAGGGAACTCTACTTCCGCACTTACCTGAAAGACCAGTTCAATCCGCTGTCTGAAATTCCGGCTTCGAAAGCCATTTTCTCCATGAAAAAATACATGTCCCTTGAACGCAAAGATTAAATTCGGGATCCTGTTTGTGATGTTCCTTGGGCTGATTTCCTGCCGTGAAAACGCAGACGAGCCTCCCTTTTCGGTAATTCCCGAAATCCGCTTCAAGGGCTTGTCCCACGATACCATCCGGGAGTTTGAGGACATACTGACCCTCAGTTTTCGATACCAGGATGGAGATGGTGACCTTGGTTATGAAGAACCCGATTCCTATGCCGTATTCATCAGGGATGCAAGACTCACCAAGTACGATGGATTTTACCTGGCGCCTGTGGCACCTCCGGGAGCCGTGATCGCCGTTCAGGGAGACCTGAAAGTGGAATTTCCGAGCTTGTTTGTTTTTGGCAACCGCACCGAGGAAAGGACCAAATTCTACATTTACATGATCGACCGCAAAGGAAACAAAAGCAACGAGCTCACGACTCCTGAAGTGATCATAAAAAAGAAGGGATGATGCAGTTGGGGAGGCTTCTTCTAAGTGCAACGATGCCGGTAATACTCAGTATCCTTTTCGGATCGGGATTATGGGCACAACCGACCTATCCCATGCAAAATGCGCGGGTAAATGATTGCGAAGGAATTTTAACCCACAGCGAAGCAGGCGAGGACAAGAATTACGACCACAACGAAGATTTTACTTTCACCATCTGCGTGCCGGGCGCAACTTCCATCACCCTGGATTTTGAGTTCTTCGCCACCGAAAGGACTTACGATGTCATGACCATTTACGAGGGGCCCGATAAAACCGGCCCGGTCATTTCCACACTCAGCGGCATTCTGACTCCACCTCCCCGCATCACAGTCAAGGGAGAATGCGTCACCATTCATTTTAAAAGCGACGACAACATCACGGCGAATGGCTGGAAAATGCGCTGGAAAGTACAGTTTGTTTTGCCTCCACCTCCCAGCCTGAAAGTGACTGGCCCAACAGGCTGTCCATTGGATGAGCTCAGCTTTGAATTTGGGTATCCCGTGCCTTGCGATCAGATCGTACCCGGCAATTTTGGCCTTTTAGGACCCGGCGGATCCAAAATTATATCGGCGATGGCCCTCGACTGTGTAAACGGAAAAGCGACCAAATTCAAATTGCAATTTGATCCGCCTCTGGACAGACCCGTCAATTACCGACTCAGTTTTACTTACAAATACATCGATGAATGCGGCACAGAACATCTGCTGAACACCAGTGTATTGTTCAGCCCCACGAATTGCCCATTCACCGTTGAGATCCTGATGCCCAACGGAGCAGCCTGCAAAGGATCCTGTACGGATCTGGAAGCCTTCGCCACAGGAAATTCCAAACAGGTTTTCCGCTATCGCTGGCTCCCCCGTGGAGAGACCAGTCAAACGATTCGTGTCTGTGACACCCTTCCCGTTCTGTACACCGTAATTGCCACGGACAGCGCTACAGGGGTCATGGACACCGCTACTCTTTTGTACACGCCTCTGGATGTTCCCAATATACTGAACCCGATACAAGATACCATTTGCGCCTCTGCTGCGGACTGGAGGTATCAGGTGGATCTGCCAGGAGGAGATTTCTTCTCCCGGACCATACCCAATCAACATCGCAAGACCGGTGTATACGAGTTCTGGAGACATGCTGCTGGCAACACGGTCCACACAGATACGGTGACCTATATTGCCCCAAATGGCTGTAAAGTGAGCGATATCGTACACATTTACCCGATCGATGCCGGTGCGGATATCAAACTTTGCCTGGGAGAGCCGGCTATTCAGATCAGCGGAGGCACACCCACGGGAGGATACTGGACCGGACCCGCCCTACGCCCGGATGGTAGTTTTGACCCTGCAGTGGTGGGCAGATTTGACTTTGTGTACACCGCGCCGAATGGTTGTACCGATGTCCGTTCAGTTTTTGTCAATCCCAACCCCAGAATCCTGAATCCCATACCCGATACCGTATGTGCATCCCTCGCAGATTGGCGATATCAAGTGAGCATACCAGGGGGTGATTTTTATTCTTCTGTGATCCCGCCCAACCAGCGCAAATCCGGAGTCTATGAATTCTGGAGACTTTCTGCGGGAGATACCCTCAGAAGCGATACCGTCACGTATATAGATCCCAATGGCTGCAGGGTGCGGGATACCTTTCAGGTCATACCGGTCAGCGCCGGAGGCACACAGTCCGTATGCCATTTAAGTCCGGTTTTTCAGTTGACTGGAGGATCGCCTGCAGGCGGATACTGGACGGGACCCTACACGGATTCACTCGGGAATTTTAACCCGCTGGATACAGGTACATTCATAGTGAGCTATCAAGCGGTGAACGGATGCTCTGCGACCAAAACCGTACGCATCAATGCCAACCCGATCATTCTGAATCCCATAGAAGATACGATCTGTGCCTCAGCGGCCAACTGGCAATACCAGGTGAACCTGCCTGGTGGCACCTACGCCGCTACTGCGATCCCGGCTGCTCAAAATAAAAGTGGCATCTATGAATTCTGGCGTTGGGCACAGGCCAACCAGACCCAAAGAGACATCGTGACCTACACAGCACCAGGAGGTTGCACCATTCGGGATACGGTGTACATTCACCCCGTCTTCGCGGGACTGATCGAAGCAGCCTGCCAGGGAAGCGCTGCCTTCCAACTCAGCGGCGGAAGACCGGCCGGAGGATTTTGGACAGGTTCTCATGTCGATTCCAATGGCATCTTCAATCCGGTCCAAAGCGGCAGCTATACGATTAATTACCAGGCACCCAATGGATGCATCTCTTCTAAAACCGTCAACGTCGGCGACAGCATTGGCCTGAACCTGATCGATACGCTTTGCAATCAGGAAAATATAAACTTTTCTTTCACACCCACAGGAGGGCGATGGTCCGGTCCGGGTATCACGGACAGTTTGTCCGGCAGGCTGGAAGCCGGCAGGGCGATGGCCAATCAATGGAATAACTACCGCTACCGGATCAATGGTTGTGAAAAAATGATCAGCGTTTTTATCACCAAACCGGATGCAGGACCCGATACTTCGCTTTGTCTAGGAGCCCCGGTTCTGAATCTTCCCATCCGCGGCCGCTGGTCCGGTCCGGGCGTATACGATCCCCTGACCAATCGATTTGACATCAGTTCCTTATCCGCCGGCAGTCATTTCTTTCGGATCAGTTTCAAAAACTGCCGCGATTCCTTCAAACTTCAGATCCACGATGTCAAACTGGATTCAAGCCAACCCCGGCTCTTTTGTCCAGTCAACGACACCATCGATCTGTTGACTTTGCTGAATCCCAGCGAGGGTCCTGGAATTTTCAGCGGCAACGGCGTGTCCTATCCGGACAGCATCTGGAAATTTTTGCCCCTGTTGGCAGGGCCCGGAAAACATCCTATCTTTTATGAAGCCTTTGGATGCAAGGACAGCTCCGAAATAGAAGTGGAGGTCCCCATCAGCTTTGCTCCCTATAAATTCTGCGACCGCAGTCCTCCCACCCTCCTCAGCGTGATCCCGCCAGGAGGCGAATGGAGTGGAAACGGCTTTCTGGATGAAACAGCCGGTTTGTTTGATCCGGAATTGTCCGGCATCGGCATACATCCGGTTTCTTACATCAGCCCTGCGGGCTGCCGGGCTCAGGCCTGGGTAGAAGTGGAGGCCTGGGAACAGGTGCGCATCAGCGGCATAGACCCGCAATATTGCTTCAAAAACCAGGACATCCCGGTTTTACTGAATCCTCCCGGTGGAGAATTTTTTGTAAACGGTCTGCCCTCCGCTCCCGTAATCAATCCGGCTAAACTCGGATCCGGTGTCTGGGAATTGTACTACACGCGCGGTGAGGGCAATTGCGCCTCTTCAGAAAAGACTTTCGTCAAAATATTGCCTCCCATCAGCAAAAGATCATCCAGTGAAAATGATTCCATCTGCATCGGTCAAAGGACCACGATCTCAATCGACGCCACAGGAGGACAAGGAGGACTGGTCTACACCTGGGGCCATGGCCTGGGCTTTGGCAGCAGCCATATCGTGGAACCCCTGAAGGACAGCTGGTATCTGGTCACGGTCACCGATGGATGCTCAGACCCGCTGGTCGACAGTGTATTTGTCAGGGTGTACCCTGCCTTTCCCATGGACACCCTAAGCGGACCGCCCGTTTGCTTTGGGGAGAAAACTTTTGTGGAGTTGAATCTGGACACCGCAGATTACGAAATCGTCTGGCAGACCAGTCCACCCCAAAGAGGTGCCAGGCTCAACGGCGACCCGGGGCTCTATGGTGTCGAAGTACTTGAAAAATCGACGGGTTGTCGTCAGAGAAGTTCCGTGACCCTGCCCGGATCACCCCCTATTGCAGCAAACTTTGGGATCACACCGAACCAACCCTGTATCGACATAGTGGAAAATACGGTGGAGATACTCGATCTTTCATTTGGATATACCAATGGAACCATTGATTTTGGAGACGGGTCTCCTCCTCTGGACCTGAGATCGCCCGGAGCATTGATCCATCAATATTCGGATACAGGAAGTTTTGTGATCAAAATGCGCGTGATCAATGACCTGGGCTGTGAAGACGAATTCGAACGGGTAGTCTGTGTCAAAAACGTGGTGCGGGTGTTTATCCCGACTGTATTCAGCCCCAACTACGACGGCCGCCAGGACCTCTTTGAGATCTTTCACATCGGAGTGGACATCCTGCAATGGGCAGTCTATGACCGCAATGGTGCCCGCGTGTTTGAGTCCAGATCCGGAGATGCCAAATGGGACGGCACCTTCCGTGGAATGCCCGTGGTAGCAGGCGTGTATGTCGTAGTAATCGAATATTTCAACCCGGATAAAGGGAAAAAAGAAATATTCAAAGGGGATGTGACGGTCATCAGATAAAAACAGGGTGTTCTTACAGTGTATCTTTCAACAGGGGAAATAGCAAGACCATCAGGTCATTTGAATCAATTGAAAATAAAGGGGCATGCCTAAGGTGATGTTGACGGGAAACGTGACGGCCAGAGCCATCGGCAGAAAAAGACCGGGATCCGCTTTGGGCACCGATATTTTCATCGCTGCGGGAACGGCAATATAAGAAGCACTTGCCGCCAGGATCGCAAACAGAAACCTGCTGGAAATATCATCCGTCACCGATGCACTCAATACAGAAAACACGGACCCGTTGATCAATGGAATGAAAGCTGCAAATAGGATGGGAAACCATCCATAAGAGAAAAAGGCCTTCAGTTTCCTGCCGCTGGTAATGCCCATATCCAAAAGGAAGATCGCCAGAAATCCCTTGAACAGATCATTGGTAAAAGGTTTGATTCCCTCAGCCTGCTTGGCATTGGCGATAAAGCCAATGACCAGACTACCGAGAATCAGCAAAACACTTCCATTGGTCAGGGAATGCTTCAGCAGAGATCTTTTTTTAATAGGGGTGGCATCTTCCTTGTTGAAAAGGGAAATGAGGAGCAAACTGATGATGATGGCAGGTGACTCCATCAAGGCCATAATGGCCACCATATGTCCGTGCAGATGCAATTGCTGCGCTTCGAGGTAGGTGGCAGCAGTGACAAATGTAACCGCACTGACCGATCCATAGGCAGCTGCAATGGCTCCCGAATCGTATACATTGAGCTTACGCTTCAGAATAAAAAAAGTATAAAGAGGTATGGCCAGGGAAATAAAAATACCAAAGACCATGGACCAGGCGATTTCCCAATTCAACTCTTCATGAGATAACTCCTGGCCCCCTTTGAATCCAATGGCAAACAACAAATAAAGAGAAATGAACTTGGAAGAATTGGGTGGAATCTCCAGATCACTTTTGAGGTAAACAGCCAGAATGCCCAATATGAAAAACAATAAGGCCGGATTGGTCAGATTGTCAATGAGCAGATCAACATTCATGGATCAATCTTTGATTTCGATACAGCTGAACATCTTCAAAAAATACGCGCTGTCTGGATGTGATCAATCCTTTTACTTCAATCCCTGCATCCAGCAACAGTCCACCCAGATATTCAGCATTCAATAAGTCCCGGACCTGCCTGTTGATCAGATGTTCTGCCAATTTATACTGCCTGTCCGACAAGGGAAGCCCCTTAAAGACCTCCTCAAAATGCGCCTGATAGACCTCTTCGATCAATGACTCAGCATGCAGTCCGAATTTCGCCGCCTTGCGGATCGCACCATTGATGAATCTGCAGGATGTATCGTGCACGAAATTGATCGACTTAATTTCCTTGCTGATCAAAAACTCCCCGATTGCCTTCAGGTAGACCGGATCAGAATAAGACAAAACCGCACCGGAACAACTTAAAAAATACAGATCCTCTCCATATTTTTCCCGTAATACGGACTCAGTAAAAGAAAAGGGACAGACGACAAACAATCTGTTGCTTTTACCCGCATTCTTTTTGAATTTCACGATCATACAATTAGTTTTTATTTCTTTTTAAATTCATCTGATCAACTTAAAAAACCTTAGGGATTACAGACATCGCAATACATAGGATCTTCTTCCCTTATGCCTTTTGGAAACATTTCTTCCTTCGTATAACTGCATTTCAAACAGGTGTGGATGTAACTCAACACCGAACGCGTAGGATACTGACAGAGGGCACAAGGCAATCCTTTTTTCGCTTCGCTTACGCCAAATCCGGGTGTCTCGCAAGCAGGACAGGTAGTGCGTAGTCTCAGCGTCAGCTTTTGGGCTGCATCGGCTATCACTTTCATTCGACTCGGATTGTGCATAGCCCGCATATCCGTTTCTACATAAGCACTTCCATATTGATCCAGAAACGCATGAAATTCGCTTTTCAGATGAGACCAATCCCGGATTCCCTTCACGATGGCCTCCGGATCCTTCGGGGATTTTCTCAAAATCAAACCATGTGCAGGAAAAAGCGCCCGTTCAGCAAATTCTTTCAATTCATTTTCCGATCTGATTTCGGCGCCTGCAAAATTTGTCTGAGTGCTCAACTCACGGACCACCAGTTCCAGTCCATTCCTGCTGTCCACAAAAACCAAAATTTCATCATCGGCCGGAATAAAAAACATGCTGGGATGAGGACCAAAGGAACCTTCACTGGCTACCCCCAGGTCGCAACCTGTAACTTCGAGTGCCAGATGGCACTTCTTTCTGGCTGTCGTCACCGGATCATCCGAACGTTCTACCTCACCGGTAAAGGTCCCCAGACTATCCGTATCCAGGTCTGCCGGGACCATGCATTGTACGCCAAGACCTGCCTCCAGGACCGGAGCAATAGCGACCTCCTTCTGATGCTTTGTGGCGATGACCAATTTCCTTCCCTCAAACATGCAGTTATTTATTACAGACATTAACTGAATGCTCCATACTGTCGGAACAAGGGCCAGTAATGTTTTGAGGCTTGCTCTGATCCTTCCCGCTGAATTCTTGCATAACTGAATTTGGAGACAATGAAATAAACATCCTCCCCATGTTGAATAACTGATGCTGTGTAAGCGTATTCCGAGTGAGCATAAATTCTGTGCGCTGATCCATTGCCTCACTTCTGCTTGCCATGGTTCTCAATTCCTGCAACAGGGGATTGTGTCGACTTGGGGACCAGTCGAAAGGCCAGGGTTCCGGCAATGATGACCACGCAGGAAAATACATCCCTCATCTTATGATCACTCATCAGAAATCCTGCGGCGGTCAGTACAATCATAACAGCAAAACACAGGATAACCGGAATGAGCGCTCGGTTTACGCTCATACCTGCTGCAATTTTTTTACTTTGAATTTCCATTTGTGTTTTTTTTTAAAATGATCCGGTCAAGGTTTCTGATTTTTTAAATAGCAAAGCGAGGCCTGGGAACCGACAGCCCGCAAACCGGACTGCCGATCCTGATGAAGTAGAAAATGAATCTATCTTTTGTAATCTCCCCGCCAGACTGTGGTTTCAGACCTGGGGGAAGATCATCTCTGTAAAGCTTTATTGTCCCTGACCCAGGGAAAATGCGGGCTTGTCATTGAAGGAATAAAGGTTTTCCGTTTTAATGGCGTCAATGTTTTGATCGAGGGCACCCTGCAAAATCCGGATGATATCTGATTTTCCGATAGAATGACCTTGTTCAGGTTTAAACCGGCATCTCCAGTGATCCGTGCAAAAAGTTTCCTTGAAACCTTCCGGCCAAACCTTGATGCCTCTGTTAGTGATCATGGTCAGTTTTACACCATCCAGTTCCAGCTTTTTCACGATCGATGCCAATTCATCCGGTTCGGTGCCCGGCCAGTGAACAAAAAGATCCACCCCCATCAGTTCTTTTTTCATCGGCGACTTTCTCTGATATTTGGGCAGACTCAAAGCGGCATTGTTGGCATACGAAACAGGTTTCAGTATGGTAGGCTTTTGTCCCAGATTGGCAATAACCGCCTGGGCAAATTCTTTGGTGCCGACTTTCTGCTTGCTGGTACCCTCCTTGTAAATATCGTACGTGTGGATTCCGTCTTCCAGAGTCTTCAGCCAGGCATTTTGAACCTTCTCGGCTACATCCGTCTGACCGATGTGGTTGAGCATCATCACGGCACCCTGAAGCAGACCAGATGGATTGGCCACATTCTGACCTGCTCTGCGCGGAGCCGAACCATGTATGGCTTCAAACATGGCGCATTCTTCTCCTATGTTGGCAGAGCCCGCCAGACCCACCGAACCGGTGATTTGAGCCGCCACGTCACTCAGTACATCCCCATATAAATTGGGCATGACGATCACGTCAAAGGCTTCGGGAGTATCTGCCATTTTTGCCGCACCGATGTCGATGATCCAATGTTCGTTTTCGATTTCAGGATATTCCCTTGCGATTTCGTCAAATACCTGATGAAACAAGCCATCTGTTTGTTTCATGATGTTGTCCTTTGTAAAGCAGGTCACCTTCTTGCGATTTTGCTGTCTGGCATACTCGAATGCGTAGCGCACTATTTTCTCGCAGCCCGGTCTGCTGATCAGCTTCAGACACTGAACCACTTCATCCGTCTGTTGATGCTCAATACCGGCATACAGATCCTCTTCATTTTCCCTCACGATCACGATATCCATGACCGGATGCTTGGTACTCACAAAAGGATGCAAACTCCTGCATGGTCTGACATTGGAATACAGACCCAGGAATTTTCTCGTCGTTACATTCAAACTTTTATATCCTCCTCCCTGAGGGGTAGTGATGGGCGCCTTCAGAAAAACCTTATTCCGGCGGATGATGTCCCAGGCCTCGGAGGCTATACCGGATGTATTTCCGGCCAGGTAAACCTTCTCTCCTACCTCAATCTCGTCTATTTCAATCTTTGCTCCTGCGGCCAGAATAATCTCCAGCGTAGCATCCATGATTTCCGGTCCAATCCCGTCTCCTTTTGCAATCGTGATTTTTGTCATGTTTCTGTTTATTTTTTGATTAACGACGCAAAGTTGCATCATCATTTATATAAGTTATATTTATCTTTGCAATGATTTGCATAAGCATCATTTATGAATTATACATTAAACCAACTTCAAAT
Source organism: Bacteroidota bacterium (assembly GCA_029572935.1). GTDB lineage: Bacteria > Bacteroidota > Bacteroidia > Chitinophagales > Saprospiraceae > Vicinibacter. The sequence continues at coordinate 43,071 of JAKQHM010000009.1, forward strand.
CTTCCTTAAGATCGCTGAAACACAGAGCGTTACAAAAGCTGCGGAAGACCTGCACCTGACCCAACCAGCCGTGTCCATTCAACTAAAAAAATTACAGGACCAATTTGAAATTCCCCTGACGGAAGTAGTTGGAAGAAAAATATACATCACCGACTTCGGGAGAGAAATAGCCGAAGCAGCAGAGAACATACTCAACCAGGTGCACGCCATCCATTACAAGACCCTCTCCTATAAAGGACAATTGGCCGGCCGTATAAAGATATCGGTCGTTTCGACCGGCAAATACGTGATGCCCTATTTTCTTGCGGATTTCATCAAACAGAATGCGGGAGTGGAGCTTCTGATGGATGTCACCAATAAAAACAAAGTCATCGAAAGCCTTGAAAACAACGAAGTGGACTTTGCGCTGGTGTCGATCATGCCCACCCATTTGAACATCGAGCATCTGGATTTGCTGCAGAATAAATTATTTCTGGTAGGCAACACCCTGCTGAACCCGGTCAAAAAGTCGGGCGAAATATTCAAAAACCTCCCCTTGATCTACCGCGAAAAAGGATCGGGAACCCGACAAACGATGGAAGCCTTCATCGAGCAGAACAAAATATCCGTATCAAAAAAAATGGAATTAACGTCCAACGAAGCCGTGAAGCAGGCTCTGCTGGCAGGGCTCGGATACTCCATCATGCCCCTGATCGGAATTCGAAATGAACTACACAACCACGAACTGGAGATCATCCCCACGAAAGGGCTGCCAATCAAAACAAACTGGAGTCTGATCTGGCTCAAAGGGAAAAAACACGCTCCCGTCTCATCCGCCTTTTTGGATTTCCTGAAAAAAGAAAAATCGAGGATCGTGGAAGAAAAATTCAGCTGGTATGAACAGTATTGATACCATGCAGTAGCAGCCCATGATGGTCGAAGTTTGCAACCCATGATGGTCAAAGTTTGCAACTTCGATCAATAAATTCCCTCGATGGTCGAAGTTTGCAACTTCGATCAATAAAACAATATAAGCTAACAAAGTATGATAGTTTCTTTGTTTGAATAGATCATAAGTTATATTTAAATACCAATGGAAATAAAATTTACTTTTAATAACTTGGGTAAGAAAATGTAATTTATTCATGAACGGCCATAAAATAATTAATCAAAATGCCCTTCACTTTCTGACGATTACTGTTGTCGGCTGGATTGATGTGTTTACACGAAAGCATTATTGCAAAATATTAATTGATAGTCTGAAACACTGTCAAAAGGAAAAGGAATTGGTTATCAATGCCTTTGTTTTAATGAGCAACCATATGCACATGATTTGTTATGTAAAAGAACCATTTCAACTTTCGGATGTCATCAGGGATTTTAAAAAATTTACATCAAAAACTATTGTTTCTGCAATTGAAACCAATGAAAAAGAGAGCAGAAAAAAATGGATGCTCAGTCTGTTCCAACATTATGCAAAGCTTAATAAAAATAACAAAAAATATCAATTTTGGCAACAGGATAATAGGCCCATTGAACTTAAAAGTCCTAAATGGATAAATCAAAAATTGGCTTACATCCATCTGAATCCGGTAAGAAGTGGAATTGTAATAAATCCTGAAGATTATTGTTACAGCAGTGCAGGAGCCTATTTGGGAAATGAGTGCATTCTGGATATAGAAACTTTAGATTTTAACAATATGGTTGGTTATGTTCAGGTTTAGAAATGGTTTAATTAAATTGGGTTGCCATTGTAATGGTATACGATAGATTTACAAAATCCTTAGTAACAGGATCGCAGTTACAAACTGAGTCCATCGGAGGGTAACAGGATCGCAGTTACAAACTGCGACCATCCTAGGAAGTTTATTTGAAATTAAAGGGGTGGTCCCACCTGGGCTTCCCGCCTCCGGCGGGATAAACTTCTCGCCCATGTGAAAATTCTATTTGAAATTAAAGGGGTGGTCCCACCTGGGCTCGAACCAGGGACCCTCTGATTATGAGTCAGATGCTCTAACCGGCTGAGCTATAGGACCATTGATTTAACATGTTGGGCAAAGTTAATATTCTTTACCCAAAAGATCGGAATGCAAAATTTCAAAAACCGATTCTCCGGAACGCTTTCTGGTCCGGAATGATTGAATGGAAAAACAAATCGGAACAGTGAAAAAATGTTGACCCATAAGGATTCGAACCTTAACAGACAGAACCAAAATCTGTAGTGCTACCGTTACACCATGGGTCAATCTACCCGAAAGGGAGCGCAAATGTACCATGAGTCCTTGATTTGGACAAAATGTTTTTAAAAAAAACTTTTACATCCGGCATACTTGTCTTGCAGGGATGAAAGAAAAAAATTATATTAAATTAATTTTTATATATAATGATTTATATTTCTGTTTACTATATAATAATCACACAATCTACCTGCATTTGCCCTTCCCCGACTGGTTCTTTTCCGGAAACAGCCTGCGTTTCGAATACTTTCATGGCTCAAGACCCAATGAGCATCCCGATACCTTTTGCCGGCAACCTGCACCCTCTTCTCCAGGATCTCTAAACACGCGCTGGCATCAAAAACATCCTTTTTCAGCTAGGATGGCAGCGAAAGCAGCCTTTGCACGGTCTTAGATGAAACGCTTACCTTCGCTCCATGAACCTTCGTTTTCTGATTTGCCTCGCTCTACTATTGTCCCCTTTCATCCAATCGATAGCCCGTCCAATCTACGTTTCCGTGAATAGAGGCGATGATACACAGGATGGCAGCAGTCTGTCGAAACCTCTGAAGAGTATTCAGGCGGCATCCGACCAGACAAGACCCGGTGATACGGTCTACATAGAGGGCGGGATCTACGAATCGAGCAAAAAAGAGATCCTGAAAATCACACGCTCCGGTACGGAGAAAAAGTGGATCGTCTACCGAAATCTCAACGAGGACAGACCTGTCCTGCGCATCCGCTCGGATGCAGGTATCGTCCTGGAATCCGTCAGTTATATTTCCATCGAAGGGCTGGAAATCACCCGGGATGTGGATTTTTATGAAAGAACCTACCTGGGAGCAGATCCTGATTTTGTCACCTCATCCGGCAACGGCATTTACATCGGCAAAGTGACCCAAAAAGAGGCCATGTGCCACCACATCCGGATCCAGGACAACCGGATCCATGGCTGTCCGGGTTCGGGCATCCTCATCCACCATACAGACTACCTCACCATCAGTTTCAATAAGATCCACGACAACGGCGAGCTCAACCTGACCAACAACAGTGGCATCCGCCTCCAGCAACTGGTGGACTTGGATCAGAAGGAGGGCTACCATATTATCATCAACGGCAACGTCATCTACAATCAACGCAGATTATCCAGGCTGGAGGAAGAGATCAGTTTTTGTGAAAAAACCTATTCGGCCAGTGGCATTTCCCTCCGTGACAACCGGTATGGCGGCAGCATGGGCCAGAACCCGGGCTATTCGAGCCAGATCCTCGTATCCAACAACCTGATCTATAATAATGGAGGTATAGGCTTGGATTTGTTGCACACCGACCAGGTCAAGGCTATCCACAATACCTTTTTTCGCAACAATCGCAATGCGAAGGTGCAATGTGGGGAACTGTATGGAAACAACATCTCAAATTGTGTCATCGCCAACAACATATTCTATGCCAACACGGGTAAACCAGGTACACGGCTTCAGAATTACGAACAGGTAGAGATTGGTCACAACCTCTATCACAATTGCGTGGGTTATACCCCAGGTCCCGGCGACATTCTGGCAGATCCCCTGTTTGTCAGAGCAAACAACAACGAGTCCATATTTGATTTCAGCCTGAAGCCCAAAAGCCCTGCCATTGATGCCGGAGATAAGAAGCATACCACTGCGTACGACCATGCCGGTGCCCTAAGACTGGGAGGGACGGAGGTCGATCTGGGCGCTCTGGAATATTATGGCTCCAGGCCATTGGCTAAAAATTATGCCCCCGCCCAAATCGATGAGCGTTCGATCAAACTTTTCTGGCAGGCTTCCTATGTGGAATCCACGCGGCAGTTGCTGATCTCCAACCACAGAGGTCGCATTTTTTCTGCCCGCCTGTACGACAGCAGGGGCAAATTAATCAAACAATACATTCAGGATGAATCCAGTTATGCCGGGATCGAGTTTGACCTCAGCGATTACCCGGAAGGCATTTATTTTCTGGTGGCTTTTAGTGACCGCGAAAGGTTGATCAATCGCTATCGCGTAAAACGCTGAAACTGACAGTCAAATTGACTGAATAATTTATTAAAATAGCATTATTCCAACGAATATTTGGTCTACTAAGGACTAAAAATCCCAAAAACGCTTACCTTTAGCCTTCGTTTTCAAAATATCAATTATTTGACATGAAAAAATTAACTTTACTGGCATTCATTCTTTCCTTTGGCTCCTTGGTTTCAGCCCAAACTTTATTGTGGGGAGGACCCAACGACCCCAATTCCACTTTTGCAAACGGTTTAGGAGCATGGACCACGGTCGGCCTCAGCTCTTCCCTTCCGGATTCAGCAAAAAACGCCGTCTGGACTTATACGGCCTCCGGACGTTCACAGGGCGGTTATTCTGACCTCGCTGGCAGGATTAATTCACCTTCTTTTGGTAACGGGGCCGCCATATTTGATTCAGACTTCCTCGACAATGCCGGTATCGAAGGCAATGAAGGAAACGGATCTGCGCCTTCTCCACACAGCGGAGCATTGGTCAGTCCTTACATAGATTGTTCCGGTTTCACTTCCGTAGCGGTTTCCTTTTATCAATACTACCAGAATTTTGCCTCTGCCTGCTTCATCGAAGTCAGCAGCGACAGCGGAGCTACCTGGACCCCTGTCCGGGTCAACGAATCTGTTCTCCAAGGCAACGGAACGACCCGCAACAACCAGCAGGTGATCGACATCACCAGCCTGGCAGCCGGCAAGCAGGGGGTTCGTTTCCGCTTCGTCTTTGATGGCGACTACTACTTCTGGATCATCGACGATGTGACCCTGGTCTCTCTGCCGAACCTGGACCTGGCCATCCGTCAGCCTTACTACAGCCCCTTCAGCTATGCCCAACCCAAAAGCCAGATCTGTCAGGACACTTTCCGCTTCGGTGCCAGCATCAGCAACCTGGGAGGTCAGGTACAGCGCGATGCAAAATTTAAGGCAGAAGTGCTCGGCTCTGATCGCACAAGCCTCATTTTTGCAGATAGTGTGACCGTCAGCAACATCGACATCAATGACGACAATCTGATCGTGAGCACGCCCAAATTCTTTGTACCCTCCGGACTCGACATCGGAAAATATTTCATCCGCTGGTCTATCAGTGGCGGACAGGGCACAGAGTACAATCCCCGCGACAACTCCAGACTGGATTCCTTTGAAATCACCACCAATATTTACGCCCGCGAACCCCGCGCCCGCGGAGGCATTCGCGCCAACGGCGGAACCCTTTACTCCATAGGCACTCAGTACCGGACTTCCGACTGCTGGAATGCCAACGACAAGTTTTTCGCCAGAAGTACGGATTTCTCACTGGTGTATGGTTCCCTGGCCAAGATTGACAACCGCCTGATCAAGTTTTATATGGTGGAAGTGAAGGACGATGTGCTTCCGGATTTTTCCAATTTCGATAAAACCAACGGAATTAACTCGCCCTCAGTAAACATCATCTCCGAGGAATTCTTCACAGCGAAGAACGAACCGGCTTATTCCCTGATCAATCTGCCCCTCACCGACCGCACCACCGGCGATGCTGTGCAGCTGAAGCCCGGTACGCGATACATCCTGATGGCAGAACATCCCCTGGAAAACAGCGAAGATCCCGAAACCTGGATCTACCATGCATCCAGCCTGGAAAAAAATTATGCAGGCCATCCATTTGCTAACCCGGTCATCGACAATGCAGGTACCTGGTTTGAATCCTGGCCCGAAGGAGAGTCTCCGGTTTTAAGACTGAATATTGAGGTCATCACCAAGACCGACGAAGTGGCACTAGATGAACAGGTACTGAATATTTTCCCCAACCCCGTGGTTTCCGACAAACTTCAATACCAGATCCAGTTCGAGCAGCCAACCGATGCCAACATCACCGTTTTTGATGAAAATGGCAGGGTCCTGCATTTTGCCCCTTTCAAAAAAATCGGCCAGCATGCCGGCGTACTGAACGTAAATGGATACTCCGCTGGAAACTATTTCCTGCGCGTCTCCACAGAAGCAGGTACCCGCACCAAAGCCTTCTCAGTCGTAAAATAAGATATCCCTTCTGTTGAAAATATAAAAGCCCTTCACCCCCGTGAGGGGCTTTTTCGTTTCACCCCATACAACCAAGCGATTTTATGGCCCGCCTGAATGGAAATTCTGCTTTGCACTGCCTTCCTTGCTGCATCCTTAACAGCCCGATCCCGGGTCCCTTTACAATAACGCGCCCTTTCCATCTCCCAGCCGAGACCATTATTTCCTTCCCAAATCCAAAAAGGCCCTTAACTTTGTGATATATATATAGAAAAATTATATATGAATAAAATGGATATGAAAAAACTGATCCCGCATCTGGTGATCGTCGCTGCACTCTGGATTTTGTCGGCCATTTACTTTTTGCCTGCCATGCAGGGAAAAGCCCTGCAGCAAAGCGACATCGTTTCCTGGGAAGCCATGGCTCAGGAAGCCCTGGAATACAACAAAACCAACGATGACCCCGCACTTTGGTCCAACAGCATGTTTGGAGGCATGCCGGTCTATCAGACCATTCTGGTACCCAAGGGCAATCTGCTTCGATACATCCAGGAGATTCCCCAGGCTTTGGGCAAGTCTCCGGTCAATGTTTTCTTCGGGATCATGCTTTTCAGTTATCTGGGCCTGCTACTCTTTGGACTGTCTCCTTATGTAGCTGCACTCGGTTCGGTCGTTCTGGCCTTTAGTTCAGGCAATATATTGCTGCTCGAAGCGGGACACATGACCAAACTGATGGTCATAGCTTACGCTGCCATCACCCTGGCGGGAGTCTGGATGAGTTACCGCGGTAAGCTTTGGCTGGGCATACCACTTTTTGCTTTTGGTTTCGGCATGCAGATCATGAACAACCACGTCCAGATGAGTTACTATCTGATGATGGCGATGGCTCCTGTATTCGTCATTTTCCTCACCGAGACCATCAAAACCCAAAACTGGAAATCCTTTATTCTCGCCAATCTTCTGCTGGCAGGAGCCGCCTTGCTGGGGCTCACAGCTTCCTCCACCACCCTGCTCACCACCCGGGAATACGTGGGGCAGACCATGAGGGGCGGATCGGTTCTTTCCACTTCAAATACAGGAAATGAAGCCAATAAATCCGGTCTGGAATGGGATTATGCCACCCAATGGAGCAACGGTTGGCTGGACCTTGCGGCCAGTATCATTCCGGGCGTTTCCGGTGGTTCCAGCGGCGAAAAGGTAAAAGGCAATTCAGCCCTGAAGGACGAATTGCGCAAGCAGCGCATCCCGGTACAGGGCAATATGAGGGTGCCCACTTATTGGGGGGAGCTTCCCTTTACCGGAGGGCCCTTCTATTTTGGCATCGTGATCGTCTTCTTTTTCATCCTGGGCCTTTATCTGGTACAGGATTCCATCAAGTGGTGGTTTGGCATCAGTACCTTGCTCCTCTGTCTTTTGTCACTCGGAAAACATTTTGAAATTTTCAATAAAATCCTATTTGACTACCTGCCCTTTTACAACAAATTCAGGGCTCCCAGTTCGATCCTGACCATCGCAGCGGTATTGTGCACTATGTTCAGTACCTATACGCTTAGCAAGTTGTACAAACGCGAGATAGACCAGACCAAACTCTTTAATGGCATCTTATATTCCGGTGGCATCCTGGCGGGCATCTGCCTTTTCTTCTGGATGCTGGGACCCGGCTTTTTTGATATGACCCGTGGCCAGCAAACGGAAGAAACAGCCATCCTGGTAGGACTGAGAAAGGCCATGATGACCTCGGATGCCATGAGGGGACTGGTATTGGTCTTGCTGGCAGCTGCTGCTACCTGGCTTTTCCAGAAAAATACCCTGAAGCCAGGTCTTTTTCTGAGTGTATCGGCCGTGTTGATCCTCTTTGATCTCTTTACCATCAACCAGCGCTACATCGATCACAGCGATTTTGTCAAGCCTTCGGCCAAATCCGCCACGCACGCTCCCAGACCTGTGGACACCCAGATCATGGAAGACAAGACCCTGGGCTATCGTGTATTTGACAATACGATCGATCCGTACAACAACTCCATGCCCTCGTATTTTCACCACATGGTTGGGGGATATCACCCTGCCAAACTGAGGCGCTACCAGGATCTGATCGACCGATGCATCGACACAGAAAGAGCAAAACTGGGCAACATCCTTCAGACCTTCAACGGAAATCCATCTGACAGTGCATTTGTCTCAGCGATGGGCAGTCTGCAGGTGATCAATATGCTCAATACCAAATATTTCATCCTGGGAGAGCGCGGCAAGGAAGTGGTGTTGCCTAATGCAGCCGCCAATGGTGCAGCCTGGTTCGTATCCGCCATCCATCCCGTGAACAACGCGGACGAGGAGATTGCTGCACTTTCAACGCAGGACCTGAAGCGCACTGCCGTGATCCATCAGGAATGGACAGGCACAGCAGGAGCTGCGGGAGACGGACAGGGCAGCATTATGCTGAAATCCTATGAACCCAACAAACTCGAATACGAAAGCCAGTCCAACGGCGATCAGATCGCCGTATTGTCCGAGATCTGGTATGGACCCGATCTGGGCTGGGAAGCGACCATCGATGGCAAGCCGGCAGAACTCTTTCGTGCCAACTATGCACTGAGAGCCCTCAGGGTACCGGCAGGAAACCATAAGATCGTCCTGGAATTCAAACCATCCAGCTACCGCACGGGTGAAACAATGAGTTTATTGGGATCCGGCATTTTGTTGTTGTTGCTGGGTTTCGTAGCCTGGAAAAACTATCAGAAAAAGGAAAACCAATAAAGACGATACCTACGGATTTGCATTCCACCCAAGCGAAAATTCCGGTCCTGTGGGCATAGTTAGGGCACAAAGTGTCCGGTCCACGATCTGGATCTACCTGGCCATGTTCATTGGTCTGGTCAATCTCGTGCTGCTGATGCCCCAGTTTTTCACCAAGGAGCAAATCGGCATGACCCGGACCATTTTGACTCTGTCCCTGTTGCTCAGCCAGTTTTCGGAAATGGGCGCATCCGGGATCACCTATCGCTTTTTTCCGCTCTACAAAAAGCAGGAAGCAGGAGATCTGCTCTTCATCCTTTTTGCATTGACAGGACTGGGCTTTCTGGTAGTCGGCGGTCTGACTTTTATCTTCAGCGATGTCATTTTTCAGTCCTTTTACCGGGAGTGTCCTTCCCTGCAGGATTACGAGTACCTAATCTTTGCGGCCGGTTTTTTCACGCTTTACACGGGACTGGGAAGCTATTACTGTGCGGTGCACCTCAAGACCGTGGTGCCTCGCGCCATCAGCGAATTGGTGCCCAGATTGGGAAATACCGTCCTCATCCTTTTCTTCGCCGCAGGATGGATCGATTTCGGAGTTTATTTCACCCTTTTTACCGGATTGATGCTGCTGATGGCGGTCCTGATCTGGGCCTATATCGTTTACCTCCGGAAGTTTGAATTTTCAAGCCACATCAGCCTGTTGACGAAAAGGGTTTATAAAAAAATGTTGCTGTTTGGGGCCATGGGTTTGCTGGGCAACAGCCTGGCGACGCTGATCAGCTACATCGACACGCTCATGCTCGGCTCCCTGACAGGGCAGGAAGACGTGGCGGTCTTTTCGATTGGCTATTATCTGATCACGGTGATGACTGCGCCCTATCTCGCCATCATAGCCGTCATCAGCCCCCTGGTCGCCAAAGCCATCCGGCATAAGGAATGGGACCGGGTATTGGAATACTATCAAAAAACGTCCACGAATCATTTCATCATTGGTTCTTTCATTCTGGGAGGTGTGCTGATCTGTTTCCGGGATTTCATCCGTTTGTTGCCACCGGGCCAGGGATATGAGGCCTCCTATTCCATCATCCTTTTCTTTGGTGCAGGGAAGCTGCTCGATATGATTTCGGGATGCAATGCGGAGATCATATCCTATTCCAGATACTACCGCTTCAATTTTTATTTGCAGATCCTGGTAGCGATTGTGTGTATTGCCAGCAATTATTACTTCATATCCCACTACGGACTGAAGGGTGCGGCGATTTCGGGATTTATCTGCCTGGTGATCTACAACGCTTCCAGATTTGTCTTTGTCAAAGTAAAAATGGGCATGCAACCTTTTACCCGCTCTACGGTTTTGAGTCTGCTCGTTTTTGGAGGAGCCCTGTTGGTGAGCTGGCTGGTATCTGACATCACGCAGATCCACATCGAAGGTCATACCCACAGCACGATCGCGTTGAATCTACTGATCAAATCATGCTGGTGGACCCTTATTTTTGCCTTATTGTTGCTGACCCTGAAACCTTCCGAGGATATCGAAAAATTCGTGGTCGTCATTAAAAATAAATTGTTGAAAAAATAAAACTGCCAGCTGCAGTAACTGAAAGAATGGACTTGAATCAGCAGAAAAAAATCAAGGTTTGCGCTGTCATCGGAGCCAGGCCACAATTTATCAAACACGCCCCTGTAGAGCTCGCTGCACGTGGCAGATTGAAGTTGCACACCATCCACACCGGACAGCATTACGACTATCGCATGAGTCAGATCTTTTTTGACGAACTGGGCATTGCACCTCCGGACACGATGCTTCAGACTGGAGGCGGCCACCACGGCGAAATGACGGCCCGCATGCTGACCGAAATTGAAAAGACCCTGCTTGATATCCATCCGGACCTGATGCTCGTGTACGGAGATACCAATTCCACCCTGGCCGGTGCATTGGCTGCTGCCAAAATAAACATACCGATCATCCACATCGAGGCAGGCCTGAGAAGCTACAACAGGACGATGCCCGAAGAGATCAACCGCGTGCTGACGGATCACCTGTCTTCCTATCTTTTTGCCCCTACCGATACCGCGGTCGAAAATCTGAAAAAAGAGGGAATTGCAGACGGGGTACACCGCTGCGGCGATGTCATGTGCGACATGATCCGTATCGCCAAAGAAAGAAAGATCCTGATGGATGCACCACGGGATTACATCTACATGACCCTGCACAGACCCTACAATACGGATGATCTCAGCAGGCTGGACCTGATCCTAAGCACACTTTCCTCCATAGGCCGAGAAGTGCGTTTTTATGTCCATCCCAGGACGGCCGCCCGGATCCGCGAAGGTCTGGATCCCTCGCACTACAAGGGCATTCAATTTTTTGATCCACTTTCGTATTTTGACAACCTCAATGCCATGAACCAATCCTCTGCCATCATCACCGACAGCGGAGGAATACAAAAGGAAGCCTACATCCTCAGAAAAAAATGCATCACCCTGCGCAGTGAGACCGAATGGACCGAAACCCTGGAAGGAGGCTGGAATCAATTAATATGGGATGATCTTAAACAAATCAAGGCAGCGTTGGAGTCAACTCCCGGATCTTATTTATCAGGACTCTATGGAAATGGACATGCAGCAGAGGAGATTGTAAAAAAGATGAGCACATTATAAACAAATAATGAAAAATCCGAAATACAGTATTGTATATCCCACTCGAAATAGACCAGATTTACTGAGAGAATGTATTCGATCTATATTGCTCCAGGAAGTCTCAGATTGGGAACTCATCATATCTGACAATCATACAGAAAAATCTGCTTACCAAATCTATAGTGAGTTTATGCAAGACACGCGGATAAAATATTTCTGGACAGGAGGTATGCTTTCAATGGCAGATAATTTTACATTTGGTCTATCCAAAACAACGGGAGATTTTGTTACTGTCTTAACTGATAAGACCACTTTAATACCAACGTGTCTCAAAATATGTGACTCATTACTCACTTTAAATGACTATGATTTAATAAACTGGTCTGAAGCGCATTTTTACCCTAACAGAAATCAAGATATTTCAAAATCAGAGGGTATACTACGAATAGTTTATCATACAGATCAAATCATGGAATATACGCCTAAAGATGAAATAAATTATCTTTTAAAATTTGAAAAGCACAGATCACATGATATGGAGCATTATTTCAGAGGCAAAATACTGTTTGGAGTTGTTCGAAGAAAGCTCATTGAAGATCTTGTAAATAAAAATGAATTTTTCCTCAAATATGCACCTGACTATACAACGAGAATGATCATTCTTTCCAGAACTAATAAAGCGATCGAAGTGACAAGTCCGTTACAATGTGCCTTTATTAGTGGTGATTCAAATGGAATGCTTTGTGCTAAATACCCAGACAAAGCATTTGCCTTTTTCAATGAATCAGATAATTTCCAGAATGTGAATGAATATTTTCCTATTAAAGGACTTTATACGAGTCAGCAAAATCATGTGGCAGGAGATTATATTTACAGTTTAACCAAATTGAATACTAATTATAATATCAATTATGTGAATTTGTATAGAACAATTTATTTTGATTTATTAAAGGTTAAATGGAATCATAAAGAGGTGAAAAATAATCAATTTTCCATTTTCTATAATTCACTAAAACATTTTAATAATATATTTAAAATTCAATTTTATCTTTTAAGCCTTCCTGTAGCCTATTTCCTATATATTCGATATAAAATTAATCAAATCAGAACCAGTATCTATAGACTTACAAAAAATCCAATAATAAGGTCATTCCTTAAATACAATGAAATAGAAACACAATTTAATAATATACAGGAAGCTAATAAGTATTTGGCGAGCGAAATGGTCCATGTTGTACAAAACTATTAAATTTACAAAATGAGAAAGGTATTAGTGTTTATTGTATGTATATTACTCCAACCTCTATTTTCCAACAGTCAGATAGTATATGAAGGGTGCTTTCCATTTGAAGTGGCTAGACCTGATATTGGACCATGCATTGCCTTAAATACATTGATAGATGACAATCAAAACATGATTCATATTTACAAAACAATTCAGGGTTTTAAAGTAACAATTGTAGATTCTAACTTTAATCTTGTACTTGAAAAGCAATACAAACCATTGAATAGTTCAATTGTGGATTTGTTTATGGTATCATTTAATAGTAACAATGAAATAGTTGTTTCCGGAATGGCAGAAAAGAACAAAATACTATTAATTAAGCTAAGCAACAATGGCGATCTTATTTGGGCAAAGACATATTCAAATTTATTAACCTTTGCGCTTAATGCTATGGCTGTCAATTCAGAAGATGAAATTTTAATAGGTTGCTTGGCAAACCACCAGATGGCAGGTCAATCGTATTTTGTCCTCCTGTTAAATAACGATGGCGCAGTAATAAATTCTCAACGAATCACATTAAGTATTACCGGCTTTTATTCTATGTATAATGCAACTGTAACCGATGACAATGACTTCATTCTTTCTGGTTCAGGACCAGTGGTTAATCAAGCTTATACAGTATGGTTATTGAAAGTGAATAGAAAAGGAGGTATCGATTGGTCAAAGGTTATGTATCCAATCAATATACCCAATCCAAGATATGGTGCATTTGGTGTATCCATACAGGCCATTGGAAACGACAGATACCTAGTGATGGGGAGGTACGGTGATGATTACAGAGGCTCTAATCCCTCACCTAATGAAATGAACGGACTAATGATCGAAATAAATAGTTTGGGAAGTGTCATAAGTTCCGATAAAATGGTACTTAATCCAAAAATCTATTGCAATCCGGTAGATGTACTTTACCACAATGGAGACTTTTATTTAGTAGGCTCTGAAAGTTATACCCACTTAGGTACAGGAATATTTCTTGCAAAATATAATACCCAAAAAAATCAAATTTCTGTAAAATATTTCCGTGGGAATATGAGATACCCCAGAATAGAAAAATACAATTCAAAAATTTTAATATCCAGCTATACAACTATCAATCAAAAATATTTTCAATATTTTAATTTATTGAATATATCAGATTTTGATATGTGTGAAGCATTGGATATTTCAGCAAATTTTCTTCCGATTCAATTGCAAGAACATTCTCATACCTTCCGGCTGGAATCCAATATTTTAGCAACAGATGAATATTTTGATACCATTCCAAATGGATGCCTATACTCAATCATTACTCCATGTAAAATTGAAAACAACTCTAGCTATTTTAAAGTAACATATGAGTCAATAAATCATATTGACACTACAGTATTTTTATGTTCCGATGATTCAATCGTCTTATATGGAAAGAAATATGATGCGCCGGGGGTTTATTACGATACTATATTTACACCCTCTGAATGTACAAAAGTTTTCAAAATTTCCATAAACAATAAACCACTTGATACTACTAACCTAACATATAGCATTTGCCGAGGCGATACCTTAAATATTTACGGAACTCCGATTTTTAAAGAGGGGGTATACGCTTTCGAGTTTGATAATCATTTTGGATGTGATAGTTTAATTTTTGTAACCTTGGATGTGCATGATTTTACAAGGAGGACGTACAATTACACCATATGCCCAGGTGATTCTGTTAATATAGACGGAACTTTCTATAAAACAACATTAAATTTACAAGACACTCTCTTTGGACAAAATCATTGTGATACTATAGTAAAATATAGCATTTTGGTCTTGCCTTATGGAAATAGATACCAAAGTGTTGCAATTTGTGCTGGTGATACCATCAGAATTGGAAACAAAATGTATTACTCAACAGGTTTATATTCGGATACCATTTCAACACCTGGCAATTGTGATTCAATCATAGTAACGCAGTTATCTATTGCTGAAATCATGCCATCATCACTGCTATTCTGGCTTTGCGATCAAGACTCCGTTTTGATTAATAATACTTATTACAACAGTGATGGTGAATTTACTTTCAATTTAAAGAACCGTGCAGGATGTGATAGCATTGTAAATGTTAAAATAATAAAAGAATCTAGTAATAAATACTTTTTAGATACTATTATTTGTGAAGGAGAAATTATACGACTGGGCAATCTAGTCATTTCAAGTCCTGGAATTTATCAACTCACAGAAAAAAATCACAAACATTGTGATAGTCTAATTGAGATTCATGCAATTAAGGATGAATGTTATCAAATTTATATTCCCAATGCGTTTAGCCCCAATCAAGATGGAGTAAATGATGAATTTAAAATTTATCACACAGGTATTGCAACATTAAAGATTGAAATTTTTAGTCGCTGGGGTGAAAGGCTATTTTCTTCAAACTCGATAAATAGCAGTTGGAATGGTACTTTTTTAAACGAAAACTGTATGGATGGAGTTTATGCCTATATTATTCAAGGCACATTCGATAATGGCAAAACTTTTCTTTACAAAGGAAACATCAGTTTAATAAGATGAAGAATAATCGTCCGGGGATAAGTTCCTCCCATATTTAAAAGAAGATATCCTCTATGCACATTCTCCTTCTGTACCACCAAAAACCCCGACCCCAGAGAAAGGCCATTTCAGGTCATCTGGAGGCATTCGGAAAATTTGGAGGCTCACACCAGATCGCTTACTGGAACATTGCCTATGGTCTGCCTCCCTTTCTGGAGAAGGCAGGTTTCGATGCGATCCTTTTTCATTTCACCTTCTTTTTGCCCAACATCAACCAGCCTTTCTCGGGGATGTTCCAAAAATGGCAGAAGCTGAAGTCGGTACCTGTGTACAAAGCGGCCCTGGTACAGGACGAATACGTCAATACCCGGTACCTGTGTGATTTTTTCAGGGAGTTTGGCATTTCAGAGGTTTTCACCTGTCTTCCGGAATCACTCCATCAGGTGGTCTACCCTTCGGAAAGTACGGGGATAAAACACTACCACACGGTACTCACCGGATACATCGACGAAGAAATGCTGCGCAGCTACAGTCAATACGCGCTGCCTCACAGTCAAAGGCCACTGGACATAGCCTACCGGGCACGGAAAATGCCCTACAACCTGGGTTTCTTTGGCACCTACAAATGGAGGCTCACTGAAATTTTCCAGAAGGCTACCGAGGGTCTCGGATTCAGAACAGACCTTTCCAACGATCCCAATAAATTCATCTTCGGCGACGGATGGTACCGGTTTGTGGGCAGCACCCGGACCATGCTGGGTTGTGAGGGCGGCTCAAGTCTGCACGATCCGGACGGAAGCATCCGGCGCTGCTGCGAAAAATTCCTTTTGGAAAATCCACAGGCCAGTTTTGAAGAGGTCCGCGATCATTGTTTTGCAGGCCGCGAGGGCTCATTCCCCTATTATGCACTATCACCCAGACATTTCGAAGCTGCGGTCAGCAAGACCTGTCAGGTGCTGGTAGAAGGCGACTACAACGGGATCTTCCTACCGGATGTGCATTACATCCCTGTGTCCAAGGATTGGTCCAACCTGGAAGATGTATTGAAAAAGATTGCTGATACCGACTATTGCGAAAAAATGGCCGATCGGGCCTTTGAGGACATCGTCGCTTCCGGAAAATATACCTACGAGAAATTCGTCCAAATTGTCCTGGACATGTTGGAGGAACACCGCCGTGGTCAAAGTGAAGCTGTTCCGTCTGCAGGAAGCCTCGGATTGATCCGCTTTTTCCACCGCAACCCATGGCTTTATGCCCCGGGGCTTTTCGCCAAAGCCATGCTGATCGAATGGACGAAACGGACCATTTGGAGACTGGGTATCGACAAGACGCGCTGGTTCCGGTGGCTGGAATGGAAACTGACCGGCACCAATGCCACCCGGTAACAGGGCAAGACTCCCTCCCTTCATACTCCTGAGTGCAAAAGACTTATGTATATTTTGAGAAATATGACCATATTTGCGGCCTCTTTGGCAGCTTTTATCAACAAGGGGAGCTATGTGCGGCATTGCAGGAATATATCAAAAGACACTGAGCAGGGATGCCGGCTGGCTCCAACGCTCCCTGCAAGCCATGAGCAAGCTGATCCGCCACCGGGGCCCTGACGGAGACGGCATCTGGATGGCTCCCGATCATCGAAGCGGCCTGTGCCACAGGAGATTGTCCATCATCGATACGACCGAGAGCGGCCGCCAACCCATGTCCCTCCCGGAAGATCTGCTGACCATCAGCTACAACGGCGAACTGTACAACTACATCGAGCTCCGCGAAGAGCTCAGACCCTATTTCCAATTCCTCACGCAATCGGATACAGAGGTGATCCTGGCCTCCTACCTGCATTGGGGCGAATCCTGCCTGGAACGATTCAGGGGCATGTTTGCTTTTGCCATACGGGATTCCCGCACGGGCAGGCTTTTCGCAGCCAGAGACCGCTTTGGCATCAAACCCCTTTATTACTCTGAGGATGCCGATCAGGTTTATTTCGCATCGGAATGCAAGGCATTGATCCCTTTCCTGCACGATAAAAAAATAGACCGTGAAGGTCTGAAGGATTACCTGGCTTTTCAGTTTTGCCTGGATGGCAAAACCCTTTTTGATGGCATTCGCGAGTTGCTGCCCGGACATAAAATGCACATAGGACCGGAAGGAATCCGGATCAGCCGTTATTGGGAGGTGCATTACACTCCAGACTTTGACCACACCGGCCGTTATTTTGAAGAGAAACTCAGATACCTGCTGGAAGATTCCATCCGGTTTCACCTGAGATCCGATGTGCCCGTCGGGGCGTACGTGAGTGGCGGAATAGATTCCAGTACCATCGCTTCCATCGCAGCGGACAGCATGCCGGGAGAATTCCTGGGCTTTACCGGTAAATTTTCATTCAGCGAGGATTACGACGAAAGCCGCTACGCCAGGGCACTGGCTGAAAAAAAGAATTTCCAACTCCACGAAATCGATATCAGGGAGCAGGACTTTCCCGACCACATACAAAAAGTGATCTACCATTTGGATTTTCCGGTGGCAGGCCCGGGTTCCTTTCCGCAATACATGGTTTCCGGACTGGCCGCCAAACACCGCAAGGTCGTTTTGGGCGGACAGGGAGGCGATGAGATCTTTGGCGGTTATACCCGCTATCTGATCGCCTATTTTGAACAATGCATCAAAGCGGCCATAGAAGGCACCCACCGGAGCGGCAATTTTGTCGTCACCTACGAATCCATCATCCCGAATCTGGTTTCTCTCCGCAATTACAAACCCATGCTGAGGGAATTCTGGAAGGAGGGCCTCTTTGAGGATATGGACAAACGTTACTTCCGCCTCATCAACCGGGCTCCTCAGCTCGGAGATGCCATACACTGGGACAGGCTGGGCAGTTACAACCCATACGATACCTTTCACTCGATTTTTGACGGAGCCAATGTCGGCAAGCAGTCCTATTTCGATCAGATGACCCATTTTGATTTCAAAACCCTGCTTCCGGCCTTGCTGCAGGTAGAAGACCGCATGAGCATGGCGCACGGCCTGGAATCAAGAGTACCCCTCCTGGATCATCACATCGTCGAACTGGCCGCCACCATTCCATCCAACATCAAGTTTGAGAACGGAGACATGAAACACATCTTCAAACAGGTGGTCCGTCCGTATCTGCCCGCTGAGATCCTGGAGAGAAAAGATAAAATGGGCTTCCCTACCCCACTGGTGGAGTGGTCCAAAAAGGGCGTGGTGCGCGATTTTATCCAGGATATTTTCACCAGCAGCGAGGCTGCAAACAGGGAGTTTGTCGACAACAAAAAAGTCCTCGACAAAATTCAGAACGAAAGCAAATTCGGCCGGAACCTTTGGGGATTCCTTTGCCTCGAACTCTGGCAGCGCGAGTTTTTCGATAAACAATTGACAGTTGAAAACATTTCTTAGACACAATTTTTATTCATTTATATAAAACGATCTGAGTTATCATGAGAAGAATCATCATCACAGGAGGAGCAGGCTTCATTGGTTCACACCTTGCCGATAAACTCCTGGCAAAGGGCGACCAGGTCCTGGTCATAGACAATTACCAAACCGGAAGACGGGACAACCTCAAGCCACACGCCAATCTCCAGATCGTGGAAGGCAGCATCGCAGATGCAGGTCTGGTCAATCAGTGCTTTGACGATTTCAAACCAGAACTCGTGGTACACGCCGCTGCCTCGTACAAGGATCCCAACAATTGGGTGGAAGATATCCAGACCAATATCCTGGGTACCGTGCATGTCACGGAGGCTGCCAAGAGACTACAAGTCAAAAGACTCATATACTTCCAGACCTCTCTTTGTTATGGTCTGAAGCCACTGGAACAACCGATCACACTCAAACATCCGCTCTTTTCAGGCGATTACCCGGGAGGCAGCAGTTATGCGATCAGCAAAACCGCCGGCGAACAATACATCGAACTGAGTGGCATGGATTTCCTGTCCTTCAGACTGGCCAATGCCTACGGTCCCCGCAACATCAGCGGTCCTCTGCCTACTTTCTTCCACAGGCTGACCCATGGAAAAGCCTGCTTTGTGATGGACACACGCCGGGATTTCATCTATGTGGATGACCTGATCAACGTGGTGCTCAAAGCTCTGGACGGAAAAGGAGAAAGAGGGTATTATCACATAGCTACCGGTTCGGATTACTCCATTAAGGAATTATTTGACGCGACGATCAAAGCCCTTGGTATTCAACTCGAGCAGGATGTGGAAGTGAGACCCCGCGGAGAAGATGATGTATACACCATCCTCATAGACCCTTCCAAAACAGAAGCGCATTTTGACTGGAAAGCCAATACCCCGCTGGAATTTGGCGTAGACCAGGCCATTCGCTACTACCAAGAATTTGGCATCGAACAGACCTTTACGCACCTCAAGAAAATGGATTGATGGCCGGCAGCGTTTTTGAAAATAAAAAAATCCTGGTCGCAGGAGGAGCCGGATTTGTTGGAAGTAATCTCGTGAAGGCACTGGCAGTAAATAAACCTGCCATGATCTTTGTCGTGGACAATCTTCTCTCCTCTGAAAAAGAAAACATTTCGGGAATAGAACCAGTGCGATTGATCCAAGGCTCCATCGCGGACGATGCCATTCTGAACGAGTTGCACCGCGAAGGCATGGACTACATTTTCCATCTGGCCACCTACCACGGCAATCAGAGTTCCATCCACGACCCCATCGCCGATCACGACAACAATCTGATCACCTCGATCAAATTGTTTGACAAATTCAAGGATGACAAGAGGCTGACCAAAATCGTCTACTCCGCTGCAGGCTGTGCCGTAGCTGAAAAATCAGTACTCACGGCTTCCGCCACCGTGGAGGAAGACATTGTTTCCCTCAAAATGGACAGCCCGTACAGCATATCCAAAATCGTAGGAGAGTTTTATGCCGTGTATTATCACAAACAGCATGGCACTCCTACGGTCAGAGCCAGATTTCAAAACGTCTACGGTCCCGGCGAAGTACTCGGCGCAGGAGCCTGGAGGGGTACGCCTGCTACGGTATGGCGCAATGTAACACCTACGTTTATTTACAAATCCCTCAAAGGATTGCCCCTTCAATTAGAGAACGCGGGATCAGGCAGCAGGGACTTCATTTTCGTCGATGACATCGTGCGCGGATTGATGGCATGTGCAGAATTTGGCGCTCCCGGTGATGTATACAACCTGGCCAGCGGACGCGAGACCACCATTCGCGAATGGGCCGAACTGATCATGCAACTGACGGACAGCAAATCAACCCTGGAAATCCTGCCCAAAAGGGACTGGGACACATCGATCAAAAGGTTTGGGAGTACCGAAAAATCAAAAGAACAACTCCATTTTACAGCGCAGACAGATCCTGAGGAAGGACTCCGCAAAACCATCGAATGGACCCGTGCGAATCTGAACCGGATCGAAAGTTGTATGCAGAAACACAGGGACCATATTTCGCTTCCCTTTTGAGTGTGCACCTGATCGGAATAACAAACTGATCCATTTCTTAACCCATATCAGAGCATCTGAATGGTATGAGCTGAGTTGAAAAAAGAACTTTCCATTTTCCTATGATATAGCACCTTACTAACCCAGCAGTCAGATGATTCAAATCGCTTGGATACCCTAAATACTGCCAGTTTATTGAGATCATCCGATTTGCAATCCTAATACTCAATGGAGAAAAAATCCAAGGATACCAGTGGCTATAATCGCCAGTCCGGTGATCAATCCTGCATTGTGCTCAATACGGTGCATATTGAATTTTTCCCAACCTCTCCAGGCTATGTGAATCCAGACAAACATACCAGTCAGGGTAATGAATGCATAGAGACCGGCCACCAACAGAAGAGCCCAAATGCCGATGGATCCGGCCGAAAAAAAGAACACCTCGATCTCCAAGCAAGGTGAAAGAATCATAAACATCATCAGGGACAGCACCACCTGTTTTTTACGTATCGGAGGCTCGACCAATTCATCGTCAATGTGAAAATGATGGTGCGTATGGTGGCGGTACATGAAATAAAATCCAAAAACGATCAGGACCAAGGGGCCCAGCCAGTGTAGGATGTGCTCAAATTTCAAATTTAAACCATATCCTACCAGGCCTAGTAACAGACCCAGAAGGATGGAACTGCCCACGTGGGCCAGACCTGTAATCATCGTGATCCGAACGGTCTCAGCCTTAGTCCAACGAGCGGCCCGGGCCACCATAAGAAGCGGTATCCAATGGCTGGGGATGATAGCGTGCATCAGGCTCACGATAAGGGTGCCTGCGATAATTTGGTACATGGTCCACAAATATCGGATAATCCCCTTAAAAGCCGCGGAAGAGCTCGATAAGCACGTTAAGAAAAACTTAAAAACCATCCAAAGCCCGATCACTTTATACTTTTATTTAATCTGTAATTCCCTAATATAAACAGCCGCACCACAGAATAATCGAAATAATATGACAATAATCAGCATCACCAATGATAAAGATCAAAGTCCCTGCACTCCCTTCCATCTTACTTTGTGGTAATATTCAATTCATATCATGCCTCAATCCATTTTGTGCCCGATCGATTTCAGCAATTCCTCAGCTAATGCTTTGGAATATGCCATAGAGTTTGGCGCAGGAAGGACTTCGGAAATCATTCTCTTGAATGTTTTTTCGATTCCGGTTGCTTCTGCCGATGCTTTCGTTTTTGTTCCCGGGCCGGAGGAGATCGAAGAAATCCGGAATGCCTATCAGACACGCATGGACGAATGGATACAAAAATACCGTCCTACACTGAAGGCCGGCATGAGCCTGAGCGGTCACGTCCGTTATGGAGAACCTGTCACTGAGATTTTGCTCATGGCAAGGGATGTGAAGCCGGATCTTATGGTGATGGGTCTGCAGGGCGAGGGGTTCATCAAGGAGAACCTCATCGGGTCCACAGCTACGCAGCTGATGTCTGAATACGAAGGGCCGCTGATGGTGGTACCCTCTGACTGCCGTTATAAACCTGTTGAGCACATTGTCTTTTTTTACGATGGCAAGGATTTTAAGGATGAACATGTGCTGAGTCCCTTGGTGGAAACAGCTGATACTCATCATGCCAAAATTTCAGTGTGCACTATTGTGCCGGAATTACAGGAATTTCCGGAATGGGCAGACAAGCTGGTTTCCGAGTCTCTTCAACCATCCTTGTCAAATCGGGAAGATGTCTCTTTTAAAATAGTTCAGTCAAAGCATTTTATCGAAGGAGCAGAAAAATTCATGGAGGAAAACGAAGCAGACCTGGTCTTTGTGGTAAAGAGAAAACACAATTTCCTGGACTTCCTTTTCAAAAAGGGGCATTCCAAATCCCTGGCATTCCACAGCACGGTTCCATTACTTTCATCTCTTGATTAATTTTCGAATTATGAAAATAACGATTAAAGACGATCAAACCATCCGAGAGATTCAGGAGAATTTCTCCAATCTGTTTCCATATTTGAAAATTGAGTTTTTCACCAAGCCACATAAAAAATTTTCCGGATCGAGAAAAGAAAACATCATAGATCCGGAGAAAAATATAGGCTCTTGCAGATCCGTTCATGGCTCTGGTGCATTGCAAATTACAGCAGAGACCAAGGTATCCAATCTGGAAAAAGAGCTGATGGAACATTTTGGACTGTTTGCCCAGGTTTTTCGCAAATCTGGCAAGGTATGGATCGAGACCACCGTCACGGACGACTGGACACTCGCCAAGCAAAATGCTGAAGCGGAGTCCTTCATCCGCGATATTCAGGAAAACGAAGAATCCTACAACCGGGAGCATATTATCTGAGCCAGGTTATTAGGGTGATTCTCTTTTAGCTACCGTTTTTCTTTCCAAACATATTCAGACGTTCATCAGGACGTCTTTTTTTATGTGTTTAATATAGGGCAGGTGTTGTCTCATTTCCACCGATTTGCCTACCTTCGGACTCCAAATCATTCATTCAACTGATCTCATCCAATGACCCTGGCCATCATCATCAGTTTCGTATTGGGATATCTCATGATCATCCTGGAGCATCCTCTCAAGATTGACAAGGCGGTATCTGCCATTTTTGCAGGAGTGGCCTGTTGGGTTTTCATTGCCCTGGGTCATCAGGAATGGGTCCCCGGATCCGAACCCTCCGAACTGCTGGCCCATCACCTGGGAGAGATCGCACAAATCCTTCTTTTTCTGATCGGTGCGATGACCATCGTCGAACTGGTGGATGCTCATAAAGGATTTAACATTCTGTCCGAACTGATCCGCAGCCACAAACGCAGTACACTCCTGATATTGGTATGTTTTATCACTTTTTTTACTTCTGCCATACTTGACAATCTGACTACGACTATTGTGATGATTTCCCTGATCAGGAAAATTATACCTGGAGAGGAGTCGCGTAAATGGTATGCAGGATTCATCATCATAGCCGCCAATGCGGGTGGAGCCTGGTCCCCACTGGGAGATGTGACAACTACCATGCTTTGGATTGGTTCCAAGGTCAGCACGGAAGAGCTGATAAAATTTGTATTTTTTCCTTCCGTCATCTGTTTGTTGGTGCCCATGATGATCGCGTTGGTATTTACCGATCATTTCAGGGGGAATGTCCCGGTTTCGGACTCCGGTCCTGAAAACCGCAGACTGGCATCCAGCAGGATCATGCTGGCCACCGGCGTACTCGGACTACTGTCTGTTCCTGTCTTTAAAACCCTCACCCATCTGCCTCCTTACATGGGTATGATGCTCGCACTGGCAGCTGTTTGGCTGGTATCCGAATTCGTCGATCCCAAAGTGGAATTTTTCTCCCAGGAAGAAAAGTATAAGTTTACGGCCCGCCATGCTCTGTCCAGAATCGAAATTCCCGGTATTCTCTTTTTCTTTGGCATACTCACCGCTGTCGCGGCACTTGATACAGTGGGCATCCTGAGTAGTATGGCTGCTGATCTGGACCGCATCCTGGGGCATAAAGATTACGTGGCCATAGTCCTCGGTGTCCTTTCTGCTGTCATTGACAATGTGCCTTTGGTGGCGGCATCGATGGGCATGTTTGAATTACCCAAAGACCATGAATTCTGGCATTTCATCGCCTACTCCGCAGGTACGGGTGGGTCAATGCTCATCATAGGCTCAGCAGCCGGTGTAGCTGCAATGGGCATGGAAAAAATTGATTTCATCTGGTACCTGAAAAAAATAGGATGGCTGGCTGCTATTGGATTTCTAGCAGGTTGTATCTGGTTTCTGAAAATAGGAGCATGATGTGTACTACTTTATTCCTTAAAGGTTCTCTTTGAAATATAGATGATCCGGGCTTTTTACCAAAGCCTGTTTTCGTGCTTTGCTTCCAATCCACTATCTTTGTAAACCATCTATTCAAACCTATGTCTTTAAAAAACATGTTTCAAAGCCGCTCGGGTTCCAATCCCATGCTCAGCCAATCCGTCCTGGATCAAAACAGATCCCAGGCCACAGGAGCCATGGGTACCATGAGCGTATCCGGTGCCATCAACAAATCCCTTTTCCTGGGCCTCTTGCTGTTAGGCACTACAGCCTTCTCATACCTGATGCCAAATCAGATTTTCATGTGGGTCGGTATGATCGGGGGCCTGATCTGCGCTATAGCATGTGCATTCCGTCCTCATTGGTCACCCTATCTCGCACCTGCCTATGCACTGCTGGAAGGCCTTTTGGTGGGGACTGTTTCCTATTTGTATGCATCCATGTTTCAGGGCATTGTCTTTCAGGCGGCCAGCCTGACCCTGGCTTTGTTTTTCCTGATGCTTTTCCTTTATAAATCCGGTATCATCAAAGTAACCAACACCTTCCGTTCTATCCTGATCGGAGCCACTGCAGCCATTGCACTGGTATACCTGGTGAGTCTGGTTTTAAGTTTCTTCAGCATACAGGTTCCTTTCATCCATGGAAATGGCTTATTTTCCATAGGATTCAGCGTACTGGTGGTGGGGATAGCCGCTTTCAATCTGATGCTCGATTTCGATTTTTTTGAAAAAGGAGAAAGAGCCGGACTTCCGTCCTACATGGAATGGTACGCAGCGATGGGCCTATGGGTGACGCTCATTTGGCTGTATCTGGAATTGCTGCGGTTGATTTCCAAGATCAGCAGCCGAGACTAGACCGGATTTCATTCAATTAATTCTTGTTTTGCTGAACCCGCAGATTGTTAGGTGGGCAATCCTGTGATGTACTGCGGTGCAGACGTACCTTCATTATTCAACCTGATTCAATTCCTGAACTCAGAACCAAGGTTCACAAATGGAGGATCTTCTATTTTGGATGAAGCTTATCCATCCACACCAACTGAATCCAGGAAGTCATCCATGGCATCGTAATCGTAAATACCGGTTTCGGATTCAGTCCCGGGCCGAAAAATAAACCCAGCCAGGCGTTCGCCTTCCATCAGTTCTGCGACCACGGGCGATCGATTTTCCTTCGCTCCCAGTCTCATTCCGGCCATTCGGATTTTCATTGTTTTGCTGTCACCAACCGGAAGAACAAAGGAGGTCCACAGACAATCCGATGATTTGTCCCAATACAGGATTTGATCCAAGGTACCCAGCGAGCGGAACACTTCACATTTTTCATAATCCCCGGAAACGCCAACGAGCAAAGGACCCGATGTCCATTCGCGGAGCTGCGCGATCAGTCGGTCTGCGGCCAGCTGATCCAGCTTGTCGAGATCTATGCCCAGATAGGGTACGCCTCTGGCAGAGAGGTACCTCGCGACGGTAATGTCTGAAACAGGAAAAGCTATGAGCAGCATGAAATTTATAAATTTAAGGAAAATGAAACAGATTCGCTCAGCCTCGGATGAAAACTTCTCCTGTGGTGAACAGTAAAACCATACTTTTCGATCGCTCTTTTGTGCACCACTGTCGGGTAACCCTTGTTTTGATCCCAACCATACTGCGGAAAATCGCGATGAAGTTGTTCCATCAGCTCATCGCGATGGGTTTTGGCCAGAATGGAGGCTGCGGCAATACTCTGGTACAATCCGTCTCCCTTTACGATCGGAACTTGAGGAATATGCTCCATTGGAATTTTCTTGTTTCCATCCACCAGAACCAATTGAGGCTGTGGAGAAAGGTCCATGATGCACAACGCCATGGCCCTCAGGCTGGCCCTGAGGATGTTGAGACGGTCTATCTCCCGGGGAGACTGCTCTCGGACGGACCAGGCCAGGGCCTTGTCGACTATTTCCCGGCGCAGATTCAGCCTTTGGGATTCCGTTAACTTTTTGCTATCCTGAAGGCCATGAATGGGTTTTTCGGGGTTCAAAATGACGGCTGCAGCCACCACCGGACCGGCCAGGCAACCGCGACCCGCTTCATCGCATCCGGCTTCATATGAATTAAATTTATAATATGATTGCAACTTGGGCTACCGCTTTAAAGGAAAAGTATATCTTTGCCCTGCAAAATTACGTATTCCCGATGAGGTCTTTCGCTGTGCTTTTTCTGATCCTGTGTTCTTCCTTTTATTCATCCCAGGCACAGTCCCATTGGCACAAGCTAAGGATACCTTTGGAAGGTAAGACCATTGGGGATCTGCAGAAAACCGGCCTTGCCTTTGACCACGGCCAATACAAGCCCGGAGTTGAGTTCGTCGGAGATTTCACACATGAGGAAATGGAAAAACTGGAGGCCGCAGGTTTTAAACCGGTCGTAATCCCCTCCCGTCTTGTCCTGGACAGCCGCACCGGAGATCCCTGCGACAGCATCCGGCGGGAAGAACCCACTTTCAATACGCCCCGCGAATATCCTTTTGGCAGCATGAACGGTTTTCCGACCCTGACCGAAATCTATGAATCCCTGGATCTGATGGCTGAGCTTTATCCCAAGTTGGTCACCGGTCGGCAAAGGATCGGCAATTTTCTCACCGAAGAAGGCCAGCCCATTTACTACGTAAAAATTTCTGACAATCCGGAGCGCGAGGAGAACGAACCTGAAATCCTATACACGGCCCTGCACCATGCCCGTGAACCCATCAGCGCTACCCAGATGCTGTTTTACATGTGGTATCTGCTGGAAAACTATTCCAGCAATCCGGAAATCAAAAGACTCGTCGATTCCAGAGCCATGTTTTTTGTGGCATGCGTGAACCCGGACGGATACCTGTACAATCAGCAGACCAATCCCCGTGGAGAAGGATTCTGGCGCAAAAACCGCAAGGAACTCCCCGAAGGATATGGAGTGGACCTCAACCGCAATTACGGCTATAAATGGGGATTCAACAATACCGGATCTTCCAATGAGGTCGAATCGGAAGTGTATCGCGGGCCCTGGGCATTTTCAGAAGTGGAAACACAGGCTCTCCGATCTTTTTGCAACAGCAGAAATTTCAAGATTGCTCTCAACTACCATTCCCACGGCGACATCCTGATCATTCCATGGGGATACAGCAATGTACCGACCCCGGACTCTTCTGCCTACCTGGCCATGGCCAGGCAATTTACGCAATTTAATAAATTCCGGGTAGGGACCACCTTCAATACACTCAACTACGAAGTCAACGGCGTCTCTGACGACTGGATGTACGCCAACAATAATATTTTCGCCTTTACGCCCGAGGTAGGATATGCTTTCTGGCCTGAAAGAAAAGACATCATGTCCTTGAATCACAGCGTTCAGCACATGAACGTGATGGCCGCATGGAATGCAGCAGCCTGTGCCCGAATGACAGACGTCAGCCCGGTCAGTCTGAACACGCCCAGCGGTGTTCTGGAAATACACCTGCAGCGCACCGGTCTGGAAGATCAGCCGATCGAAATCTCTGCTCTGGTCAGTCCCCAGGGAAAGATCAACTTAATTATGCCGGGATCCATCAGGCTTGCTGAGGGAAGCGAAACGGTTGTGAAGATTCCTTATTCCCTGAATCCGGGCATCCAATATGGCGATCCGGTACAAATAAAATTACAGCTCACTACCGGAGATTACGTTCAGGACCTGGTCCTGGATAAAATTTACTTGGGCAGACCAATCTGGCAGGAAACCGGCCTGGATCTGAACAATTGGGTTGCCTCCGGCAGTCCGCTGACCACCACTACAGAAAGTTTCAGTTCTGCACCTTCCTCCATCACCGATTCCCCCAATGGTCCTGTTGTATCTTCGAGGGAGTACAGAATGATCACCCGGAATCCGATCGATCTCAGCCACGCATCAAATGCCTACCTGAGCTATCGCTTGAAATGGGATCTGGACAAAGAAGTGGATTTTGCTCAGGTCAAGGTTTCTGAGGATGGTTTTTCCTTTACTCCACTTTGCGGTCAGTACACCGTACTGGGTTCTTCCTTTCAGGATCTGGACAAGCCCGTATATACAGGAAAACAGGACCACTGGGTTTCTGAATGGGTTGACCTGAGACCTTTCCTCGGCAAGAAAATCCACTTGCAGCTTTTTGTTGCCACCAATTACAGCGAATTCACACGTGACGGTTTCTATATAGACGACATCACGGTTTACTCTGATATCATCAACTCCAGTTCTCAGCCCCACATTGCAGAAAGCTTCCAGGTTTATCCACAGCCTGCCTCTGAAGTCCTTAACTTAAAGGGAAAAGTAACCGATCTGGTTGAATTCAGCCTTTGCGGAACTGATGGACTCAGACACCGCTTGTCCTGGACACACAGGACCGAAAACAACATCGAGCTGAATCTCCCCGAACTTGCACCCGGTCTGTACGTACTGCAGGCTATTCGTCGCGATGGGCAGACAGAGATCCGGAAAGTATCCATACATTGATATGAAAATTGCAGAATGTTTTGAGATCCTGCAGCTCAACCGTAAAGAGAACGGAAGCTGGGCAGGATCGGAGCCCGTGGGCACCCCCGAAATCTACTTAGACAGCCATTCACCCGTGGACGGCAATCTGATGGGCAGCTTAAGCAAAACCAGTCGCGCAGACTACGACAGGATCGTGGAAAAGGCTGAGGCCGCTTTTCGCATCTGGAGACTGACGCCAGCACCCAAGCGGGGCGAATTCGTCCGTCAGCTTGGAGAAGAGCTCCGCAATAAAAAACAAGCCCTGGGCACCCTGGTCTCTTATGAGATGGGTAAAAGCCTGCAGGAAGGTCTGGGCGAGGTTCAGGAGATGATCGACATCTGCGACTTTGCCACCGGTCTGAGTCGGCAACTGTACGGGCTGACCATGCACTCAGAGCGCCCCGACCACCGGATGTACGAACAATGGCATCCACTTGGGATCACTGGTGTTATTTCTGCTTTTAATTTCCCGGTGGCGGTATGGTCCTGGAATTCAGCCCTGGCATGGGTTTGTGGAAACAGCGTCATCTGGAAGCCTTCTGAAAAAACTCCTTTATGCGGCATTGCCGTACAAAAGATCGTAGCAGCACTTTTAAAGAAAAACGATTTGCCCGAAGGCCTGAGTTGCCTGGTCAACGGAGATGCTGAGGTGGGCCGATGGCTCGCTGAAGATACCAGGATCCCATTGATTTCAGCGACGGGTTCAACCCGCATGGGTCGCTCTGTAGGCGCTACGGTGGCCGGTCGCTTTGGTAAAAGCATCCTGGAACTGGGAGGAAACAATGCCATCATCATCACCCCATCAGCAAATCTGAAGCAGGTCCTGCCGGCTATTGTATTTGGAGCGGTAGGCACCGCAGGACAACGTTGCACTTCCACCCGCAGGTTGATCATCCACGAATCAGTTTATGAACAAGTGAAATCTATCCTGGCACAAGCCTACCGACAAATCCGGATTGGAGACCCTCTGGACCAAAACAATCATATGGGTCCACTGGTGGATGCGCAGGCTGTACTCAACTATACCCATGCCCTGCAGGAAATCGAAAGGCAGGGAGGAAAATTTCTGGTGCCTGGTGGCATCCTGGAAGGCGAAGCCTACAAAACCGGTTTCTACGTAAAGCCCTGCATCGTCGAAGCCAACCCCCAAATGGACGTGGTCCGCGAAGAGACCTTCGCACCCATCCTGTATCTGCTTTCCTATCGTGAGCTCGAAGAAGCCATCCGCATTCAGAACGAAGTGCCTCAGGGACTCTCATCAGCCATCATGACCGAAAGCATGCGCGAGGCCGAAAGATTTCTGGCCGCCGATGGTTCAGATTGCGGCATTGCCAACGTCAACATCGGCACCTCGGGTGCTGAGATAGGTGGTGCGTTTGGAGGTGAAAAAGAAACAGGAGGTGGACGCGAATCCGGTTCCGATTCCTGGAAAGCTTATATGCGACGTCAGACCACTACAATCAGCTACAGCAACAAACTGACCCTGGCTCAGGGGATTAAGTTTGATTTTTAGCATAATCTTTTAGTGCATTTGAAAACTAATTGCTGACTTTTAAAGCTGGACTGAAATGTATTCTATCCCAAAAGTAAATTTCACCAGCCAAAAAAATTCAGTCCTGTATGATCACCTTTTGCTGGAAGACGCCTTTGTCCGTAGTAATTCGTGCTGCATACGTCCCACAGGGTGCGAGTGATTGAATTTTAAATTTGGATGATCCGTTCAGATTATGGCAATATAAATGTCTTCCTCCGGAAAGGTCCACCAACTCAAAATAGCTGGGAATCACACCATCAGGTAATTCAACCGTAAAATGACCATCTCCCGGTATGGGATAAATCAAAAAATCAGATCGAACCACATCATGGGTACTGACTGCTGAAGCAATTTTCGATCGCCAGACCCCTCTCCCATAAGTACCTGCCCAAATCCTTCTATCCTGATATGAAATATCCAGATCTCCAATGACCACATTGGGCAAACCCGTTTGGAAGGGTTCCCAATCAGACTTGCTTCCATCCGTGTAAAATACACCAATATCAGTTCCAACATACAGACCTTCGTTGGATCCTTTTTCATAAATGATACAATTGACAGGTACATTGGGCAAGGATCCGGAATAATTGATCCATGTTCTGCCACCATCCGGTGAGACGTACACTTTTTCATTAACAGTATAACCTCCCAAAGCCACATAAACCCTGTTTGGATTATTGGGATCCACTTCCAAATAAGTAATAGGCTCCCCAGATTGGGCAATGACATTCCAGCTCTGTCCGGAATTGGTCGTTGCATATACCTTATCCCTTGTAGCTACATAAATAAAGTTTGGATTAGCAGTTGCGACGACCATGGAATTAAGCGGTGTACCACCGGTAAGCCCAAATGACAGGCGAAACCAGGAATCTCCCCGGTCGAGCGAAGCCCAGACATCGTCATATGCAGCATATATTATTTTAGGGTTCTGAGGATTGATGGCTATGGGAGTCAGCCATGCTCCTCTTTTGGCCTCGGGAATGTTTCTGCTTATTTCAACGACATTATTTTGATTGTTCCATCCATCCAGGGTACGATAAATCACACCATATACATAACACCCATACTGAATATTTGAATTTGAATAGTCAATGGCACAGTCCATTCCATCACCACCTGTAGCATAATTCCAGCGATTATTTCTAAATGTTCTCGAACCATTATCCTGCATCCCGATCAATACATTATTGCTCGCATTTTGACTAACGGCAATCCTGTAAATCTGACTGATTCCTAATCCATTGGAAATGTCCTGCCAGTTTACTCCGGAATTAGTGGATACATATAATCCACCATCATTGCATTCATAAACCAATCTGTTGACTCTGGGATGAAATGCTATAAAATGTTTATCTGCATGCACTACCTGTACCTGATTAGGATTCTGACTTTGAAAGGAAGTCCAAAAATTATTCAAAAACCAGTTGGAACCCCCATCGGTTGATTTCCAGGTATTGACCCCTCCCAACAAAATTTCATCGGAATTATTGGGGTTGATGGCATAGGCCAGATCATAATTTCCCTGTCCTCCTTTGCCCGAAGCATTGTACGAATTATGCAACAAATTACTGCTCTCATCGGAGTCAAAATAACGTTGCCAGGTTTCGCCATTGTTGTCAGAATAATATAATCCGTCCATACCACTTTCCAGATTCACTCCAATGGCATCCACTAAATTGGGGAGACTTTTGGTAACCGCCAATTCAATCCTGCTCACCTCCTGGATATAGGCCTTATTGGTCCAGGTTATTCCTCCATTGTTGGAAACCCAGATTCCGGCACCTCCTGCCTTATTATAAGAGGTCGCGTACAGCAAGGTATTTACGGTAGGTTTCTGTTCCAGATCCATAAAATGGCCGGTTTGTGTCCGCGTCCAGGTTGATCCTGCATTGCTTGTCCGGTAAATTCCATCCGAAGTAGTAGCTACCAAAATCCTTGGATCCGAAGGATTGATCCACAACCGCCTGATTGTTTTATTCTGATCGAGATTCCATCTGAGACCCGTAAAATTCCAGCTATTACCCCCATTGGTACTTTTAAGTACACCCATGCTCTTGGTGTCCCCGGGAAAATCAAAGCTGGCAAGGCCGACACCCAGGTCACCATCCCCGGTGGCTATGTACAATATATTGGGATTGGCAGGATCTATGACAACGTCACTCACTCCCACCACCGGTAAATTATCGGTCAGGGGTGTCCATGTTTGACCATTATTTGTCGTTCTCCAAAGACCTCCACCTGGTGATCCCACCCAGAATGTGGAATTATTGGTTGGGTGAAAGGCAATACAATTTAATCGACCCAATCCTTCGTAACCTCCAGGAGTAGAGGAGGGACCAAAAAATTCCCAGTTGGCACCGGAAGTAAATTCCTTGCCGGAGGTATGCAACTGATTCCAATAATTTTCATACTCATTCCAGGTATGTGCGGGCGAAACCATTTTCCCGTCCTTGTCCAACCGGGTGGACCAATAATACTCCCATCTTTTAAATTGCTTAATTCCTTGTCCCTTTTCAGCCGGCTTGTCTTTCCAATATTGATCAAACGCCTGGACAATTTCAAAATAATTTGAGTTTTCCGGAACATTGAGCGTCCATCTCTGACTGTATAAGGTCGAGATCACAAAAAACGAAATAAGGGTTGTGGTAATTCCAGATTTCATAGTTAATGTTTAATGAGGATTGGATTCAGTTTTTCCTGGATGGGATGGACTTGATGGATTGGTATTTTTTCTTGTCTTTCTGATAAAATGACATCACTGCCTCAGCATTGGTCTTGAAGGGCAATGGAATATTTGAAACTTTGCTATTGTCCAATGGATAACTGGCTTTCAGTAACAGAGTATCCCCCTTTGAGAATTTTACAGGCTGACTGCTTATGCCACCTTTGGTACGAGTGACATGAACTGCGATTTTTTGCTGATCAACCCAAAGAGAATCAAATTTGAGATCATTGCTTTTGACAAGAACTTTGACAAAAAATTCATGGTAAACAGGTAAATTCGCTTGTCCAGGAATATTTTGGGTCCTGTAAATATCCAGAATTTTAAAGCATTTCGAATGAGAGATAAATAAAAAACCAGGTGAGTGTGCAAGTTCTTGCACCAGTAAAATGCAAAATGGCATGAATATGCTCCAAACCTTAAAAGTCGGAATCATCCTGTAAATTGAATAACATCCTATAGAATCCGGCCAGTTTTTCATAGGTTTATTGTGTTGTTGAATATGTACTTAAAACAAAAATAAATAATTTTCATACTTATCTACAGCAATATTTAAAAATTATTAAAAAATATTTTGACCTGAAATAGAATGCATCTATATTTATGCTGTAAAATTGGCGATATGCGACTCTATCTCTTGTCATTTTTGTGTTTGGGTTTGACTTCCGGACTTTTTTCACAAAAGGCCGATGGGGCTATCGCGGAAGCCTGGTTTCTAAACCTGTATTCCGGGGCCGGTCTGGGGACAGTGAAGAGAGGATCCGCGGATCCAGAAAGGATCGATTATTTCAAGCCCGGTTTATTGTGGCAACCCTTGATTGGTTTTGAAGCGGGAAGCTGGCTGAACCGCAAGCTGAATATCAGCGCAGGCATACGATATCAGGTCAAAGGTTATTCAGAGGGGAATAACTCTGTTTACAAACATCTCAATCCCTATTGGATGGGTCTTGTAAATTTTGAATATCTGATCTTTAACAGGCTATCGTATCAGTTGGGCCTGAGTATGGGAAAAGGGACAGGTTCGCGACAGTATGAGAAACATCTCGAGTTTGCCCTACTGAATACTGTCAAATACTATCCACACAAGAATTGGGCCTTCTCGCTGGGATACAACAGAGGAATCAATCCCATATCAATTCCAGCTTATGGCAAGGCGTTCCATTATTCCTTAGACCTGGCTGTACACTACCGCTTAAATAGTTTCAGGATCTCAGCCAACTAGTTTGATTGAAACAAACTGTTTTGATCGAAACCAAAAACTTTTAGCAGATCAAAAAAAGGTCGCAATGGATAATCCAAGTGACATACATTGTACCCATTCAATTAACCTTGGGCTGTATCAGAAAATACAGCACCGGCGTGACCAGACGACTGAGGAGTGTAGAACTGATCAAG
>JAKQHM010000061.1 GCA_029572935.1 Bacteroidota bacterium
TCAATTAACCTTGGGCTGTATCAGAAAATACAGCACCGGCGTGACCAGACGACTGAGGAGTGTAGAACTGATCAAGCCACCGACCAGTACGATCGCCAGTGGGCTGATCCATACAGAACACTGCTTTGATTGACAGTTTAATCTGCTATGTCCTACTTGAAAATTATAATGAAGCGCTTAAACTATTTAGATTCCTGTTTGAGATAAGGTAAGAGCATTATCTGAAGTACTTTTTAAACATAGCTTTAAGTTGCGATCCCTGATCTTCAATAATGGATTTGTCCGCTCCCAACAAATATTGACGAAAATCCTGTCCTCCCCTTCTGGATGCGATAATCCTCTGTCCATTTTTCAATGTCACCATGTGCTCTCCGTGATTGTATCTTTTCACAAACGGAATGTAAACTATGGCACTCTGACTTACCGGAAAGAAAGGGAATTGCGGAATCAATATTTTATGAAAATGTCCAATATTTCTCATAGCTACCAGCGTCTCTCCTGACTGAAGGTAAACCTGCGTAATTTCGGTTCCGGATTCCAACCAGGCAATTTCATCAGGTTGAACGATTTCCACTGCACCTTTGGCCAAAGGTATGGCGATGGACTTTGGAGTCAGACTCTGTCCGGCACTCTCCAGCAATAAATCCAGCTGCTGCATCCAAACATCGGTATTTTTTTTCCGCGCCAAAACCTTCTCTACTGCATCTCTCAACTTCGACCTTTCTACAGGTTTGGTCAAATAATCTATGGCAGAATATTCCATTGCCTTTATCGCATAATTAAAGTCACTATGTGCCGTGACAAATATAATTTGGAAGTTAATCTGACCCTGGGACTCCAATTTTTTAAGAAGATCAAAACTGGTTCTTCCTCCCCACATTTCAATATCGAGAAAAACCAAATCAGGTTTTAATACCTTAATGAGGGACTCCGCCTGATCCAAATTATCTGCTTCTCCAACCAAATGGACTTCTGGACATTCTTCATGGACCAAATCTTTCAAAAACTCCAGCGCATCTGGAGTATCCTCCACAATTATTGCATTCATATTAAATAGTTATATTTCCGGAAATTCAATAGTGACTAAAGTGCCTCCACCGGGACGATCTTCGATGACGATGCGAACCGGATATCCCAACTCATTGAGCAATTTAGCTCTTTCCTTAACCAGGCTTTGTCCCCTCGATTTATAAATATATTCTGATTTCTCCTGGATCCTTTTCGCTTGTTCGCGACCTACACCGTCATCCTCTATTTTACAGCAAATTTTACCATTTAACCTGAAGAAGGAAACCCAAATTTTTCCAAAAGTACCCTTGTAGGAAATTCCATGTTTGATTGAATTTTCAACAAAGGGTTGAATAATCATAGGGATGATGAAAGTACTTTCGGGGTTAATGTCAGGTGCTACATTTATTGAATAATCAAAAGAATCCCTCAACTGCAATTTCTCCAGGCTTAGGTACATCTGCAACAATTCAACTTCCTGCGAAATGCTGATTTGATTGCTGATGGATCCATTACTTGATATATTGGACTCCACATTGGAATCGAGAAATCTTCTAAGAAGTTTTCCCAGATTCACGATGTTCTCTTCTGCAGCCCGTTTATCATCTTTTCTGATCCTGTTGATGATGGTCTGTAAAAGATTGAAAACGAAATGAGGATTGAGTTGTGACTGAAGAGTTTGAATCTGGTAGTACTTAACCATCCTTGCTCTTTCTTCAGCCAGAAGGATGGCTTTACCTGTCCTTCGCTTCGATCGCCACAGAAAGATGACACCCGAAATGCCCAAAATAATGGTTACCAAACCTGCGAAAAAGGCATTCTTATAAAAATAAGGCTCCTGAAAAAAAGGCAATTTTACAGAAAAAAGCAAGGAGCTGGTTTGATTCAAATCGTTTACTCCTACCCCTGGATGTCTGCTTCTGACTTCCAAAACATAGTTTCCTGAACTCAAATGGGAAGCAAAACAAAATCTGTCCTCTGACCATTCGGACCATTCTGTAAAACCCAATATTCTCCAGGAGTATTGTGCCCTGAACGATCTTTGGAATCCAATACTTTCAAACCGACATAAGATCTCATTGACTCCATAAGGGATACTAATTGCTCCCTGGTGTGCGAAAGGTATTCTGATGGCATTCATGCTGGTAATCCTGACCTTACTGGGTTTGAATTCATGATTCAATTTATCCTTATGAATACAGGCAATTTGATTCGAAGATAATACCCAATAATTACCCTTTGAATCAATCAGAGACCCGTTTTGATTGGGCTCAAGAGCCAAAAATCCATTCCGGAAATTGTATGCTTTGCATATAGCTTTGCCGTTTTGATAATAGGAGTGGAGCGAAATCATGTATAAACCATCCGCTGCACCCACCATCATACTGGACGAGTCAATCAATTTAAGATTAAAAACCTGCCTGTCTATTACATCTTCCAGCACCTTATTAAACGTTCTGAGCGAATGGTCATAAACATATAATCCTCCATCCGTGGTCCCAACCCAGATATTACCTCTGTGATCCACTTCCAGGCAATACGCTCCCCTGAATGGAAGATTGCCATTTTTCTTTGAATAATGCACTGTCGTCTTGTCCGGAATATGATATTGAATCAACCATCCCCCCGAAGAAAACCAATAATTATCAAAACGGTCTCTGGTCAGTCCCAAAACATAACATTGATCGCAATCACCGGAGTATAAAGCTCCCAGGCGATCTTCTTCCGGATCATAATAGGAAACCCCGGATCTTTGCGCTATGATCACCTTTTTGGATACCGTATCAAAGAAATGATACATGACCAATGAACCCAGGCATTCATCCACAGATTGTGGATGGTGGAGATTCCTGAATTTTCCCTTTTCGTATTTAATCAAACCCAAATCAGAAGAAAAATACAGATTGCCCAAATGATCTCTGGATGCACCGAAATACAGATTGGGCGTAACCAGTTCCCCCTGATAATTCTTAACTTTCAGATCGACTTTCTCTATTTTATTGCCGTCAAATTTCCTCATTCCTAAATTGTAACTGCCAATCCAAAAATTGCCATCGGCGTCCTCAAGGAATTGCCAGGTAAGCGGTGCATCCTTGTCATCCAGATATCGAAAGCCATCCGGAAAGTATTGAATTAGTCCGGCCTCCGTTCCTACCCACAAACTGCCTTCGTCATCCAAACAAAGTGCATTCGGATGTAAAGCCGGCAATTGAACGGGTCTAAAAACAGAATCCCCTTTTACCATACTGTATATTTGGTATGAGGATATTAAAAAATAATCGCCTTTGATGCTTTTTGTATAACAAAGGCCCTTTTGTTCCGATGGACCCTCTATCCTAAATTTTAAATGGTCCCTGCCCGTATTCAGATCCCATAGAGAAAATTTTCCGCTTTGATCCGGATCAAGAAATATAAGGTTGTCCAGCAATTGATTGTTCAATATATGAGTCGAAGTCTGTGGGGCCTTTCTTACAGCTAAAATCTTACCACTTTGTCCTATTTTTACATAAAATAAACTTGCATGATCCCAATAATTGAACCACATTCCATCCTCCATTGAACGGTTTAATGCTAAATTTTCAAGTCCCTCCAAAATCAAGGTGTCGGATTTGCTGATACCATTTATCGATAATTGGTAAAAAACCTTTATCTTAATATCAAAGGCACAAACTTTTGGTCCCAAAATGGAAATATCTAAGTTCTTACCTGCCAGAACCCGTTTTATTTCAACTCCATCATAGTAAGCAATACCTGAAGTACCCAGAATCCAGATATTGCCCTCGGCATCTTCCAGAATTTTCTTGATTTCATTTCCAGTCAGTGAATTGTATCTTGAAAAATTTTCAAAATGTTCTCCATCAAATTTTGAAACACCCCACTTGGTGCCCATCCAAAGGTATCCCCTTGAATCCTGATAAAGACACATTACCTGTTGTTGTGGCAATCCATCTTTTATACTAAACTGTCTGTACGGACTTTGTATAACCTGGGCAACAATCTGCCTTCCCGGACTGAGAAATAAACCTAAGAATAAAAAAAAGGAAACCAATAATTGAAATGACAGCGGACACCGTGATGAGAAATGGAAACGGAACTGTGATTTTTCAATTTGTAAAAATGATTTCATCCTGACGCTGTTCAGCCTTCATTTAAAGCATTAAAGATAGATCTTACGGGGAAAGCCCGAATAAACTTATGCAATAAACGGCAGATTCAGCCCATAAACGGTAGTTTCAGGATTATTTCTGTAGCGCTTCCACCTTGGGCGGTATCAGAAAATACAGCACCGGCGTGACCAGACGACTGAGGAGTGTAGAACTGATCAAGCCTCCGATCAGTACGATCGCCAGTGGGCTGATCAAAGGAGAACGCTCCATCACGAGTGGGATCATGCCCCCGATGGCCGTAAGAGAGGTCAGAAAAATGGGAAGAAACCGGGTCTCGGCTCCGTCCATGACCGCATCGTACAGGCCCATGCCCTTTTCCCGCAGCTGGTTCGTATAATCCACCATCAGGATGGAATTCTTGATCTCGATGCCGGCCAGGGCAATCATGCCGATCGTGGCAACAAAAGAAAGCGTCTCCCCTGAAAGATACAATGCAACCAGGGCACCGATCACACCCATAGGGATCACACTCAGTACAATCAACGTGGATTTCAGGGTCCTGAACTCCAGGATCAGGATGGCCAGCAATCCAAATACAGCAAGCAAGATAACCGTACCGATTCCACCGAATGATTCCTCGCGGGACATGCGCTCCCCCGCAGGCAATAAACTGTATCCCTGTGGAAGGTCCACCTCAGATTTAATTCGGGCAATGATCTCATCCGTCAGCTGATCGGTATTGTAGCCCTGCGCCGTAAAGGCCCGGACCGAACTATAGCGGTCCTTGTTGTAGTGATGGATGACCGGTGCGGTGGACTTCATTTCGATACGGGCTATGGATTTCAAGGGTACCAAGGCCCCGCTGAGTGAACTGATATACACCTGATCCAGCGTTTGCAAGGGATTGTCGCGGTCTTTTTTCATGCTGACCACGATGCCCATCTCTTCGTCGTCTTCGTCCTGGATGTCGGACACCTCTATGCCCTCCATCGCCAGTCGTATGGTTTTGGCCACTTCGGCAGTAGGTACGCCCAGCAATCCTGCCTTGTACTTGTCGATGTGGATGCTGATGTCCGATTTTTTGTAGCGCAGTTCATTGGAGACGTAAATACAGCCCGGTGTGGATTCGACGATTTTTTCGACCTGAGCAGCGTAACGTTCCAGACTGTCCAGATTCTTGCCCAATATCCGCATCTCGATGGGCGCACTGATGGGCGGTCCCTGTTCAAATCTGCGCACCTTCACGCGGGTGCCTGCCACCGCCGACAATTCATTGCGGAGTTTCTCCGCGAAAGCCACGATCTCCGGAACTTCCGTGTCCTCCTTCAGGAAAACGATCAACTGCGCACCCTGATCCGAATTCTGCATTTGAAACTCATTGTAGTAAATCCTGGGATTGCCCTTGCCCACATTCGTAGCCAGTCTCTTTACTTCCTGTTGTCCCAGCAGGTATTGCTCGATCTTGCGCACGGTGCGGTCTGTATGCTTCAGATTGCTGTTGTGCTCGGTTTCCACATCGACCATCAGGATGGGCTTTTCAGACGCAGGAAACAAACTGAATCCCAGAGACGGTACCAGCAAAAAGGAAGCGCCAAATAACACCGCTGCGGAAACCAAGGTCCAGACCGGATGACGCATACACCATTTCAAGAGGCTCTGATAAGGCGCGTTTAAATAATTGCGGAATGCCCTGTAAAACCAGTTACTATGCGATTCCCTGTCCGTAGGGTGGGCTTTCAGAAAAACGCTGGACAAAAAGGGTATGATGGTGAGGCTGACGAACAGGGAGGCCAATACCGTGAGCATCACCGCCATGGGCAGTGAGCGGATAAAATCCCCGGAGCCTTCGGGCAAATGCGCCAGGGGCAAAAAGGCGAGCAGCAATGCGCCCGTGCATCCCAGCACCGCTACTACGATGTGGTTTGTGGCAGAGATCGCCGCCTCTTTGGCTGATATTCCCTTTTTCAGATAGCGCTCGATGTTTTCCACCACCACGATGCTGTCGTCCACCAAAAGTCCAAGGGCAATGACCATGCCCACTATGCTGAGCTGATTTAGGGTATAGCCCATCAGGTCTAAGAGAAACAGACCTATGCTCAGCGAAAGCGGTATGGAGATCATGACCACCCAGGAGGCACGGGTCCCCAATGGCAAAAGGGTCAGCAAGACCAGCAGGATGGCGATCAGAAAATCCCTGCCCAGTCCGGCCAGACGGTGTCTGACTCCTTTTTCCTGGTCGAAGGCCTGTTCCATCTGAATCGTTTCGGGTAGAGTAGCTTTGAATTCCTCCAGCACCTTTTCGATTTTCTCCCTCACCTGGATGATGTTCTGCCGGTCTTTCATGGCCGTGATCACCCACAGGGCGCGCCTTCCATTATAGCGTACGATGTGATCCTGTTCTGATTCCGACCTGCTCACGATCGCGATGTCCTGCAAGAGCAGAGGCCTGCCCTGTGGATTGGTTCGCACGATCGTATTCCTGAGCTCATCGATTCCGGCTATGGGTGAATTGACTTTCAGATTGTATTTTTTGTCGCCCAGATCGACGTCTCCCGCCGGTATGTTCACGTTGTTGGCCTGGATCATGCCCAAAACCTGGTTGAGTGCCAGACCCAGCTGAGCCATGCGCTCGAGATCCAGCTCCACCTTGATCTCGGATTCCGGTACGCCCTGTATCTTGACAAACTTCACCTCTCGAATTCTCTCTATATCTTTTTTCAATCGCTCGGCCGCTTCTTCCATCTCGGTGGAACTGGCCTGCTCGGATATCAGGGCGGTCTGCAGAACGGATACGTCACTGCTCGCTGCGCGCTCGACCTTGAGCTCCAGCATGTCTTCGGGCAGGGAAGGCCGGATCTTGTTGATCTCGCGGTTTATATCGTTGTTTTTGGCATCTACGTCCACTCCGTAATTGAACTCAGCGAGAGAGATCATGAGTCCATCGGAAATGCTGGTATTGATTTTTTTGATGTCACCCAGTTTGTAAATTTCTTCTTCGATCGGATCGGCTATCAATTCCTCCATATCCTGCGGAGCGGCGCCCGGATAGATGGACAGAATGGTGAAAATGGGCGCTCCGAAAGGCGGGTCCTCAGAACGCGGCATGTTCATCAGCGAATTGATCCCCAGTATCAAAACGGCAGCAAATACCACGAGGGTAAACTGATGACGCTTCACAAAAAATGAAATGAAAGACATGATGATATTTTTTGTTTGAAAGAACGGTCAGGCTTGAATTAATTCACCTTGATCACAGGGTCGCCTTCCCTGAGGTAGGCAGCACCCAGGGTGATCACCTCGGTAGTGGTATCCCCTACAAAACTGATTTCTGCGGTTTCTCCCAGCAGCTGATGGAGTCTGACCTCGAGTTTTTGGGCCGTTCCCTCGCGGATCACAAACAAACTGGCTCTGTCGCCATCGATCTCCACCAAAGCTTCGACAGGCAGGATCGTTCGCCTGGACCGGACGGAAGAATAAATCGCACAGCGGGCGGTCATACCGGCTGCAGCGTGCTGATCCAGACCCTGTATCTTCAAACTGACGTCCAGGGTACCGTTGGGATTGGTGCTGACGGCCGAGCGGTAATCGACTGCTGCCTGATAGGTTTTATCAGGCCAGGCGTCAAAGACTATGGTCGCCTTGTCCCCTGTGCGGACCCGGGTCCATTCTCTCTCTCCCAGCCCCACTTGTACCTTCCAGTTGGCCTTTTCGGTACCGAGAATAACGCATACCGGATTGCCCGGACCGGTCAATTCTCCGGCATGCAGCAACTGCCGTACGATCTGTCCCGACAAGGGGGCATACACAGTCGCATATTTTCTGTTGAACAGGGCAATGTCCAGATTTTTTCTCGCTACCTGGTAGGCGGTCTGTACGTTTTGAAACTGCTCCAGGGTGGCCACGCTGTCGGCGAGCAGATTGCTCACACGCTTCAGATCGCGCTCGGATTTTTCAAATGCTGCTGTCGCCTGCTCTACCTGGGCATTGATCTCGGACCGGTCCAGAACGGCCAGCACCTGACCCTTGCGAACCTGGTCGCCCGACTGAAAGTAAACCTGCTCGATCACGCCCCCGATCTTGAACGAAGGCTTGGCTTCCGATTCGGAGACCAGATGACCGATGGCCCTGATCCGGTCAAAACTATCTGTTTGAACTACCGGCGCGGTCTTGACCCGCATCGTGTTGATGTCAGAAGCCGGTTGGGCGGATGAGGCATCTTTTCCTGTACAGGAGATCCATATTCCGGACAGAACGATGAGACTGATGATGTACCACTTATTCATACTTGGGAATTTAATTTTATTCAATGGGATAAAGGGCTTTTACAAAAAGGTATTCAGACCATTTCTGCCAGGCAGTGAAACGGGCAAGCCGGTATTCGGACTGGGCGTTCAGCCACAGGTTTTGTGCATCGATCAATTCCAGATATCCGGAAGTGCCCTCCTGATAGGTTTTCAGGGTTTCCTGATAGACTCTGTCAGCAGACTGGATGCGGGGTGCATGGGTTTTAGCCTGGGCGATGGATCCTTCCAGCTGGATCCGGGCGATCTGAGACTGAAGAGCGATCTGCTCTTCCACGGCAGTTTTGTGCGTCGAGATAGACTGGACGGCCTTCTTCGCCTTGATTTTTCTTTGCTTCAGACGTCCTCCGTCGTATAGATTCCATTCCAGGTTGAGGCCCACCAGTACGTAGGGATTCCAGTTAAATTGAAAATCCTGGCTGCCCAGATCGGCCATCAGGCCAATCCTGGGATGATAAAACTGCTGCTCCCTTTTGAGGGCCTTTTCCTGCATCCGGATCCCCGACTCCAGTTGCAAGAGTTCTTCTCTCTGGAAGGGATTTCCTCCCGGTATTTCGGGCAGTTCGGCGAGCAGGATGGGTGGAAAATCTTTTTCCCCGGTGAGATAGAACAGGTAGGCTTCCGCCTGTGCCTGCAGCATGTCCGATTCAGACAGCCTGGCTTTCAGATGGGCGGATTCAGCGTCCAGCCTCTGCAAAACGGAGGGCAGGACCATCCCGTTGCGAAGCAGACTCTCCGATTGCCTCCGGGCCGTGGCCAGGTATTGCTCGGCTCGAAGGAGGATGTCCCGGTACACCCTGGCGCTTTCGAGTTGAAGGCGGGTCTGGATGACCTCCCGGGATAGCGTGCGCTTGAACATACGGATATCGAGATCCCGCTGCTGCAGTTCCTCTTTTTTGATGGAAGTCTGGATCGAAATATCGGGCTGGTAAATGGGTTGCTGGACCCGGAACCGCGTATCGTAGAAATTATTCGGCAGGAAATAGGTCTGTACGTTTTCAAGTCTCGGAAACTGGGGAGTCCCCGTGAGTTGGTCCAGGGCCGCATAAACCGGATTCAGCAGATCCCCTACCGGAAACTCTATCGAACGCCCGCCGGCAGCAAGGGTATAGGTGGCCGCCCATCCCACGGAGGGCATATAAAAGGCCCGTGCCTCGCGGAGCCCTGCTTCCGCCTGTTCCAGCAGGATCTGTTTCTCTTTGAGAAAGGGACTTTTGTCCCAGGCCTTGCGAACCAGCCCATCGAAGTCCTGTCCCGTCAGGGCGCTGGCGCTACCGAGGACGCCCAGGATCAAGGGCCAAAATTTTAACTTATATCTGATCATAAACTAAACAGCGTTTATCAATTGTATAAAAAAATTTACTCGAACATCGATTCCATGCTGCTTCTCAGCACCGAGGGAATGAGATTTTCCCTCCCCTGGCAAACAATCTCCAGCCTTTGGGCGGATGACAGCGAGACCAGTCCGTGCACCATGCTCCATAGCTGCAGGGC
Organism: Bacteroidota bacterium; assembly: GCA_029572935.1. Lineage (GTDB taxonomy): Bacteria > Bacteroidota > Bacteroidia > Chitinophagales > Saprospiraceae > Vicinibacter. Next base: position 9,911 of record JAKQHM010000061.1, read on the forward strand.
GAGCAATTCCGGATCCTGGGCCTTGGACCGCCCGGATGCGATTGCCTCCCGGCAACTCACCACGAGGAATTCAAACAGGCTGAGGCCATGACCCCAGGAAGCATGACAGCGTTCCAGGTGCTTGATCGGTTTTTCGGAGTGGAACATCAATTCGTACCAGTCCGGATTGGCTATTCCAAAGCTGACATAGCCCTCTCCGATCATCAGGATGCGTCTGACGGGATCGGCTTCCTGCAGGGCTTCGGTCAATTCCCTGCCCATCAGGGCGAATCCCATATTCATCAGCTCGTGCATGATCTCATCCTTATCCTGAAAATAGAGGTAGATGGTGGCGGGACTGTATTCTACGGCAGCAGCGATCTTGCGGATGGATAGTTTGTCGTATCCCTCTGCGAGCAGCAGTTCCTTGGCCTTCAGGAGGATCAACTCCCTGAGTTCCAGTTTTTCTCTTTCCTTTCTTTCGCTGATGCCCATAATTGAATTAACAATGCAAAGTTAGTGAACAGTGTTCAT
>JAKQHM010000024.1 GCA_029572935.1 Bacteroidota bacterium
CTGTTGCTGACCACCGGAGAGCTCGAAGGCAGATTTTTTCAGCTTATCCTTAACCTCATCCCAAAGCGCGGCATGTTGTAAAGAACGCTCCACCTGGTCCGAAATAATCTTCTGATCCCTTATCCCATTGACCCGTAGCCCAAAGGCGACGTTTTCAAAAATCGTCTTTGGAAAGGGATTGGGTTTCTGAAACACCATCCCCACATTTCTTCGCAGGTTGTCAATCTGGGATTCTTTTATTTTGTAAATGTTCTTTTGGTCGATCAGGACTTCACCGGTGATCCTGACGTTTTCAATCAGGTCGTTCATCCGATTGAAAAGCCTGAGAAATGTGGATTTTCCACAGCCGGAAGGACCTATGAGCGCACTGACCGATTTTTCGGGCAGGTTCACGCTGATGCCTTTCAGGGCATGAAAATCGCCGTAATGCAGGTGGACATTTCTGGTCTCTACTTTCGAATGCATTATTTCATTTTTACTTTGCGTGCGAAGTGGTTTCTGAGCAGGTTGGCCAATAGATTGACCAAAAGTACGATAACGACCAAAACCAGAGCGGTACCATAGGCCATGGGCTTGGTTTTTTCTAGATCTGTTCCGCTGGTTGCAATCACATAAAGATGGTAAGGCAATGCCATGCATTGGTCCATAACGGATTGAGGCAGACGCGGTAAAAAGTAAGCAGCAGCGGTAAACAGAATGGGGGCGGTCTCTCCGGAGACCCTTCCTATGCTGAGGATCAGTCCTGTGATCACATTGGGAAAGGCAATGGGCAAAACCACTTTTCGGATGGTGTATAACTTGGAGGCACCCAGGGCATAACTTGCATTGCGGAAGCTATAGTCCACGGATTTCAGACTTTCTTCAGTGGTCCGGATGATGAGAGGCAAACTCAGTAAGGCCAGTGTCAGGGATCCTGCCAATATGGAAGCACCGAAATTAAGCTGGTTTACAAACAAGGCCATACCGAATAATCCGAATACAATGGAAGGTACCCCGGCGAGATTGTTGGTCATCATTTTGATAAAGCGCTTGACCCTTCCGTTGGCTGAGTATTCATTGACGTAAATTCCGGCCAATACTCCGATGGGGAAAGCCACCAGCATGCTGTAAAAAATCAGATACATCGTCCCAACCAGCGCAGGCATGATGCCGCCTTCCGTCATTCCCTCTTTGGGTGGAGCTGTCAGGAATTCCCAACTGATGGATTCAATTCCCCGGCTGATGATGAAATAGAGAATGATCAGCAACAAGCCTATGATGGTCAAAGACAGGATCCGGGCCGTCCAGAAGAAAAGGATCTGAGTCCATCTCTTATATGCGTCTGCCTTTTCAGGAAATTGGATCATAAGCTTATTTAGACTTTTTACCTGCTGAAAAGGAATCCACCAGATAATTGGTGACAAAGGTGATCAGAAAAAGGATACACCCGAGTGCAAAAAGTGCTTTGAAATGCAATCCACCAAAGGAAGCTTCACCGAGCTCGGCTGCAATGGTAGCCGGTATGGTACGGATGGGGTGGGTCAGACCGTGAGGCATTACAGCTGCATTTCCGGTGACCATCAGGACTGCCATCGTTTCACCCATCGCTCTTCCGATGCCGAGTATAATGGCTGCACTGATGCCGGAAGAAGCATAGGGCAGCAATACCCTGACGATGGTTTGCCATTGAGATGCTCCCAGAGCCAGGCTGGCCTGACGAACATCAGATGGAATGGTTCGAATGGCGTCTTCGCTGACCGTAATAATCGTAGGCAGGGCCATAATGGCCAGCACGATACTACCCGCCAGGGCGGTTTCTCCTACGGCTAGTCCCAGACCTTCCTGTATCCAGGGTACAATGACTACCAACCCGAAGAAACCGTATACAACAGATGGAATTCCGGATAACAGTTCTATGAGTGGTTTCAAAATGTTGCGAATCCTTTTATCTGCGATTTCAGCCAGATAAATGGCTCCGGCAAGTCCAAAAGGCAAAGCCATCAGTATGGCCATGATGCTGACCAGCAAAGTGCCCAGGAACAGGGGCAGAGAACCATATACACCTACAGGTTTGGCGGTGGGAAACCACTGCTGACCGGTCAGAAAACTGCTCAGGGTAATGGGTTTTGCATTCAGTTTTTTTAGACCGGAAGGATCTGAAAGCGCTGCTTCCAAAACAAATACCAGGGCGCCCGGGATGCTGTCGGTCAACTTGCGTGTGCAACGGTCCAGGTGCTCCAAATCTTTACCGGTTTCTTCTTCCGAAAAAATCTCAGTGAGGTCATCAAGAGAGAATATTCGGATAGAATCTGATTTTCCGCCTAATTCTGACCAGAGCTTATATTTTCCGTCAAATAGGTCTTTGATCTGATCTTCTGATAATGTTCCGACAGGATTTTCATCCGAAAGGTAAAGTGCATATCCTTCTTCAATAGGGGAATCGCCAATAAAAGAAATCCCTTCTTTGAAAAGGAATAGTATAATCAACACGACCACTAATGAAGTGAAATACCCGCAGGTGCGTATCAGCACCTCGAAGCCTTTTTCCACTTTCCTGTTCATGATCATATCGGAACTTATTGCTTATTGCACAGGTAGAAAACCGATTTCTTTTACCAGAGCCTGCCCTTCCGAAGACAGACAAAAATCCAGATAGGGCTTCAGATTATCCTTTTTCGAATTGTCGAAAATATAGTAAAGTGGTCTTGAAATGGGGTAAGTTTTGTTCATGGCATTTTCAAAGCTGGGCGCATAGAAATTTGCCCCTGAATCATAAGAAACATCCAGAGTACGCACTTCTGGTGTCACATAGGCCATACCAATATATCCGATGGCCCCTTTGGTCTGGCTTACCGATTGAACGATGGCTCCGGTGGCAGGCATATTGAGAACTTTGGAGCTGTAGTTTTTCTTGTCCATCACGTGCTCCTTGAAAAATTCGTAGGTACCGGAACTGTTTTCTCTGGAATAAACCACAATCTCCATGGATTCTCCTCCCACTTCGGACCAATTGTTGATACTTCCTGTGAAGATTCCTTCCAGCTGCTCGCGGGTCAGCTTCTGAACTTTGTTTTCCGGGTTTACCACTACGGCCAGGGCGTCAATGCCGATCGTCAAAACTTCAATGTCTAGTCCTTTTTCCTTCAATTTTATTTTTTCTTCTGCCTTCAGATCGCGGGAAGACATAGCTATATCCGTATTTCCATCCATCAGGGCCGTAATGCCGGTCCCACTTCCTCCGCCGACTACTGTGATGGCAGTTTCTTTATGCTGTCCCATAAAAGATTCAGCAGTCTTTTGCGCCAGCGGCAGTACTGTATCGCTTCCTTTGATAGTCATTGAAGTGCTCTGAGATGATTTTGAACCACCGCAGGAAATCAAGGTCAATGAAAAAACAAGTAACTTCAATATGGTCTTCATTTCTTTTAAAATTTTTAACTTGGGAAAGAGGTGCCGTAAAAGAAAGGGGGGTTGTGGTTTGGTAAATTCTTGAGAATCAATATGCTGAATGTTGGTTTTTATTGCCACAAGCGGCGCCTCTGATTTCGGGCAAAGGTAATTTTTTACCATAAGTCGTAAAGCTATCAACTATTACGAAATTATTAAATCTCAATTTTTTAAAAAGCAATTGCCTGGTGTATTTCTGCGGGTTAAAATGGCAGCTTGTCGATGAGAATTCCAAAGCCCAGGCCCATAATGGCTCCATAATAATGGGCTTCGTGATCGATACCGTCGTGGGTGTTTCGGGCGGCCCACCAGGAATAGGCCAGATAGAGGATGCCCATCAGGATGGCCGGAATGGGTACAATGCCATAAAAATACAGAGTGGTCAATGGAAAGTGGTAAATGTAAATGAACAAGACACCCGAAATGGCACCCGAAGCGCCAATACTTGCATAGGAGGGGTTGTTGCGATGTCGGAAATAAGTAGGCAGACAACTCAGGATCAGGATCAGGAGGTATACACTCAGGAAAATGCTCCCTCCAGGTACCGAACCGAAGCGGGAGATGTATAAATTTTCAATTACACTGCCAAATTGATAGAGGACGAAGGCATTGAGTATGAGATGCAGGTAATTTCCATGAACGAATCCACAGCTCATCCAGCGGTAGAAGGAATGATCCCGGGACTCCTGATAGGGATAATGTCGCATGGCTTCGATGATGGAATATTTGTTGAAGGCAGACAAGGAAATGCCTGTGATCAGGATCAGGAGCCCCCAGGTGACATAGGCTATGGAATCAATCATGGTGGTAGGGAATTTTTTTGATGATGGTATAAGCCCGGTATAGTTGTTCAGTAAAGATCAATCTGAATAATTGATGGGAAAAAGTCATCCTGGAGAAGGAGATGGTTTTTTGACATTTTTTCTTGAAAGCATCTGAAAAACCATATGCTCCACCGATGATGAAGACCATTTTACCCCGGTGATTATTTTGGTTTTGCTCAATGTAGAATGCCAGTTCCTGCGAACTCATTTTATCGCCATTTTCATCGCAGAGAATGATCAGATCGTCCGGTTTTATTTGTTTGGCAAATCGTTCTTCTTCCTCAGCCTGAAGCTGTGCAGGGTCTTTGACAGACTTGACGGACTGAAATTCGACAATGCGAAATTTAGTCAGATGGGATAACCTTTTCTCGTAATCCGAAATCCCATCCTTCAAATAGGGAAAAGCCGTTTTCCCAATCCACCAGAGCTGGATCTCCACACTGTCTTATTTGATGTTGGTCAGCATCAGATATTGATATGGACCCAATGTGTAAAGCATTCCGGGCTCAAAGCTTACCAGTGCGCGGGTAAAAAATTCGGTATAAAAACGGAAATCTTTATTGATAGTGTACTGAGCTTTCTCTCCAGACAAATTCGCCATCAAAACAATGGAGGCATTTCCAGATTTACGCTCGAATACCAAAACGTTTTCGGAGCTGGAAACGATCTCAGGAATGCTTTCGTCGGTAGAGTAGAGGGCGGGATTTTCACGACGATGGATGTTGAGCGCCCGATAAAGGTCGCGATTGTAATTGTAATTATGAGTCAGGGCGGCTTTCGTGAAGCTATTGATTCCGTCAAACATAGGCTCTTCCTGACCGTTGAGTACCCATGGAATTCCTCCCAGCAGATAGGTCATGACAGCTGCTTCTTTGTAGCAATCCTGGCACCTCTTGTATTCGGATCCCATGGTGTGGTTTGTTACAGCGGACTGGTTGTACATTATGCTGGAGCTTTTGATCCTGGAGGCTTTGTTTGCCTCTATGATTTTTTTGAAATCTGCTACCAGGGCTGTACCCTGGGCCATCTTCTGGAAGAGATCGAATAATTCTTCATTGAAATAACTATCCACAATCCCCTGGTCAGCCAGATCGGGAACATGGGCTGAACTGATGAGCAATTTCCCACGGTTGTGCACTTTTTCTCCGATTTCGGCCCACATATCCTTTGGAATGTCTTTTCCATTGACAATCACGATGCCATCCCAGTTGTATTTTTTGGCCCAGTGGTCAACGGTTTTCAGCAATTGTTTCCGCACGGAATTATTCTGCAGGTTTAGTCTGACAAAATCCTGATTGGACTTCCCATTCACCTGTTCTTCGGAAGAAAGGTAGTAGTCCGGATGCTCCTTTCTCCAGGGATGCGACGGTCCCGTGTAACTCAGGTTCAGTTCAAGGAATACGCGGATCTTGAACTGATGGCAGGAATCAATAAAGTTTCTGACTGTTTTTTCGTCAGCAACCGCCGTATCCAGGGCTTTTAGGTCGATCGAAGCATAGGGGTCTCCGGCATTGTGGTTGTTCCCTCCATCTTCGGTTGGGGACAATGGCAAAAGGGCGACCGCTGTGATGAATTGTGAACGGATACGTTTGAGGTCTTTCAGGACGCCATCCAGATTGTGGGTCTCAGAATAGTTTTTTGGCATGATCTCGTAAATATTCAGGGTCTTATGCCAATCGCGAAAGGCTTCCGGATCGGGCCTGCCTGATTGACAGGAAGAAATAATGAGGCTGATCAGGATCAGGCCGCGAAAAATTGAATTCATATGATGGAATTTAAGTTTTTTTTCTGTTCGCTGAACAGGGATATCCTGTCAGGGTAGAGTTGCTCGAGAGCGAGTGCGTACCGGTTTTCCAGCTCCCGCGAAACCTCTCGCCTCAAATGGTTTTTGATTTGTTGTACGTAGTCGAATGCTTTGGTCCCTCCGTGTTCGTCCAAAAAAGCACGGGTATGTTTGAGATGTAGCTGCAGTATCCGGTCAGGAAAATGTTCTGCCAGAACGGCATCGTACTTGAGTAGAACAGCCACTTCCTTTTCTTTCTCAATTTCTTCGCAAAGACGTTCCCAGGCTTTTAGGATAGTCAGGGTTTCGAGTAAAAAATCCGCTTTGCCACTTTGTTTTTTTCGGATTTCGGAGACCAGGTCATTGATTTCTGATTCGCTGGCCGGGTAAGCCTCATGCCAGATACGTACAAAACGCAGATCCCCCAGCTCGATCGCATATTTTCTGGACCATTGCTGGATCTGGGCTTTGTTTTGATGTAGTATGAGATGCTCCAGGTGCAACAGGGCAGTGGCGAGCCGGATCTCATGATGCTGTGCAAAACGGGAAAGACACTTGAGGATGGCCAGTGCCTTTTCATCAAAAACCAGACCCGAAAGCCCATGGACAAAATTGAGCAAATCCCCCAGGGGTATCCGCTTGTCTATCTGATTTTTTTTGATCCAATTTTCCCAGGGACCGGAATCGTATTGATCGTACAGAAATCCGAGGGTTTCAGAGGGAGCACAGAAGAACTCCTCCCGCTCCATGATCTCGCACAGGGATTGCTTTTCAAATTCTTTGAGGGCCTGCTTTTTTTCCGGAAACAGATAAATGCAAACGAGCAGGTTGTCCTGGCGATGGAGGATCCAGGTTTTGTGCGTCATCAAAAGTTCGCTGACCCTTTCAAACAGGTACTGGCGCATGTCCGGGGCCTTGGCAGTTTTGATGGTCTGAGCCAGGGTTTGAGTGAGCTGGATCATCCGCGCAGAGAGTTTCTCCGTATTCATGGATTGAAACATGTCGAGCCACTGGTAGGACTCTGCCAAAAGGGCCAGGATCATTTCGGCGGGCTCTAGGATCTCTCCCCTGAGCATCTGAAAAATGGCTTTTTCATGCAGTCGCTCCAGCAATTGTAGTCTAAGGCGAAGGTCCTTGATCGTGATGCCGGAAGACTTGCTCCTCGGTTCCGGCCGGAAAGCCTTCAAGGCCTCCCGGTAAAATTCATAACTGCCTTTATCAGGGTCCCTTGCTGGCATCAGGATCTGTGCCCAGCGATAGAGATCGGGATAGAGAGTCAGTGCCAGATCGGCAAAACCTGCCAGTTCTTCTGTCGATTTCTGCTGTAGTTCATCGCGCGTGGATTTGCGGACAGCCCGGGTCTGGTTTTGGACAGACAGTGCTCTGGTCCTCTCGTGCTGGTGCCAATAAGCCAAAGCCCAGGCATGAATGCAGGGCGATTGCGCGGAATGGCAGCCACAGGCACAGGTTATGGCATTGACCTGGTTGGCTCCGTAACGCATCCGGCATTCCAGCAGATTTTCATCCCATTTGAGCATATAGGTCCATTCCGAAAGGGCAGTCTGGCTGGCTTTCTTCACCTGACCGGAATGGCAGGCCTGAATGACCAGATCCAGCTTGTCTGCCGGGAGAAGGTACTCTATACTGTCTAAGATGATTTTCAAATCGAAAAAAAATGAGGATCGGATACAAATAAAACCCGAAATTTAGGGATAAATTGGCAATCGGTGGCTTTGAAAAAAGTATTCCTCATCAGACACGCAAAATCAAGCTGGGATCATCCGGAGTTGACAGATATGGAAAGACCCCTCAACAGCAGAGGTCAAAGGGATGCTCCGCAGATGGCTGCAGCCCTGGCCAATATGGATCCGGGATTAACAGAATTCATCAGCAGTCCGGCTCTGCGTGCGATCAGTACGGCACGCCTGTTTAAAGACAGGATAGAGGGGGCCTTAAAGGATATCCGGATTGAGACCAATCTCTACTTGGGCAACGAGGATGATTATCTGGAAATAATGCAGTCCACTGCTCCGGAAGCACAATCGGTGGCAGTCTTTGGTCATAATCCCATCATAGAATATTTTGCTTATCGGTCCATCAAGGGCTTCAGCGATTCAATCCCCACCTGCGGCATTCTGGTTTATGAAGCCGATATAAACGATTGGGTAGACCTGGATTGGAACAAATTAAAGCTGATCCGTATTTTGAATCCCAAGTCCATTTGAAATGAAAAAAAGTTGTCGTCTGATCTCTCTCATCATTTTGATCTCATGCGGGGTGGAGCAAAAAAGACCAATTCTGAGTACGGATCAAATGGCAGGAATTCTGGCAGATTTATACTACCTGGAAGCTGCGGTGGAACCCCTTAGTCTGCATATCCGGGATAGTGTACTCCAGGCCGGTCGCTATGAGATTCTGGCCAGACATGGTGTCAACGACACGGTATTTGAGCAATCCGGGGCCTATTTTAAATCCCACAGCAGGGATATGAAGGAAATCGAGGACAAAGTGGTCAGAATCCTGGAGGAAAAGGAGAATAAACAGGCCATTCCGCAGGATGCAGACAATTAATGATTTAGTAATGAAACCATACTGAAGTTGCCTTGTAAATTGGCTTAATTTTGCGGCACTGATGAATAAAGGATTCAAAATCTTAGTCGTAGACGATGAGTCGGACACCCTCGAATTTATAGCCTATCAGCTTAAGAGTGCAGGCTATGAGGTCAAAACTGCCAGCCATGGCAAAATGGCTCTGGAAATATTGCAAAGTTTTGAGCCCGATCTGATGCTGGTTGATTATATGATGCCCGAAATGGATGGGCTGGCCTTTTTGAGGCATGTCAAATCAGGATACCCATCGATCAAATCCAAGATCGCATTTTTGACCGCGAAATCGGATGACCAGACGCAAATCAATGTTCTGGATTCTGGTGCAGATGATTTTATTGCAAAGCCCATCCGCCCCAATGTCCTGCTGAGCAGGATTCAGGCCTTGCTTCGGCGTACCGGAGAATGGAAGGAGGACAAGGATGCCATCATACAATTGGGTGATCTGAAGATTGATCCGGTGGCATTTCAGGTATTCGTAGATGGCAAGCCGATTGATTTTCCCAGAAAGGAGTTCCAATTGCTGTATCTTTTGGCCGAAAAACCGGGTAAGGTCTTTAAACGCGAGGAAATCCTCAGCAAGGTTTGGGGCAATGATGTCGTCGTGGGAGAGCGCACCATTGACGTACACATCCGCAAAATACGCGAGCGACTGGACGACCGATATATAAAAACCATAAAGGGTATTGGCTATAAACTGGAATTTTAAAAGTCTCGGCAGCCAGAGCTTCTCGACGCTTAGTCTGGTAGGAGCGATTTTTTCTTTTTTTCTGTTTCTGAGTTTGGGCTTATTTCTGATCTGGTCCGGTTTCGTTCCCGGCAATTATTCAGCCATTGTCTATTGGTCAGTTTTGTGTGGCCTCATCTCTTTTGCTGTCCTGCGCCTGATCCTGATCCGGGTCATATACAGACGTCTAAAGGCAATATACCGACTGATCCACAGGCTCGACGAAGAGGAATCCAAAGATTCCGGAAACCTCGGTATGGGCAAACCTGTGATCGATGTGGTGGAGAGAGATGTGCGCAAGTGGTTGTCGATGAAGGGAAACGATCTGATTGATTTTTCCACCCTGGAAGATTACAGGAGGGAATATGTGGGCAACGTATCCCATGAACTCAAGACCCCAATATTCAACCTCCAGGGCTATCTGCAGTCCCTCGCACAAGGAGGGATGGATGATCCGGAAATAAGGGAAAGGTTTCTTTCGCGGGCCATTTCCAATGCTGACAGGCTGCAAAATATCGTAGAAGACCTGGAAACCGTCTCCAGGCTGGAATCCCGGAAAAATCAGCCCGACTTTATGCCTTTTGATCTAAAAAAACTGGTGCTGGATGTGTTTCAGGATTTGGAGGAGCAGGCTACTGCCAAATCCATTCAACTCAGTATCAAGTCAGGCGCCGACGATGCTTTCGTGGTTCAAGGTGAAAGAGAGATGATCCGCATTGTGCTTAATAATTTGATACAGAATTCCATCAAATATGGGTCTGAGGGTGGATGGACCAAGGTAGGCTTTTACGACCTGGAAGAGAAGGTTCTGGTGGAGGTATCGGATAATGGAATCGGCATTCCGGAGACACATATCAAACATATTTTTGACCGGTTTTATCGGGTCGACAGCAGCAGGTCCAGGGAAATGGGAGGCAGCGGGCTTGGACTCTCCATCGTCAAGCACATCATAGAAAACCACGGTCAGTCTCTTGGGGTAAGAAGTATGGAGGGAAAGGGTAGTACGTTTAGTTTTACCCTGGATAAGGCGGAAATGAAAGGGTAGCTTATAGGATGAGAGCTAATGGCTAATAGCTTAAAGCTTAGTTAAAGCTGATGGCCTGCGTTTTTGTGAAGATTCGTGTATGCCTCTTGAATAGATATGAGCTATTTGCACAGCTAGCATCAAGCTTAGCAATCCAATCAGGATCTGGGGATCTGACGTTCTTTCAAATGAGCCGTGGCTTCCGGTGTGACCGTATTGAGTTTCTGGATCACGCTGTCGCGGTATTTGGCAAAATCGGGAAAGACGGACGATGGCATGGGTTCTCCCGCAGGAAAGCTCAGCCGGCGATGGTCAACCTGGACGCCGTTTTTCCAGAACCGAAAGCATACGTGCGGGCCGGACGCCAATCCGGTGGACCCGACATATCCGATGGTCTGTCCCTGTCGGACCGGGGTGCCTGGACGAATCCCTGCTGCAAAGCGGGACATATGTAAATACTGGGTTTCGTAGGTTTTATCGTGCCGGATTTTGACATATTTTCCATTCCCTCCGGCATAGGCAGCAGCGGTTACCACTCCGTCGGCCACACTCATGATCGGAGTGCCATGAGGGGCAGCATAGTCTGTGCCAAAATGAGGTCTGTGGTATTTTAGGACCGGATGAAATCTTTTTAAAGAAAAGGGAGAGGTGATACGGGAAAAGCGGACGGGGGCTCGCAGAAAGGACCTTCTAAGCGGCCTTCCGCTGAAATCATAGTAATCGTCCTTGTTGTTGACTTTGTATTTGAAAGCATAGTGGTCGTTGCTGCCCGTATTGAAATAGGCCGCGATCAGGTTTCCGGCGTTGATGGGTTGTCCTTCCACATATGGCCTGTCGAAAATCAATTTGAATGTATTGCCTTGCTGCAGGTGGAGGAAGTCTATTGAGGTGGCCAGGGCGTCCTCCATTTGATCGATGATATTGATAGAGACCTTTTGCTCCTGAAGGGCATTCCAAAGCGAACTGGTGATTTCTCCTGCTACAGTTTCACGGATCCATTCAGTCTCCTTTTCAATGATCACTGGACAGTTCTTTCCGGATAGATCGCAGCTGAGATAACGCATATCATCTAATTCATAGACAAAGTAGTCCGGAGCCATACAGGGGTTGGAAAAAACAAATGCACATTGATTGCCGGAGCGGATGTTGCGCAGGTCCAATACTTTATTCACTTCATTGACAAGTTCCTGAGCTTTCTCGGAGCTTACGCCGCCTTTTTTAAGTATTTCAGGAAGAATCTGACCGGCTTTAATCTTATCTCTTTGAATTTCAAAAAATCGTTTGTCAAATCCGAATTCCGCCAGCGATGCATCCATGACAGACTCCTTCTGGCAAGAATCGCCCTTTTTGGAGACCCTCAATAATTCGTAGTCGAGCATGAAGTGGAGTACGAAAGCATTTATCAGTAGGAGGGCCGAGAAGCCGGTGATCTGCAAAGGTATTTTAAAAGCTTTGGATAGCTTCATGGGTCGTTTGCTTGAAATTGGTGAATACTGAAAATAAAATGCAAAAGTAAGTTTATTTCGCCAATCGGGAGGATGGAATTTTGTTAAACAATAATTGTTTGAAATTGAATATTGTATAAATAATAATATTTAATAATATGTATGTTTATCTGCCTGAGTCCATTGATTCTTTTTTAGAAAGGATTGTGCCTTTTGAGTATAAATTAGTGAATTTAAATAGGCGATTAAGCCAAATTATATTTTGTCAATACTTTTTATAATCTTCGATATCGGTATTTTATTTTGTATAAAAAGGGTCTTGTCAGTTTCCGAATGGGTCTCAACTTACGGGCCGGAACTAAACATTCCAGAGGATTATAATACCCAGGTCATTCGGGCACTGAGATTTCTGGGTGCCTCCAAAAGGCCTGGCCGGAGCGAGTATATCTCGTTGAAGGCATTGGCCAGGTTGAGCTGGAGATTCACTTTTCCCAATCGGTATCCCATCCTCAAATCCAGGACCTGATACCCTTTGTTGTATTTTTGACGAAAGGATTTGGCTCCTTTTATAAAAAGGTCTACTTCGAAGAGCCAGTCCACGGCTTCCATATGGCTCGCATAGTTGTAGTTTGCGCCGATGAAAAAGTCCCTGTATTGATATTCCAGATCACAGCGCAGGAGATGCCGGGAACGGTATTTGAGTATGTTGTCCTTGGATGTGGAGGCAAAGGCATTTCTCTGCCCCTGAGTAGCCTGGTCCAGACGGTTGATGGGAACATTTTTGCCGCTGGTGTCCCATTCCACAAACCTGGGATCCAGGTAGGTATATCCGCCCGAAATCAGGATTATAGACCGTCCCAGGTCTATTTTGGACTGGTTGGTGATTTCAAAACCCTTGATGTCAGTGTCGCCCACATTTTGGGATTGAAAAAGCAGCCTGAAGTCCTGAAACAGCAAGGTGAATTCCATCATATCCTGGTAACGGGACCAAAACCAGGCCAGGTCAATCATGCCCTGCAGGGGGCCAAAAGCGTAACCGGTCCTTACCCCCGTCTCAAAATTGTTGCCGTATTCCGGTTGGAGCAATGGATTGGGAACCACATTGACGCCACCTGCGCTGGTGGTTACAAAGCGCTCTGCGATCGTGGGAAACCTGAATCCCTGACCCCAGGAAGCTCTCAGATAACTGGCACGGCCTATCCGGCAGTTGGCTCCCAGCCGAAAAACCGGCTTGGATTCCCGGGATGGATTTTCAATGGCAGTTTTTCCGACTGAATCGGGGCCATTCAGGAAGAAATGTTCATAGCGCATTCCTCCGGACAGTATCAGACGTTCCCAGAATCTCTTCTCCATTTGAACGTAGGCAGCCTGGTTCGTGGCTTTGAAAATTGAATTGGAATACAGATTGGCATCCACCCTGGAGTAGTAGGTCAGCGCACCTGCCGTAAACTCCAATCCGGATTTTTCAAAATTCCTGTGGATCTGATATTCTGCATAGTAATTGTCACTTTGGTTGGACTGGTTGTTGTCGACTTCATTGTTGATATGGCTCCACCGGGTCATCAGTTTATGCCGGTAGCCGCCCGAACTGAAATATTGTACCGATGGGTCCAGATTGAAACGAAGTTTTTTGGAATTGGAATAAGAGCTGCTGTCTCCCACATAGGAGCCCTCACCATCCCAATAGAAAAAACTGGTAGAATGACCCGCATTCAGGTTGACTCCGAGGCCGGCGATGAGTCGATCTGAAAAGTGATGGGTGAAGATCCCGTTGATTCGGGTGTTTTCAGAATTGTTCCCTTTGTTGTAGCCTGTCTTATTGGCATAGAAACCGCCCAGGGTGACATCTGTTTTCCGGTATCGTTTACGGTGAACCAGTGTGGTGACCAATTCCCCAGGAACCACGTCGTTCCCTTTGCCCCACCATTGATTGTCCAATGCTGGTTTCATGAATATTCTGGGAATCAGGCTGATCGCGGTATAGGGCTCCGTACCGGGTTTGATGTTGCGGAAATGGATGATGCCATTCATGGCGGCTGATCCGTACAATGCTGAGCCGGCGCCTTTAAGGACTTCGATCTGTCCGACGTTTTCGAGTGGCAGGTCGTCCCAGTTTGGGAAACCCGCATCGGGCTGCAGAATGGGCAGGTCGTCCATCACCAGCATAACCCGGCTTCCTGCACCATAGCTGTATCCGGAGCCGCCTCTGATGTTGGCCTGTCCGTCCAGAATCTGCACGCCCGGAATCCGGTCCAGGACTTGCTGGGCAGACGTGGAATTAAGCTTTTCGGGATATTCCGGGCGAATGATGTCCATGGACACAGTGGATTCTGCCAGAGGTTTATCCGTGCGGGATGCACTGATCACCAGGGTTTGTAAAAGGTAATTGGCCTCTGTCAGGCTTATGTCGCGAGTCAAGGCATTTTCAGTTTGAGACTCAATCTCAAAAATCTGTTCCTCATATCCGGTATAAAAAACGCGCAGCTTGTGTTTGCCAGGTCCGGGTAGTCTGATGAGATAATCTCCTTCAGTATTACTCAGAACGGAAAGGGGAGGGTCGCTGAGCTGAAGACTGATGACAGCCCCTATGATGGCTTCTCCTGTGCGTGCATCGGTTATTTTACCACTTAGCAGGCTTTGGGCATGGGCCGTAGATCCTAGGGTCATGGCTATTGCCAGCAGAAAGAATGGGATTGCTTTTTTCAAATGCATATTTTCGATTGTCATTATCTTGGCCTTTGAAACCAACTCAATTATGAAACAATTATACTGCTTTTTATCACTTTTCATCTATTTTGCTCAAACCTACGGCCAGGCCTGTCTGCCTGACAGCACGATCCGGGATTCAGCCGTTGGCGTATATCCCAAACCTGTATCGCCGACCAATCCGAACGGAGGGATCACTACACCTGCCTGCATCAATAAACCATTTAGCTTTAATCTGACGGTCAAAATATCCGATACTGTATCCGTGCCGGGTGTCCCTTTTCCTGTTAATCTGAACAGCGCCAAGATCGCTACATCAGGGGCTATCATGGGTCTTCCGGAAGGTATCAGCTATGCCTGTAATCCTCCTGATTGCAGCTTCCCCAAGAACTCCATTGGCTGTCTGATCCTCCAGGGGACTCCCACTTCGGCCAATGCGCCCGGCATTTACAAGCCGGTCATCACAATCACCCTATCTACTTTGTTTGGCAACATCGAACTCGAGTATCCAGGAGAGTTTTTCCCGGGTGAATACCTCCTGACCCTCTTGGATGAAAATTGTGCTGTGTCCACTGAAAATTATGGAAGAGAAACGGATACCTGGTATCCTACCCTGACCAGAGGATGGGTCTATACCAAAAGTACAGAAGTCCGGGAGTTGTCCGTGTGTGATGCCATGGGTCGGGTATGGATGTCCCGGGTGAATACTACAGGAGGGCTCTTTGAATTCACTTCCGTAATGCCCGACGGCCTGTATCTTCTGAGATGGAAAGATCAATCCGGTCTGCAACACAGCCAGAAGTTGATCCTGGACAGACAGTGATCCCGGTAGGGTTCAACAGAATAATAATGAGAGCTGCGAAGCTTTGCAGTGCAATTTGCAGACTTCCGTGCGAGCTTAATTTTATTGGGATTTCGCTTCGATTATTGGCTTTTTGTATATTGGCATCCTGAGCAGGTTTCAATAAATCAGATCCAATGAAACTGACACATCAATTAGCCCGGCATTTGCGGGAAGTGCACTACGGAGGAAACTGGACTTGTTCCAATCTTAGGGACCAACTGGCCGGTCTGAGCTGGAAGCAGGCCACCCGTCAGGTTTATGATTTGAATTCTATTGCAAGCCTTACTTTTCATGCGGGCTATTATGTCTCTGCTTTATTGAAGGTTCTGGAAGGTGGACCGCTTGATTCCAAGGACGAATACAGTTTTCAACTCCCCCCGATCAAGTGTCAGAAAGACTGGGATCTGCTTCTGGATCAAATCTGGCTGAAAGCTGAATCTGCTGCCGTTCTGATCGAGCAGTTGCCGGATCAAAAATTAGCAGAGGACTTCACAGATCCTAAATACGGTACCTGGTTTCGAAACATAGCAGGGATCATCGAACACATGCACTATCACCTTGGGCAAATCGTACTGATCAAAAAAGTAATGGAAAAATCAACTTAAAAATAAAATAAGGGCAATTGAAAGGTTATTTGATTCATCTGTTTGTTTCCTGATTTCAGATCGAAGTGGGCTCGGAGGTTGATCGGCCATAGAATAATTTTATCGGGCAATCTCCATTTTGTAACCTACGCCATGAACGGCATTTATTTGGATACTGGGGTCGATGGCCAGTTTTTTTCTCAATCTGGATACAAAAACATCTAGGCTTCTTCCCACCATTACGCCTTCATTCTCCCAGATCTCTTTCATGATGAAATCCCGGTCTAATAGTTGATGGGGGTTGGATGCAAACAGATTAAATAATTTGGCTTCCCGGAAGGTTAGCTTGTAAGTCTGATGCTGGTGGATCAGGGTCTGGGTTTCCGGATAAAATTCGCATCCACCGATCCTGATGGGTTCTTCAAGGCTTAGGCTTTGAGGAATATTTACTCTTAATCTTTTTCTGCGGTAGAAGAAAAAGGAAAGCAGGGCAGTGGCAAACATTAAAGACAATCCCACTATCATAGCTGCCTGATGATTTCCCTTCCCTGATTCAGACTGCACAAATTTTATGAGAATGTATCTGCAGGCATCGGATAAATCCCTTCCCGCGCAGGGGACTGATCCTGTATTCAGAAAATCAAATTGATGGTAGCCCAATTCCATTTGATGGTCATCGCATCTTTTGATCTGAACAGTATAGGGTTCTTTTATCTGATATTGGTCCAGTGAACTTTGCAGAATTTCCGGTAAGGAATCGTAATTAAAATGAGCATTCAGATGAATGCTCCATTCGCCATTTGATTGGTCCTGCTTTACTTCAATTCTGCTGCTTTCGTCCCCGGATATTCTCAGCAATTTGTCGGCAGTCCTTCTAAGAGCAAGCTGGATATCATCGGTCCTGCTGCTTTGCCCGGAAGCTGCAGCAAGAAAACCAAGTACAATTTTAAAAGAGATGATCGTTCGAAGGTATCCTGATAAAAACACGAGCCAATCCAATTATTTTTTACTTTGGGAAATCCCATTAACATCCAAAAGTAGGAATAATAAATATAATTTGATCGATCACCAGAACACGGATATTTTGATTCATTGTTTTTGGGACTTCCATATTTTTCCAGCTTTTACCCTGATCCAATGAAAGTGACAGGCCCTTTTCATGATGACAGATCAGATAGGCATCCGACTTTGTAATTCCAAATATTTGCTTTACATCGGGAGGCCCAAAATTTGATTTATTCCAAATAATTCCACCATCCGTGCTTTCAAAGAGCTGGAAGTTCTTGCCAGTCTGAATGAATTCATGTTTTTGAGAGTTTTTTCGGACCAAGATGTATGACCTGTCCCCTGGGCCATTCCATAATCCTGCTAAAGAGCCCGGATAGGGTACATGATCCCAGCTTTTTCCTTCATCAAAGGATCTGTATAGTCCCTTATCTCCGAATGCAAGCATGGATCCCCGGCTTTGCATCATGGAGTGGATTATTTCTTTTTCTAAAATTTGAGTCCAGCTTTGTCCCCCATCCACACTTCTGTATATCCCCGTCTCAGTTCCTACTATCATGCTATGATCCTGCCCTTCCAGAACAGTACGGACGGATTTGTCCTTTAAATTCAGGTGCAGGGGAAGCCAGATTCCCGTTGAGTATAATTTTTGGTATAAGCCCTGTCTGTATTTGACAGCGTATATGCCTTGCCGGCCTTTGAAGAAGCGGGTATCGGATTCATGGAAGAAGTATTCTTTTTTCCAATCTGGTTTCGTCAGATGGGGCGATGTATGAAAAATGCCTTTATCCGAGCTGAGGTACAAATCGCCCTGGAAAGACTCCAGGTCAGAAGCGGCTATGTCCACAGGCAGACCTTCTCCATATTCAACCCAACTGTTTCCCCCGTCTATGGATTTGTAAATGACTTTGGAAGGGTTATCCTCTGTTGGTTTGTTTGGCAAGTGATCCCTAGATTTCGTGGGTAGGAAAAGGCTGTGAAGCAAAGCGATAAAAATGAAGTACAACATAAAGGTTTCTGTTTAAATGAATAATGGCCCAAAGCTATGGATCGCTTATTCTTAAGGACTGTGGGCCATGTAAAACAATGTAACAAAATTGTAAAACCTTATTTTTAATGGCTTTTACTTATCAGGGTAGGTGAAAACATGCTTGGTCAACGGCTCCTCAGCCTGATGACCGGGCAGATCATTTCCTCCAGGGAGATTCCGCCATGCTGGAAAGTATTTTTGTAATAATTGAGGAAATGCCCATAATTGTTTGGATACAGGAAAAAGGTTTTTTCCTTGGCGAATATAAATGTAGAGGACAGGTTGGGGCGGGGCAGGCCCACCTGCTGGGGATCCCGTATCTCGAGCACATCTTTTTTATCGTAGCTCAGGTTTTTACCCACTTTGTAGCGGAGGTTGGCGGTGGTTTCCTTGTCGCCGATCACCCTGCTGGGATCCTGTACCCTGATGGTGCCATGGTCTGTGGTAATGATCAGCTGTACAGGAGAATCGGCCAGCTTTTGGAGGGTGGCCCAAAGAGGAGAGTGGATAAACCAACTCCGGGTCAGTGAACGATAAGCCATCTCATCCGAGGCCAACTCTTTCAGTACCTCCATCTCGGTGCGGGCATGAGAGAGCATGTCGATGAAATTGTACACAATGGCTGTAAAATCATTTTGAAGGATGTTGTGAGACTGATCGAGCAGCTGCTTGCCTTTGGCTGCGTTGCTGATTTTGATGTATTCGTGACGGATGTCCTTGCGGATATACCTTTTGATCTGGGAGGCCAGCAAATCGGGTTCCTTCATATTTTTTCCACCCTCTTCATTGTCGTTGAGCCACCAGTCGGGATATTGCTTTTCGATATCGGCCGGAAGCATGCCCGCAAAGATTGCATTGCGGCTGTATTGCGTCGTGGTTGGCAGGATGCTGTAAAAATAGTCCTCGTCTTCAATTTTGAATTTTTCGGTGATGATTGGCTCGATGACCTTCCACTGGTCGAACCTCAGATTGTCCAGCAAGATGAAAACAGTGGGAACATCATCCTTTAATTGCTTGAAAACTTTTTCCAGCATCAGCTGATGGGAGAGAATGGGTGCGTTCGCAGGATTTTTAAACCAGGAAGTGTACTGGTTTACAATAAACTTTGAAAATTCCACATTGGCTTCCTGCTTCTGCTGGTTCAGGATATCCTGGATGTGCGGGTCTGTGCCCTGGTCCATCTTTAATTCCCAATGGATGAGCCTTTTGTAGATATCCACCCAGCCCTTATAATCAGGACGATCGGAAATGTCCATGAACAGTTGCCGGAAGGCGATCTGATAATCCAGTGTGTTTTTTTCAGAGACCAGCCTTTTGTTGTCGATCAACTTTTTGATGGTAAGAAGAAGCTGATTGGGGTTGACGGGTTTGATCAGATAATCTGCGATCTGGCTCCCGATCGCCTCTTCCATGATGTTTTCTGCTTCATTTTTAGTGACCATCACCACAGGCATGAGGTAACCTTTTGCCTTGATGGCTGACAGGGTTTCCAGACCTGATTTGCCGGGCATGGACTCATCCAGAAATACGACATCATAACCCGGATCGTCCTCCAGAACGTCGAGTACATCGTGGCCGTTTGTCACCGCTTTGATGGTATAGCCTTTCTTTTCCAAAAAGAAGACCTGTGGTTTCAGGTGCTCCATTTCGTCATCTGCCCAGAGGATTTTTATTTTATCGTTGCTCATTGATCATTTTGATTTGGGGCCGGAGGTCGCCGGAGAATTAAAGATACTCCAGGCGAATCAGACCATGATTGAAAATTTATCCCTAATTATGCGTTTGGAATCCGCAGGCCGTGTAACAAAAATGCCGGTCATCGGTTTAATCACCAGCAAACAGCTTTCTATTGGCCTTTGTAAAGATATTCAACGATCCAGTGTACGGGTTTATTACCGTACCCTCCGGAATTCTGCTGGAACTCATCGAACATCCCTTCCTGCAGCGGCTTCAGCGAATCAAGCAATTGGGTCTGTCTCATTATGTATATCCGGGAGCGGTCCATTCCCGCTTTCATCACGCACTGGGAGCCTATCACCTGATGACCCTTGCGCTCAACCAACTCAGGCTCAAAGGGGTGTCCATCAGCGATGAAGAATATACCGCCGCCCAGATCGCCATCCTCCTGCACGACATCGGGCATGGTCCCTTTTCTCATGTGCTCGAACATACCATTTTACCCGTGCCGCACGAGGAGATCACAGCCCTGATGATGGACCGGCTCAACCGTGAATTTGGCGATCGGCTCGCACTGGCCATCCGGATCTTCAGGAACCAATACGATCGGCCGTTTCTCCACCAGCTGATCAGCAGCCAGCTGGACACTGACCGCCTGGACTATCTGACGCGCGACAGTTTTTTTACCGGTGTGGCAGAAGGTGTGATCGGTTACGACCGTTTGATCCTGATGATGGACGTGACCGACCAAAGGCTTGTCCTGGAGGAAAAAGCGGTGTATTCCATTGAAAAATTCCTGACCTCCCGCAAAATCATGTACCTGCAGGTATACATGCACAAAACAGCCATCGCAGCAGAATACATGCTCAACCTCTTCTTGAGCCGGTTCAAAGCCATTTCAAACAGGTCCTGGGCCAGCAGATCTCTGTCCTATTTTCTCGATGGTAAAGTCTCACGCCATACAGATCCGGAAGAATTTCTGCCCTACTTCGCCAGTATTGACGATGTGGACATCTGGTCCTTGCTGAAGGAAGCAGTCCAGGGGCCCGATCCCATGCTCCGCTTTCTGGCAGGCGGACTTATAAACCGAAGGCTTTTTCGCATCAGTATGAAGGATGAAAATTTTGAGGCTCCCTCTGGCAGCACTCCACCGCCGGATACGGGGCTGAATGAAGCTGAATGGGATTCTTTGAGGTCGGCGGACATCCATCATTTTGAGATCACACCCTATGAGCAGGGAGAATCGGAAATCTGTATCCGACACAAGGCCGGATCCCTGCTGCCTTTTTCCAGTTTGCGGGATATGGACCATCTGAAAAACAGCGTCAGCAGGTACTATCGGGTAGAACCCCGTTGAGTAAAATCTTTTGATCTCCGATATGGGAAAGCTTTCTACATTTGGAAGCTAAAATTGAAATCAATGAATTTGAAAGATACTGTGGTCCAGCAACTTTTGGATCGCGAGCTGCAAAGACAACGCCGGGGTATAGAATTGATCGCCTCTGAAAATTTTGCCAGTGCCGAAGTGATCCAATCCATGGGAAGCTGGCTGACCAACAAATATGCTGAAGGCTATCCCGGTAAACGCTATTATGGTGGCTGTGAGGTAATCGATGAAGTGGAGACCCTGGCCCGTGAGAGGTTGTGTCAGCTTTTTGGAGCAGAGTATGCCAACGTCCAGCCTCATTCAGGGGCTCAGGCCAATGCTGCTGTTCAGGTGGCCCTACTTCAGCCCGGAGATACGATCATGGGACTCAACCTCGCTCACGGCGGTCACCTGTCCCATGGCTCACCGGTCAATATGAGCGGCAAGTATTACAAGGTTGTATCCTATGGAGTGGATACAGAAACCGGTCTAATCCGCATGGATGATGTGCGCAGTCTGGCACACGAACATCGGCCCAAACTAATTATTTGCGGAGCCTCTGCCTACAGCCGCGACTGGGATTACGCACAGTTTCGAAGGATCGCCGATGAAGTAGGGGCCGTCCTGATGGCGGATATCGCCCACCCTGCAGGATTGATCGCCAAGGGGTTGCTCAACAATCCGCTTCCGCATTGTCATATCATTACTTCCACTACACACAAGACCCTGCGGGGGCCTCGTGGTGGCATCATCATGATGGGCAAGGATCATCCCAATATCATCGGCAAAACAGATAAGAAGGGGAAGGCGCTCTCAATGTCCGGTATCCTGAACAGCGGCGTTTTTCCGGGCATGCAGGGAGGGCCGCTGGAACACATCATCGCAGCCAAGGCGGTTGCTTTTGGCGAGGCCCTCAGCGATGATTTCAAGGTCTATGGGCAGCAGGTGATTTCCAATGCCAAAGCCTTTGCAAAGGCATTTCAGGATCTGGGTTACCACATTGTCTCTGGTGGCACCGACAACCACATGTTCCTGCTGGACCTTCGCAGTAAGGGCATCACCGGCAAGGAAGCCGAGGAACTTCTCATTCGCGCCGATATCACCACCAACAAGAATATGATCCCCTTTGATCCGCAACCTCCGATGACCACCTCGGGTATCCGTCTTGGCACCGCGGCGATGACTTCGCGTGGTTTCCGGGAGCAGGATTTCAGACAGGTGGCGCAATGGATTGACGAGTTGGTCTCAAACCGACAGGATGAAGGCTTTATCGAAACCCTGCGGGATAAGGTCAACTCGACCATGAAGGGATTCGCTTTGTATCCCGGCATTTGACGGGTCCTTAAAATACCTGTCCATTGCGCGCTGGAGGAGGATTCAATATCTGAATCACTCCTTTCTCTGATTCACCCAGCGCTAGCATTTAGGAAAGGATGCCTACGGCAGTTTGTATGTCTCTATATTCAGCTTCATAGCTGCTGTATTAACTGCTTTTCATTTTTTTCAAGGTAGCCAATATTTTAATTTCTGATCTAAGGGATCTACCTGCTGATTAAAAATTGTTTTATCCATTCGGGGGGGATTTTATCCTGATGAGAGATTTTAAACAGGAGTGGAATCCTGATCAAAATCATTTTTTTTATTGATGGAGTTTGGCCTCCATAGCCTTTTTTAATTATTTTTTTGCTCCATAATAATTGTTTTAAGGTATGAGCTCTTTGAATATTGCATGGAAGTATTTGCTTCTGGGTTTTGGAGTTGCTTTGCTGATTCACCTGAATCCATTTTCGGGTTGCAGCAAGGAAGACATCGCACAGGACTATCCGGATCTCGGCCTGGATTTGGCTAGGGCGGAGGAGGATGCAGAAAAACTTGAAAAAGCTTTTTCTGAGTTAAACAGGCCGGCTATTTACGAAATGTTGACCGATCAGGCATTTGAGCGATCAGCGGAGGATATTTCCTTGTCCAGTTACGATTTGCTTCTGCAGTTTGCGAAGGACTTTGACAAAAGGAAGATAGTGGGATATGGGGATGAATTTATTGAATTTTCATTTGATCTGGATGGATTGCCCTACACGGTTGATTTTGCCTTGCAGGAGGATGGTAGTTTTAAACTGAGCAGATTATGAGAAAGGGGAGTCGCATATTAAAGATTGGATATTTCATCTGTGGGATGTTATTTTATGGCTTTTTGGCAATTTTACTTTCATCCTATGGCAACCGTCCGATGCACGAATTCATAAACGAAAGGATTGCGGGAGATTTTCTTAAGAAAATGAACCAATATCCGGAGTTAAAGGATTATTCGATTAGTGCATCAGACAAAATTCTTGGCGTGGGAGTGACCGTCAAAGGTGGCAGAACGATTACCGAAGGAGAAATGTCCTTCACTTTTAAAGATTGGATAAAACATGGGGGTTTTTCTGCTGATGAACCGGAATGGCTGATGGCCTTAAGGCATTTTTATGATCCAAAGTCTTTGGATGGAGGTAAAAAATATCTGACTGATATTCCTCTAGGACTGGGGATTGCTAACCCGGAAATAGATATTGTAGAGTGGGCATTGGAAGATCAAGGTGAAATCACAAAGGGTACAACCGGGGCGAATCCGCTTTTTCAAAAATACTCCTGGATGGATGGAAAGAATAGCATCATTGCCGCCATGAGCGAAAAGGACAAACCCATCCGCGAAAAGCTCATGGCCCATGCCTGGAGGTCTCTGGGCGAGACTTTGCATGCCTTGGGCGATATGGCTTGTCCGGTGCACGTGCGCAATGATGGACACCCCACCGGAGATTCAGACCCTTATGAAAATGCGATAACCCTGGCTACTCATATTCCGACCAAACCCGTTGATTATTGGGACCAGAATTTAATCGACCGTGTAAAGTCAAAAGAAAACCTTCGTGATTTTTTTCATGAATTGGCGGTTTATACCAATGAAAACTTTTTCACCAACCAGACCGTGCATGGCATCGGGATTGATACAATCAAACCTTCTTTGCGTCCGGATAAACCATATTCATTGCCTTATGTAAGAGAGGGTGGGGCTGATTGGAAGTACGAGGCTGATGAATTTACTTTCTATAAAAAATTCGGAAACAACTGGGTGAAAATGTGCAAGGATCGTTACTATTTTGCCAATGTAGTAGCTACGGGAAGAAGGACGCCGAAGGCATATGTGGATCTGGATGTGGCGGAATCCCAGTCCAAGGTGCTCCTAAGCAATCTGATAGGGGTGGCTCCTGATTTGATACGGAGATTTTTTCCCGCCATTAAACCTATTGTGGAGGGCGCGGATCCTATTACACAGGAGATTTTTGGTACCATCCGCCTGGATAAATCCTCCGAATATCCTAAGGATGTCAAGTATAACAGCTGGGTTTTGGTGTATAACAAGACTGCAGGAAAGTTTGTAGAGGTTGCTGCAGCAAATGGTATTTTCAGTACTTCAGATTTAAGTTTCAAAAAAGGAGATGAGTTGCAGGCTTATGTGGTGATGGGTGGCCTTCAGGTCGCCGGCGAGAAATACAAGGTTACTGATTCGGATTTGAGAAATCTGATCAATAAGACTAAGATAATTCAAATCATCGGGGGGGTGCCGGTGAAATATAATAATAGTACACAATTTGTTGGTCATCACATTGGAGTTGAATTTTGTTTGGGGGGTGAGCCTGGGTGTCAGGGAAGTTTTGGGCCAGGACCCACTTATACGGTCCGCCGCGATAACCAAGGTGGTGGTACAAATTATGAACAATTATATCTGGAATTTGATCAGAGCTATAAGACCATCAGAAGATTTGTATATAGATTTGAGGTTGATGTAGAATCGAGTGGGATAATCACAAAAAGTATGACAGAGATCGACCTGAATGACATTCCTTTGTATGAGAATCTTACACATACGGTCCATTATTCTTCAAATCTGAGTAATGGATCATTTAAGTATAATTTCTATCGCAACGAACCAGGTACTACACCGTGGACTCAAAATGTGACGGAATATGATGGAGCAAAGGGCAATATTGGTATTTTGTTCAGAACTCAATAATTGATACGAGGTAATCAGTCAAGTATTTTGTATTGTAGTTCACACATATACTTACTTTAAGGAAATGTAGTGATTTTTGTAGTTGAGCTAAAGTTAGAAATTCGGATTTTCGTTATTAAGGTTAGGAAATAATTGGGGCTTCAGGCAGCGAATGGGGAACCGGAAAGGTCTATTATATTTGACCAATTTCTTTAAAAATGTTCTATTCCGTTTTATTCAGGTTTTCTCGTTTGGCGGCACTTTGGGGTTTCCTGTGCTATTCTCCTGCTTTGATTTCCCAGTGTTCCATTCCCTGGAATACTATTTGCATTGATAATGTTCAGATTTGTGCCCTCGCAGATATCAATGGCATCAGTTGTTCCTCTTTAACGTATGCAAATGTGCCAGCCTGCCCAACGATCTGTGGAGCGCCAGTCAATAACATATTGTATCTCCCATTCCTAAGCCAAGGGGGACAGGTCACCGTGGAGATGACTGTTTCCAATTGCAGCCTCAATGGGACTGGATTGGAGATGGCTATTACAAATAATTGTAGCTGCTCGCCGATTATCTGTCAGACCAGCTGCAATGGACCGGGCGTTTATTCCATGTCAGCCAATCTTCCTGCTTGTAAATATCTGTTTTTAATGATCGATGGATGCGGCGGCGATATTTGCGATTTTGAGCTCAACTGCACCGGTCCCGGCGCACAGAGGCCTGAATTGACTTACCTAAGCCCGATTATTGGGAAACAGCTTGTTTGCCAGGGAGCATGCAGTGAAAGTTATTCAATCCAATTGACACACGGTTGTGGAAGTGTCATGAGAAAATGGACGTTAGACGGCACAACTATCGGAAGTAACAGCAATAATGTCAAAATAGATTTTCCTGAGGCAGGAGAGTTTGATTTGTGTGTCGATGTAGATTATTCTTTAATTTCATTGGGAGGGTCCTGTGTTCAAACTCAGCAAAAGTGCATGCAGATAAAGGTCATTAAGAATCCCGATCGCATGGGTGGGATACGCTACCTTTGTCCGGAAACAAAACCCTTTCTTTGGCATAATCAATTTATCTACGATTCAGATATTTACCGTGCAGAATTTACGGGTTCTGGATGTTGTAAATTCGACTCGGTGGTGGAGTTTAATTACCTGGACGAACCCGTATCCCCCATCATTTACCATCTTTCCTGTACCCCATTGGATAGTTTTGTGGATCCTGTGAGCGGTAGATCTTTTAAGACTTGTCAGAATATGCAGCCTGTTTATCTCCGCAAATCCAGCATGCCCTATCGTTGCGATAGTCTGTATTTTTTAAACGCTGCTTTTCTGGATTATAAACTAAGTGTTTCTGAATTGTGTCAGGACAGTCTTATCCTGAGTGCACAGCTTAAAGATCAGTCCGATTCCTGTATCGTCCCATGGTTTAAAACAGATATCGGATTTAAATGGTATATGGGGAACGATTCCCTTCGCAAAACAATCAGCCAGGATACATTTCTGCGTATCCGCGAATCAGGGGAGTTTTGTCTGGAAATGACAGCCCGTTCTGAGTTTGGCCAAAAAGTTCACGAATGTGTGTACCAATACTGTCGACAAATTCAAATGGAGGATTTTATTCCTGACCCAGTTTGTCCCTTTGGATTCTCAGGTGGACATCCATTTTACGACAGCTATACCATTGAGTTATCTGAATTACCTGCCAGTGCCCGCAACCATCGTTGGAGGATAGAGGGTGGAACCATTCAGTCACCCGGACATGGAGATGATTCCACAACTTTATGGGTCGATTGGGATCCCAAAGCCAGCGAGGGTAAAGTGTGCTATCGCTATGCGAATGATTGTTTTGAAAGTAAGGAATGTTGCATCAGTGTCAGACTTATTTCCGGTCAAACCGATGGCTACCGATTAGATTGGTTAAAAGTCACACCCAATCCTTTTCGGGAGGAATTTAAGATTTGGCTAAATTTGGAATTGAAGTTGCGAGATTTATATATCCTGGACCCATACGGAAAGAAAATACAGCAGAATCTAAGCTATAAAAGAGTATTAAATGGCTCGTTGAGCATTTCATCTTCGGATATGAGGCCAGGCGTTTATTATTTATGCGCAGAAACGGATCGGGGTCTACTGGTTCGTAAAGTGGTAAAACTTTAATGCTCCATTCGGCCTAATTTCATAATGGTTAGGGAGGTGAAATGCACACTCATATAGTGACACTTTCCCCAAAAGTCAAAAGGTTGTGATCCGGATCGAGTAGGGAAAATTCTCTCTGCCCCCAAGGTTTGGTTGAGAGCGCTCCATTGTGATGGATCACAAGCCCTCGCTCCTGAAATTCTTGATACAGGCGATCTATTTCGTTAGTGCGGATGTACGCCTGCCCGTAATTCTCTTTTGGTTCGAGTGATGGTAACTCAAAGAAATGTATCTGAACCTGGTCCCTCTCCAGCATAAGATAACCCTCGTAATCAGCGTTTCCCCAATCCTTAAAACCTAAATATTGGATATAATAATGACGGGTTGCAATTTTGTTCCTCATGGGCAATTTTGGTACGATGTCTGAAAGCATCTCGGAAGGGTTTGGTTATATGGATTTATGAATGGACGATTCTTTACTCGTACTGGCATCGATTCTTAATATCCGGTTTTGTATTTTTATGATGATTTATTTTCAATTTTTTATACTTGTATTTTGATTTAAAATTTATGCTCGGCAATTGAAAAATTGGAATTATCTGATTTCTATATCCCCATGTCCATTGAGTTGACAATTATCCCCTATGAAAATATAGTACATCCTCAGGATACTATCTGAAGCATTCAGACCTGTCAAATTGAGAGAAATGTTTTTCTCAGAAACAGAGTCTTTGGATAATATTACCCTGAGATTCTGGTCCACCAGTCGATAGGAATATTTTGCGGAATCTGGTTTCGAAACCCAAAGATTCAATACAGCGGATGCGGGGTTCGGGTAAGCACTTATGGCCCAGTAGAATTGTGCCGTGTCGCAAGGCAGGATGCCTCTGTCTCCAAACAAGGCTCTTTCTCTTTTATCCCAGAATTCCATCAATTTCCAGTCATTTGTGTCAATGGAAAGATCCTGACCCGATTCATCTTTCATGGATATTCCGGAAAATACATAGGGATCATTCGAGATGTTTTTCTCTTCCGGATGGCAGGAGAATAGGAAAATCAGAAATATGCCTGAAACATATTTATAGAGATGTTTTGAATTTTGGAATCTTTTCATTTTCTGAGTTAAAATTTTTATTTTAAAGGTTTAGGAATATTATTTCGAGGGAATCATATGATAATTCCAGCTTTCATAATTAAATTTTGGGGACTTTCAAGGGATAGGCCTATCACTATTCGTTTCATTTCATAAAAAGCTCCTAAAGATATTCCTGTATTGAACTCTTCTATATATCTCTGTCCATCCAGCTTTTCCTTCAAATAATTGCCACCTATTAATCCGTTCATATAGAGTCTGTTTTTTCTTTCTTTTCTGTGTAAATAGAGCCTTCCTCCTGCGAGAAAATTCAAGGAATGACTTTGACCCTTTTTACCGGAGATAAAGGAAGATGTGGTTTGGGTATAGAGATAGGAAACCTGGCCCTCGACAGATAGAAACGGAAAGAGCGGAATAGATGGGTTCAGACCTAAATGAAGACCGATCCCTTTGTCCAAAAACGGAGTGCTGAGTCCCACATTGACAAGAGTGCGTAGGCTTTGTCTCTGTCCATTGGCTTCAGGTTGAAACATAGAAATGATCAGCATGAATAGAATGATGGGCCTGCAATCGGGAATCTGTTTGAGCATCATAGAATTTGATTCAGGTGTTTTTCAAAAATCAGGTACAATAATAGATGAATTTATATAATTCAAAATTGATTTTGATCACCAATTTTACTTACCCTGGAGAAAATAAGGACTGGGTATTCATGTAGAAATTTTACAGTGGATTATTCTGACTCCAAATTAAATTGTTTCATTACCCTCATCATCCTGAGTGTGTTCCACCTGCTGGGTTTGCCTGCCTGCTCCATGGGGAAGTGCACCAGACCTGGGTGCGCGGATGAAAGATTCCAGCTTCCGTCCTTATTTCGTTTGCTGATCAAAACCTGGATCGCCTCCTTCATTCTGGAGTCCCAGGGAATTCCTGCATATTGAAAATAATCCAAGGCCCTCAGAATGTCGTATTTCCACCTGCCAGGATAGCATAATTTCAAAAAGTTGGGATCGATGATCTGCCCCGTCCGGTCTGATAGGTACAAATGATGCATCAACAGGAATTCTGTGGAGCTTTTAATAGCACGTTTGATTTCTTTTTCCCTATAAAGATATCCTCCTTTCTGAAATTCAGTCAGGCCTTCCAGAACAGACAGGGTACTGTGCATGGAACTGTGTCTGGCACCACTCCGCGTGGTCCTGCAATTAAAGCCTCCATCAGGCATTATTTCCTGAAGAATGCTGTCTGCGACAGATTGCAGTTTTTTCTCCTGAATTTTGAAATAGGATGCGTAGTTTAAAAACATCCCATTCACACAGACATCGCTGTACCGGGAGGTGGACGGTCCGAGACGGATGCCTCCGTCTTCGGACTTGTCGTGCTGCAAAATCCGCTCAATGCTTTCCCGGACTGATTTATTTTCCGGAGGAAGGCATAAATGGCGAAGGTCCAGCAGGGTGTAATGGGTAGAAATCCACTTGGGCTGATAAAACCGATCGCCCCAATGCCCCTCAGCCTTTCTCCTGGATATAAATTGCTGGCCCCATCCTTCCTGGGCGATCTTTTTCTGTAGTTTCTTATTATCAACTCCCAGTAAATCTCGCCATACCTGGTACTGAATGGATACATCTCCCTCCAGTAACCAATCGATCAGTTGGGCATTTGACATAATTTTCAGGAACAAGAGTTAGTGAGACTCCATAACCTTTTTGGGTTTTGGTATCAGGCTTGTTTTTTCCATCTTTCGAGTGATGGGATGGAACGGGTGGCCAGCCAGGCAAAAATGCCGTTGATCCCACTCTTCTTCATTTCCTGAATGCAAAATTTCTGCATTTTCTCTGCAGTGTCAATCTCAGGCGGCGTCAGAAACACGCCATTCTCATAACACATAGAGCAATACTTTTTGCTGATGCTTCCATCTTTTTCCGTGCCCCCTCCTTTTTTGTCCTTTTTCAAGGGATATCCACAACTTTGGCAAAACTTGTACTCTTTCATTTTTTCTATTTAAACTTTTGTAGCCTGGGATTAAGTTACACTTAATTGGACAATTGCCAGTCAAATATCCCTATATCCCCAATAGATGTAACAACTTATTTGGCCGGAAAATTTCTTTTTACCTTTTTAAATCCAAAATTTTCATTCTTTAAATAATAGGTCCATATAAAAAAAGGAGGTGTCGCGAAACACCTCCTGTATATTGCTTGGGGTTAAATGCAGGGAGCCTGGATTATTTGGAGCTCAAATCCTTTTGTAAGAAAAGCAGTTCACTCCAGCTTTCTTGCACATATTCGGATAGATCTTTTATAAACTGGGCATGTGACCCCTCTCCGTTGACAGCTTCATAACTTTCTTTGAAAGGCTTTCTAAAATCGGGTTCTTTTTCTTTTAGACCTTGTTTATAGCGTGTAACTATGGAATATTGGGCAGGACCTGAGGAATTACTGGTGTAAACGGCTACGGATATACCACTAGCTGCCCAGTTTTTCCTGAGCTTCTTAATCATCTTGACCACATTGTCTCCCTGGCCAACTTTGGGATATACATGGGTAATATTGATCTTGTCGCTGAAATCACCGACCGCTACTGTGCTCAGTGAGTCAAGATATACTGAATACCCTCCTGACTGTCTGTCTGTAAGGTGAACAGCCACGTTTTTATTCCAGTCCAGCATATGCTCAGAGCCCAGATCGCCCCTTTCGTCCTCGGAAGTCCAGGTTTTGGGTCCTTCAGTAATATGGTAACCGCCAAAATCTGGTCCGGACTGAATGGAAAATACCCTCCAGCTTACATCCCCTTTGTGGTACTTCTGAACGTGGGCAGCCAGGGCTTTCTCAAATTCCATCACTTTGTCCATTTTGGGAAATACCCGGTGGGTGGAGACCACATTTTTATTCTGGCTTATGGCCATGAAGGGAAGGATCATGCCCAAAAGCAGCAAGGCAGATAGCTTAAAATTGAATTTTTGGTTCATAATTTGATTTTTTTTAAAAGGGGATTGTTTTGAAATAATTTGCGTTTGAATGTCGTGACAAAGGTCTGCCTGTCAGACTCTTGTTGTGAGTAATATTTCGTCATGCTCCTGTGTGATTTGAGCGAACCATAGGACAAATTGTGCAGGATCAGGACAAATTCATCATTTTAATAAATTGGGTGTTTGGTGAATAGTCTGGGCTAAAATGGTTTTGATGGATCTCATTACCTTTATCTCAAGTTGTTCCGGATCAAACAAAATTGCAGCTCACTAATTTTCTTTTTGCTGATAGTCATGGCGCGCCCTGTCTTATGTCAGCAGGAAAAGGCATTTGAAAGCATTTCGGTAGCTGAGGGCCTGTCTCAGGGTATGGTATTTGATATGCTTCAGGATGAGGAGGGATTCATCTGGGTAGCCACTAAAAGTGGTCTGAACCGCTACGACGGTTATGGGTTCAAAATTTTTATGAATGACCCTTATAATGAATATACCCTCAGCAGTAATACCCTTAATGAGTTGTTTGAAGACAGCAAAGGCAGAATTTGGGCCGGTACGGAAAATGCGGGTGTCAACGTTTATGATAAAAAGACCGGCCTTTTTTACCGCATAGCTCATGACCCGTCCAATCCATCCAGTCTCTCAGGAAACGGAATCCGGATTATAGAAGAAATGGCCGATGGTCGCATGCTGATTGCTACCGATCAGGCGGGTTTAAATATACTCAACCTGCCTTCTGATTGGAAAAATTCTCACGCCAATCCCAAGGTGACGCGCCTGTCCTTGCCGGGCAACAGGAAAGTGTGGGGTATGGGAAAGGATCCGGATGGAAATATGTGGGTCTGCTCTTTGGATGGTGTTGTGTACCGCTTCGATCCAGAGGCAAACAGTTTTGTCTCGATACCCGGTTTCAGAATGTACAACAGCGGGTATCTGAATCAGGATGGATCCGTTCTGATCAACAACAATCTATACCTCGACAAACGAAATGAAATCGTCCCCTTGTTTGATACCGACAAGATCCCGGAGGGCAATATCCTGATTGCCACCAAAAGTGATTTGTGGGAGTACCATCACAGAGAATTGTATTTCTATGAAATAAGCAGATGGGAAAAGAACAGACCTGTCAATTGGATGGAAGAACTGCCCCTGGCGACGTCCACTCGAATTTGCTATCCCTTTCTGATCGACCGATCAGGTATATTGTGGAGTGGAGCAGTGGGTTACGGCTTGCGAAAATATAAAAACATCCATCCGCTGTTTGTTACCAAGGCCCCGGGCAATAGTCTCCGCATGATTGTACCTGCAGGCAACCAGGACCTTTATATGGTGGACTATGGATATAATTGGATGAATCTCAAAAAGGATATATTGCAAAAGGATGTTTTTGCATTAACTCCCGGAGTGAAAGAAGTAGATAATTTTATTATTTCATCTAAAAACGAATATTGGATCAAAAGCGACAAGGCAGGGTATTTTTCATTTGATCCTGAAAGTAATCGGCTCACTGCCTATCCACAGATTAACACGGACCAGGCATTTGGCAGGAAACAACCCTTTCTCGAGGACAGCAGAAAACGCATTTGGCTGCCGGGACAAGATGGAAAGATCAGTATCTGGGATCCCCTGAATCAAAAACTGGACAGCATCCAAATCAATCCGGGACAGGAAAAGATCATTTGCACGGCAATCCTGGAAGACCGCAATGGTACATTTTGGATTGGTACTGAAAACGGATATTTGAAAATTAACATCATAGGAGGAGATCTCTCTACTGCACAGATTCAATGGTTCTACAATGATGTCCAAAACCGGAATTCATTGAATTATAATCTCGTTTCTTGTTTTTTGGAAGACCCTTTTTTACCGGATCAGTATTTGTGGATAGCCACCAAAGGCGGAGGACTCAACCGATTGGACAAAAGAACGGGAGATTACGATCACCTGACCCAAAAGGAAGGACTTCCGGACAATGTGGTATATGGCATACTGGCCGATGGTCAGGGAAATATTTGGGGTAGCACCAACAAGGGTTTGTTTTGCATGAGTAAATCAGATGAAAATCAGAAGAGGTCCTTCCAATTCAGAAATTTTACCAAGACGGCGGGCTTGCAGGACGATGAATTCAACAGTGGTGCTTTTGCCAAATTGCCCGACGGTATGCTTGCATTTGGAGGTGTGAACGGCTTGAATATTTTCGATCCTAAAGAAATATTGGAAAAAAGCTTCACTCCTCCTATTTATCTCACTCAGATTCTGGTAGGCAATGTGGCCATCTGGCCAAATGACAAAACAGGCATCCTGAAAAATACCATCGAAAATACACAATCCATCACTCTGAACCACCTCCAGGATATTTTGACACTGGAGTTTTCTTCCCTTGATTTCACAGCTCCTGAACAAAACAAATACAGATACAGGCTTGCAGGCATTGACCCGGACTGGGTAGAAAGCGGTAATAGACGAACCGCTACTTATCTGCACTTGCCTTCCGGGCGTTATGTATTTAAAGTGCAAGGCAGCAACAATCAGGGTATATGGAGCAATCAAACCGCTGAGATAGAAATCCTGGTAAAACCCCCCTGGTGGCTGAGCTGGTGGGCTTATGCTTTGTATGGCTTATGTGCAGCCGTAGGGGTCAGGAGCTATTTTCGCTTTAAAGTGAACAAGGCTCGGTTGCAATCCCAATTGCATTTTGAAAAGAATGAAGCCAAGAGGGTCAAAGAACTCGATGCCATCAAAACGCAATTGTATGCCAATATCACCCATGAATTCCGCACACCGTTGACTGTGATCCTGGGCATGGCCAACCAGATAAAAAATGACCCTCAGAAATACCTGCAATCTGGTGTCGACATGATCGTGCGAAATGGTGAAAACCTCCTGAAACTCGTCAATGAAATGCTCGATCTTTCCAAACTCGAAGATGGAAAAATGACCCTCAGGCAAGTGAAAGGTGACATCATCGCATTTTTGCGCTATATTGTTGAATCCTTTCAGTCTTTGGCTGCCTCCGAGCAAAAGCAGTTTCACTTTTTTTCGGATACCGATGAACTGTTGGTGGCTTTTGATCCTGAGAAGTTCAGACAGATCATCACCAATTTGTTTTCAAACGCACTCAAGTTTACCCCTGCGCATGGAAACATTTATGTGAATATTTCGAGAGAGGCCGGAGCCCCTGGACATGAAACCGTAAATGTGGTTTTAAGAGTCAAGGATACGGGTACCGGTATACCGGAAAGTGAATTGCACCAGATTTTTGAGCGTTTTTACCAATTGGACAACAGCTCCACCCGCCGAAATGAAGGTACCGGTATTGGACTGGCACTTACAAGGGAGTTGGTCAGACTTATGGATGGTTCCATTCAAGTCAAAAGTCCGCCGGTAGGGGCCACGCGAGGTTCGGAATTCATCATTCGGATTCCTCTGAAAGTAGCCAGTCAATCAGATGTTGAATCCATTCAGGTCTCAGAAATACATGAATCTGAGTTTCATTCAGAAACTCTGGATAAACCCATATCCCATTTTATACCAGAGACAGCAGCTCCTTCCGGCAGTCCGGTTGTTTTGTTGGTAGAGGACAATACAGATGTGGTGGCATATACGGCCAGTTGTCTTTCAGATTATAAATTACTCGTCGGAAAGGACGGAAGAGAGGGATTCGAAATTGCTACCGGATCTGTACCCGACCTGATCATCACCGATGTCATGATGCCGCACATCGATGGTTTTGAGATGTGCCGGATGCTCCGACAGGACGAGCGTACCAGTCATATTCCGGTCATCATGCTCACGGCCAAAGCAGATATGCAAAGCAAACTGGAAGGGATAGCTCATGGGGCAGACGTATACCTGGAAAAACCTTTTCACAAGGAAGAATTATTGCTGCGCATCAAAAAGCTATTGGAACAGAGGAAAATTCTACAGGCATACTACATCAGACAGATCGGTATGACCGCCATAGCTGAGTCTGTCCAGGATCATGTTTCGCAGGTCGACTTCATCAAAAGTTCTGAACATGAATTCGTAAAAAAGGTGAAGGATCTGGTGGAAGGCAATTTTACGAATTACGATTTCAGTGTGGAGCAACTCAGTAAATCTTTGTTCATGAGCCATTCCCAATTGCACCGCAAACTGGAAGCACTGACCGGGTGCTCACCCAATAAGTTTATACGCTCAGTGAGGCTCAATAAAGCTAAGGAACTTTTGTCCGATCCATCTCTGAATATTGCGATGATCTCTCTGGATTGTGGCTATAACGATCCGGCTTATTTCGCCAGGGTTTTCAAGCAGGAAACCGGCTTGTCACCGCAGGAGTGGCGCAGCAGGGACTTGAGTAAATAGGATTTCCATTTTACTGATTTGTCCTGTTGCATAAATTTTTCCAGGGATCGGATGGGAGCATTATTGATTTATGGAAATGCCATTTTTCTTCTTTAGTTACCTTTCCATTTAATTACATTGTATGCTATTTGACTTCATTGAATGATGAAATAATTGACCCGTTTTATGGCTTCAAAATTTAATCATAATTATGATCATTTAGAAATGAAGGTCTGAATCCATTTAGAAAATGAATTTTTAAACATGTTTACTTTTTTTCTTCTGCTACATATTCCAATATATCCCCAGGCTGGCAGTTTAATGCTTTACAAATGGATTCTAATGTGCTGAAGCGAATGGCTTTTGCCTTTCCTGTTTTCAGGATGGATAGATTGGAGAGAGTTAGTTCCACTTTTTCAGATAGCTCATTCAGCGACATTTTGCGCTTTGCCATCATGACATCTAAGTTTACAATGATAGGCATGGATTATACAGTTAATTCGTTTTCGTTTTGCAACTCTATCCCTTTTTTAAAGATCATGGCAATGACAAATAAGATGGCAGACATCATCAGATAGGCTCCACTGTCATCCCAGTAGCGACTGATCTCATGAGCATCATATCCCCTTTTGCTTATTTGTTTTACGAACTGATGGGCCAGGTAACTGATCAACCCAACTGAAAATGAGTAATAACTGATGGTTGTAATCTGATTTGAGATGGCTGTGGAAAATGGTTTTGAAATTTCCATTTTGGTAAACAATCTGATGACAAAGTAAAAAACAGTAGCCTTCAAAAATGAAAGAATGAGGATTAGGCTAAATAATGCATTGTACAGCAAAAAACTTTGCTCATAGATTTTGGAGAGGTCCAGACCGAGATGCAGGTTATGAGTGGCAACAGGTTTGAATAAGCTGTAAACGAAATTGAAAATTAGTGTCCCGGTTTGAATGCAAAGTCCGGCGAAAATGAGCCAACAAGCGGTTTGAATGGCTTTCCAAATGAAATCGTCTGTTTTCGACATAATGGTAATGTTTTTTAGTAGGGCAAAGGTATTTAGAAATTATTGAAAAACAATAAAAATATAACAAAAAACATTAAAAAAGTATTGAAATACGTATTTTTTAGGCATAATTTACTCTTAGTCATTGAGTTGTGTCAAATTGATGTGATCACTCTTAATTCGTTATTTTGTCATGGATAATAAAATCATGCAGCTGCGAAGTGAATAAACATCATTACACATGGTAAAGGATCCAGTTTTTTCTTCAGATTCAGGAATGTCCAGGTGACTCGTGAAAGAGGATCATACAGATGACTTATGATTTAAAGAACCGGAACCGAACTGATTACCTCTGTTCCCAATCCGTGCCTACTCGTGTACCCGGATTCGGCTTCGCTGACGATCGTCCACGGCCTTTCCCTCATCGGTATTGAATTCTGTCCAGTCACCGCTGCTTTGGCTCAGGTCAGGCTGACCGGCTTCTGTCCAGGCAGAGTACCACACAGACCCTATGGCAAGTATACAGGCTCGAAAACGGGCTTCTACCTGACGGTCGAGTTGTTCGTGGTAGAGTCTTGCGTAGTCTCGGCAGGGTAGTTTGGTGACTACGCCAAGGCGGGTCTCGTAGCAGTATTGCAGATCGGCCGGCAAGCTCTGGCTGAGACGTTTTTCTATACTCAGTACGCTGTCTACCCCCTGGTGGCTGGCGCGTACCACATTCCAGATGAAGGCCTCCGGGTCAGGCAGGAAGGACGAGCGACCTACGAGAAAGTCAAATTCCTCTTCGGCAAAAAGTTCCGGGATCCGGCTTTCCCAAAAGGCATGAATGCCTTCCTGTCCTGTTAGTTGACCGTTGTAATTTTTGGTAGTATGCAGGGGTACGTGTGCATCCCCTATATAATGCCCAATGTCTGCCGAAAGTCTGACGATGGCGGGCAGGTTGCGTGCTTCGAAGGCCTTGATCAATCTTCTGTAGTGTTGTGGAAAAAAGTAGGGCAGGATCCCATGTTTGCTGAAGCGATCGTCGATCCATAACTGCCCTCCGGATGATAGTTGTGTGCCTGTAAGTTCAGAGGCTATCGCTCCGGGCAATAACCAATCGTACTCGTCGTATTCGGCCAATGCATGCTCTTTGAGCCAGCGCAGTCCTTCTCGCTCCGGAATTTCGGACCTCAGCATCAGTCGGGCTGTGCGGAAAGCCTCCGTGAACCTGCGGGGGGATTCCCGCAGCACCTCCAGATCCATGGTGTCAAAAACCAGCAGGCTGTCCCTGTCTTCCACCCAATAGAACACGGCTGTCCGCCAGATCGCCCGTGCATGGTCTCTGGGTAAAGAATCCAATGCGCCCTTGCCCCAGTGATCCAGATCGATGTAATGCCGTACAGCTTCGCCCCGCACTGCGTAGCGCCGTTTGTCGGGATCAACGGCATGTTCCCGGATTTCCTCCAGATGTTCTTTGTAAAATCCGATCAGCTTGGGTGGCAGGGTATAGATGGCCAGTTCGTTTAGCTTCTTATGTGCATAAAAACCCCAGTCCTCGCAAAGGGGAGGGCGAAAGGATAGCAGAAAGAATGGCAATAGTAAATATGGGTATCTCCGGATCACAACGTAAATTTAGCCAGGATCCTGGAATGAAAATGATGATGCGGAAGAAAATATCTCTCCACGATATGAGCCGGCTATCCTGGTAAGGAAGAGATGGGTTAACTTAAAAAGATAGTACGCTGGAGTTTATGGTCCATAGACCCATAAACTTGATTTTATTTTAAACCAAAGCAAGAAGACAAATGCTATGAGACATCAGCTTACATTAACTTAAGTGCATGTTTTCCATGCTTCCCTTATTCTCCCTTTTTCATCTCCTCCAGATTCCGGAGGATCGAGCTGATCTGCTGGATTTGCAGAATGAGGAAATCCCCGTCGCTTCGGTTGGCAAAGAAGCGGAAAAATTTCTTTCTGTTCAGAAATTCAGGGGAGAGGTCTACCGGCTTTTCGGTCTCTTCGTTGATGGGATACAGACTGACGATCAAGGAATCCTGACCACCTGTCCTGCCTGCGGCGATCCGGCAAAAGGGGATCATTTGGGCGATCTCGTTACGCTCCGGATTGCGGTTTTGGAAATTCTCTGTTTGAGCGATGCACAGGTTTTCGATGTAGGACCTCAGAAATTTCGATTTGACGCCGTCCAGGTGTTGATCCGATGATCCCGGAATGGAAAGCTTGTAGCTGTTTTCGATTTGCCGGATGACGAAGGAAGATTCGGGTTGATAGGGATAACTTACCTCCACCCCGGTGATCTCGGCTGGATCCAGGGGAACCAGGGATCGGTCCCGCCAGTCATCCAAAGCGATGTCGTACCGATGGCGGATGTTGGATTGCTTCTTGTTAAGGTGCATGATGTAGGGCTGCCGGTAGCCATCCATCAGAAAATAGACGCCGGTCTCGTCGTTGGTGACGCCACCGATGTAATAGGTTTTGAGTTTCTCGTCGTTTTTTCCATAGATCTCGACCTTGAGGCCTACTTCCGCCAGGTCTTTCATTATCCCTTCATAGGCTGATTTGGGAGGGATGGATTTGATGCTCAGACCTGTCATGGCATCCAGCAGGTTGTTGATCGGACTTTTAAAAACACGGTATTTTCCATTCACATACCAGATGTCTTGTTTTCGTTCCAGCGTAATGGGATCAGCGCCCCGTTTTGCCAAAAAAATCTTGTGGATGTCACGCGCATCTTCGATGGCAAATTTGCGATCGGCTGTATCGATCGTGGATTTGGGATTGATCTTGCGCCAGAGAAACCAGCTAGCCGATGCCAGCACAATAAAGGATATGAGAATCAGGTAAAAGTTTTTATTCTTCATTTGAGATATTTCCTTTTTCTGATCTGATGATTGAATATTCCCAGAAGGCCAAGCAGAACGATGGGCAGCCCGATGTTGAATACTTGCCAGAAGGTTTTTTCTTTTTCTGTCTTCACCTTGTCCAGCAATCTGAGTTTAAATTGCTTGGATCGGGCAACGAGCACGTGGTTGGGATCGATCAGGTACTCCACGGCATTGAGGACAAAATCTTTGTTACCGTCGAAGGTGGTTTTCTCCCAGCGGCTGTACCCCATGGGTGCGCTCTTTCCGGTTTCGGCATCGTACAGGTTCCTGGGCAGGTCTCCATCCGCCACGACGATGACCGCAGTGGGATCAGACAAAGGCCTGAATTCCATGTTGAGAGAAGAGAGGGTGCTTTTCATTTCTTCCGTAACACGGTTTTCATAAAGAGATGAAAACTGGCCTTCCACGAGTACGGCAAGAGGCAGATTGGGTTTATTGAATTTATCGGGCTCTGGTTTGTATCGAAGGATGTCGAAACCAACCTTCATGGGAGCCAGCTGGTAGCGGCTGTATTGGGAAGAACTGAGCAGTACGGATTTTTTCAGGGGCGTCTTGGTGCGCAGGGTGTCTATGGAAGAAACAAATTCAAAATTGACCCGGTCGATGTTGCTGACGATTGGGTGGTTGCCTTTTGAGGCCACCAGGGGATGATAATACCAGGGGAAAAGTTCGATCTGAGGTTTGCCACCTTGTTTGCCGATCACCTGTGGGATTCTGGAACATTCAATGTCAAGCACCA
This sequence comes from Bacteroidota bacterium, assembly GCA_029572935.1. Classification (GTDB taxonomy): domain Bacteria; phylum Bacteroidota; class Bacteroidia; order Chitinophagales; family Saprospiraceae; genus Vicinibacter. The sequence continues at coordinate 40,225 of JAKQHM010000024.1, forward strand.
GATTGGGTTCTATGCGGACTCCAAATTCAAAGAAAAGATCACCCAGCCCCAGATCCAGTGGTTCAGGTATATATTCGTTTCGGACCGCGAGTGAATCGAGTGTCATGGCCATACCATCGACAAAGAAAAGGATCCGTCCGCCATGCATCAGGTATTGATCCAGTTTGAATTTATCCTTGTCCTCAAATTTGCGAATGGGTCTGGGTACAATGAGCAGGCTGATTTCCGGGCTGATCTGCACCACACTGTCCAGGTTCAGACGACCTACGTTGTAAAAGGGATACAGCATACTGATGAGGGACTTGGCATACTCCGCTTCCAGTTCTCCATGTCCCGTGGAAATGGCGATGTTCTTTTTCTCCTTGTACTGGAGCTTATGGATGGCATTGGCAAATTTATATTCCAGCAGACTGATGGAGTTGCTGAGATTGGTCTCCTGATCCTGATCCGCAGAACTTTCCAGCAGGTTGACGGCGATGCTTCTTTCTCCGAAACTGAAAATAGCATAGGGATAAATGATCTGTTCCTTGTTTTCAGATCCGCTTCGCACAAAGAGGTTGGTAGGAACCAAACCATCTTTGCGCAGCTCCTCGCGCCGTGCATTGATTTCCTGGATCGTGCCCGCATTGGGATCTTCAAACTCGTATTCGATGTAGCCGGACAGGGAGGCAAACTGATCCAGCATTTCTTTCGTGCTTTGCTGTAACCTCTTAAAACCGGCGGGAAATTCACCTTCGAGCAGAACACGTACCAGGATCACGTCTGGAACTTTACTGACGATCTCTGCCGTGGCGGGTGTCAGGGTAAACCTCTTTTCTTCAGTCAGGTCCCAGGATCCATAAAAAAAGGATCCCAGAATGTTGATAAAAACGAGGATTCCAGCGACCAGAAGGATGCTGAGCGTGTTTTGGAATTTGCTTCTAACATTCATCATTCAGAAGATCCTGTTTTTGATCCAATGGATCGTGAGGTAAAGGAAGAATGCGATCAGGCTCAAGAAGTAAATCACATTTCGAGAATCTACATTGCCTTTGCTGAGCGCATTGTAGTGGTAGTCCATTCCGATCATCGCGACTATGTCATCTGATTTTCCGAAAAAGAGGGGAAGCTTACTCAGGAAATAAAATCCATAGTAAAACAAAAAGCAAAGCAAGACCGAAAAAAGGAAGGACACGATTTGATTTTTGCTGAGTGCTGAACCAAAAATTCCGACAGCCGTAAAGGATGAGGCCAAAAAGACCAATCCGATGTAAGATCCTGCCACTGCGCCGCTATCGAGATTTCCAGGCGGTGATCCCAATTGATACACCGAGTAATAATACAGCAGGGTAGGGATCAGCGTAATGGCAGATAGGCTGACACAAGCCAGGAATTTTCCGAGGACGATCTGGGTCTCAGTGATGGGTTTGGTAATCAGGATCTCAAGTGTTCCGGATTGGATTTCTTCTGAAAAGGAACGCATGGTCACTGCCGGTATGATGAAAAGTAAAATCAAAGGAGCCAGACTGAATAATGGATCCATGGAAGCGTAAGAGGAATCCAGAATTCCGGTATCCGGAAAAACCCACATGGTGAGCCCCATAATCAGCAGAAATACGGCAATGACCACATAACCGATCAGCGAACTGAAGAAAGAGGAAAGCTCTTTTTGATAGATAGTCCACATAGCGGATCAGTTTTTTGTAGTTTTTGTGAGCAGGGAGAACACGTCTTCCACACTTGATTTTTCGCGACTCATTTCGAGAAGGGTCCACCGGTTTTGAACGGCTGTGTGAAAAATGGTTTCTCTGAGGTCTGATTTGAGGTTGGCATAGATGGTGTATCTTCCCTTGCCATGGTGTTTGACATTTTGCACGCCTGAGAGCGCTTTGATGATGCTTTCGACCACTTCTCCGGCAAACTCCACATGCACGATCTGGCGGTCCAGCCCCATGGACTCGAGCGTTTCAATGGAATCATCTGCCACGATTCTACCTTGGTTGATGATGATCACGCGGTCGCAAAGAGCCTTAACCTCTTGCATGATGTGTGTGGAGAAGATCAGTGTTTTCTCTTTTCCGAATCCTTTGATGAGGTTTCGGATATCCTGAATCTGATTGGGATCCAGTCCGGAGGTCGGTTCGTCCAGGATGAGGACTTCCGGGTCGTGGATGAGTGCCTGACAAAGTCCGACCCGCTGGCGATATCCTTTGGACAGAGAGCCAATCTGTTTGTTTTGTTCGCGACCGAGTCCCGTCAATTCGATCAGCTCATTGATCCGTTTCGTGGGTTGGGCAGTGTCCGTGATGCGGGCAAATGTCTGCAGGTATTCCCGTACATACATATCCTTGTACAAGGGGTTGTGCTCAGGCAGGTAACCGATTTTTCGCTTGGCCTCGACGGGATGCTCCGAAACGTCGAAGCCACAGATGCGCGCCGTGCCTGAGCTCGGACTCAGATAGCCGGTCAGGATCTTCATCGTGGTGGTCTTTCCGGCTCCGTTGGGCCCCAGAAATCCCAGGATCTGCCCTTTGGAGACTTCAAAGCTGATGCCATCCAGCGCTTTCTGGTTTCCGTAAATTTTCACCAATTCATGGACTTGTACAGACATGCATTTTATTTTTGGAGCAGAGGGCCAAAGTTAGAACGAATCAGGCACTTAAAGGTGGATCTACAGGCTGCAGTTTTTCGACCAGATTTTCAAGAGACCATGCCTGATCAACGGAATAATCTCCGATCCGGGTCCTTTTCAGGGAGGATAGATAAGCTGAATTGCCCAATCTTTGGCCAAATTCGTGGGCAATGGATCGGATGTAGGTTCCTTTGGTGCAACTGATCTCAAAACCGATGACCGGGAAATGATCCGGATGCACATCAAACCGGGAAATATAGATCGGACGAGGGGGAAGAACCAAGGTTTCTCCTTTCCGGGCCATGGTATAGGCTCGCTTGCCGCCAACTTTTACGGCGGAATGAACAGGTGGCACCAGCTCCTGATATCCCATGAATGAAAGTCTTACAGCTTCGAGCTGTTCCAGACTGATGCCAGAGGGGTCCGGGCCTGGTATGATTGCTTGTTCCAGGTCATAGCTCTCTGTACTCGCACCCAGGGTGAATGTCCCGGTATAGGTCTTTTCCATATCCTGAAAGTCCTGGATTTTCTTGGTCATCTTGCCTGTGCACACGATCAGTAAGCCGGTAGCCAAAGGATCCAGTGTGCCGGCATGACCGATCTTGAGTTTTTTGAATCCCTTGTTACGCAAGACGCGTTTGATTTTTTCCAGAGCCAGGAAGGATGTGATCCCATAAGGTTTGTCGATCAGGATCAGCTGTCCGCCTTCAAAATCGAGATGTGAAAGGTTTTCTTCTGGCGGTATCTGATCGCTCATGCGGAGAATTGAAGGTAAAGGATCATCAGAGTACCGGCAGCCATGCAATACCAGGCAAAATAGTGAAGTTTGATGCGCTGGACAACCAGGATCATCAGTTTACAGGCGAAGATACCGGTGACAAAGGCAGATACAAAACCAAGTGCTACAGCTCCAAGCGAATAATTGGAGACCATAAGTCCTCCGTCCATCAGGTCTTTGGCAATCTTGCCCAGGATCAGGGGTACGACCATGAGAAAGGAAAAGGTGGCAGCCTGATTGCGGTCTATGTTCATCAGCATGGCAGTGGATATGGTGCTGCCCGAGCGGCTGATGCCGGGTAGTATGGCCAGGGCCTGGCTGAGACCCATCACAAATGCCTTTGGACCCGTGATAGCTCCTTGAGCGGGAGGACGTATTTTGGAACTGAAAAGAATGAGCCCATTTACAAACAAAAGGATCGAAACCAAAAGGATCCGTCCCTCAAAAAGCTGGCTGACCTGCTCCTCAAAGAAAAGTCCAACAATGGCTGCCGGTATCATCGAGAGGATGACATTCATGGCAAAACTCTTGGATGCCTGATCTCTTTTGGTTAACAGATCGGTCAGGATGCGGATGATGTCTTTTCGGAAGACCACCATTATACTCAATGCAGTAGCCATATGCAGGATTACGGTCAGTTGAAGACTGTCAGCCGCACCTGAGGTATCGCCGGTCAGGTATTTGGCCAGTTCGAGGTGGCCATCGCTCGAAATAGGTAAAAATTCGGTTATTCCCTGGACTATGCCCAGGATGAGGGTGATCAGATATTCCTGCATCCGGTCAGCTCTTGAAAATGGCGTACACCTGCACGGCGAGGCCTGCAATAATGAAAGCTGGAGCCAAAACGGTTCTCCTGAAGGAATAAATGATGCTTTCGTCCCATACCTCGGGTGAAGGCATATGGCCTCCCGACATCAGGACCAGGCCAAGGGCGATCAGGGCCAGTCCAATGAGGACTATACGGATGTGTTTCTTGCCATAGGTAAATTCCTGTAAGGACCTGCTGCTGCTGGCTGTACCGGTTGAACTGCTGGCCGGTGTTTTGGCAGCCTGCGGGGCCGGGACCGTTTTTTTGGATTTGGCTTCTCCCATGATTCGATGTTTTATATTTGAAAGGATTTAATGCTTTGTCTTATGCTGATATAATGGAGTCCAGGACCTGTGATCAGAAGAACGACGACTGTGATGAGAAAATTTTTCAGGTCCAGTAAATGATATACCCACGGTGCCATATAATATAATACCAACAGGGCCAGCCCCAGCATGCTGACTGCCATCAAGGCGCTTGCCAGGCCATGGATAATCGCTAGTCGGGTGTAAGGACCTGCAATTTTTCCGGGTTCTGCTCCCAGAAGCCCCATCAGGCGAATGACGGGCGCTTTTGTTTGAAAAAAGATACGCACCAGGTACCCGATGATAAAAAAAGCCATCAGAGCAAGCAGGAGGGTAGAAAAAACCAATACGGTCTTGACCTTGCGGACAGAGTCTGAAAATCCTGCCTGTCCTGCGATGGGATTGGATGCCGAACTGATGAAACCAAAACCTTTGAGGAATTCCTGTAGTCTTGAAATGGAGGCCTGTTCATCCTGTTCGGGGTCCAGGTTCAGTACGATCAGATCGAAAAAGGGGTTTTCACCGGGTGAAAGGGCCAGGTCTTGTTCTTTGCTCATTTCTTGGACAGCACGGTCGCGCGGGATCATGGAAACGCTTTTGGATACAATGCCAGGCAAGCTTTCCAGTTTGTCCATAAGGTATTTGAGGGAATCTGACTGGTATCCGGGTCTCAGTTCGATGACAAATGGTGTTTCTGTCCGAATTCGTTTTTCCAGCCTGATCGAATGCACAAAAGCCAGAAATGCCAGTCCTACCAATGACAATACCAAGGCCACGGCCAGCACATGGAGGAGATTGGAGCTTCGCGTTTCTGAGATCAGATTAAGAAATTTTTGCAAATGTAGTTAAATTCAACGTTTCAGGAAGGAGCAATGAAAGCCGCGACTAATGGTTAAAATAACCTTCCTTGTATTAAATGGGAGGTGGTTTATTGCCCGAAAGAGCAGCATGGACTGCTTTAATGCTCATTCAGGGTTTGAATCAAATCGGTGAGTTTTTTTGATTCCTGCTCCCAACACCAAATAGATTTGGCTAATTTGCAAGCATCCTGCATCCGTATGTATCGTTCTGAATCATCTAGCTCTTTAAAGGTGGAAAGGAGCGTTTCAGCAGCCAGATTTTCCACGAGCAAAGCACAGTCGAACTGGTTCACCAGTTTGCGGTACTCAGGAAAATCCATATGCAAAGCTGGAAGACAGGCTTGCACGTAGTCAAAGCTTTTATTGGCCAGGGAGTTCAGATAGTTTTGATTATCATCTGATAGCAGGTTGATTCCGACCCAGGCACGGCAGGCTTCCTCATGAAGCTTGTCTGAGCTGAGCCAGCCTAGGAACCAGACTCTATCCTCCAGATTCAGATCCCGGACGAGTACCCTCAAATAATTGGAAAGATCTCCTTCTCCGGCCAGGACCAGATGATGATCAGGTAATTGAGGCATGAGCCGGATCATTTCCTCCAATCCCCGGCCCACATTCAAAACACCCTGATACCAGATCCTCTTTTTGTTTTTGGATACGGTGCAGTCGGGCTTTCTGATCGGCAGGTTGCGGATGGTGTGAAAGTTTTTATGATACCGCCTGGCCAATTCAACTGCCAGGGAATCGGATACTGTAATGCACAGTTCTGCCCGCCCAACGCCAATTCGGGTCACCCAGCGCCACACAAATTGAACAAAGGGCTTGTGTACGATCTCCGGGCTCTGCTCAAAGTACTCATGGGCGTCGTAGATCAGCTTTTTGCGCCGTACGATGGACACAAGGGTGCAGCCAGGCAGCGTGTCTGAGTCCGCACTGTACAGGATATCTGCTTTCTGAAACAGAAGATAGAAGCTCAGCCTCAGGTTGTATTCCAGGTAAAACAGAAAGGATCTTCGGAACCACGTTTTAATCCGGATGCCATTGATTTTATTTTCGAACCTGTCCATTTTATTTCTGGAAAGGGTTTTCACTACAAATCCTGCTTGAACCAGGCTTTCCTCAATTCTTTGAAGCCTTTGGTCGTAGCTCAGGTCCGAAGTGGTAACTATATGAATGATGGTGGGATTCAATGCAATAGGATAACGCGTCACCGGCAGCCCAATTGTGCCCTGGATAATTTATCGGCATTTGGAAAACAAAAACCCGAAGGTACAGATTCGGGCTCATAGCGCTTTAGTCTGGGATCGTACAAGGCATTTTCCAGGAAATCGGTCAAAGCCTGAATTTCTTTTTCGTTGAGGTTCAGAGGTCGAAAATGGACAGAAATCTGTTCTTTCGGTACTGCGTCGTTTTGGGCTTTTCCTGCATTTTTATATCGGATCACTTCTTCTACCGAACAGAAGTTGCCGCCATGCCCTAGGAAGCCTGCATCTTTGAGATTATAGAGTTGAGGGGTTTTAAAAGCATATCGGTCCTCGCTTTTTCCAGTGAATGCTCCTCGGCCCAGATTGTGATCCTGACTGCCTGATTTGGGGATGATGCCTGGACCTTCCATATCCGACATACCCAGAACGTGAAAACTCATGGAGTTTAGAGCGGGTCCTGTGTGACACTGGACACATTTTGCTTTTCCAAAAAAAATAGCTGCTCCTTCCTTTTGCCTTTTACTCAGTGCGCTGCTGTCTCCGCGCAGCCAGACTTGCCAGGGAGCCAGGTCGCATACCACGGTCCTTTCCCATGCTGCAATCGCACGCGCCATGCTGAAACGGCGGTATCTTAGTTCGTCCTTTTCTGTTGGAAAGGCCTCGTCAAAAAGTTCTTTGTATTTGGTTTGGGTCAACAAATCGGAACTCATCCGCATGCCGTGTGCTTCGAGGGCCACTCTGGCCTGGGTTTCGACTCCTTGAAGACCCAGCTTGTTGAGTTCCAGGAAACTGCCAGCAGGCCATAGAGAATCTGTGCCCTGGTTAGGCCCCGTCCCGCCCAGTTTGCCACTCCACAACTGGACCTCCTGCCATGCGCAATGGGCAATAGAGGGGGTGCGAAGCATCTGCACATCCACCTCGCTGGAGTCGCAGGAGGGATGCTTGTGCCTCAAAAAACCATGTCCCCGGCCTCCGCCCGCAATGCTTTGTCTGATCCCTGCCTGAAATCCGGCTGCTGCAAAATGGCAGCTCGCGCAACTGAAGGTTCGTGCAGCAGCCTTGCAGGCAGGATCAAAGGAAATGGCAGGGTCAAAGAAAAGAGCCTGCCCAAGCCTGACCTTGGCAGGGGTAATGGGGTTCAGGGAGTCTGCCGGGAGATCTGTCCACTCTTCGGGTCCGGGCAGCCTAAAGAAACGCAATCCTTTCGCCCCACCCAGCAGGCTCAGACGCTCCCTGAAAGTAGCATCGGAAACATAGGCTGATTCGGACTCCCGGGTTCCGCAACCAGGCAATAAACCAAATGATAGGGAGGCTATGATCAAGAATCGGTACACACCAGCAAAAATAGCGGAATAGGCATTACGCGACATGATCAGACTGGCAGGTATTCGTCTTGAAGACATATTAAAAAAAACTATATATTTACGCCATTGAATAAACTAATTCAGCCAGATCGGAATATCCGGCAAATGAGTCTTGAAAAAATGAATGGCTACAGAATTTATGGGATTGGGATCATGGTCTGTTTGATCCTTGCGTCGGGTCAATGGGGTTTCTCGCAATCTCTGAAGCCTATTTTTCTGAGCGAAGATGGAAAGTACTACCTGAAGGCTACCTGTCTGGCGCAGCTATGGGGGAGGTACGTATCGCTGAATCCAGGCTCCACTATTTCCGGCTACCAAAAACAGGATGTATGGGATCTGGCCATCAGAAGATACAGACTCCAACTGTATGGTCCGGTAGCAGAACGGGTATTTTTTTATTCGCAATTGGGCGAAAATAATTTCAGCACGCTTTCTGACCGCAAGCTGGGTTTCTTTGTGCACGATCTGACCGGTGAGTATGAGTTTGTACAAAAGAAACTATCCCTTGGAGCCGGACTGAATGGCTGGGTGGGGATGTCCCGTTTCTCTGCTCCGGCGGCTGGTGCGATCATGGGCATCGATGCGCCCCTTTACCTCCAGACCACCAGCGATGTCACGGATCAGTTTTTAAGGCGGATGTCCGTATATGCCAAAGGCAATCTGGGATCGCTGGAGTACCGGCTGGCGCTTGCAAAACCTTTTGCGATCCAGAAGTCTGCCTTTTTTGCACCCATCCGGCTTGAATCAGCTACGCATTCCCACAGGCCGGCGGCTTTTCAGTGGAATGGCTATTTCGCCTGGCAATTCCGGGACCACGAGAGCAATCTGTTGCCCTATAAGCCCGGAAGTTACCTGGGCCATAAGAATGTCATCAATCTGGGAGCAGGATTTGTCTATCAACCCGATGCCATGTGGTATCTCTCCGGTCCTGGAGAAGACACCCTCACACATGATCTGCTGGCAATCAGTGCAGAGTTTTTTGCAGATGTGCCGGTGGGGGAGCAGGGCGCGGCGTTTCATGCATTTGTCAATTACAGTTACATGGATTATGGTCCCCGTTACCTGCGCAATCTGGCTTTGCTCAATCCGGCTAATGGCACCATCCTGCCTGAGCTGATCAATGGCTCTGGCAATGGGTATCCTGCTTTTGGTACCGGGCAGGTTTTGTATGCACAGCTGGGATTTAAGACCCGCGATGGTCTGTGGACGGGATCCGGCATGATGCCATATGTGGCGCTGCAATGTTCAGACTACCGTGCGGTAGATGATCCAATGCTCTTTTGGGATCTCGGATGTAATTTTTTCCTCAAGGACCATGCTGCCAAGTTTACCCTGGCCCTTCAAAACCGCCCTCTGGTATTTGTGGATGGTACTGCCCGTGGCCGCCGCAATTCATTAATATTGCAGTATAATATTCTAATCCAGTGACAGAGCAAAAAGAAGAAGAGAAAATCCTGGGAGGATTTTCGCTGACCATGATCACGGTAAGCCTGGTGATCGGGATGGGCATTTTCAGGACTGCCTCCGACGCAGCTCTTGCATCGGCGAGTCCTGCCGTATTTTTCTCGGCCTGGATACTGGGCGGGATCGTAGCTATATTCGGAGGTTTGACTTTTGCGGAGATCGGAGCAAGAAGACCTGTGACCGGGGCATATTACCGCATATTTGCCGATTGCTATCATCCCTCCGTGGCCTTTGCGCTCAACGCGGTGATCATATTGGCTAATGCAGGTGCTCTGGCGGGCATTGCCCTCATTGGCAGCGATTATCTCCTGGCAGGACTGTCGTCGTTTATGGACACTAATCCAGCCTGGAAAACCTGGATCGCCGGCACGTCCATCATCGTATTTTTTGGTGTCAACCTGTTGGGACTCCGCATGAGCTCCAACACCTTGAATGTATTGATGCTTTTAAAACTGTTGATGCTGGCTCTGATCATCTCCGGTATTTTCATCGCCGAAGGAGCGGAGCAGACCCAGGTAAGTACAGCTACAACACCTGGTACTGTGGAATTTTTGAAATCACTGGGACTGGCTCTTGTGGCAGTCTGTTTTACCTATGGAGGATACCAGCATACCATCAATTTTGGCGGTGAAGTAAAAAAGGCTGGCAGGATGGTGCCCTTGAGCATCGCTGCGGGTATGACCCTGGTCATTGTTCTGTATCTGGGAGCCAATTATTCTTATTATCATTTGATCGGTTTTGAAAACCTGAAGCAGGCTGATGGCATTGCATCGCGCGTGGGTGAGGCAATATTTGGTCCTGCCGGCAGGATCGTTTTTGCTCTCTTGCTCTTTGTGGCCGCCCAATCCTATGTCAACATCATGCTGATGACCAACCCCAGAATCCTGGAGGCCATGGCTACCGATCCGCTCTTTCGCAAATGGTTTCAGTCGGGATCCGGATCAGGCAACAGGCAATTATATTTTTTTACTTTTTTGACTCTGGTGGTTTTATTTTTTGCAGGCACCTTTGATCGGATCATGGGATTTGTCATGGTTCTGGATTCAATGGGCATGGCCATGGGTGCAGCTACCTTGTTTTATTACAGGAAAAGGAGTGACCAATACGAAGGCTTCCGCATGCGTGCATATCCCTGGCCGACGATTATTTTTATCCTGGCTTATGTGTACATCGTCGTAAGCATTTCAGCCGATCAAACCCAATTAGCCTTGACGGGATTTTTGGTTTTTGGTTGTCTGGCCGGTTTATACCTCTTGCTTCAAAAAAAATCTCAATCAGAAGTTCGACCTTAGACTATGGACATTTCTTATATACTCAATGAACTTGGTGAGCATCGCTCGGAGTATTATCATGCGATCACTCCACCCATTGTACAAACCAGCAATTTTGCTTTTGAGACGGTGGATGAAATGAGGGCCCGTTTCAAAGACGAGTACAGTGGGTATCTATATAGCCGTGGACTGAATCCCACGGTGGACATCCTGCGCAAAAAACTGGCGGCTCTGGATGGAGCGGAAGATGCTTTGGTTTTCAATTCAGGTGCCGCAGCGATTTTTTCCTCTGTCATTCCATTTGTACAATCCGGTGATCACATCGTGTCCGTGAGCGCTCCTTATACCTGGGCGCAGAAGCTATTTGATCTTTTTCTGCCCCGCTACGGAGTACAAACGACTTACGTTCAAGGAACGGAACTAAGCGAATTTGAAGCGGCGGTTCGGCCGGAGACGAAAGTGATCTATCTGGAGTCTCCTAATAGCTGGGATTTCCGCATTCAGGATCTGCGTGCCGTTGCCGCTTTTGCCAAAGAGAAGGGCATTCTTACGGTCGTGGACAACTCCTATTGCTCTCCGGTCTATCAGCGCCCCATATCCATGGGGATCGATCTTTGCTTGCAATCTGCCACTAAATACATTGGTGGTCACAGCGATGTGGTCGCCGGGGTACTGACCGGCAGGAAAACTATGATGAAAAAAATTTTCGATCTCGAATACCTTCTGGCAGGAAACGGGATTCAGCCGTTCAACGCCTGGTTGCTGCTCAGAGGGCTTCGTACGCTGCCCATGCGGTTGGATTGGATCAGCAAAACTACCCGTGAGCTGGTGACTTTTATGAAGTCCAGACCGGAAGTGGAGAAAGTATTGTTTCCGCTGGATCCCGATTTCGATCAGTTTGAACTGGCGGCATCGCAAATGGATGGTGCCTGCGGATTGTTTACTGTAATCCTGCATTGCAGGGATGTCAACAAGATAGAGAGGTTCTGTGAGGATTTGCACACTTTTAAAATGGCCGTCAGCTGGGGCGGACACGAGAGTCTGGTCATTCCGCGTTGTGCAGGCGTCCCCCGCAATGAATTCAATCCTGATAATGTCGAGCATCGCATGGTCCGTTTTTACATCGGTCTGGAGAGTCCGGATTATCTGATCCGCGATCTCATAGAAGGAATACAAAGATTGGCTTGATGGGAAGCGGTAGTTCCTGATTTTCACAAACACGGATCCAAGAGATGAGAATCTGAATTTCGTTTATAATTATCCTGCTTTGATGGGATCTGGATCTCTCATGATCTATCATTCATTAATTGATATGCGTCAAATGCAATAAATTCAATCGGATCAAAACTCTCAAAGGATAAAATATTTTTGAAACCTTGAGCTAATTAATCCATCTTAACTATTTACGAATTATACTGGATTCAATAGAACGTAACATCCTGAATTCTGTGAAAATTAATTCGCTTTGAAGAATGCCTTTAAGAATAGATGAATAGTTATTGTAACGGATATGCCTGAGTAAATGAGGAATTTGAAAAAAGATATTTTTATGGATGATTATTGCTTCCTTAATCTCACTGAGCTGCATGACCTCGATCATGGGCATTCACTCTTTCTTTTTCCCATTGGTGCCAGCCGTAAGCTGCCAGCAAGGTGAAGATTATAAATTCAAAGGCTACAAAGTAAATTCCCTTGGAGATATACAAATAAATGCAAAGGATATCGACAGCGATCCAGATCGGCCAGTTTTCGATCACGCGCCGGGCCAGGAGTGTGTTGGCAATGATGCTGGCCACTGCGACTAAAGTATCCCAAAAGGGAAAAGCGGCCTCAACGGGGAAAAGATCCGGAAACCACAAATGCAGATGGGAGATCAGGTAGGTTCCTGCAGCAGTGCAGACAGCCACCCAGATGAAAAGATTCAGTTTTTCAGATAAGTTGAGTTTTCGGATGCGTTTCTTATTCTTCTGATCTTCCTTCCAGAAAAACCACCCGTACAGGGCTACTCCGGCAAAATAAACCTGAAGGAACATATCGGAATAGAGTTGCACCTGATAATAGATCATAAAAAAAAGTGCAATGTTGATCAGCCCTACCGGCCAGGTGAGAATTCTGGATTGGGCGGCAAGCCATACTGCGGCGATCCCGAAAACGGTACCAAAAAATTCTATGTAACTGACCGGATAAGTGCCTACAGAAAATAGCTCATGGCCAACGGAAAAAAAATGTGTGAGGTCCCGGAACATGCGCTTAAATTAGGGACTTTTCGGAAACCAGGTATTAGAATTCCAAAATGAATCCAATAGTAGGGAGCAAAGTGGCATTATTTTCTGTGAGTAAGATCGGGATTGCATTGGAACCGTCGGCTTTGAGGGCCTGTCCATCCGTTGTTTCAAATCCGCTGTTGTCGGAATTTCGCTGGAAGGTGTAGTTTGGAAATCCTGGGTTGGCCCTTAGTAAGATGTTTTGCAGATCGGCATAAAGGTCCAGCGTAAACCTCCGGAAATTCCACTTCTTGTCAATCCGCATATCGAGTTGCATGAAGTCCGCCAACTCAGCTCCATTCAACCTGCGGTAGTCGAGAGTACCGCGACCTTCCACAGGATAGTTGATGCGGCTGAGTGCGGTGTCAAAAGGTGTGTAAGGAGTTCCACCCTGATAGCGGAATTTGACACCCAGTTCCCAGTTGCCTCTGAACTTGTAACCCGCGAGAAGGGACAATAAATGACGGGTATCCCAGGCAGATCGGATGTATGGATCATTGACGCCGGTGAACTCAGACCAGAAAAGAGTGTAGGAGCCCGTGAAGTAAAGATTCTTGCTAAGCTTTTGTTGTGCAAACAATTCCATTCCATAAGCACGGCCTGTGCCATTGGCCTGAATCGCTTCATTGCCGATGATACCGAAATCCCCACCGAGATTCGCAAGAGAGATGCCGTCCCGGATCGAAACAGGATAACTGCTGTATTCTTTATAGAATCCTTCCAGGGTAATGCGAAGGTTGGCCTCCGGGATGAATTCAAGTCCTGCTACGAAGTGGTCGGAACGGGTATAGGGCAGGTCGCGGTTGACCAGTTCGCTGTTTTCATTTTTATATCCCAGCACCGTATAGGGCAGGATCTTGTAATATCGTCCTACGCTGGCGTTGAGCGTCCATTTGGAATGCAAAACATAGGAGGCGCTCAAACGGGGACTGAGAGTGTTCCATAAGTTTTCGGCCCCCTCAGAGGAGAAGCTGTTTGCATCGCTCCGAACACCCAGAGAAAGACTCAGTCTGTCGTCGAGGAACCGGCGGTTGACCTGGCCGAATAAACCATATTTGAAAAAATCGATGGCGGTATTGAAGTTAAAATTGACTCCGGGCTGGATGATGTTGCCGGCGCTGTCTCTGACTTCAGGGCGGCCGCGCGTGAAAGCATTATTGGAGTATTTAACGTATTGAAGGGAAGCACCATAGGAGAATTTCCAGGCACCCGTGATGCGGTTGTTTTCAAATCTGAGTTTGTTTTCGATCTCCTGGCTGTTTATGCCCAGGGTTCTTTTGCTTTCGTCGTTTTGTTTTCCGTTGAAATTGTCCTCAAATTTATCCAGTCTGTTGTCAAACATATTCCTGCTGAACGTAAGGTTCCAAAAGCCTTTAGGCAGGACGCGCTTGAGCGTGAATCCCTGAGTGTAATTCCATTGGTTAATGAGTGGATTGCTACCGAGGACATAAAGATTCTCAGGAGTCGTTTCTCTGGGAAGGCCGAAGCTAAAATCGTCAATGGCACCAATCCCGATGGCGGTCAGCGTCGTACGTGAGTCAATGCGATGGGTGAGCTTGTACTGGAAGTCCCAGTAGTTGGGGCGAATGGGCAGATCCAGTGCTTCAAATAAAAACTGGAGATAAGACCTTCTGGCCGATGCCAGAAAGGTCGTTTTCGATCCAATAGGCCCTTCGGCCGTCAGAGCTGCTTCGGTGCCACTGAGCCTGAAATTTCCTTGCAGCCGATCTGAGTTCCCATCTCTTTGTTTGAATTGCAACACGGCAGAAAGGGGGTTGTCATAGCGTGAATGAAAGGCACTGGATGAGAGCGTGGCATCCTCGATGAAGGAAACGTTGAGTATACCGGTAGGACCGCCTGCGGCGCCCTGGGTAGCAAAATGGTTGAGGATCGGGATTTCTACTCCGTCGAGATAATATACATTTTCGTTTGGTGCCCCACCTCGGATGACCAGGTCGTTGCGGAAGCTTCCATTGCCTGAGGTACCCCCGACGCCAGGTAGTGCCTGTACGACCCTGGAGATATCGAAGTTGCCTCCTGGATTGCTTTTAATCTCTTCTGCACTCAGGTTTTGAATGGACAGTGGGGTTTCGGTGCTGGCTATCCGGATACTTCTGTTTTCAGAGAACACCACTTCCGAAAGGGCCTTGCTTTCGGGTTGAAGTTCGAAGTTTAGCTGTGCACTGTTTCCGGCTGTGATGACGATGTTGTATTTGGTCTGCGCCTGGTATCCCAGGAGCGATGCCGTAATGTTCCAACTTCGCGTGGGAATATTGGTGATGCGAAAAACCCCGTCCAGATCTGTGACGGCACCCAGCGAGGTTTCGGCGATCACTACAATGGCACCAATAAGAGGCTGCTGGGTTTCGGCATCTTTAACCGTTCCGATCAGGGTGCCGTTTGATTGTGCTGAAAGAAAAGATACTACCAGGACACCCAGAAAAAAGGACAGAATTATACGTTTCATCGGGAAATTGAATTTCAAAACAGAGAACATGCAAATTTACAGATGGTTTTCAGGCGTGGGAGAATCCGGAAATGAGCGTTTTTAGCTAATAAGCTGATTTGAGACCTTGAAAAACAGGATGGTTTTTACCTTCCAGTTTACCATCAAAGACAATACACTTTCGGCATTGAAGCTACTGCCCAATGTCAGAAAACAAGAGATAAAGACTGGAGAGATTTACTTCAGTTCACCGCAGTCAGTGATCACCACTTTGGCACTGGTGGCGCCGCTCCTGGAACCTGTTGCTTCCATTTTACTGACGACATCCATTCCCTCCGTCACTTTTCCAAAAACAGTATGTCTGCCATCCAGCCAGGGGCATGGTACGGTGGTGATAAAGAACTGGCTTCCATTGGTGTTGGGACCTGCATTGGCCATAGAAAGCAGTCCCGGGCCGGTATGTTTCAGGGTAAAGTTTTCGTCGTTGAAGCGATCACCGTAAATGGATTTTCCTCCGGTGCCGTTGTGGTTGGTGAAGTCACCGCCCTGACACATAAACTGAGGGATGATCCGGTGAAATCCGCTGTTTTTATAGCCAAAGCCTTTTTCGCCTGTGCACAGCGCGCGAAAATTTTCAGCAGTGAGAGGAGTCACGTCGGCAAACAACTCAAAAACGATCCTTCCAGCCGGTTGATCTCCAATGCTGATGTCAAAATAAACCCTGGGGTTCTTATTCATTTTATCTGATTTTTTTTGGTTTTGAGCAGAAACAAGGTTACTGGCGAGTAAAAGGCAAACCATGCCGATCAAAAAACTTGTGTATTTCATGTATTGGATTTTGGTAACCAACGCATTTTCTGACTTTTTGTTTTCTTATATGTGCGGTGTATTTGATTTATTTGCCGGGGACTTGTTATTTTTCGGGCACATCGAGCGTATGAAGGATCAAGGTTCTGAGTCAATTGGTTTGCGGAGTGTTCTGCTTGTATCCACACTGGGGTATTTTGTGGACGTTTACGATCTCCTGCTGTTTAGTGTGGTCAGGACGAAAAGTCTGACGGACCTTGGAGTTGCAGAAGAAGATCTGCTGACGACTGGTTTGTACCTGCTTAACTGGATGTTGGGCGGCATGATGGCGGGAGGGGTGTTTTGGGGTGTATTGGGTGACAGGAAAGGTCGTCGCACGGTGCTTTTTGGTTCCATTCTGATTTATTCTCTGGCTAATCTGCTCAATGCATATGTTACCGACACCGGAACCTACACCTTCCTTCGTTTTGTGGCAGGTTTTGGTCTCGCGGGTGAGTTGGGGGCTGGAATTACCCTGGTCTGTGAAATGAAGCGCCCCGACCGGCGAGCTTACGGGACCTTACTGATTACGGCTATTGGGCTTTTGGGGGCTGTTTTCGCAGCCTATATCGGTCAGAATTTTGACTGGAGATTTGCTTTCAAGCTAGGCGGGTATATGGGGCTGGCTCTTTTGTTTTTGAGAATGGGGTCTTCCGAAAGCAAGATTTTTCTGAAAGGCCTTGAAAATCCGGTTGCCAAAGGAAACTTTCTGGATTTGATTTTTAGAAGGTCGCTGGCGCTCCGATTTTTGAAAATGATCCTGCTTGGCCTGCCTATATTTTACGTGATCGGAATACTCGTTACCGGTACACCTGAATTTGCCAAAGAGTTTCAAATGAAGGAAATCCCGGAAACGGGGACTGCGATCATGATCAGTTATACTTTCATTTCAATGGGGGACATACTCTGTACTTATTTCAGCCAGATTTTTAAAAGCCGGAAAAAGGCTCTGGCGCTCTTTCTATGGTTGACATTGGGGGGGATTGTATTTCATCTGAACTTCCCTCCTGAAACTAAGGCAGCTTATTATTTTCGTTGCGCATTGATGGGCACCGGTATCGGGTATCTCTCCTTGCTGGTCACCTTCCTGTCAGAATCCTTTGGTACCAATCTCAGGGCAAGCGCTACCATTTCCGCTCCCAACTTCATCAGAGGCTTGCTGCCCCTGGTCGTTTCTCCGTTGTTCCTGATGCTTAATGGTCCTTTGGATCTGGTTCCCGCTGCAGTCATCGTGGGTTTGGTCTGTACCATTGTACCCTTGATCCTTTTGAGATATATACCCGAGGAATATGGAAAATCAATGGATTATATGGAATGATTCCAGATGGAAGAAAATTCGGGGCTATAAACCCGGAACCAAGTGTATGCAATCTTTGGGGCGGTTCCTTTCGATTAGGTATAATAAGTTGTTTTTCCGAAGATAATGAATGAATCCCTACCTGATCTTCTGAAAAGGAACCTTCCTGAGATCTGAATTCTGTTCCAGGATGATCTGATATTGACCTTCCGGCAGAGAACGGACATCCATTTGTTGGCAGGCTTCATTTTGAAAATACAACTGACTTTGCCCGTATTCTTTGCCTTCCATACCCATAATCCTGATTTGGACCCATCCCGAGAGTTGGGCATGAATTTCGATCTGATCTCTGGCCGGATTGGGCCAGACAGAAGCTTTTATGGGAATACTTGCCGTCCCGGTTGAAGAGGGTTCCAGACGGATCTTTTCAAGGGGGAAGCTCAGGATACTGCGTGCATAACTACCTGCGATCAGCGTACCTTCCACAGGATTTACTTCCAGATCGTTTACAGGGATAATGGGCATGTTGGTACCCACTCTTTTCCATTCAAATTTGCCATCCACGCAGGCATATACTCCCGTGAGGGTAGCGGCTGCCAGATCTTTATCTGATGATTTCTTTAAGAACTGCAAATCAAAAACGGGAATTTCAGAAAGCGCTCCTCCCGTAATGTCTTCCCAGGTTTGGCCATTGTCTCTGGTTCGAAAGATCAGGGATCTCAACTGGTCGTTGCGATAACTAGTACTACTTACATAGAAGGTATTGGAATCTTCTCTGGAGCATTTAACAGAAGTAATCAATGAAGGAGGTAAACTGCCATTCACTCTGGTCCAGTTAGCGCCAGAATCCCTGCTGATCCAGACATTACCGCTGTTACTGCCGGTTATGAGGATTCCAGGCTGAAGCGGGGATTCATCCAGACAGGTCAGGGTAGCAGTGGCGGCTGTGCGATAGGGCCCTCCGGTTGCCAGATTGGGACTGATGGCTTGCCAGTCGTCTTCAATTGCGTTTCTATTGATGAACATTCTTTGAGCACCCGCGTACATGATATCGGGATCATGAGGACTGATCATATAGGGCATATCCCAGTTTTTAGTGCCGGTCAGTCCGTTTGTGAAGCGATCAAAACTGGCACCCCTGTCCTGTGTCTGAGCGAGACCTCCGTTTTGGGTGAGTGTCCAGAAAATGTCGGGATTGGTAGGGTGAAAGGCAGGCAAAAACCCATCCCCGCCATAAATACGTTCCCAATTATTTAAGTCTGTGGCATTCCCTCCGGAAGTGCCATTATCCTGGGCACCACCGTAATACCAGTCCGGCCTGTGTGGATTGTATGCCACCCGGTAAAATTGTGTCGTCGGTATGTTTTCGATATCGGACCAGCGGTCTTCGGAGTCGTGATAGCGGTACAGGCCTCCATCTGTTCCCAGAATGAAATCGCCATTTTCAAGCCATTCTATCTCGTGTTTGTCGGCATGCACCTCATAGGTCCACCAGGGCGGAGTCGCCAGATACCAGTTTTGCCCACCGTCCTTGCTCCTGTACATATCTACCCCCATGATCAGAAGGTCGTCTGCATTTTTTGGGTTGACGCCCATTCTGCCAAAATACCAGCCGAATCCTCCCAGTGCGGAACACGGAATCTGAGAATCGTCGAATGTGATGTTTACCTTTTTCCAGGACGAACCCGAGTCATCAGATCGGTACAATTGGCTGAACTGATGGCCTCCCTGACAAAATCCAGTGTCTGATCGGACGATCCTCGCATAAACTCGGTCGGGATCGTCTGCTGAAACACCCAAAGCGATACGGCCGAAAATCAGATTGTCAATGCCCTGGTGAATCTTCTGCCAGCTCGATCCCCGGTCGGTACTTCTGTAAACTCCACTGCCGGTTCCCTGCACCGTGCTGACACTGTCGTTTCTGACTCGGTGCCAGGCCGCTGCATATATCGTCTTACTGTCTCCGGGTTTGATGGCTATATCCGTGATTCCGGTGGATGGATCGATAAACAAGACACGATTCCAGCTTCTTCCGGCATCTTCGCTTTTGTATAGCCCCCTGCTGTCATTGCGTGTAAAAGGGTTGCCCATGGCAGCGGCATAAACGATGGAAGGATCTTCCGGATCGACCAGTATTTCATTGATAATCCGGGTTTCAGCCAAACCGATGTGCTGCCAGCTCTGACCGCCATTTACTGATTTGTAAAGGCCATTTCCTGTAAAGACATTGCCGGGTATGTCAGGGTCGCCTGTCCCAACATAGATGATGTCCGGATCTTTCGGATCCAGGGCAACTGCACCAATGGCGAGATTGGCCTCTCCATCAAAAATAGGTTTCCAGGATGAACCTCCGTCGGTCGTTTTAAAAATGCCTCCGTTAGAAAACCCGGCATACATAATGTTTTCATTCTTCGGATGCAAGGCAAGGGCGGATACACGTGCGCCGATGTTGGCAGGTCCCTGCAGGGTCCAAAGTCCTTCAAAACCGGGGGTGCGGCTTTGCATGGATGTCTTTATCCTTGTGACGAGATTCTGCTTGTTTTTGATAAAAGTTTCAGTGCCGGGACCAAATCGGTCCAGAAGGTATAATTCGGAGGGTTTCAAAGGAACATGGTCCGGACCTCCGGACTCCTTTTGACACGAAAAAAAGAAAACAGGCAGGGAACAAAAAAGTAGCGCACGAAGAATTACCATTTCTGAATTGTTAGATTCAGTAAACGTACAATGGCTGCAAATCGTTGCCTCCTATACCTAATAATCCTCTGGGACTTTTTTCAGGAAAATCTTTGATCCATCCTTTGCTGTCTCTTGCGTCTGGAAGCTGCAGATCGATAAAAGCTGTAGGTGAGCAACAGGCCGATGGGAAGCAGGAAGTTCAGGTATTTATACATACTGCGGGTGGCATCATCCAATTCCTTGATAGGACGGGTTGCTACAGCCTTGGTACGAAGTTCGATCAGTCCCGTATCATCGCTGAGCCAGTCGATTCCATTTACCAGCAAGGAAACATTGTCTTCATTGACCTGCTGGTTGCGGCCTCTGCCCACGGGAAAGTCTCCGTCCCCATATACGATGATGCGACCCTGACCGGGTTCTTCTACCAGTCCTCCCATGCAAATGTTGGATTCCTGAAAGTCAGCCTGAGTCCATTGTTTGTTGATATCGATCATCAACGGGACCTTCTCGACAGCAGATTTATCGCTGCTGAGAATCAGCGGAGTGAAGCTGCCTGTACCCATATATCGGACTGGACTGACAAATTGCAATATGACTCGTTCCAGGCCTTTCGTGACCGGATGGGAAGGGAAGTTTTGGACCAAGGGCAGATAGGGTAGTTGTACAGGCGTGGCAAAGGAAAAAAATCCGGCTTGCTGTTGTACCTGAACGGATCCGCAGGCTGCATCGCGCACGAGTGCACTGTCCACAACGATGCCATGTGTAAGCAGCCAGGCTTCCAGACCGGTAGAAGCCATCATGGCAAGTCCTTGTTGAAGATCTGCCTGTACACTGTTGGCCGCGACCAGAAGATTTCCTCCCTTCTTGAGGTATTCATCTACCATCAACACGTGTTGGGCGGGGATGCTGTCCTGTGGCCTGACCCAGGCAAGTGTGCGGTATTTTTTCAAATCCGTGGAATCTGTGAGATATACGGATTCTACATCGTAGAGGATATCCAGGGACTGATAGACCTGAGCCATTTCCTGAAGGGAAGCTTCACCGTGCCCCTGTATAAAGCCTATGCGGGGTTTGTTGCTTACGGTCAGTTTTTTAATTCCGGTAGCCATGGCATATTCCATGGCTGTTCCGGGTTGAACGACAGGAACCACTTCCTTTTTTTCCTTGTACTGGATCGTCAATCCGAGAAAGGCTTTCAGCTGTTTGGACTGGTCTTTTTCGCGTACATTGATCATGACCGGTTGAATGCCTTCCTTCATGGCCTCCTCTTCTTTTTTGGGATCCGCATTCGGAGAAATAAATTCGTACTCTACCTTACCCTGCGATATGTTTTTGAATTCACTCAGTAGATCGTTCAGTGCCTCTGAAGTTTTAGCGATATCGACCGGAAGGTCGTCAGAAAAGTATGCTTTAACCATGACCTTGTCGTCGAGATTGGATAGGATGTCTCGGGTGGCTTTACTGAGCGTAAACTCCTTGTTTTGGGTCAGGTCGATGCGAAAGCTTAGCCATCGGGATACATAATTGATGGCGATAAACAACAGAACGGATAGAATGATTTTGCTGGTAATTTGTTTCATGTTCTTGTGTTTATTTTTTACGGGTAATCAGCCATTCCGCAGCTAAAAGTCCGAGCAGAGTAAGCGAAGTGAAATACAGAATATCCCTGAGGTCGATCACGCCGCGGGAAATGGATTCCACATGTTCGTTTACGGAAAGGTTGAGGAACAGATTGCCCAGAAAGCCTCTCATGCTGCTGCTCAGTACATCAAAAATAAAGTGAAAGAAGATTCCAATGAAAAGGGCCAACAGGAAGGCAACGATCTGATTGTTGGTGAGGCTGCTGGCAAACAGACCAATGGCAATGTAACCGGCACTCATCAGGATCAGGCCCAGATATCCACACCAGGTGGCGCCATGATCTACATTGCCCAATTGACTTACCGAAACGTAATAAACAAGAGTAAAGGCCAGGGTGATGAGTACGAGGAGCAGACAGGCCAGGAATTTACCCATTACCAATTGTCTGGCGCTCACAGCCTTGGTAAGCAGTAGCTCGATGGTGCCCGTTTTCTTTTCTTCAGCAATCATTTTCATCGTCAGTGCAGGAATGAAAAAGAAGAGGGTCCATTTGGCAACCGAAAAAAAGACCTGCAGGTCAGCCTCCTTGCGGAGAAATATATCTCCACCATAAATCCATGTAAAGAATCCGCTAAAGCCTAAAAAGGCAATGATCAGGATGTAAGCGGTCAGCGAATCAAAAAAAGAGCCAAGCTCTTTCGTTGCGATGATTTGAACAGGTGATTTCATACATTAGCTCATTTAATAGTGAGGTCTCTGAAAATGTCCTCCAGCTTGGTCTCCAGGGGAGTCATCTCCAGCAGATCCCAACCTTTCTGGACGCAAAGTCTGAACAGGGTTTTGTTCAAAGGTTCCTCAGAGTTTGATTGAATTTCAAATTTATGGCTGCTTTTTTGAATTGGGTCCACCGACACCACGCCGGGAACTTCTTTTAGGCTTGAAAAAATTTCGTCCTGACTGGCCCCTTCTACGCTTAAATGAATGATCTGTCTGGATTCGGATTGTTTGCGCAGATCAGCGACCGTGCCGTCTGCCACAATCCTGCCTTTGTTGATGATCAGGATACGGTCACAGGTGGCTTCTACTTCCGGCAGGATGTGGGTACTTAAAATAACCGTTTTCTCCTTTCCCAATTGTTTGATCAGTTCGCGGATCTCTACGATCTGATTGGGGTCCAGACCGGTGGTGGGTTCATCCAGAATGAGGATCTTGGGATTGTGTATGATGGCCTGGGCCAATCCTACCCTTTGACGGTAGCCTTTGGATAATTCGCCTATCTTTTTGTGTTTTTCGATATCCAGTCCACATCGGACGATCATCGCCCTGACCCTGCCCGGTATGTCTGAATCAGCTACCCCCTGGAGTTGGGCACAGAAAGCGAGGTAGTCCATGACGGGCATATCCTCGTACAGGGGATTGTGTTCAGCCAGATATCCGATCGATCTTCTGACATCGAGATCAGAATAACCGGTTTGTTCGCCATACTGAATTCTGCCCCCGTCCGGTTCTATGTATTGGGTCAGCATTTTCATCGTGGTGGTTTTACCAGCCCCGTTAGGTCCCAGAAATCCTACGATCTCCCCGGATTTAACCTCAAAGGTGATTCCGTCTACGGCTTTCTGAGTTCCATAACTCTTTGACAAAGAGAATACTTTAAGATCCATATTATCTCGTTTGATTATGGTGCATCCAATGACCGTGCAAAATTATCAAATCTGTTTGTGTTGAAATACCTTGAAAAAAGGCAAATATTCCTTGGATGTCTAAAAGTGGGCTAAAGGTCTTGTCTTTCTTATCCCGCAGGTTAGTCTGAGCCAAGTGGACCGGGATCAGATTTGCTTATTATATCAGCTAATTAATATATGTAAAATATTCTTAGTTTTGCACTTAAATATGTTAAAAATATTAATTCAAAATCCCGGCTGACCGGGGGACTGATGGATCAAAAATTTGAAAATCAGGAATTTGGATTGAGAGACCTCTTTAGGTTGCTCCGTGAGTACCGTGCAGAAATCCTTCGCGGGAAGTGGATCTTTGTGGCATTATTCACGCTTGTGGGTGGATATTTTCTGGGTCGTTGGATCTTTATTAAGCCTCAGTATGTGGCGACCACGAGTTTCATGCTCAATGATGCGGAATCCAGCAATCTGGGATTCAGTGCCATTTTGGGTCAGATCGGCCTGCCTTCAGGAGGACAAAGGCTGAACTTGCATAAAATTCTGGAGATTGCCAAAACCCGAAGGATTGGAGAGTCTGTTTATTTTACGAAGGTCAACCTCCAAGGCAAGGACGACTGGATGGGCAATCATCTGATCGAAGCTTTGCATTCCGAAGGCAAGTGGTTTTCCAATCCTTTCTGGAGACCAAAAGACAGCATGCAGGCTTTTCGCTTTCCGGGCGAAGCATCAGAAAATAAAAGCCTTTCTGAGAAACTGGCCTTAAAGGAATTGCATTCAAACCTGATCAGAAAGATGGCTACTTTTTTCAATGAAAAAACAGGCATCATGGAGATCAGCATCCGGCTTGCGGATGAAGAGCTGGCCATAGCGTACAGCAGACTGCTCTACGAACAACTCAGCGAGTTTTACATTGACAAAGCGATTGAAAAACAGCAGGATACTTATCAGAAGCTGCAGTCCAAAGTGGACAGTCTGCGCAATATTATTTTTAAGAAAGATTACTCCCTGGCAGAAATCAAGGATAGCTACCGAAACCTGTACCTCAATCAGGATGCAGTCCCCCAGCAGCAAATAGACCGCGACATCAGGATGTTGTCCATAATCTATGGGGAAGCACTGAAAAACCTCGAGCTGGCATCGTTCAATCTGCAAAACAAAACTCCCTTTATACAATATTTGGATCTGCCTACAGCACCGCTGGATGTCAAAAGAGAAAAATTGGGCATTAATCTGATACTCGCTTTGGTGATTTCAGCCATAGCAGGTATCATGTGGATTGTATTGGGGAAAATCATTAGAGACAACAGATAAGAAATGAAAGTAGTCATTTTGGCAGGAGGATTGGGCACCCGGTTGATGGAGGAGACAGAATCACGACCCAAGCCTATGGTTGAGATCGCGGGCAAGCCCATTTTGTGGCACATCATGAAAATATACGAAGCCCAGGGTTACAATGATTTTGTCATCTGCCTGGGATACAAGGGGCACATGATCAAAGAATATTTCCTGAATTATTATCTCTACAATTCGGATGTGACCATTGAGTTGGCGAAAAACAAGGTCGATGTTCATTTTTCCAATACAGAATCATTCAAGGTAACTCTGATCGATACGGGCATCAGCACCAACACAGCAGGGCGTATCAAAAGGATCAAACCTTATACAGGAGACGGAAGCTTCATGCTGACTTACGGCGATGGTTTGAGCAATGTCGATCTGAAAGCGTTGGTAGATTTTCACAAAAAATCAGGAAAACTTGCTACCCTGACTTCCATACAGATGCCCGGACGATATGGACAACTGGAAATACAGGAGGATGGAACCGTGGATCGATTTCAGGAAAAACCCGATGCGGACGGACAATGGATCAATGGTGGATTTTTTGTCTTAGAGCAAGGAATTTTTGATTATCTGGAGGGCGATATGGATCAGGTTCAGTGGGAGAAAAAACCACTGCTTGAAATTGCTCAGGATGGAAAATTGGCAGCCTATAAGCATAAGGGTTTCTGGAAAGGGATGGATGCTATGCGGGATAGAATAGAACTTGAAGAACTTTGGCAATCCGGGAAGGCGGAATGGAAAATATGGTAAACGATCTGAAAAGGATATTTGCCGGAAAGCGTGTCTTTGTGACAGGACATACCGGATTCAAAGGCGTTTGGCTTATGGAAATGCTGGATCTTCTGGGAGCGGAGACCTTCGGATATGCCTTAGCTCCAGAGGGCCGGGTTTCACACTATAATTTGATCGGAAAAAAATTTCAGGAAAAAATTGGCGACATTAATGATCCAATGACCCTTTCCAAAGCCATTTTGGATTTTTCTCCGGACCTGTTGATTCATATGGCTGCCCAATCATTGGTCAGACAATCGTACAAGGATCCTGTCGAAACCTATCAAACAAATGTAATGGGGAGCCTTCAAGTCTTGCATGCTGCGGCGCACTGCCGTTCACTGTCAGGGATCCTGATGATTACCACGGACAAGGTCTATGAAAACAAGGAAATTCACTATGCTTATCGCGAATCTGACCGGCT
This sequence comes from Bacteroidota bacterium, assembly GCA_029572935.1. Classification (GTDB taxonomy): domain Bacteria; phylum Bacteroidota; class Bacteroidia; order Chitinophagales; family Saprospiraceae; genus Vicinibacter. The sequence continues at coordinate 66,213 of JAKQHM010000024.1, forward strand.
TGGAGGTTACGATATGTACAGTTCCTCCAAGGCCTGTTGTGAAATATTGATTGATTCTTTCAGAAGGAGTTTTCTGTCACCCGATCAATACGGCAACTCCCACCACATCATACTTTGTTCTGCACGATCTGGAAATGTAATAGGAGGGGGAGACTGGAATCAGGACAGACTGATTCCCGATTTGGTAGCTTCTGCTACCGGTGGGGTATCTGTCGCCATCCGCAATCCGGTAGCGGTAAGACCCTGGCAACATGTTTTAGATTGCCTGAATGGTTATCTGATGTTGAGCGCCCGTATGATGGAAAAGGATCTTGGCGTTTCAGGTGCCTGGAATTTTGCTCCTAACTCTGACGATGTTCTAAATGTAAAGGAACTGGCTGATGAAGCCAGAAAGAACTGGGATAAGATTCAGTACCATTTGTTCAAAGATCCGGATACTCCACATGAAGCCGGTTTGCTTCTGCTCGACCACCACAAGGCGGTGTCGAAGCTTGGCTGGAAACCCAGGTATCGTTCTGAACAATCGGTCAGACTGACTATGGACTGGTATAAAGCATTTTACGAAAATAATGAACTCATCACCCGGAATCAAATTGAGGATTTTTTAAAATCAGAGCCACATGAAATTTGAATCAACCGGATTTGATGGATTGTACCTGATCCGTCCTGAACCCTATGCGGATGAAAGGGGATGGTTTTTTCGTACCTATTGCGAGCGGGAATTTGCATCGATTGGTTTTACGGGACATTTTGTCCAAATGAATTTGTCCCATAATAAGAAAAAAGGAACCCTGCGAGGAATGCATGCTCAGATTAAACCGCACCAGGAGGCCAAACTCATACGCTGCATCAAGGGCAGGATCTGGGATGTAGTCGTTGATCTGCGCGTCGGTTCGCCTACATTTCTTCAGTATTTTGCTGTTGAACTTTCTGAATATGACTTTCTTTCTCTTTGGGTCCCTGAAGGTTTTGCACATGGCTTTCTGACCCTGGAGGATGCAACAGAATTGATCTATCATCATACCCATTTTTATACGCCCGGGGAGGAATTCTGTGTCCGGTACGACGATCCGGCAGTGGGCATCAAATGGCCCGATGTGGTGGAAACCGTCTCGGAAAAGGATAGATCTTATGCTTTTATTCAACAAGACTTTAAAGGAATATGATATGAGCCATTGTAGATTTTGCGGAAACAAGCTGACAGAGGAATTCGTAGACCTCGGTTTTTCACCCCCCTCGAATTCCTTTTTGAAGGAGGAACAATTAAATTCTCCGGAAGTGCACTACCCCTTGAAGGTCATGGTGTGTACAAACTGCTTTTTGGTGCAGACCCAGGGATTTTCTCGTTCAGAAGAAATATTCCACTCTGATTACGCCTATTTTTCATCTTACTCCAGTACCTGGCTCCAGCATGCAAAAGCCTATTCCGAAAATATGATTGCACGTTTTGGATTGAATGAGTCCAGTCTGGCAATTGAACTTGCAAGCAACGATGGTTACCTGCTTCAATATTTTAAGGAAAAGAATGTAAAAGTGCTAGGGGTGGAACCAAGTTCCAATACAGCTGAAGTGGCCATTTCAAAGGGAATACGCACCATCGTGGATTTTTTTGGAACACGGCTGGCAAATGAAATGGCCTCCCGTTCCGAGTTGGCCGATCTGCTGATTGGCAACAATGTGCTGGCTCATGTGCCTGATATCGGGGACTTTGTAAAAGGTATGAAAAAAATTCTGAAGCCGGACGGTTTGATCACCATGGAATTTCCTCACCTGATGAAATTGATACAATTCCATCAGTTTGACACGATTTACCATGAGCATTTTTCCTACCTTTCCTTAACTGTTGTGAAAAGAATTTTTGAATCTGCCGGATTGGAGTTGTTCGATGTTGAGGAAATTACCACTCATGGAGGATCGCTGAGAATTTTTGCAAAGCATCAGGGCTCAGAAGCCTATCCCATCAAGGATACAGTAGCCACCATGATGCGTAAGGAATCTGCATTTGGACTGGATCGGATGGATGCTTTTGCCCATTTTCAAAACAGGGTCAATGCGATTAAGAACAGGTTCAATAAATTTTTAATAGACACCCGCATCAGTGGAAAAACCGTAGCAGCCTATGGCGCTGCAGCAAAGGGAAATACCTTGCTCAATTTTTGCGGCATACGGAAAGACCTCATACATTTTGTTGTGGATGCTTCCCCGCACAAGCAAGGTCGCTATACACCCGGTACCCATATACCGGTCGTTTCGGAAGATTTGATCCGCGACGTAAAGCCGGATTATGTGGTCATATTTCCATGGAACATCAGGGAAGAAATATCCGGACAACTGGAGTACATCAGGAGATGGGGCGGAAAGTTTGTGGTGGCCATTCCGGGATTTGAAGTATTTTAATAGATGAAGATTTTGGTCACAGGAGGAACAGGCTTTTTGGGCAGGCATGTAGTTCGTGCGCTGGTCAGAAGGGAGTTACATCCTGTGTTACTGCATAGACCGGGTCAGGATGTTCCTGACTTTGAATTTCCAGATGGGAGTTTAAGTTATATCCAGGGCGACATGAATTCCTTAATTAATGGAGAAATAAACCCCTCTGTTATTAAGGATATAGAGCATGTGATCCATCTTGCATGGAGTGGTTTGCCCCGGTATCGCGACATGTTTCATATTGAAGAGAATCTGATGGAGCAATACCATTTTATAAAAAAACTAATCCAGTCCGGGATCCGCGATGTGACAATCACCGGCACCTGTCTGGAATATGGCATGAAGGAAGGTTGTCTTCATGCGGAAGACAAAACCGATCCGAAGGTCCCGTATGCAATTGCCAAGGATTCCCTCAGGAGATTTCTGTTTCAACTGCACGACAGAATGCCTTTCAGAATCAAATGGCTCAGGTTGTTTTACACCTATGGCGAAGGTCAGTCAGAAACTTCACTGTTAAGCCAGTTGCAAAGAGCTCTGGACAGAGGAGATGCTGAATTCAACATGAGCCCCGGGGATCAGCTCAGAGATTATTTGCCCGTTGAGAAAATGGCATCAGGCATTGTTCATGCTTCCGTTGATCTGGACAGAAGCAGCATTTTAAATTGTTGCAGTGGTCAACCGGTGACGGTATCTTCATTGGTACAGGAATTTATTGAAAAGCATGGGGGAAAGATCAAACTCAATAAGGGATTTTACCCCTATCCGGATTATGAGCCTCATTCATTTTGGGGTAAACCGGATATTAATTTTTCGAATATCAAATAACTGAAATATAAAATGGATCCGATTAAAGAATTTATCGACGAGAGAAAAAAGAGAATTGCTTCCTTTGATCAAAATGCTGAGTTAAAAAAGGCAGCACATGAATTTAATGTGGTGTCCAACCGAGAGAAATACTCGTACAATTTCAGCTGGATGGGAAGACCCATCATTCAATATCCACAGGATATGATCGCCATGCAGGAGATTATCTGGGATCTCAAACCGGACCTGATTGTCGAAACGGGTATCGCACATGGAGGTTCGCTGATTTATTATGCTTCTATTTTGGAGCTCATCGGCAAAGGTGAGATCATCGGAATCGATATAGATATCAGGGAGCACAACAGACAGGAGATTGAAAAGCATCCCATGTATAAGAGGATTTCCATGATACAGGGGTCCAGTATTGACGAAGCCATTGTCAAAGAAGTAAGTGCCAGGGCGGCAGGCAAGGGTACCGTGATGGTTTGCCTGGATTCCAACCATACACACGATCATGTATTGGCTGAATTGAAGTTATATCAGCATCTAGTTACTCCGGGATCTTATCTGGTGGTATTTGATACCATTATCGAGGAAATGCCTGCGGGGATGTACGATCGTCCCTGGGACGTGGGAAATAACGCCATGACTGCAGTCAATGAATTCCTGGAGGAAAACAAAGATTTTGAAATTGACACTGAAATTGATCATAAACTTTTAATCAGTGTGGCACCTAAAGGATACCTGAGACGAAAGAAATAAAATTAGTTTGGTCGGCATCGGTAAAAATATCCTGTCCAATGCGGCTCTGCAAGCCTGGCTGGCCTTGTCTCAGGTTTTGTTGGTTCCCTTGTATATTCACTATTTGGGCATTGAAGCATATGGCCTCGTGGGGTTTTATGCCAGTATTCAGGCCATCTTTTTTATTTTCGATTTCGGATTTAGCGCTACCCTGAATCAGGAATTAGCCAGACCGGTTTCGAATATGCAAGGAAAAATTTCACGGGCCGATCTGATTCGCAGCATGGAGCTGCTTTTTCTGATACTGGCATCTACGGCAGCATTACTGATCGTGATGGCAGCCCCCTGGCTGAGCAGGCGTATGATATCAGACTCTGTTTTGGATCCCGATGTCATCACCTGGAGTATCCGGCTGATGGGTATATTGGTGGGTACAAGGCTTCCCATTGGATTGTACACAGGCGCACTGAATGGACTCGAAAGACAATTGAGATTAAACCTGATTCTGATCGCTTCTGAAGTTCTCAGATTCCTTTCCATCATTATCTGTCTGGTATGGTTTTGGAATCACATCTTTGCTTTCTTTTATATCCAGATAGTTTTCTCGTTTCTCACCTGGTTATTCTTGCGCTATGAACTTTGGAAAACGGAAAAAGTGTCCGGATACGTCCCAAATGCGGGATGGGCCCATCTTGCTTCCGGTTTTCGTTTCACAGCAGGAGTAGCGGGAGTCTCCATCGTATCGGTTATGATTTCTCAAATTGATAAGATTCTGATCTCTGGATTGGTGAGCCTGGAACAATTGGGTTATTATACCCTTGCTTTTGCCATTGCCGCCATACCATCCAAATTCGTGGGACCGGTAGCCAATGCATTTTATCCCAGGATGGTAAAAGCCCATGCTCTGAATAACCCGGAGCAATTGTGGAAGGTCTATCAACAAGCCTGTCAGTTGGTGGCTCTTATCATTGTACCGGTTAGTTTCTGTCTAATTTTCTTTGCTGATTCCCTGCTTGTTCTTTGGTTGAGAGATCCGGATCTGACCGGACAAATAGCCAACATGGTAAGAATTTTTACAGTAGGCTTTATGCTGAACGGAGTGATGACCATGCCATATTTTCTACAACTCACCGAACGTTGGACCTCCCTTTCGTTTTTCAAAAATCTGTTAGCCTCTCTGATCCTGATTCCCTTTTTATTTTTTGTTACAAAAATTTATGGTATTGTTGGTGCATCCTTCCTTTGGTTGATTTTAAATTTTTCCTATGTTGTGATAGAAATACCAATGATGCATAAAAGGTTATTTCCGGATATGATGGGATATTGGTATAGAAATTCATTTTTAAAGCCCGTCCTCTGGGGCAGCGCAATGAATCTTTTACTATATCTGATTTTGCACCCCCTGGACTTGCCTCCATTCGTTTTACTGCTGATCCTGGTGGGTGCTTTTGTGATTATGACATTGTTGATTAACCGCATGTTGCCTTCAAGGCCACTGCTGACACTAATTAAACACAGTCCATTGTGAATGAGAAAGTCACCATCCTGATTCCAACACGGGACCGGCAGGCTTATCTGGAATATGCCCTGAGGTCTTGTCTGAATTCCAGTTACTCCAATCTGGAGGTAATTGTTTGCGACAATTCCTCAACAGATGATTTTCAATCCGTGATGGCATCTTTTCAAGACAGTAGATTAAAATATGTTAAATCGCCCCTTTTTTTGAGCATGGTTGCCAATTGGGAATTTGCGCTTTCCCAGGTGGAGGATGGTTATGTCAGCATTCTGGGCGATGACGATGCATTTTTGCCAGATGGTATAAGGAGTGCCATGAATCTGCTGGAAAAATCAGGTCTGGATGCCATCAGCTGGCGGCAGTGTTTTTATCGCTGGCCGGGAAATGATTTTGTAAAGATTCCGGAATTGTATCAGATTCCTCTTCAATCCGGATGGGAAATACGTTCTACCGAAAAGTTTCTTCCCAGGGTACTGGAAGGAAAATGCATTCCCGGAGATCTGCCCTGGCTCTATGGCGGGATCGTGCACATACGCTATGTTCATTCCATCAAAAAGAAATCAGGTGGAAAGTTTTTCCATTCCAGGATTCCGGATATCTATTCTGCCATGGTGTTGGCATCAGAGATGGATTCCTATGTTTTTTCAAATGAACCATTCAGCATTGCAGGACACAGCGCTAAAAGCAATGGGGCCGTCCAATTGATGCACGATGAAAAGTTCAAGGAGCGGAAAGAGGATTTCCACAAAGGTGAGGGTGACATACCTTTTCATACCAGTTTGGAATTTATTCATCTTTATCCCATTCTGGTTTGGGAGGCTTATCTCCAATCTTGTGAGACAGGTTGCCAGCGCTTCAAAAAAAATTTAATCGTCCCTGAGCAGCAACTCAGACGTGCAGTGATCGATGCAGTGGCACTTGGCTTTTACGAGGAAAATCGCGAGAGATTGGACCGAATGGCCAGGAATTTGGGATGCGGTCAGGTGATGATGAATCATCGATTTCGTCAGAGATTGATTAAATGGTTCTTTAAATTTAGGGAGTATGGCCAGGCCTGGACAAGGAATGTTTTTATTAATTGCCAGGCAGAAGGATTCCGAGATATAGGAGATGCAGCCTTTCATCACGATCGCATAAGGGCAAGGTATCCGGGAATATTTAAGGCCTGGATTCACAATGCTCTTTTGTTGTTAAAAAGATTTGCATGGTAAGCGTTTTTCAAATCGGTTGGAGAATGCGGTATGCTGTACCCAGAGCACTGGAGCGGAAATCAATGTTAAGCAGGTTGTATACGGATCTTTGTCAGGAGGGTTCCATGCAGACTGTTATCAAATATTTATCTCCTGTATTTCCTCCTACCTGGATGGAGAAATGGGAAGCACGTCGTACAGAACTTCCGGGTGAAAGAATTGTGGATTATCCGTTCGTCGCCTTACGGAGTAAGTTCAGCGGACTCGCGATTAAAAACGAGGCGGACTCATGCCGGCATTTTATGAGATGGGATGAAAGGATCGGAAATAAAGTCTTGCGTGATTTAAAACAAGATACATGTGATTTTATATATCTTTTCAATACCGCTGCTTACACCGTATTGAGAGGGAATCGATCCGTAAAGGGGATCCTGGAGCAATGCAGTCTGCCTTACAGCACTTATCGGGAGGCAGTCATCCGGGAGTCAGCGAAATATCCGGACTGGACAAATTATTCAACTCCTGTTACGGGTGCTGATTCTGAAATAAAGGAATTCATCCATAGAGAAGAATCGGAATGGACCTTGGCAGAGAAGATTGTTTGCCCTTCTGTTCATGTCGCTCAGGATCTGAGCCAAAAAGGCATCGACCCCAATAAAATTACCATCATTCCTTATGGTTTTAATTACGGAATTGTTCCGAAACTCAGACAAATCAAGAAAAATTCCAGGCTGAGGGTAGGTACAGTCGGGTATCTCTCCATCCGAAAAGGCATCCACCATTTTTATCAAACCATCCTCAAGTATCCGGTAGCGGAGTATGTGGCGGTTGGGCCGAGGGGCTTTGATCTCACAGATTCAGGCATGGAACTTCTGGCTGATAAATGCAGACTTACGGGGCAATTAAGCAGCCGATCCATGGAATCAGAATATAAAAGTATGGACGTGCTTCTGTTTCTTACGATAGGGGAAGGATCTGCCACGGTAGTGTATGAAGCATTGAGTCTGGGCATCCCGGTGGTGACGACCCGTTCCTGCGGATCGATCGTAGAAGATGGCGTCTCTGGCTTTATAGTAGATCCGGATGATTACGACAAGGTCGTCTATTGTCTTGAGTTATTGTCAGATCCTGACTTCTATGGGCATATGTCCGAACAGGCTATTTTAAGAAGTGCGTTTGGGAGTACCCATGCTTATACGGATCGGTTGATTGCTTATTTTGAAGGACTGTCAACCAAGAGATCTGATGCTACTCAAATTAATATTCAATGAGTATGAAAAGGAAGGTGGTGAATCACAGGGAACTTCAGTTTTATCGCAGGCTGATATTTGAGCTTTGGCCGGTTTATTCCAAAAATTATTCCTGATATGTTCATGGAACTGGCTTCTATATCCATGCTTCTATGTGTCCTTTTGCTGGGATACTTTTTGCTGTTTAGGGCTGGCTTCAAGTCTCATTTTGTTTTTGGATTTGGTTGGATCATATTTACAGTTTACTATTTTGCCACCCCGGTTTATTTTTATTTTCAGGACAGAAGCACAGTGTGGGGAAGCGTTGAGGCATTTCGTTTCGTTGGTGAAAACATCACTCCATTTTACGCCAGAGGTTTTCTTTATTTTTCATTGGCTCTGCTATTTATTTTGACCGGATATTTTATCATGGGGAGGAACCAGCCCGGATACCCAACGGTTATGTTCCATCACAGAAAAGGCTTGTTGATATTTTTGTTTTTTACTTTTTACTTTCTCATTATTCTCAATTTTCTGATCTCAGGTATTAATCCATTGGATATACTGCTTGGATCAACCGATGAGACCTTATGGTCTGTGACAGGTGGAAGTAATTACCTGAAGAATTTTGCAGACTCTTTGATCACCTGCCTGGTACTGGCCTGGCTCATTAAAGTGGACAGAAGGATGTTTTTCCTGATGGCTCTCCTGTCGCTAATCATTTTTTTACTAATGGGTTTCCGGTACCGGATCATCATGACTCTAGTGGGTTTGCTGACTCTGGGACTGCTCAACAAGAAAGTCGGTCCGGCTCTGATCGTTAGATCCGCTGCCACCGGTACTTTTATTTTATACCTGCTCTTATTCATTACCTACAACAGGTTTCAATTTGTATCAGGAGATTTTGATGCAATGGTTTTCTCGCCATCTGAATTTGAAATTGTACATACGCTCGCTGAGCAGACCCGTGGAGCTTTGGATGATATCAACATCATACAGTATTATGAAACCAGACGCGAATCCCGGCATGATTATGGTTTGACTTTTTTATATTTTATCATAAGGGCGATTCCCAGATCGCTGGCGGGAGAATGGAAAGACTCCATGTATCCTCCTCCTGCATTTCCGATCGTAGATGAGGCTTATAATCTTCCTGCAGATTGGGGGCCGACAGGAGAAGCGCCTTTGTTTTTATCTTATTTTTTGATCAGCGGAGGTTTGCCGGCCCTGATTCTGCTCTGCTTCCTGTCCGGTTTCATCATCAGAGGGTTCTTGCGAAACCGGTCTGTTCGAAATGATAGAGACCTGGCCTTTATGATCATTTTGCAGATGGCTTTATTTCAATGGTTTACCAGAGGTTACTTTCCTCAATTTGTGGATCATCTTTTTTTTCTTTTGGTGCCTTATTGGATTTATTTTAAAATGATTCGCCGTGAAGAAGTCTGATGCCATCATTTTTATTGGACCATTGCCTCCTCCGGTCAATGGTCACAGTCTGGCTTTTCAATATGCCTTCCAGGGATTCAACGGCAACAAAAGGATGATTTCACAAAATTGGGAAGGCAAAAGGGTCCTTTACAAAGTTTTTTTTTCATTTTGGGTTCTTTTTAAGTATCTCGCTTGTTTTATTAAATACAGGAGGACTGTTATTTACATTGCAGGCAGTCGATCAATATCAGGCGCATTAAAGGACATTCTTGCTATTTACATGGCAAAATGGTTTTCATCCAAAATTGTTCTGCATATCCATGCCGCTTATTTTGATAAGTTTCTGGATGGCTTGCCCTTTTTAATCAGGGGATTCTATTTGAAAGCCTACCGTCATGTGAATTGTTTTATCGCCTTGCATGAATGCATGTTGAATGAATACAACAGATTCATGCCCGGTTCCAGGTTGGAGGTGGTGCATAATTTCTACGATCCGGTACTAGAGCTTCCGGATCCTTTTGTCGAAAAAACAGCAGATAGGTTCAGGATACTTTTCTTGTCCAATCTGGTATTCAGTAAGGGAATTCTCCAACTTGTAGAGGCTTTTAAAAAGTTGCAATTAAAGCATTCCAATCTGGAACTTTATGTGGCAGGTGCCTTTCAGAAGGATGATCATTATGATGAAGTATGGATGAAGGAGGAATTTGAAAAGAAAACGAAAGGGGTATCCGGTATAAAATATTATGGGATGGTGCAGGGTGAGCGAAAGGCTTCTTTGCTTCGCTGCAGCCATATCTTTGTTTTGCCCAGTTTTTACAGTAGTGAGGCCATGCCCATCTCCATTCTGGAAGCCTGTCGTGCAGGTTGTGCCATAGTTACGACGGATCATCATTACTTAAAACAACTGGTGGATGAATCTATGGGTATTTGCGTAAGACCAAACTCTGTGGATGATCTGGTAGCGGGCCTTGATCGATTAATTTGCCATCCGGAATTATTAAGAAGAATGGGGATGAACAATCTGGAATATAGTAAAAATAATTTTACCTTGGCTCTTTATCAGAAAAAAATAAACTCTTTGTTGATTCAGCTTTCAGATGGGGAAGCAGATGCGGCAGAATGAATTCTGTCTGGTGCATTGGATCATAAGTTCAAATCGAAAGAATGAAACAGATATTGCAGGAATTTAAAAGTGGCAAAACGTATTTGGTGGAAACCGCTGTTCCGGTCCCTGGTCCCGATGAAGTTCTGATCCGTACTTCTTTTTCACTTGTTTCTTCTGGGACGGAAAAAATGCTGGTTGAATTCGGCAAAAAGAATTTACTGGCTAAAGCAATGTCTCAACCCGATCGCGTGTACCAGGTGATCGAGAAAATTAAAAAGGATGGATGGGCTACCACCTATAGAACCGTTTTGAATAAACTGGACACTCCAATTCCCCTGGGCTACTGTAGCGCCGGAATAGTGGAGGCTGTGGGTGCAAAGGTCACTCGATTCCGTCCCGGTGACAGGGTGGTATCCAATGGTGCTCATGCTGAATACGCCGCGGTTGCGGAAAACCTTGTGGCCAAAGTGCCGGATGGGGTTTCGATGGACGAAGCTTGTTTTACTGTTGCGGGCGCGATCAGTTTACAGGGCATTCGTTTGCTTGCTCCCGAGCTTGGAGAACGGATCGTAGTCATAGGACTTGGCTTACTGGGCCTACTCGCAGTGCAGTTGTTGGTCATGAACGGGTGCGAAGTCCTTGCATTGGATATTGATCCGATCAAGGTAGACAAAGCAGCCGATTATGGAGCAAAAACTTATTGTGTTTCTGATGGTCAGGATCCTGTAGATGAAATATTAAATGCTACAGAGGGAGTGGGTGCAGATGCAGTGTTGATCACCGCATCCGCATCCGGAGATGAAATCATCAGTCAGGCTGCCAGAATGTCCAGAAAAAGGGGAAGAATCGTGCTGGTTGGTGTGGTCGGTCTGGGCTTAAAGAGATCAGATTTCTATGAAAAGGAATTGAGTTTTCAGGTTTCCTGTTCCTATGGTCCGGGCCGCTATGAACCGGCCTATGAAACCAAAAACATGGATTTTCCCATTGCCTATGTGCGTTGGACTGAGAACCGCAATTTTCAAGCCTTCCTCCGTGCTTTGGAATCGGGTAAACTCGAAGTGAAGAGTTTGATTTCCGGAATCTGTGATTTGTCAGATTATGATTCGGTTTATGAAAAAGTAAGCAAATCTCGGGGCCTGGCCCGTTTGTTCAGATATTCTGCTGAACTCCCAGCTCAATCAAATATTACAATAGGTCCGAATAAGGCACATGCTGCCAAGAACGATTCCATAGGGATCATGGGTGCAGGTGATTTTGTTTCGGGCGTCATTCTCCCGGAATTAACTGCGGTCCATGCATCGGTTTCTTCAATCTGCAGCTCTCACAGTGCCAAGTTGGGACATTTGGCCAAAAAGTATTCCATTGCCAAAATATGTTCTGATCCTGATGAAATAATAAATGATCCGGATGTCAGGGCTTTGATCATTGCTACCCGTCACCATACGCACGCTGATCTCGTCATCCGCGCACTGCGGCAAAACAAGCACGTTCTCGTGGAAAAGCCGCTTGCCCTGGACCTGGAGTCCCTGCAAAATATTACCCTTACTTTGTCAGAATCAGAGGGGTCTTTGACCGTGGGGTACAACAGAAGGTTTTCTACATTTTCAACAGCACTTAAAAAATCCTTGTCGGCCTCTCAGGCTCCTGTGCAGATTGTCGCCACCATGAATGCAGGGGAAATCCCCTTATCCCATTGGACCCAGGATCCCGAGGAGGGTGGGGGAAGAATATTGGGAGAAGCCTGCCACTATTTTGATCTGATGATTTTTTTAACAGGCAGTGCCATCAAAAAGGTATTTATGAGTTCCATGGGGTCCTACAATCTGTACACGGACCACGCCAGCATCATTCTTGATTTTGAAAACGGTTCATCTGCCACCATACATTATTTTTCCAATGGAGCCCGTTCTTATCCCAAAGAAAGAATCGAAGTGCATCAACTGGGAAAAACAGCGGTCGTCGATAATTTTAGGAAAATGTATTCCTATGGTTTTTCCGGTTTGGGTTCAGTGTCGAGACAGGATAAAGGCCATCCTGGACAATTCAGGGCCTGGTTGGAATTTCTTAAAAAAGGTGGCTTGCCTCCCATACCTTACTCCCAGTTGGAAAATGGCACCAGAGCTTGCCTGATGGCACTCGAGTCCTTTCGCCTGCAAATGCCAGTGCAGGTTTAATCTTACTTTAAGGTTTGCTTCGGAATTTATTTTCGGAGTTCCCAAAGCAAATTGGGCGTATGGATCAAACCTTGTGTACTGGAACCTGAGGCAAATGTTTTGATTTTTTGTTCCAGCGTAAAAGCTGTCCAGAATAATTTTCGTAACAATTCCTTGAGAGGATTCCTGATGCTCAGGTCCCCGGCAAAAACCCTGACCTCCTTGTATCCGCAAGCCAGGCCGAGTTGTGTAGCGGAGGATGGATTCAGCAGACATTCGTGTGTAAAGTCTCCATAGCTGAATTTGTTGGGCACCAGTGCATCCATGTTGGGGGTTCGGAACAGGGCCCTTCCTTCCTTGGATAATTTTCCTCTGAGCGCAAGCAACAGTTCCGTTAATTCATTTTTAGTAAAATGTTCTACGATGTCCATGCCGAGGATCAGATCGTATTGATTTTCAGTCTCGGCCAGAACTTCCCGAATATCCTGACAGCGTATGTTCTTGACCCCCATTTTCTGGGCTATTTCCACTTGCTCCGGGCTGATATCTACTCCTTCTGTATGTTCGTAACCATTTTTCTGCAGAACGTAGACCAGGCTTCCATTGCCACATCCAATGTCCAGTATCCTGGCGCTTTTAGGCAGATCCCTTATCAGGGGTATGATTTCTCTTTCAAACCTCCAGCTTTCATTTTCGAATTGGTTCCTCACATCCATTGGGGCCAGCCTGCCGCTTTGGGTGCTGTGGTATCGGTTATATAATATTTTTCTATATTCCATGAGCTATGAATAGATGAGGAATTATTGTCCTTTCCTTTTAAACTCTAAAAAAGCAGGAACTTTCCTGAAGCAATGCAAAAATAGTCTTCCCCTCTGACTGCCAGATATTAATTCACCGACCTCTGGCAAATATTACCTGGCCGATCTTTTGGCAGTCTGAATTGCCTACCTTTGTCCCACACAAAACGCTCATGTCTGCACATCTGATCACTGCCCGAAAACTTTCCATTTCTCATGGCAATCACTTGATATTTAATGAATTAAATCTGGATATCTGCGAAGGTGAATGGGTGGAGTTCATTGGGCCCAACTCATCAGGCAAATCCAGTCTTCTGAATGCCTTTTATGGCCTGGCCAATGATATATCCGGTCAGTTGAACGTTTTGGATTTTAGCCTCAATCCTGTTCAAAAGGATTTTCAGTCAGCGAGAAGGAAAATGGGTTTTTTTAGCACCCGGATACCGCTCCTGGATGACAGAACCGTCAGGGCTAATCTGGCTATTGCATTAAATGCAGCAGACCGGGTCAAAGATCTCTCCGGAGACCAGGGAATATCTGAATTGTTGTCAAAATTCGGACTGCTCGACAAAATATCCAATCCGGTTTCCGACCTCTCTTCAAGTGAAAAAGCGATGGTCATGCTGGCCAGGACCATGATCCATAAACCCAGGCTGATCCTCCTGGATGCAGCCTTTGATTCATTGGATGACCAAAGGGTCCGCATGGTCAAAGGGGAACTGGAAAATATGGTGCGGAGGGATGGTTGCTGTCTGATTTCCACAGGGGTTGAGCTCAAACCGCACAGCCCGGAACAGAGAAAAATCATGTTCATTGAGGATAAACAGGTCCGCATTATTGGGTCCTGATATAGCCTTGCTTCTTGTTCCCGGGCTTGCTTATCTTTGCAGCCCCGTACTTAAATCTGGAATATGTTTGAAAGTTTGAATGAAAAGCTCGAATCCGCCTTTAAAAGCCTAAAGGGTGAAGGAAGGTTAACGGAACTCAATGTCGCTGAATCCATTAAAGAGATCAGAAGGGCCTTGGTGGCTGCGGATGTCAATTACAAGATAGCAAAGGAATTTACAGATAAAGTAAAAGAGCAGGCTCTCGGGACCCGCAATGTTTTACAATCGGTAAAACCCGGGGAGCTCATGGTCAAGATCGTCATGGACGAATTGGTGGAGCTCATGGGAGGGCAGGCCGCAGGCCTCAATCTCAGTGGAAATCCCTCGGTTATTTTAATTTCCGGTTTGCAGGGTTCCGGTAAAACCACTTTTTCCGGTAAGCTGGCTCATCATCTGAAGAATACGAAAAATAAAAAGGTCCTCCTCACTGCCTGCGACGTGTACAGACCTGCGGCCATTGATCAGCTTACTGTTTTGGCTGAACAGATCGGCGTGGAAATTTTCAAGGACGTGGAAAGCAAAGATCCTGTCGATATTTCCCAAAGGGCCATCCGGTATGCTGCAGATCAGAAATTGGACGTGGTGATTATCGATACCGCCGGCCGTACTGCTGTGGACGAGGAAATGATGAATGAGATCGAAAGAATCAAAAATTCAATCAATCCTTCCGAAACTCTTTTTGTCGTGGATGCCATGACGGGACAGGATGCAGTGAATACGGCACTTGCCTTCCACGAAAGGATTCGATTTGACGGAGTTGTGTTGACAAAAATGGATGGGGACACCCGGGGTGGTGCCGCACTTTCCATCAAATACACCGTAGGCAAGCCTATCAAATTTGTTTCGGCAGGGGAAAAAATGGAAACCCTCGATGTGTTTTATCCGGACAGGATGGCACAAAGGATCCTCGGCATGGGGGACATCGTATCACTGGTTGAAAAAGCTCAGGCCAACTTTGATGAAAAGGAGGCTAAAAAGATCGAAAGCAAAATTCGCCAGAATAAATTTGATTTCAATGACTTCCTCGTTCAGCTCAACCAGATAAAGAAGATGGGCGATATCAAGAGTCTTCTGGGGATGATTCCGGGCGTTGGGGGAGCTATTAAGAATCTCGACATCGACGACAAAGCCTTCAGCAAAGTAGAATCCATCATCCAGTCCATGACCCCCACAGAAAGGTCGAATCCGGATATGCTCAACATGTCCAGAAAGACCCGCATTGCGAAAGGCTGTGGAAGGACCATCCACGAAGTAAATGCCTTCATCAAGCAATTTGAAGAAATGAGGAAGATGATGCACATGATGAGCAAGGGAAACAACATGGCCAATATGATGAAGCAAATGCAAAATATGCGCCGCTGATCTGAAGAAAGCTTGCTTTTGTCTTTCTCCTTTATGTATGAAAGGATTCTGATTCCTTTCATTTCTGAATTTACGTAAGATTGATTATTTTTATGGCATATTTTCGGTTCATGAAAAAAATCGCTCAAACCGCGCTCCTTGTAATTTTATCCACCATCGTTTCCTTTGCTCAATTGGCCAATGGCAGCTCAGCCTATGAAATATCCGCCAATGACATCAACAACAATGGATATTCATTGACTGCGGCCATGGCAGGTGGGAAGTCCGCCTGCATTGACTTTATGGCTACCTGGTGTGGCCCCTGCTGGTCGTTTCACAACACACAGATCTTAAAAAACGTACACAACAACTTGTCTGCCCTGACCACCGTGGTCATGATCGAAGGGGACTTTGCTACGAATACCAATTGCCTTTATGGGGCATCAGGGTGCACAGGCAAAGGTACTCAGGGCAACTGGGTAGCCGGTGTTCCTTACCCGATCATTGACCTAACCTCCAGCAATGGGGGCTCGGTAATGAATGATTACAACGTAAATTACTATCCGACCCTCTATGTCATATCTCCCGATTTTCGGGTTTGGGAGATCAAAAACAGATCCTACGATGAATATTATAACTGGATCGTTCATAGCTTTTCGCTGAATGCCAGTGCTCAGGTCACCCATTCTACCTGCGGGGACAACGGAAGAGTTGATCTGAATCCAACCGGGGGCTATGCCACCCTAAAGTATAAATGGAGCAATGGCGCCACCACGGAGGACCTGGTCAATATTCCGGGCGGAACCTATTCAGTCACTGTTACCGATGCCAATGGTTATTTTGAATCTTACGGTCCCTGGACAGTAGATGGACCTTCCAAAAGAGTGGGCATTGTCAGCCAGAATGTCGTGCACAACGACTGCTTTGGTTATCAAAAAGGCAAAATCACTGTTCAGGTTTCTTACGGTACTCCACCGTACAATTTTTCCTGGAGCAATGGCGGACAGATCAATGAAATCAAGGATCTTCCGGCTGGCTCCTACACCCTGACCGTAACCGATGCAGTGGGTTGTACCACCAGCCGAAACTATCAGATCACAGAACCTCCTCTGCTTACCGGTACAATTTTGGTAGGGCATGAAACCTGTGATTCAAAAAATGGATTCATTGCCATTACAGCGACGGGGGGGACACGTCCTTATTTCTACGATATAGGTTCAGGCAAGAAAACCAATTCGGTATTCGACAAGCTCAAAGGAGGTACCTACAAAGTGATTCTCACGGATTCAAAGAACTGTTTGTTTCAGGACGAAGCTGTGCTCGATGCCACCCACAAACCCAAAACAGTGGCTGGCGCACCTCAGGATTTGATTTGTGGGAAGGATACGGTTTTTTTAGAAGGATTTGGTACTGAAACCGGCAATGATCTGGTCTATTCCTGGTCCACCAGGGGAGGCATCATCACAGGTGATTCCAACAACCTTCAGATCAGGGCGGTCAAAGAGGGTGTCTATTTTCTGAAAGTTAAAAATCTGATCACGGGATGTGAAAATACCGATTCTACCAGGGTTTTTGACAAACGAATATTGCCGGATTTGCAGATCAGTGCGGATACAATGATCAATTGTTACCACCCTGTGGTGGAGCTCAAAGGCCAAAGTAAAAATTCACACACAAGACATTTCTGGACTCAGCTTCAAAGCAACTTCCTGGACACTTCCTCCAGTATCCGTATAGGGGTAGGAGGAAAATATGTATTTCATGTCCGGGATACAGTGACGGGTTGCGAAGCAAAAGATACTGTAGTAGTGATTGAGCATCTTACTCAGCCTTATGTGGAGTTTAAGCCGGTAGAAAACCTGAGCTGTAAGCTCGGTCGACTCCGTCTCGATGCAAGTTTATCTGATTCAGGTACGGACTTCGTTCCGGAATGGATCACAGGAGACGGAAATATTCTGGAGGGTGCCACAGGGTATCAACCCCTGGTCAATCAAGGGGGCACCTATGTGTTTATACTGACAGATAAGAGAAACGGATGCCAAAGCATTGAATCTTATTTTCTTTTGCAGGATACGGTTTTACCTTCGATCGAATTTCAACCTGTCAACGACCTGAGCTGTAAAAGGAGCGAGGTGATTTTGGAAAATCAAAATCATGAGCTTTCATGGTCCTACAGCTGGTTTACCCTGGATGGCCATATCCTGGATAGTACCTGGAGCAAGTCTGTAAGAGTGGACAAGCCGGGTGTGTACCATCTGAATGTGCTGAATCAAGTCAATGGATGCTCGTCTGAGAAATCCCTGGCAGTACTCAAACAAGAAAATCCCGTTTCTTCTTGGAGTCATCAGGTCGAAGATCTGATGGTCAGATTTAAAGATCTGTCTGTCGGTGTCCCCAGGTCCTGGTTTTGGGATTTTGGCGACGGTACCTTTTCAATAGAGCAAAATCCGGTTCACCAATATGCCGGTCAGGCGAATTACGATGTTTGCCTGACAGTTGGAAATGATTGTGGACAAAACATTTCCTGTCGTCTTATGGCGATCGGTGGTTCAAACCGCGATCTCAACTTTTCTGCTTGGGAAATCGGTCATGTCAGCTGTCACGGTGGCAGCGACGGAAGGATCAATCTGATCATTCAGGGCGGAATCCCTCCATATCGTTACGAGTGGTCACAGGGGACAACCGATTCCTTGCTGAATTCAATCCCGGCTGGTAGCTATTCGGTCACAGTTACGGATCAAGCGGGGGCCCGGATACAGAGATCTTTTGTGATCAAGGCACCCACTCCGATTGAATTGGCTGATGTAAAAATTGAAAATATTACGGCTCAGGGTTTGGGCAAAATCAGCCTCACCATAACAGGTGGAGTTCCCCCATACGAATACTTGTGGTCTCATGGTGGGAATTCAGAAACAGAGGAAAATCTTCTGAAAGGAAGCTATCAGGTTGAAGTGACAGATGCCAATGGTTGTTCCATTGTTTTGGGACCATTTGAGATTATAGACGTCTCTGGACTTGACCAGGTTCAGGACCAGGGATTTTTGGATTTAATACCCAATCCGGCAAAAGATGAAGTTCGGATCCATTATCAATTCAATAGTGTTTCTGAAAATGATCCGATCCAGATCCTGATAGCCGACCTGCAGGGTAAAGTACTTTACGAAATCCATACCCGATCTGGAACAGACCGGTTGACTTTGGATTTGAGTGGACTGGCCGCCGGCCTTTATGTCGTGGATGTAATCTGTCCTTCAGGCCACCTCAGACGCAAACTGCAAAAGATACCTTAATCCTGTTCAAAGCTCTTTGCCATTTTAGTTGTCCGGTTTTTAACCTGACAAAACGTAATGATCTTTTCATTTTCACTTTACAATGAGGCAATACCGGCCGGCTACATTTGCTGTTAAATGAATATTTTGAAATCCAGGATTGCTTTTGAATGGGGGTTGGTGGTATTGATTTTAATTGCCACTGTTTTTTTTGTTTTCAGGGTTTCTGCATATGTTTCTGTTCCTCTTTCCCAATATGGAGACAACCGGGAGGAATCTGTCAGACCTCACCCTTCTGAAACATCGCATGATTGTGCAGAAAACTGCACTCTTTGAGTTTGGGGTAAACCCTTTGATATGGGGTGAATTCAACTGCTCCGTGGCGCCATTAAAATGAGGAATCCTGCAATAAATTAAGCTTCACGTGCAGCTGAAATGGTTATATTTGGGTCGAAATTAACCTGAACTCAAAATCGTTTTCTAATGAAATCTTTTCTCCTCCTTCCGTTCCTCTGTTTCCTCCTGACTCAGCCACTTCTCGCTGATTTTAAATTGGTTTGCCCCCCGGATGTGACCATTTCCTGTACCGAAGATTATTCGGATTTGAATCGTTGGGGCAAGGCTTACACCGATGAAAATGGTCATATTCAATGGCAGCATGATTGTAAAATTGTCTATCAGATCAATGATTGTGGAGTAGGGACCATCATGCGCACCTGGGGCGTATTAAGCCCGGAGACCTGGCAGTGGATTACCTGTTCCCAATTGATCACACTTTCCAATGCAAATGCCTTTGGTTATCGCGATATTACATTTCCTCCGTCCCTGACCATCGAAAGTTGTAACCCGGAGGATAGTCTGAAAAGACTTCCCAGGCCATACGATAAGCCTGTCTGGAAAACAAACAAATGTGCCAAACCCATGCTGAGCTACTCGGATGTGCGCTATAAAACCACGGAGGGATGCACCAAAATAGTCCGGACCTGGAAGGTGCTGGATTGGTGTGTGTATGACCCTTATACCAATCCGGGAGCAGGTATTTTTGTGGGCACACAGGTGATCAAGCTCATTACCACCGATCCTACAGCTGCTTTGATCTGCCTGAAAGATACCTTGGTAATCGCAGACAAGGAGTGTGGTGGGGCCGATGTCAGCCTGCCTCCCGCTCAGTTTGTGTCCGTATGCAACATACCCTTTGTGATCCGAAATAATTCTCCCTACGCCAGGGGGCAGGGAGCTGATGCCAGTGGAATCTATCCTGTTGGGATCACGAAGTTTTACTTCACGGCTGAATATGCCTGCGGAACTGAGATAAAATGTGAAATGGTGGTCCGTGTGGAAAGCAAAATTCCTCCCACTCCTTATTGTCTGACGGGGGCCATCATTGATCTGATGCCCGTGGATGACGACAAGGATGGCGTGCCCGACAGGGGCATGATCGAGGTCTGGGCATCGGATCTCAACAAGGGAAGCTTCCATAAATGTCCCGGCCAAAAACTGGTCTTTTCTTTTTCAAAGGATCAAAATGATCGGGTTAAAACATTTACCTGCGATGAGCTGGGCGATAATGAAGTCGAAATCTGGGTGACGGATACCTTGGGTAATCAGGATTATTGCAAGACGACCATTCAAATTCAAAACAATCTGGGCATTCCCAATTGCAAGAGAAAAAATCTGCAGGGTGGCAAATTTGAATTATCCTTTAGTCTGAGGCAGGCAGGCACGAATCAACCGGTTTCCAGCCTGACGCCCTTGTTGCTTAGTCCGGCTGGCCAGATCATGATGCCATTTACGACTCCCAGGTCAGGTAAATATGAACAATTCGATTTAAATACTGAAACGTCCTATGAGCTGAAGCTGAAGTGTTCACTCAACGATTTGCGCCATATCGATGGATTCGATTTGCTGAAACTGGAGGAAATGATACAGAATCCCTTATTACAAAAAGATCCCCTTCGTTTGCTGGCAGCTGATTTGAACGCCGACGATAAACTCGATGAAACGGATGTGAAAATGCTCAGGGCCTTGCTTTCATCCGAAATACGACACATCGATTTACCCACACCCTACAAAGTCATTCCGGCTGATTATGTTTTTGCCGATCCGCTCAATCCATTTACCGAATACAGGTCCCTGAAATTGGAGGTCCGTTCAGACCAGACAACCAAGCTGAATAAGGAATTCCTGGTGATCAAGACCGGAGATATCAGCTCTTACGGAATAGTCAGGAAAAAGTCAAAACCCGTTTCTGAGTAATGGTATCCGAGAGCGTGATTTTGGAGAAGCGATCCCGGTTTCAATGGACTTGAGAAAATACGGGAGTGGTGGATTGGACATTTCAAATGCGCAAAGTCTTTGGCTATTTCAGACTGTATGGGTTTAAGCGCAGTATTGTAAAATTTGTAGGCAGGAGACGGAACAGGTTTTTAAATTATTTTTCATGGTTTATCAAAGCACCATCCATAAGGGCAGACATTTCTGTTATTGGTTGCGGACAATTTTCGTTTAGCACCATCTGTTTTTTTCTATATCAGAATTTAGGCAACCGGTTTCTGGAAGCCTACGATCCCGATTTGTCGAAGTCCGAAAGCATGAAGCGTTTCTGGAAGTTTCGCGATCATACCAATGATGCAGACCATCTGATCGCTAACCCGGATTGTACCTATGTGTACATTGCCTCTAACCACAGTACCCACCTGGCCTATGCAGAAAGAGCATTGGCTGCCGGCAAAAGGGTGCATATTGAAAAACCATTGTGTACCAATTTTGATTCCCTGGCTGTGTTAAAAAAACTGGTACAGGAATATGGATACAGGATGACAGCAGGATACAACAGGCCTTATGCTCCGGCTATTTTGGCAGCTGTGCCCTTGATCGGTCGCAACAGTCCTCTGATGATCCAGGCACATGTACATGGACACAAAATACCCATGGATCACTGGTACAGAGCCCCGGAAGAAGGCACGCGCATTTGTGGAAATACAGGTCACTGGATCGACCTGGCCGTTTATCTATGGAATGCAAAAGGCTCATTGGGTGTAGAATTTGAGATCCAGATCATACCGGCCGATCCGGATAATCCGGACGATAATTATACTCTTTGCATCAGGAATCAATCAGGTGAATTGCTTACCCTGAGCATGTTTTCTTTGCAGGAACCCGTTCTGGGTATCCATGAAATCCTTCATTTGCATCAGGAAAATCTCAACGTAACCATACAGGATTACAGGTTTATGGAAATTCAGACACCTTATGAGTGGTCCAGGCGGTCCTTTAACGTCAAAGACGTAGGTCATGAAAAATGCCTGCTTCAGCTCGTCCGGCATCAGATCAGAGACTGGTCGGAATTATGTGTTTCTACAGAACTGACCCTACATATAGCCCAAATGGTCGTCAACAGGGACTTTAATAAGAAAGTATCGATACAGCACTGAGTGTTGTGAAAGAATGTCGATAGGAGAGCAGAAAAAAATTTAGCTTACCCCTGCATCATTATTTATGCAGGAAATTCCTGAACCACCAGGCCATTCCTGATCCTTGGCTCAAACCAGGTGCTTTTTGGAGGCAATATCTTACCATGATCGGCAGTTTTCTTGAAATCTTTATGGTGGACAGGGTAAAAGCAAACACCCATCAAATGGGAATTCTGATCCACCTGTTTGGAAACCTGCCGGATGCCTTTGATGCCTTCAATATACTTGATACGGGGATCGCGGCGGACATCGTGAATATCCAGTGTACGATGCAAAATGTAATCGTTGAAAAGGTCGATATCAAATGCTATCCCGTTTTTATGTTCAGCCTGTTGAATCACTTTTTTATGCCACTTGAATCTGAACGTTCGATCGCCCAATAAAAGGATTATTTCATGGGCTTTGGCAGGTTCACGACGCTCGTCAATTTTCTTTATTTTACCAAAGGATTCAAACATTTTCACCAACTCATCCGGATCGATCAATTTCTCCAGGTCGACTACTCTGTTGTAGGGTAATATGGACAATTGATCAAAACTGAAAAATGCGCACATGATATGATCCAGGCCTTTTTCCAGCAAGTTTGGTCTGGACTCCACAATGTGACTGATCGCAGCCATTCTGTGATGCCCGTCTGCGATATAGGCAGATGGGACTTTCTTTTCAAATAACTTTTGGATCCTGTGGATATCAGCCTCTTCGTGTACACTGTAAAAATCATGGGTCTGCTCAGATTTGGGAAAGTGGACGCTGAGGTTTGGTTCCCGCTCATGGATCTGGTGGTGAATAAAATTCACGATTTCATCTTCGGGAGGATAACAGAGGAGAACGGGTTTGATGATGGCATTTCTTTCAAGTGTCAGTGCGATCATATTCTCCTCCTGGGTCAGAAGCGTATTTTCGTGTTTTTTAATGTTTCCAGTGAGGTACTCTTCCAGATTCACTCCGGCCAAAAGTCCCTGGAATTCGCGCTCCTGTGTGCGGATCCTGTATACAATGATACCCGCCTCTTTTACCGGATGGAAAATTTTCTTACTTGCCTGCAGTGTATAATTTTCCTTAAGCTTGTTAAAAAAGGATTCGTGCTTTTCTATCTTTTTCAGATCCGGGAGCAGATATCGGAAAGGTTTTATTTCCACTATATTTTATTGAGTCTTTGGGCAGGGTCCCTTCAATACAATCAGATTCATTAGGATTTGGGAGACTTGTAGAATGGCAGGTCCACCACTTTGGCAGGCAGGTTCTTTGACCCCATGTTGACAAATACAGTAGTGCCGGGCCTGGATAACTCAATGGGCAAATAACAAAGGCCGATGGAAATGTTGAGTGAAGGGGAAAAAGTTCCGCTGGTCACCACTCCTGTTTCATTCCCATTTTCATCTACCATGGTATATCCATGTCTGGGGACTCTGCGATCTTCCAGCTGGATGGGAGTAAGTTTTCTTTTCAGGCCGGCAGACTTTTGTGCCAGCAGCCAGTCTCTTCCTACGAATTCTCCTTTCTGAATTTTGGTGATCCAACCCAGTCCGGCTTCAAGCGGAGAGGTTGTGTCGTCTATGTCATTACCATACAGACAAAATCCCATTTCAAGTCTGAGGGTATCTCTGGCACCCAGGCCGACAGGCGTGAGGCCTTTAGGACCGCAGATGGACATCAGGGTATCCCACAGTTTTGCCGTTTGGGAATTCTCTACGTACAGTTCAAAACCGCCGGCTCCCGTGTATCCGGTCGCAGATATGATCACATCGTCAATTCCTGCGAATCTGCCTTTTCGGAAACTATAATATGGGATGCTTTTTAAATTAATATCTGTAAACTCCTGCAAAAGATCTGCCACCGCTGGTCCTTGTACAGCAAGCAATCCGGTTTGATCTGAAATATTGATCATCCTCGTATCAAATTGATTGAAGCTGCTGATCCAGTTCCAATCTTTCTCGATATTGGAGGCATTCACCACCAGCATAAAGGCCTGTTCGCCTTCAGCACACTGATCGTCAAACAAACGGTAAACGAGCAGATCGTCCACTATTCCACCGGATGTATTGGGGAGACAGGAATATTGGGCCTCTCCCGGTTTGAGTTTGGAGACATCGTTGGAAGTCACTTTCTGCACCAGATCAAAGGCCTGTTTGCCCTTGACAATGAATTCACCCATATGGGATACATCGAAGATTCCAGCAAAATTTCTTACTGAATCGTGTTCTTCCTTGATGCCTTTATAGGAAATGGGCATGTTATATCCCGCAAATTCTGCCATTTTCGCTCCAAGAGCGATGTGCTTGTCAGTTAGTGCTGTTTGTTTCATTTTGTGGTTGGGTTGAATTTGATTTGTTGGAAATAGTCACGCTTTTCACCAGATCTCCCACCTGGATGACAGCCAGGACATCCTGGCCCTTGGTCATTTTTCCAAATAAGGTATATTGACCGTCGAGATGAGGTGTAGCGGTGAAGGTGATAAAAAATTGGGAACACTCCGTATCCTGTCCGGCACTGGCCATACCTATCATGCCGGCACCATTATAGGTGAAATCTGAATGGACTTCGGTCCGGATCGAATAATCAAGACCACCGTATCCATCTCCCCTGGGGCATCCGGTCTGGATTACGAAATTGGGGACTACGCGATGTATGGCCTTGTCCCGGAAATAATCCTCTTTTATCAGTTTTAGAAAATTTACCACTGACCCGGGTGCAGCGGCAGGGTAGAGTTCCAGTTGTAGTTTTCCTTTGTCTGTTTCGATTTCTGACAGTATGGTGTCCCCCAATCCTTCCAGCAATTTCCACTCTATGGGATGATTGTACCCAGGCTTGCGAATATCAGCAGGTATTCTTTTTAATTTGGAAAGTGCCTTGGAAATGTCGTTGTACGTTTCAATATCGCGGGGTAATTGAAGTCTCTCCTGCACAGTGGCCAGCACTGAATCCGGTTTGAATTGCGACTTGAGGTAGACCAGTTCATTTTGAGTGAAAGCATCTGCGATCAGGGAAATGCTGCCCAGTCTGTTTTTTTGGCAGGATTGGTCCAGATATCTGGAAACGTTCTTGTAAATAGAGTTTTTAGGTCCGGGATAGGTCAGTTGGAAAACAGATCTTTTGACCATTTTAAGAATGGTCTCAGTCAGGGTAGTATGCACTACCTCTGCCTGTGAGCCGCTACCCAATGTAAGCAGATAGGGCAATTCCTTGAATTCACCGGCCAGCGCCCGAATGTAGGCAGCCTTTTCATATGGATTTTTGGATTGTTGTATTTGTGATTTGACCTGATAAATTAACCCGGATTTGGTGAGTACCTTATAAGCGGGAGTGATCTTCAACAGGGATTCGTATATCATGGACTTCACGATCCAGGATAATCCACCCTGTTCGATCAGTGCCCCAAGAGCATCTTCGTGTATTTCTTTCCCATGATCGAGAAAATACTGTGCACCCTGAATGGCTACCTGGATGGATGGATTTTGAATGGCCTTTAAAGCAAGGGCGTAACCCCGGCCATCCTGAAAATACTGGAGACCTTTGACTAATGAGGTCTGCACCCTTACATCCAGTCCTCTTCGGTAAAGTTCTTCCATTTCTGTCAAAACGGATTGGGAGCCGATGCGTGCAAAGGTCTGAATCAGACAAAGCCGTATGTCAGGGTCTTTCTCCTGATAACAGGCTTCCTTAAGCTGATTGAAATAAGGTTTGGTATCGTGTTCTTTGAAGCGCATGAGGCTGTGCGCAGCCAGGATTCGGGTGCTGTCCGGGATTTTGGGATCCACAGAGATTTCCACCAGGCTTTGGGTGGACTCTGCACAAAACTTGCCTCGGAGTCCAAACCGGTACCATGCCGAGACCCATCCATGTAAATAGGAAGGTCTAGCTTGTTTGTAGGTTTTTACTTTGCAGAGCAGGCGAAGGGTTGAGTCAGTTCCACATCTTCCCAAAGCTTCCAAAATGACCGCATTGGTCTGAAGAAAGGGGCCGGCAGAGTCGACGGGTATAAATGCCTGAATCAGCGGACTCTCAGCTTTGGGGTGGCCGATGAGGCCAAGACTGAAAGCAGCTTGCCTGCGCACGGCTTCGATTGGGTCCTTTAAGAGCCCGGCGATACGTTCAATGGCGTTTGAATCCTTGCAATTTCCCAATCCCCTGACTGCCAGTAGTCGTATATGTGCCCGATTGTCCTGGAGGAATCCGTAGAGGGAATCAGTGAGACGGGCATCCTGAAGATTGATGATTTTCTGAACTTCAGGATCCTGCAAGGAATAATGGGTAATGCTGTAATCCTTGATTTCCGGAGGAACACAAGCAGAGATCCAGGCACAGACAAAAAGAATCCAGGTCCAAACATACAGGATTTCCGGTCTGATCTTAGAGCGGATGGATGTTTGGTTGTTTTTCAATTTTAGTTTGCTTTTGTTTCTCTCAGATCAGGGCGTCCAACGGTGCAGAATAATCAATGGGTCAATCTTCGGGGAGCATCTCATCTACAGGTTGTCCTGGCTCCTCGTCATCAAACGAACTCCCGGGTCTGACTGGTTCCTGAGGGAGATGGGGTGTCTCTCTTTCCTTGGCTTTGACGCTTTTGGTGGCATGAGGTACCAAAAGCAGGCGCTGCTTGTCGATCAATTCACCGGTGACTGAACAAATACCGTAGGATTTATTTTTAATACGCACCAGGGCCATTTCCAGGTTTTGTACAAATTGCCTTTGTCTTTCGGCCATTTTAGTGAGAAACTCGATTTCCGTGTGGATGCTGCTGTCGTCAAACCAATCTCCGCCTTGTTCATCAGACATATTTTCGCGCAATTCCATCATCTGCTGCTCGAGATCGTTGAGCTCTTTCTTGGCTGAGATCAGTTTTTCGTCGATCAGGGCTTTGAATTCTAGGAGTTCCTCATCTGAATACCTGGCTTTCATGTGTTTAATTTTGACCGCAAAATTAACATGACTGCCCGCATTGCAGTCCTCTTTTTTTAATAAATAATCAAATGGAATAATATGATTATGTATTAAAATCTGATAATCATATTATAATGTAAAAATACCTGGGAGGTGCGCAACTAAGTTTAAAGGAATATTAATACTGAGGGCCCAGCTTTTCCAGCATATCTGAGGTCATGGCTGCCAGATTGAATTCCGGCTTCCAATCCCAGTCTTTACGGGCAGCAGAGTCGTCGATGGATTCTGTCCAGGATTCAGCTATCTGTTGCCTGAAATCCGGCTGATAGTCAATATGGAAGTCTGGAATGTGTTTTTTGATCTCCGCTGCAATTTCGGCTGGTGTAAAACTCATGCCCGACAGATTGTAACCGGACCTCAGACTCAGTCTGTTCCCATCTGCTTCCATCAGTTCGATCGTGGCACGGATTACATCGTCCATGTAGATCATGGGCAGTCTGGTGTCTGCTTTCAAAAAACAGGCGTAGTGCTTGTTTTTCAAGGCGCCGTGATAAATTTCAACGGCATAATCTGTGGTCCCACCTTCCGGCAGGGATTGCCAACCGATGACCCCGGGGTAGCGCAAGGAGCGTACATCCAGGCCGTAGCGTTTGTGATAATATTCGCACCACATTTCTCCGGTAATTTTACTGATTCCATATACGGTGCTCGGCATGAAAGAACCAAATTGCGGAGTATTTTGCTTGGGCGTGGTGGGACCATAAATGGCTATTGAACTGGGGAAAAAAATTCGCTCTATCTTCTTTTCAACGCCCAGGTCCAGCACGTTCAGCAAACCCTGCATGTTTACCTTCCAGGTCAATTCGGGATTTTTTTCTCCGCTGGCGGATAAAATGGCGGCCAGATGATATATTTGACTGACGCCCAATTCATCGATAGTCCGGGAAAGTTTTTCCTTGTCCAGAACATCCAGTTCCAGGAACCTTCCGGTTTGATGTTTGGGAGGCCTGAGATCAGAGGTGATGACCTGATCAGAACCATACTTATTTCTGAGTGCTTCTGCCAGTACGGTGCCAATCTGACCGTTGGATCCCAGCATCAATATTCTACCCATGGCAAACTTTCATTTGACCGCAAATAAATGAAATTAGTTACAACTGCTGGAGAATTCTTTACAGAATCGGAGCGGGTAGTGTCTTACTTGAGCTTTAATTTACCCTCGCCCACTTTGTATCCTTTGTTATAGACCTCCACCTGATAGATACCTTTCTGGAAACCGCCAGGGTTGCTGAATTTTCCGCATCCCTCTTGCTCCGTATTGGTATAACTTACATTGGCCGTGGTGCTGTATTTTACTTCTTCATTGGTGGCCAGATTGCGGATCATGCCGGAGCCTGCAGATTCGTTGGTCTGTGTTTCTCCAATGGGGCTGATAATCCGGATGTAAAAAGTTTCCTTTCCACTATCTGTCTGGGCATTTTTGGTGGTTTTGAAACAAACCTGAAGGAAATCTACCTCTGAGGCTGATGACTTTGACTTGGCTTTTTTGCCGTCTCTGGATTGAAATCCTTCGACTTCCACCTTTGAAAGCTGGATGGCTGTGGCTTTATTTACCCGGGCCCTGAGTGCCTCCTTTTCGGCTGAAAGGTTTTCCTTTTCATTCATCAGGGAGGATTTGGTCTCTGATAATTCGCGGTTTTGGGCATCCTTCATCTGAACCTCTTTGCTCAGCTGATCCTTGTCGGCTGACAGCTGCTGATTCTGATTATTCAATTGCTGCACATCTTCTTTCAGCCTATTGATCTCCGCCACGTATTCACTTAACTTGGCCTTCATAGTGGCCATTTCTTCTCTGGCCTTGCGTAGATTTTTGCTGTCACCTAAAAGCAGGTTGATTTTGTCCTTCTGGATACGGAGCTCTTCTTTTTGAACTTCAATGCTTCTGTTGAGTTCCTCATTATCCGTCTTCATCGTATTCAATTCCGCGACTGCGTCCTGATATTGTTTTTCCAGTTCGACCTTTGCCTTATCCAGGTCCATGATTTCGGTCTCCTTGGCTACATTATCCTGCCGTAGACTGTTGTTGTTGACAAATTGATACACGTTTGCACCCAATAAGGCCAGGATCGCTACCAGCCCAAAGGCTTTAAGATTTTGATTCGATTTGTTGTCTGCCATTTTTCTATCCTTTTATTAATTAACTTCGTAAAAATAGGAGTAATTGTCTAATATTGTTAAAACATTTTAAGAAATAACATGGAGAATCAAAAGTTATTGTTCCTGGATATCGAGACGGTGTCCGGAAGTCCTGATTATGAGCAGCTTAATGATCGCTGGAAAGATCTTTGGGCGACGAAATCCCGTTTTATGGCGCTTCAGCATCCGGATCAGAGTCCGGGGCAATTGTACTCAGACCGGGCCGGCATTTTTGCAGAATTTGGCCGGATCGTATGCATCAGCATCGGATATTTCAATGGTGCCACTTTTCGCGTCAAAAGTTTTACCGGAGAAGAAGGTGCATTGCTCAGAGAATTTTTCAACCTGGTGGGCCGGCATTTTTCTGATCCCAGACAGCATGGATTCTGTGGTCACAACATCCGGGAGTTTGATCTGCCTTATTTATGCAGACGGGCCGTCATCCATCAGATAGAGATCCCGGCCATTCTGCAGCTTTCAGGGAGAAAACCCTGGGAAACAAATTACATTGTGGACACTCTGGAATTGTGGAAATTTGGAGATGTGAAAAATTTTACCTCGCTGGACCTGTTGGCGGCTTGTCTGGGTTTGCCGACTTCCAAATCAGATATCAGCGGCAAGGATGTTGGCAAAGTATTCTGGAAAGAAAACGATGTGAATCGGATCGCTCAGTATTGCGAAAAAGATGTGGTGTTGACAGCCAGAGTGTACCTGAGACTGGCCGGCAAACCTGCTCTGGACGACGCCCTGGTAGAATACGTGGATTGATGGGTAAGCGATAGAATTATTTTTCGGATGGGGCCATGAGCTTGTCAAACTTCCTGATGATCTTTTCTTCTCCGATCAGTTCCAGTATGATTTCTTCGATCCGTTCTTTTTGATGGGAAGGAAATTGGGAAAGCATTTCCCTTAGCAGGATTTCCCGGTGCTTTTCGATCAAATGCAAAATCTTCCTTTCGTACTTTTTCTTTTGTTGCGGATCAGGGGAGCTTTGTTTTTTTCTGAGGCAATGGTCGCATATTCCGCAATCCGCCTCCGGGTTTTCGCCAAAGTACCGAAGGACAAAGGATTGCCGGCAATCTACGGTGTGTACAAAATCTTTCATATACTCCAGTCTGCGCTCATATCTGCTGCGCAATTCATGTATCGCACTCAGATCCGGGATCCTGATATCCGGATCTGCGATGCTTATTATGAGTGTGGCCTTTGACCTGGGCGTGTATTTGATGAGTTGATTTCGGTTCAGAATAAGCAAAAATTCGCTCAATTCTTCCGAAGATATACCCAACAGTTGAGAAAGCAGGTCTTCGTGAATTTTGACCGGAACATCCAGGATGGATTCGTACATCCTCAGTATCGTACGGATCCACTCGGTTTCTTTTGCCAGGGATCTTGCTTCCATTTCCAGGTAGAGCTGGTCCGGTGCCATGTGAAAGTGGAGCAAGCTCGGTTCCAGGGCATCATGCTCCATTTCGATGACTCCTGCCTTTTCAAGACAGCGTAGACAGGTATAAATTTCCTTGATTCCCAGGTTGCATGTTGAGGATAATCCAATCAGGTCGGGCGTTATTTCGAAGCTTTTCCGATCGGCTGGGAGCATCCTGATCAGTTCTTCGTAAAATTTCAGTAGTTTTTCTTCGGAGGGATAATTTGAATTCGCCTTTTCCGATAATTTTAAAAGATCCCGCTCGTGATACAACAACACGCCATATGAACGCTGGCCCCCTCTGCCTGCGCGCCCCACTTCCTGAAAATATTCCTCGATGCTGTCCGGCAGATCCATGTGCAGGACCAGATTTACATCCGGTTTGTCCACGCCCATTCCAAAAGCGTTGGTGCAACACATCACAGGAGTTTCGTCCCGCAACCACCGATCCAGGGCAGATTTTCGTTCCTGTAATTCCAGACCGGCGTGATAAAATCCGGCATGGATACCCTGTTGATTCAGGTATCTGGCTGTTGAGACCGTATGACTCCGGTTGCGCATATACACCAGAGAGGATACGCCTAACTTTTTCAGGATCCTGCTCATTTTGTCCGCCTTGTTTTCTTCTTCCAGGACACTCAGCGATATGTTTTTTCTGACGAAAGAACTTTTAAAAATGAATGGATTTCTTAATTCCAGTTTTTCGCATATTTCATTTTGAACTTCCGGCGTAGCGGTGGCTGTGAGGGCTATGACCGGACATTCGGAGATCTTCCGGAATGCCTGAATTTTGAGATAAGCAGGTCTGAAGTCATGTCCCCATTGGGAAATGCAATGCGCTTCATCCACTGCTAAAAAACTCCAGTTCACCTGCCGAAACCAGCTGTGCACCAAAAGCGATCCCAGTTTTTCCGGACTGAGATACAGGATTTTGATTTCTCCCTGGATCACCGCATGCATCAGGGATTCCTGCTCGACAGCATTCAGTCCAGAGTAAAACATCGAAGCCGGGACACCTCTCTTGCGCAATGCCGTGACCTGATCCTGCATGAGCGCGATCAGGGGAGAAACGACCAGGCATACACCTTCCAGGATCAGGGCGGGTACCTGATAGCAGAGAGATTTTCCCCCACCGGTAGGCAGCAGAGCAAAAGTATCCTGTGCACGAAGGATGGAGGCGATAATGGCGTCCTGTCCGGACCTGAACTCAGAGTATCCCCAATATTGTTTTAAGACCTGTATCGGGAGCTTGGGGTGCATGTTTTACCGGATTGTCGGATTTTTCAACTTGCCCCTGCTGGATTTTTTTTGTCGTTTGTCCTGATATCCCAGATCAAATAGTTTGTATTGAAAGCCCAGTAAGAAAGTTTGAAACCAATCATTGTCGTGGATATTTCCACGTTGAGCTCCCGCGGGTGCTTTAATCCCGTTGCCGATCTCGGCAGCGATTCTGCCCCTACTGTTCAATAACAAATCATAATCGGCATATTTCCCGGACACATCGTCGAGAAAATCTGTGCTTGTGCTCCTCCACATGGCTTCGATAAATGTTGACCATTTCGAGTTGATCTGATAGTGCAAGGAGCCTCCAAAACTGAGTGAAGTTGAACTCAACCTGTAAAATGGAGGTCGTCCTGGCAAGCCTTGACCTTCTGTGCCCAATTCCACCAATCTGATATCGTTTCCTTCAAAATTCCTCATCGGATCAAAATGGAAAATGCTGAATCCGGCCGATACAATGGGTGACCAACGGCCCAACATTTGATATCCTCCAAATGGTTTGATATCGAATAAAAAATCAAAATCCTGCACAGTTGAATGAAAACTCAGATTTCTTTTGATTTTCCAATCCTGCTTCGAAATGGCATCTGATGCAGTAAGTTGCAATAGATGAAACTGCAAACGGACCCCAAAAAACGGGTGTAGTGAATATCGAACCAATATCCCACCTGCAGCTCTGGTTTGACGCAGCGAGGCGGCTGCGTTTTCAGTCAGATCTCCTGAATAATTGGCTCCTCCCAGCGACCATCCTGCTTCAAAGTCCTGCGCGTAAGCAACAGGAGCGAATGAAATAGAGATTAGATATAATATGATTATAAAGTTTAATACTTTATTCATTGATAAAATGTATGATATACATGATTGAAAAGCAAATTTAGAATTTTTTTTTCACTTGTACCTACTCCATTCCGATCCAGCCTCAACTCAAAAGTGCTGGGCAAGCCTGGTCGCTGAAAAACAGCAGTATTAAGGATACTCAAAGAGCTTTACTATACCGCGATTTTTTTCATATATTAAAAATAGTTAATATTTAAGTGATGTATTTACGACACAACTGTCCAAAATAATTTTTTAAAATTAAACTTTCCCACTTTTTGTCGCGCAAAAAGTGGGCAAAAACGCAGCCTTTTCTAAGGCGGCTTCTCCTTTGGCTACTATAGTCCATACTAGCCTCTTTTTGCAAGTTTTAC